>NZ_JGZU01000001.1 GCF_000741765.1 Bifidobacterium tsurumiense
TCCTTGCGACCGCCAGCGCGTCCTGCCTGCGAGGTCTTCCCGTTCTTCTTCATCGTTCCGTGGCATTCGGGCAAGGTGGGTTACGTCATACCATTCAGACAACCACATTCAAACGGCTCCCAGGCCTTGCCCCGCAACGCGCCACGTCCCGTTCCGGACACACATTCTGGCCGACCTCGAAAGTCCCCACCGCCACATTCAAACACCTCTCAGACCTTGCAGCACAAGGCATGAGAGGCGATTTCAGACACACATTCTGGCCAATAACCCCACTCTTGCTCTTCTTGCTCTTCTCCTCGCCATCTGCACGTAACTTTTCATACTGCACTCGCTCTGCCTTAGTAGAACTTGCAAGCCTATCCGGTAGATCATTTACTGCAAGAATTGGCTCGATGTACAGCGAATATTTGTAATGTCGTTCATTTAACCCAAGCACTCTCTCGCATTCTTCCTCAAGCTGCGGCGGTATGGTTATGCCGTATTCAAGAAGTAGGTGATGGATTCCATATAGATTCGTAACATTTGACTCCAGATAATCGAAAACACTGGAATAGATTTCCGCCGGACTGATACCGTATTCATCTTTTTCCGTAGACAATGAATACTTTAAGGAGCTTTCTGCAATCTCTTTTACCGTGTTCAAGCTTTTTTCTAGTTCGAGAATTCTATTCTGCTGGAATTCACCCATGGCTTTCCCCGCAACCACGCTCCGAAATTCGTCATCTAGAGGGAAACGATCAGGTTTGCTCTGGATATACTTCAGCAGTTTTCGTCCCACGAACCGAGAAGTCTCTTCGTTGGAGGGACATCCTCCATGAACAGTGCCCCAATCGATGAACGGGATACTCGTTTCAGTCTTTCGGTGAATCCATTTAAGCCCGATCATTGTCCTTGCCGCTGTCATGAAATCTGGTGCGAATGGTGTAAAAGTCACCCACTTACCCTCAACTTTGAGCGCACAGATCCAACCATTTTGAAGCACATACCAGTTTTCATGTGACATCACGTCTCTAGCCAATTCAGTGGACACTCGTTCGTTGTCGCTCCTCGCTAATGATCCTTGCACTTTCCTCGGAAAGAGAGTCGCACTCACATTCAGGCCGTCAACGAACTGTTCAAAGTCGTCCGGCCTTTCGAAATTCAGAACCTCCCTGCGCAAACGCCAAAGTTGCCTGCACCTCTTCAGCTCCGGCAACGGTATATCCACGTTCATGAGAATCCGAAGCACATCATCACCAGTGAGCTTTGATCGTCCTGTAAAGATGCTCTTGGTTCTATCTTTGCTGAATCCCAGCTGCTTACCTACATCTTGCAGCTGCATGTGCTTTGCTTCCGCATAGTTCCTTAGCGAAGCCACCAACATTTTGCTATCGATTTCCATACTCACCTCGGCCGCATCTGCTTTTTCAAATTTAGTTATCCCAATGATATCAAGGTCTCAAGCCACGTCAGGTGTAATTTCTGCACTCGAAATTCGTCAAACCAGAATGCATGTTTTTAGATGGAATCACCGACGAACACGAACGAAAGGAGGTGAGCAACATGGCAAGCACCACGGACCCGATTTTGCACGTAGAAATCGTGCAGGGTGTGAGCAAGGCGGGTAAGCCATACGAGTGTCTCGAGGTTCTTCTTGGAGAGGACTCCGTTGGCCGTCTCTTCCCAACTCCACTGGAAATGCGCTCCATCAAAGCCGCTCTGCAAGATGAATCAGACATGACGTTCTATTTTCTGCTTAATGGCTGTCCCGAAGTGCCGGAGCGAACCTCAGCTCCGGCAATCCATCTTCACTGTTTTCACATTCGTCATGTTCGAACCAGTCCAAGGAGAACCAATGGATTTCATCACCAAAGCGCAACTGTTCGCGCAAGACCACTTCATCGTCATCGCAATCGTTCTCTTCGCCCTCCTCGCTGTGTGCGCGTTCTTCATCGCACGCCACAACAGCCGTGCAGCCCGCAAACATGACACACTGTGTGCAAAACCACTCAGCCTGTCGCCAGGCGAGGAGAAAGCAGTGAAGGTGCGATATGCAAGGAACCCCAAGCGCATGATCTTCTTGTTACCCGCCGTACTCACTACAGACGAAGACGTGAATGCATGGGCAGATGCGGTTGCCCCACGTCTCGGCCGCGCATTCCAAGCAGTGAGCGTAGAGACAGTACCGCAGGGGTTGTTCTCAAATGCGAAATACCGTGTCACATTCGCCCCGATTAGAGGAGCTTCGATGAATATATTCAGACACCATCGGGAACTGCTATCAGACCGATATTCTCTCGGTCTTGACATCGCCGACCCGAAGAGGACAGTCACAATCCCGCGATCTGCACATCTTGCCGTCATCGGAGAGTCCAACAGCGGCAAAGGTAGCGTCATTGCCAACATCATCTCTCAGGAGGTGGCATTCGGCGGTGAAATTTGGTTTATCGATTTGAAAGCAGGCATGGAAGCTGAGAATTACTGCAACGTACTGGCCCGCAAAGCCTACACCCTCGAAGAAGCACATGATCTGCTGACTGATTTCAATTCGAATGTTGACACACTAGCCGCCGAATGGCGCGGTAGGACGCGCTCTCTTACCGACGCCCAGACATGTCACCGGTTGCTTGTCATCGATGAAGCAGCGGACATGGTTCGATCGGGATCGAGCAAAAAGCTATCAGACTCGTGCATCGAGCTAGTGCGATCGATTCTCTCACGATCCCGCGCTCTAAACTGCATGGTCATGGTCGCCACCCAGAACCCGCGGGTAAGCACCAGCTTGCCATATCGAAGCCTATTGCTGACAACCTTGGCACTTCGTCTGAACTCTAAAAGCGAAGCCACCATGGCGCTAGGCGAAGATGCGGTAAAACGTGGAGCTCGCCCATGGCAGATACCTTTTTCTCGACCTGGCGATGGGCGAAGCGTCAGCGAAAGCCCAGAGCCAGCAGAGTCACCGCCTGACAGATGCATGGGGCTACTACGACGCCCCCTGTTGAGATGTGAGATGAGGGACGAAAATGAGTGACAAGAAGAACAACCCGAATGAGAAGGGCCGGTATTGGGCCGGCCTGATCTATCCCGGCGACAGCTGCCCGGACAACTGGCAGGAGCTTATGCAACTGTCGGGTCTGCAAATCCTTGTGTCCCCACTGCACGATCTGGATATTGCTGATGTCAAAACCGGTGAACTGAAAAAGCCCCATCGCCATGTAATCGCAATGTGGATGAACACCACTACGCGCCGGAACGCACAGCGGTTTTTCGAGCAGTTCAATGGCCCCAAGACCATCATTCGTTTGGAAAGCCCTCGGGGCATGGCTCGATATCTCATCCACCTCGACAACCCGGAGAAGGCTCAGTACCTACCTGAAAACGTACTGGCCTTCAACGGTGCCGACTGGCAGAAGATAGCCATCCCCGACGACGACAAGCAGGAGGCGATGTCCATCGTGAATCTTGTCGCCGACAACGGCATCCAAGGATATTACGACCTACTCAAGCTTTGCGAGCAGGAACATCCTGACCTACTGGACTTCGCCGCCCGGCAGACAGTGTTCTGCCGCGAAGTGATATGGAGTTACTGGCACGCAACAGCAACAAGCCGAAGAAGGAGGTCGATCATGACTGAGAACCAAACGGACAACATCGCCAACAATCAGCCTCAGTTTTTGGATGTGTCCGACCTTCAGACGATGTTCGGTGTCGGACGTTCCAAGGCCCGCCTGATGATGGACGCTCTTCCTTCTATTCGAGTGGGAAGGAAGGACTACGTTACCGCTACGGTCTTGAACACCTTCATCGCTGAAAACAGCGGTATTCCCATTAAATGGCCCAAATGCAAACGCTGATCAACAGGTACAGACCATGGAGAGGCCCTGTAAAGTGCAGGGCCTCTCCATCAGGTCACTTCTTCTTCCGCGAACCACTCGGAGCCGCCTGAGAAAGGGCCGATCCTGCCAGCGCCTTTGTTCGAGCACTCGAACGGCCATCGCGAAGGGCCGCAGATGCTTTCCGGGCAACAGCATGGGAAGTTTGCTTTGAATTTCGTCTCGACATGGTTCCACCCCCTTCGGTCTCTTCTATCCCTCAAGCCATGTAACAAGATACCACAATATTCGAACAAGTGTTCGATTATTCTATGAGCATACTAGACACATATGCAAGCCCGACAACCCCAACCGGTACCATGATAGAAAAACTCGGGAGGCGTATCTTAAAGGAAGCTAGGGAGGCACCTGTGATCAACGCAGACAAACCCAATCGTTGGAACGAAGACACACAAGCGTCGATTCTGCAATACAACGATTGGTTCTTTGACTACGCCCCCAGCACTTATCAGTCAGCTCGCGGCGAATGCATCGAAAGTGTTCAACGTCTTCTTGACGACACCGACTATCTTCGTTCCCTAGACGAGCAGTACCTTTGGGACAATCCCGAAAATCTTGCGATAGTTCGCATGTTTTGTGCCCCGCCCATCGCCCGAGAAAGACTGGCCGGACTAGCTCAGGTTAGTAAGAGCATCGTACAGTCCATGGAAAAAGGCAGCGTCCCGCGAGGACGTTCTCACGTGCAACGCAAAGAGGCCATTAGTCGTATGATCCCCGTCCTTAAACGTTTAACAGATACACAACTTTGTGCGTGGCTGACGGAAGGCTCATGCCCATCCGACAGAGAAATCGAAATCGCGTCATGTGTTGCCGGAGATCGCTTGTGCGGTTCCTTAACCGATCCGTTAATCAGGAATGAACAAGAGCACCGCCAACTGTCCAAGCTGGATGCATATCTAGATGCGCGCGGATATTGGAGAGTTGAAGATTCATCCGTACAAGCTTTTGACATGCGCCCCGGCACATACAGCCATCACAAAAATGTCGGCATGTACAAAAACGCCACAGACGCATCGGACGGCATGGTCAACACCCCTGTAGATATGGCAATCATGCCTTTCAACTCCAATCGTCCATTGCTTATTGAGTGCAAATGTGCTGGAGACGCAACCAATACCAATAAGCGTAGAAAAGAAGAGGACACAAAGGTCTCTCAGCTCCGCGGAACTTATGGCGACGTAACCCTTTATCTATTTCTCTGTGGTTATTTTGAAGCGACATACCTAGGTTATGAAGCTGCCAACCACATGGATTGGGTTTGGGAACATCGCATCGAAGACTTTAACGAGTTGGTGCCCCGTGCAGAATAAAAAGGAAAGCACAAGGCAGCGGAGGCAAGAGCTCTTTGATTCCTCCCACTCCCAAGAAGAACGTAATGAGCATGGCCAGTTCCCCACACCATACCCGCTAGCATCTATTATTGCTGAAGACCTGCTCTCTCGGGTAGGGAAAAATGTCTCCGTACTTGAACCTTCATGTGGCACAGGCGCGTTTATTTCCGCGTTATTATCAATATCTGATCAAATCAAGATCACGGGCGTAGAAAAAGATTTATCACTTTACGAGACGGCACAGCAGCTATGGTCCAGCGATACTTGTCACATAATCAATAATGATTTCTTTGACTATGCATCAATGGAATCACAACAGTTTGATGCCATTATCTCCAATCCGCCGTATTCGCGTCATCATCATCTGTCACAGTCCGAAAAACGTTTTTATTCTCAACTCACCGCCACCTTTTCTGGAGTTAGTCTTTCTGGTTTGGCTGGATTACATGCATACTTCTTGTTGACTGGAACGGGAATGCTAAAAGAAAATGGCGTAGGATCATGGCTTATTCCTTCTGAACTTTTCTCAGTAAATTATGGCGCTCCCATTCGTAAATTCCTCACTCAGAATGTTTCACTTGAGCGAATTCACTTCTTCGACCCGGAAAATTTACAGTTTGACGATGCACTAGTTACATCTTGCGTCGCTATTATTCGAAAACGGAAACCGGACACTAGGTCATACGCTGTATTCACTTATGGTGATTTTCTAAATCCTCGCAAGACAATAGAAATTCCTTTGAAAGAATTAACAAAACTGTCGAAGTGGCAACACCTTGAGGGCTACTCAGGCGAAGACGTGTCAAGCGTTCAGATATTGGGCGACTACTTTAAAGCCAAGAGAGGTATTGCTACCGGCGGAAACTCTTTCTTTATTCGTTCCCGTAACGAATGGCATCAAAAAGGTATATCAGACGAATGGCTATATCCCATTTTGCCTTCTCCGAGAACTTTCCATTTGCCAGAAATCACTTCAGATGAAACCGGATGGCCACAAGAGTCCGATACTGCACTACTGAATATACCCAAGTCCTCCAACTATGCAGCACTTCCGCTTTCCATACGAAAACATCTCGACGATTGCCCCGAAAAAATTAGGAATGGTTACATTCTTAGGCACAGGACTCCATGGTACTCGATTGGCAGTGTAACATCTGCACCTATTGTTTGCACCTACATGAGTCGTTCCAAAGAAACTCCTTTCAGATTCATCAGGAATCGGTCAAACGCAACAATGACAAACACATATTTAGGACTATACCCTCAGACCGCAATGTCTGACAATGAACTTGATAATATGTGCGAAGCATTAAACAATATCCCTCCTGAAATATTAATCAATGGCGGCCGCGAATATGGTGGCGGGCTAAAAAAATTAGAGCCGCAAGAACTCATGTCGTTGCCGATTACTTTTTGAAAATCTCGAGGAGACTCAGTTACAATCAGAGTCTCCTCATTATTTCTTTCAATCTTATCTATCCTTCAAGTAACTTACCCATATAGTCAGCTGCTTTACGATCATTTTCGCCAACCTCTTCGGCGTAGATGTTTAATGTGGTGTTCAAGCTCTCATGTCCAAGACGTGCCTGCACGGTCTTGGGATCGACTCCGCCCGCAACCAGTAGCGTTGCCTGTGCGCGTCGCAGCGCATGGAAGTTCGGGCCGACGTATCCGGTCCGTCGTGTGCGTTCGATGCCGCGCCGGTCGATGTAGGTGGTTTCGCTGGCGTAATGGGCGAGTCCTTCCTTGACGAAGTACTGTCTGTGCCATCGGCTGAAGTTGTCAGGGTCAAGGAATCCGCACAACTCGTTGCTGCACACCGGTGAAGACGATGACTGGGAGACGCCCGCCTCCGCGAACAATGCGTGTTGCTTGTCCCGCCATCTGGTTCCTTGCCCTCTTCCTGTTTGACATTTTTGTGTTGCTTCAGAAATCGGTGGAAATCCTTGTCAGTGAACGCCTCACCGGAGCCGTCCTTGTAGATTGCGTTATCAACCCATTCAAGCTTGGTTTCAACATCGGCAGTATGCGTCTGTTCTTTGATGCGCTCAAGCGGAGTCTTCTTCTCTGTGTAGCCTATCTTTGTCCAACCATCATGTCTTGCGATTTCAGGAGTCGTGTAGGCATAGACCATAGGAACTATCGGCGCTAATGGTTGAATCTTGTGAGTATCAGCCATGATTAGTTCATCTCCTTCACATGAGTTTCGATGAACTCAATCTCCTCAGGAGATAAGCTGTACTTCTTGTAAAACTGCTGGTCAATCTCAGGGACAGATTTAGACCAGTCAATGTCAGATGCAGAAGTGAAGTCTTGAAGGGGAACGTACTTCATCTTATCGGCATTCATGTCCTGGGTAACCTTCAAAATACTAAGCAAGCTTCTAAAGAATTTGGTACTCATGTATTTCAAAGCATTATTTGCCGTTAATTCAGAATTAAATCCACCTATGCCTAAAAACGAGTGAGTAAATCCATTATTTGGCTCTAAGATAGCGGGATTCGTAATCCTATCTCCAAATGCACCGCTGCCGTCGGCTTTAGGTATAACAACCTTGTATTGATTTCTCGTTATCTCACGAGTAAGACGACACGCATCCTTCGCATCGTCCAAACCCTAGAACGCTTCACTCCATCGGTGGTTCTTCTACAAAATCAGGCTATCGTGTCATGCCTAACACATATAGCGAAAAAGCAAATGCTTATTGTGATGCCTACTCCTACAACGCCCATGATGAGCAACGCAACAGCCATGCTCTTCCAGACTTGTCTCCTCGCTGAAGAGATCCGTCTCCTACTCAATGCGCCAAACAAAGCAATCAAAATCGGGAATGGTAAACAGAAAACGTTTACCAGAGGAATAATCAAGGTTATGTAAAGCCTTTACAACGAGGAAAACTGCACGTTACCGTAGAAGGTGGCAAATTGCTTGGCGTAGGATGCGCTGCCCCCCCTATAATTTAGATTCCTTCACGAGTAATGAAACAAACACATATTTTGGTCAAGCTCTTGCTGTTGTGCAAGSATTRTCTGAAGRTKAKRTKAWARGYCAGGATACTTSTKTGWMGRTRSATGKWWKTRWTCGGTGGGTTATAGGCCAAWTTGTGTGTCTGGTGGTGGTTTTATTCGGTGGCGTTTGGGTATCTGGTGCTGGTGTGGAATTCGTTCCAGTCGATGCCGGTTCCGTATCGGTTGGGTATGCCGAACGTTTCGTATGCGCCTTGGGGGCTCCGTTTCCCATGCCAGCCTGTGGAGTTCCTCGATTTTCTGGTCGGTGAACGCGTTTTCCACCAGCCAGGATGCGGGTTCGGGATGTTCGGTGCGTTGGTGGCACCACCAGCAGATCGCCTTGATCCGGCGCACCAGGCTCAGTCCCCTGTGATATCGGAGCATGCCGCGGATGCCCGCGTTCCATGACTCTATGAGGTTGTTCGTGGCCGGTATGGAGGCCTTGCAATCCTGCGGGGGTTCGAGGAACGTGAACAGGTGGCCTTCGCGGATGCGCCGTCGGATCATGCGCCTGGCCTCGACCAGCCGCCGGTGCGTTTCGGCGACGGTGCCGTCGGCGTATCTGCTTTTCTCGTCGAGGAATTCGCGGTGTTCCCGTTCCCACCCGTCGTAGGCGGACAGCCATGCGGCGGCTGAGTCAGGACCCGTGACCCGGCTGAGTTCCACGGCGATCTCGCGAAGCCGCCTGCCGGCTTCCAGCCTTGGCCTCATGCCGGTCAGCCGGGTGATGTTCATGCATACGTGGAACACGCAGCGCTGCACCTTCGTGTCGGGCCAGTGCGTGCGCAGCGCCTTGAGCACGCCGCCCCCGCCGTCGACCACGACGGCCAGGGGCGGGGCCATCCTGGCCATGAGATGGCCCCAGGCGGCGGAGTTCTCGCTTCTGGCGACGTACCAGCCGACCACATGGCCGGATGCGATGGCGATGAGAACGACCGCCCTGCGGTGCAGGTGGATGCCGTCGAGGTGCACCACGTCGTGCACCTCGTCGACCAGCGGGACCGGAGGCCACAGGCTCCACATCAGCTCGTTGGCCCGGCGCAGGGTACGTGCCGGCAGGCGGTGTTCCTCCTGGCTTTCCTTGGACAGCAGCCAATCCAGGGACGATTCCAGATCGGCTGCCCGCCGGTCGTAGCCGCGCGTCAGCGACCTGCCGCAGCCGGGATCCTTGCACCGCCAGCGCGTCCTGCCTGCGGAGGTCTTCCCGTTCTTCTTCATCGTTCCGTGGCATTCGGGGCAAAGTGGGGTTCTCATACCATTCAGACAACCACATTCAAACGGCTCCCAGGCCTTGCCCCGCAACGCGCCACGTCCCGTTCCGGACACACATTCTGGCCGACCTCGAAAGTCCCCACCGCCACATTCAAACACCTCTCAGACCTTGCAGCACAAGGCATGAGAGGCGATTTCAGACACACATTCTGGCCAATAACCCGATTTCGCAATGGTATTCATTATCCGGATCAGCATGGAAACGGATATTGGCATATATTTCGCCTAATACTTTGAGTACTTCTTCTGCGACTCGTCCATCAACGGTAGTGATATCTGTCGCAAATTCGCTCTCATCGGCGCATTCGCCGGATATGGCTCCGACCGGGGATTTGTCTATTTTCTCGGTCTTGGTCAACGTATGGGTATCTCTTACGGTTGTTTTGCCATGAAACCCCAGTTTTTTGAGCTCGATATCTTCTTTTGCCGCAGTATCCGTTACCGCGAGTATGAAATCATTCATCTTCCACTCTGTTTTGTTGGAGAGGCCGAGCCTTTCCTCTGCCTCGTCTCCACTCTGAACAGTGGAGTTTCCCAAAATATCAATCACCTGATGGAGGTTGTCCAAGGCTTGCAAAGCGGTCGTATTGACAACAGACCACGCGTGAGCCCCACCGTCGTCCTTCGCCTCATCTTGTTGCTGCTCTGCAAGCAGTGCAATTGAGGACAATGCGCCAGTGACCGTATCGTGGGTGCGACTAGCTAATTCCTGTTCACGTCTCAATAGTGCGGTTTCTCGCCGTGATTGTGCCAGTTGCCGTTCCTTCGCATGAAGCATTAGACCCAATGCCTCATATCCCGTGGAGAACATCACCAGAACCACATACATGAGATACAACACTGAAGCGATAGAGAGCAGAGTCCATGTCACCGCTCCACCCCAATGGAGCCAATCTGAAACAAAGCTTAAAACCAGCACAAATACGGGAAGAATGATGCCTAGACGGGCAAACCACCGATTCTTGTTCACAACCTGCAACACGACGTGAATCCATCTGACAGGATGCTTCCGAATTCCAGCTCTTTTATCGGCCAGCATGGACCAAACGACCGCATACACCACCATCAATAACAACACTGTCAGATTCCCCCACATCCAATCAGCACTATGGTGCGAGCGCCACAGTATGGCGGAAGCTGCGTAAATTATGCCAAGCGGTACCATCCCCGTAATGAATAATTGCAGGCGACCGAGTCTTCCGGTCTCGTTTCCCAGCGCATTCACCTGCTCAGGAACCTGTTCCGTATGCTCACTGTTCATGTGACCTTCCCTTCTCGATCTTCAAAGTCGAAGCAATCGGCCCACGGTTTAATTGGCCGATGTATCGAATGCCGCAATGGTTATCGGAATGTGCTTGCGCATAACGGCACAAGTCATATCCAATACGTAAGAGACTGTTGCTTCAACCGCGTTGTCACCTGTATGGGTCACATGGCAGGGTTTATCACTCCGCGCTGTCTATTGCTCAGCCAGCCACAATGCGACTGCTTGGCTACGGGTATGGGCACCCAGCTTGTCAAAAATCCTATTTGTATATGTTTTGACTGTATTCATCGAAACGTCCAACTCAGTGGATATTTGTTCGGTCGTGTACCCTCGGGCAAATAATGTGATCACTTCAACCTCTCGGCTCGATAATGCACGCCTCTTATCATCGCCAGTGAGCGGGTTCATCTTATGCGCCAAAGCGTTATCAGCGGTATGAAATTCCACATCTTCTATCGATGAAGCCCATATCCCTCCAGATAGCAGCGTTGTGACCGCGGAACGGATAACCGCCAAGCTACGTTTCGGAACGATTCCCTGTGCGCCGGCTTCCGCCGCCAGCGCTGCATACACATGAAGGGGGAATGATGTTATTGCCAATATTGGAATTCTGACACCGGATTCCCTGATCTCGGCAATGCAACTGTCTCCACTCATATCGTTCAAGGACATATCGGCGAGCAGGATATCAGGTCTGGTAGCGTCGTCTCGGCACATTGCTATCGCTTTGCTTCCCAAGGTTGCACACCATACCGTGGCAGGGAGGCTTGTTTCTAAGCAGTGCGAAAGCACCATCAGAGTCAGTTCGTCATTATCCAGGATCCCGACTTTGAAACCGCTAATACCCTGACCCGAACCCATGTCCACAACCTTACGCAACACCCCAACAAGCGCCAATTGTTTATAAGTTGCATGTCACCTAGTAAGGGGACATCGTGTACTACCCGATATTCGAGAGACTTAGTTATGTTCACGACTTCTCAAAGACAGCCTCGGCAGCGACTGTTCGATACCTGACTGCAACGAAGTCAATAAGACCACTTGAATAGGCTCTGCATATTGTGCGAATGGGCCCGATGACACCGGCAGAAAGCCTGGCCATCGGGCTCATCGTATCCATTCATTGCGCACCTATTCATGCCAGCATGCTGAATATCAACGCATAATGTCGGCGCGACATACGTGATGTCATTGCATAGCACCCACAGCACCATGAGTCTGATCCAATCCCTCATATAGAGGGAAATCATCGGCAAGCTTCGCAACTCGCGCCCTCAGCGCGGGCACATCCGCCGATTTGCCATCGCGTAGTGCAGTGGCAATGACATCCGCGACCTCGCTGAATTCCTTGGCTCCGAATCCACGAGTGGCGAGCGCCGGCGTACCGATGCGCAAGCCCGAAGTGACGCGTGCCGGACGCGGGTCCCATGGGACTGCATTGCGGTTGACGGTGATCCCGACTTGGTCAAGGAGGTCTTCGGCGTCTTGTCCGTTGAGTTCGCTGTTGCGCAGGTCAACAAGCACGAGGTGGACTTTGGTGCCTCCGGTCACCAGAGAGACCCCACTTCGAGCGACGTCATCTGCAAGAAGACGTTCCGCCAGTATGGATGCGCCTTCAAGCGTCCGGCGTTGGCGGTCTTTGAACTCTTCGCTTGCCGCAATTTTGAAGGCTACTGCTTTGCCAGCGATCATATGCATGAGCGGACCGCCTTGCTGACCTGGGAAGACCGCGGAGTTGAGTTTCTTGCCAAAGGTTGCAGCATCGCGCGAGAGGAGCATGCCTGAGCGCGGGCCTCCGAGGGTTTTGTGGATGGTGGTGGAAACTACGTCGGAATATGGCACTGGGCTGGGGTGCAGTCCTGCCGCTACGAGTCCTGCGAAGTGTGCCATATCGGTCCACAGGTAGGCACCGACTTCGTCTGCTATTGAGCGGAAGGCTGCGAAATCAAGATGTCTTGGATATGCGGACCATCCAGCAATGATCATTTTGGGATGGGTTTCGAGTGCTTTCTCTCGTACCATATCCATATTGATGCGGTATGTGTCCGGATCCAATCCATATGCCTCAGCATGATAGATTTTGCCGGAGAAATTGATCTTCATGCCGTGGGTGAGGTGCCCGCCGTGTGCGAGCTCCAATCCAAGCACGGTGTCACCCGGATTGACCAAAGCGTGATACACCGCGGCATTTGCCTGCGCTCCTGAATGGGGCTGCACATTGGCATATTCTGCGCCGAATAATGCCTTGGCTCGTTCGATAGCCAGTGTTTCGACTTTGTCCACTTCTTGACAGCCGCCGTAGTATCGCTTGCCCGGATACCCTTCGGCATACTTGTTGGTGAGCACTGATCCCATTGCCTGTAGCACTGCACGTGGTACGAAGTTCTCCGAGGCGATCATTTCCAAATATGTTTGCTGCCGTTTGAGTTCGCCATCGAGCACGGCTGCAACATCAGGGTCTACGGTTGCGATAGGTTGATTGAATACTGACATACGGCTCTCCTCTGTTGTGACCGATACAGCTCAAACCTTGAGACTGCTTCAGAACAACGATTCGCACTCAGTGCTCTTATCCTTCAGCCATCAGGTTTGTTACAAGCCTAACTCACGAATATCGGGTCTATTGTTTCCATTCCGTATCATACGAAAGCCCTCTTTGTACGCTTAACAAGTATTGAGCACATCTTCGCTGCAAGGAATACCGACCCAAAAAGACTTACAATGCACATGGAGGATAAAACATAGCTGCCTTGAGCAAGCGGAAGAAGATGGTCATGGTCCGCTCATTGTCGTGGATGAGAATTGGCATATCGGCGGTGGTTTTTGCCATATTGTCAGCCCTCGTTGAATTCTTTATTTTTGGCGATGCCGCACTGTTTTCGATCAAAGGGATTATTGGCATCGCCATACAAAAGGGAATATTCCTGGCGCTGATGGCATGCACGCCCAAGTACTTGAGCCGCACCAATTCCCCATACTAGGCACTCGCATATGCCGGTAAGGTGCAGCATGAGCCGTTCGCAATTATGACAATAATGCGTGGCTGAACTCATGCACATCCAATCTGTCCCACATGCACCAATGTCAGTCCTCTCCATCATGCCAGTTCAAGATTCCATGAGTATCCGCTGCTCGCGCATTGCACTCCGCTTTGTTCCGGGTTGCCATACCATGGATGCGTGGCCGATGCCTGCGCCACTGAACCTGACACCGACCGGAAGGGGACTCCCATGCAATACGATTTCACATCCGTCATGGATCGCCATGGCAAGGATGCTTTGGCAGTGGATGCATTGGGAACTATGCCGGATATGGCGCCCACTCCCCCAAAAGATGGTTTCAGCCTTATCCCCATGTGGGTAGCCGATATGAATTTCCCTACGGTTCCCACGGTGACTCAGGCAATAATCGATCGCGCTCAGCATCCTGCTTTTGGATATTTCACACCCACCGATGAGTATTTTGACGCCATTATCGACTGGCAACGCAAGCGCAATGGCGTCACTGGGCTGACCAGAGAACATATCGGCTACGAAAACAGCGTCATCGGAGGCCTTATCTCCACTCTTACCGCTTTTGCCGCTCCGGGTGATGCCGTGCTCCTTCATAGTCCGACATATATCGGTTTTACGCACAGTATTGAGAACAACGGTTTCCGCATCGTGCACAGCCCCCTGAAACGCGACGATCAGGGCGTATGGCGCATGGATTTCGACGATATGGACCGCCAGCTCAAGGAAAACAACATCCATGTCGCAGTATTTTGCAGCCCTCACAATCCCTGTGGTCGCGTTTGGGAACGTTGGGAAATAGAGCGTGCCATGGATGTTTACCGTGCTAACGACTGCATTGTGATCGCGGATGAAATCTGGTCAGACATCATCCTTGACGGCCATCAGCATATCCCCACGCAGTCAGTAAGCGAGGATGCCCGCGAGCGCACGGTCGCTTTGTATGCTCCTACCAAGACGTTTAATCTGGCTGGTTTGGTGAATAGTTACCACATTATTTACAGCAAGTATTTGCGTGATCGTGTGGTGGCCAAGGGTTCGAAATCTCATTACAACGAGATGAATGTGCTGTCTATGCATGCGCTGATTGGGGCGTATCGTCCTGAGGGGCATGAGTGGTTGGATCAGTTGTGTCAGGTGTTGAGTGGGAATGTGTCGTATGCGTATGACTATATTTCTACGCATTTTCCTGGGGTTTCGCTGTTCAAGCCTGAGGGCACGTATATGTTGCTGTTGGATTGCTCGGCTTGGTGTCAGGCACATGGGGTCGATATTAAGCAGTTGGAGCGGCGCGGCTGGGATGTTGGCGTTGCTTGGCAGGATGGCGAGATGTTCAATGCGCCGTGTTCGATCCGTATGAATCTGGCTTTGCCGTTCAGTTTGGTGGTTGAGGCGATGCAGCGACTCGAAGAGTATGTGCTTGTGGACTAGCATGCTTCGGATTCGCTAATGGGCTTCTCACATGGGAGGCTGTGCCTTTGCGTGTTTGCGTGTTTCACGTGAAAACACGGCCTCCTATGTCAACGGATTTGCAACTATCGATCCGCTACTCTGCGATTGGCTCGTCATAGAATGACAACACTGCTTTGAGATAGGTTTGCAGTGTCTTATTTGGCATGCTGAATATTTCGTGCAATGATTCGGGGAACTGCAGTTTGGTGATGTTGCCTCCTGCGGATCGGACCCGTTGCACGAATTTGTCTTGTGCTGGATTCATAACCCAAATATCGTGTCCGGCTTGGCATAGCAGCACTGGTGTCGTGATGTTTTGGCAGGCCTGTTCGCTCATCACGTATTGCGATATTTTTACTGATTGGCGAGCCCATTCATATGTGGCCGCATTGGTTTGGTAGCGTTCGTTTTCCGTGCGCAGCTTGTGGAACCAGCGTACGCGCGGCTGGCTTGCTCCCACGTGTAAGGCTTCGTCGAATTCGGGCGTGAATGATTCATGTGCGTATACCATGCGCTCTCCGAATCCCAAACCGCTCATAATATCTCCGAAGAATCCGGCCAGCCATTTGGGCATGCCCAATGCAGGTTCGATCATTGGTGCGGATAGCACAGCCTTATCAAATACGGTGGGATGTTGTTCCAATACCGCCGCTCCTATGCCGCCGCCCATTGAGTGGGAGAACAGGTACAACGGCTTGCCGTCTGCCATGTGACGCCCCACTGTTGAGGCGAATTTCGCCAAGTCTTCCACATATCGATGCCAATCATCGATGTGCACCAGTGACGGGTCGTCAACATCGCGCACGGAATAGCCATGTCCCCTGTGCTCGAAGACACAGACCGAGTATCCCGCCTGTAGGAAATACCATGCCATTTCGCTGTATTTTGCGGCGAACTCGGTAAACCCGTGGGAGATGACAATGGCGCCTTTGAAGCCCTTAGATGAAGGCGACTTCTCGCTTGTCCCTGCCTCGAACCGCTTGAAGTCGTAGCACACATAGTGCAATGAGCCTTCGTTTGGCGGAACGGGCAGGTTTTCGGCCTGTGCTGGCTCCATCCACCCTTCGTCTTTGCACTGTTCCAATGCGGGAAGCACCGTCTGCATCATGATCTGGTCGTATTCAGCCTCGTCCAACAAAGGAATCTCAACCTGACCATTCATAGCCATGACAACCTCCTACCAAACACCGCTCACCAGTGATATCAAGCCTTTCCATAATGCCATTAGGTAGGACCCAAATATTGTGCACCGCCTGATTCCAAAAACAACTAAACACAGATGTCGCTGGCAACGACTCACTTGACGCAATTATCGACCATATTCGCAGATACTCAATTCTGTCTCTACATCACTGAGGCGGCTGCTGTTCAGTGTGTCTCCTGCTTTCAAGATATCCCGCGATGACATCCTTCATCAGGTAACACACGAAATAAAGGTAGAACACAGTACGTCCCACTGCGTTGTTATACACCAGTACGAGCGTGATAGGCACTAAGCACAATAGGATTTCTCTCAGCTTCTGACCTTTCCCTCCATATACTGGTGTGAGACAGAGCCAAACAAAACATGCAAGCATGCCGATTCCACAAATTGACAGAAATACCCAACTTGGCGATTCCCTGCCCATTTCCTCTGCAAAATTCATGGACGTGGTGAACAATAGCAATTCAGACAGCCAAATCGCTTTGTTTGAAGTAGAAGAAATGGGAGGGAAATTCATCATCGCACCTCTTTCACATTATTGCGGAATTCAATGGAGGTATTCCCCATGTAGCCGTTATGCAGATCCCTTTTCTCTGAGCAACAGCTCCAACTATTTTTACTGCCAGGTCAGCGAACCAAGCTGCACCAATGATGGTGATACCGCCGGCGACCACGCCCGATATTGGCCCAAACGCTGATGCCATAGCTGTTAATGTTGCAGCCAATGCAGCGGGGCTTACCGAAGATGCCGCTGTCAGCGCCGCCGCAAACCCTACAGTGAGATCCATATATGTGAGATATACGCCTCCGCATTTCTTGGCCCGAGCGCCTCTGCCATGTACATTGCTGTGCGGCGAAACCCCATTGGCAACATTCAAGACGTCGTTGGTCAAGAAAGCGTAGTCCGCATCAGAGAAATCGTACCCCTCTTTTAGTTGCTGTTCCGATAAGGACAATTTCAATGTTTCCCCATCAAAATAAAAGAAACTCCCTATTCCAGCAATCTTGTCTGTTCTATTCCTAAGCTCCGTACTTATTTCAACACTAGCCACACAGCCGGCAGAACCCCCTGGAAATTCCGCAGCTGATGCTGCACCTAACGGCATTATCGACAATGTCAAGAGCACAGAAACGATCAGTGAAAACAGTGACATTACCCCTTTTTTTTCTTTCATGATTCCTCCTTGAATCAATGGCTCTGCATCGTCGAAGAGCTACTTAATTTTATCTCTACGCCTTTGGTAACGACTAAGCGTTTCCATTTCATATATGACATATCCAGACACTGGCGCAGTCCTTCACAACGATTTTGCGCATGAAAATGTTCGAATGTCGAGAAAACCGCCGTACACCACGTGCGAGAATATCAGACTGCTCACGTCCAAACACCCGCCCAAACACCTCCTGAATGAAGAATTTGCAAGTATTATCAGTGACTTTTGGCGCATGTGCCCTTGCCGCGTAGGATAGGAGACGATTAGAAAGGGATGACTATGAGCGTTCTCGAACGATTTGAGAAGAGCGTGGAAGGCGCCGTCAACGGCGTATTCGCCAAGTTCGGGTCCAAGGACCTGCAACCCGTTGACCTTGCTCGCGCTTTGGAGCGTGAGATTGACGCCGAAGCCATGCCCGTGGACCGCGACCGCACTGTGGCCCCGAACGAGTATCGTTTCAAGCTGAGCACTCCGGACTTCGATCGCATCGAGCAGTGGGGCAGCGAGACCTTGGCGAACGAGCTTGCCGACAACCTCACTCAGTACGCCAAGAGCCAGCGCTATGCTTTCGTGGGCCCGGTTGTGGTGATTTTCGAAGAGGATCTCGACCTCACGAAGGGCAATTTCAAGCTTTCCGCCGAGTCCGTTCAGGGCAATGCCGTACCGGTCACCACGGATGATCAGGCTCAGGACAATCCCATGTTGGAGATCAACGGCAGCCAATACCTGCTTACCAAGGAGCAGACTGTTATCGGGCGCGGTTCCAGCTGCGATATCGTTATCGACGATCCGGGCATTTCCCGCAAGCATTTGGAGATCGATATCACCGATAACGGGGTGATCGCCCGCGATTTGGGATCCACCAACGGAACCTATGTTGAGGGGCATCAAGTTCCAGCGGCTACACTATTGGATGGCAATACGATTACGATTGGCCGCACCCGTATCCTGTACTGGGCTTCATCGCAGGATCAGGAGTAGCCCCGCGCAGGAACTGACAACTAGGTTATGATCACAGAACTGACATTTGCGATCCTCAAGTATGGATTCCTCATCCTGCTTTGGGCGTTCGTATGGCTGGCGGTCCGGTCCTTACACAGAGATATCGAAACCCTCAGCCCACGCAAGTCACGCGCACATCGCCGATCCGAGCGACGTGCGCGCAAAGCTGTAGCCACACCACCCGTAGCCGCACCGGCGCGTACTGCAGGTGGCCCTTCGACCAGCGAAATGCCGTCCACTCCTCGCAGTGACCAGCCAACTTTGCTGATAGTTATTGACGGCCCCTTGGCCGGCTCTTCTGTGCCATTGGGCAACGCCCCGATTACTTTGGGCCGTTCGGCGGCCAATACAGTCGTGCTCGATGACGAGTTCGTATCATCCCACCATGCCCGCGTGTATCGCGATCCATCGTCACAATCCTGGGTCATCGAAGATCTGGGATCCACCAACGGCACCGTGGTCAACCAGCGTCGTATCGACTCTCCGGTCGCCCTTCCTGCGCGCGTACCGGTTCGTATCGGCGCCACCACATTCGAACTGAGGTGATGTGCCCGATGCCGAATGACGCTCCAGCGAAAACGCTGTTCCTCTACTCCACAACCGTTTCAGATGTGGGAACCGTGCGTAGCAATAATCAGGATTCCTCGTTTGCCGGGGAACGCCTGATTTCCGTATGCGATGGTATGGGAGGGCACGCTGGAGGAGACACGGCTTCCACGATAGCCATTCGTTCACTGGCTCATATCGAGCAGGATAATCTGCGCGAAGATGTCGCAAGTGTGGCCAATATGATGGACGTTTCCGTTATGGCCGCCCATGACGCCATCGTTGGCAAGGCCAAGCGCGAGCGCCGCCTTTCCGGCATGGGGACCACCGTTACCGCCGTGGCTTTGGTTGCGGGATATTGGATTCTTGCCCATATCGGCGATTCCAGGGCGTATTTGTTGCGCGATGGCAAATTGATGCAGATGACTTCTGATCACAGCTATGTGCAGCATCTCATCGATACGGGTCATATCACCGAGGCCGAAGCGCGCAACCACCCGCAGCGCAATGTGGTAATGCGTGTGCTTGGTGATTTTGACATTGACCCCCATCCCGATATCGCCATACGAAAAGCTCATCCCGCGGACCGTTGGCTGCTGTGTTCCGATGGTCTGTGTGGCGTTTTGGAGAATTCCACCATTGAAGAGGTGATGTCCACCGTCTCCGATCAGGAGGAATGTGCTCAACGCTTGGTATCCATGGCTTTGAAGGCAGGCAGCACCGATAATGTCACGGCGGTAATAGCCGATGCAACGCTGGCTTTGGACGCGGACGCCTTCGACCTGCCACATCAGACGCCTCTTGTCGGCGGCGCTGCCGGCGCAAGCCTTGAGCCCATCGCCGATATCGTCAACAAGCCGATTGCCTCTGCACCCGCATTGCGTTACGGCAAGCAATCCCCTGCCCAGAGGGCCGCAGCGCTTACTCAGGACAATGAAAATGAAACCGTATCACCGCGTGTTGCACAGCCTTCGCATATGCGCGAAGACTCCGAAGAACTCTCTAATCCAGATACTGGCGAAATTCCAGTAGTACAAAAGCAGGATGGGCGCTATTCCGCGGATCCCAATGATCCAGAGGTTGCAGATGCGATTCATCATGAGAAGGCAGAACGACGCAAGGCATCTCGTAAGCGCCGTCATTGGACTCGGTTGAGCACGATTGCCGCCACGATACTCGTTCTCATGGCTCTTTCCGCTGCAGCATTTGGCGCATACAACTGGAGTCAAAGCAAATATTATCTTGGTCAGAGTGATGGCGTGGTGACGATCTACCAAGGAGTTCCAACCGATATCTTCGGATGGAAATTGTCGCATGAGGTCGAACGAACCACCATTTCCACCGCCAGCTTGCCGCAGGATTGGATTGACCAGCTGAACAGCGGCATCAGCGCAGACAGCCTCGACGAAGCCCGTAGCCATGCCAGACTCATCAGCAGAGAGGCCCAAAAGCTAGAGAGCTCTCAGTCTGGATCTTCTTCAGGTTCCTCCTCTTCAGCCTCACCATCGGCAAGCTCGTCAGCTACCTCTGGAGCCTCCGCTTCAGCGTCTTCTTCGGCGTCGCAGTCGGCCTCCGCTTCTGCTAGCGAAAGCGGGTCCCAGTCATGACTGCATCACGATTACGTCAGATATCGCTTCTGCTCTTCTCGATGGCGATCAGTTTCGCCGCCTTCTTCCAGATGTTTGAACGCACCGCTGGGTCTTTCCCGGGTTCCTTCGCCATATTGTTGGGCGTTGTTGCGGTTATGTTCTTGGCTCTGTGGGCGTTATTGCTGAGATTCCAACCTTATGCGAATCAGTCCATTTTACCGTGCGTACTATTGCTTACAGCCATCGGCACGACGATGATTACCCGCATAGACCAAGAGACAGGCACGGCTGTCGGCCAACGCCAGTTGATCTGGACCTGCATTGCGCTTGTCGTCGTCGGTGTGCTGGTTATCGCCTTGCGAGATTATCGCGTGCTACGCCGATTCTCATACATCAGTATGGTGGTCGGTCTGGCATTGCTGCTCTCCCCTATGATTCCCGGACTCGGTCGTGAAATCGGCGGCGCACGCATCTGGATCGGCATCGGCAGTTACAGTATCCAGCCAGGCGAATTTGCCAAGATCTTCCTGGCTTTCTTCTTCGCATCCTATCTTTTCGACCATCGTGACCAGCTCGCGATTGGTGGCAAAAAACTGCTGGGCATGCAAATGCCCCGTGTCAAGGATCTTGGACCCATAATCGTCGTATGGTTCGCTTCTATGGGCGTGCTGGTCATCCAGCACGATTTGGGCACCTCACTGATGTTCTTCGCCATGTTCGTATCCATGCTGTATGTGGCCACAGGACGCAAGGGCTGGGTTGCCATAGGGTTTGTCGCCTTCGCAATCGGCTGCGTGGTCGCCGCCAAGGTTTTCGCCCATGTCGGCTACCGCGTCGACGCATGGCTCCACCCCTTCGATTCTGAGATTTACAACCGTTATCCAGGGGGTTCCGCACAGATCGTAACAGGCCTGTTCGGCTTGGCTTCCGGAGGCATGGCAGGAACCGGCTTGGGCCAAGGCCATCCGAATCTCACACCGCTGGCTAATTCCGACTTCATTTACTCCTCTGTGGGCGAGGAACTTGGTCTGGTCGGCTTGCTGGCCATTTTGATGCTGTATGTCATCATCATTTCCTCCGGTCTTATTACCGCCATGAAAATCAAGGACGGATTCGGCAAGCTGCTGGCTTCCGGATTGGTGTTCACCATGGCATTCCAGGTCTTCACTGTCGTTGGCGGCATCACTTTGGTCATCCCGCTTACCGGCTTGACCTTGCCATATATGGCTGCCGGCGGTTCATCGCTTATCGCTAACTACATTCTTGCCGGTCTGCTGATCGTGATCTCCAATGCGGCGAACCAGCCCGAGCCCGAAGTTTCATCCGATACTTTCCAATATGAAGCCTTGGCGGTGTTACGCGACCATGAACTCAAGGAGCGTGCAAAAACGCCTCGTACCGTGTCCGGAGGTGCTCAATGAATAAGAACCTCCGTCAATTGTTTACTGCCGTTATCGTATTGTTCGCAGTGCTGGGCCTTTCTTCCACGGTAATCACTGCAATCCAGGCGAATACCCTGAATAACGATCCTCGCAATGTGCGAGCGCTCTACCATGAGTTTGGCGCACCTCGCGGCTCGATTCTTGCGTCGGATGGCACGGTATTGGCCAAATCCGATCCTGTGAATGACGCCTTTGAATATCAGCGTTCGTATAGCAGCGGTGACGTGTACGCGCCGGTGACCGGCTATTTCTCCATAAGCCAGCGCGCTGATCGTGGCATTGAGGCATCTCGCAATGAGCTTCTCAGCGGTCAATCGGATGCGCTGTTCTGGCAACGCTTCAAGTCCCTGCTCTCGGGCACTGAGAACAAGGGCGCTTCGATAGAGACATCAATCGACACCAAGCTGCAGACCTTGGCATATCAGTTGTTGCAAGACAAAGATGGCGCGTTGGTGGCGATTGAACCTTCAAGCGGACGCATTCTGGCTATGGTGAGCACGCCAAGCTATGATCCCAACCAGTTGGCATCTCATGACGGCACCGCCGTAAACCAGGCGTATTCCACGCTCACCGCAGACGCCAATAATCCCATGCTGAACCGGTCTACCTCACAGCTCTATCCTCCAGGATCCACATTTAAAACCGTGGTTGCCGCAGCAGCCTTGGAAACCGGCAATTATCAAGTCGATACCCAAATCCCAGCCGGCGCAGGGTACACCTTGCCCGGCACCAATACTGTGCTCACCAATGTGGAGTCGGCAGCCAATGGTTCCAATGGTACGATTTCCTTTGAAGACGCATTGGCGTATTCATCGAATACCGCCTTTGCACAGCTTGGCGTTTCATTGGGCGATGACGCAGTATCCGAACAGGCCAAAAAGCTGGGCTATGGAAGCTCGATAACCTTGGACGGGTCCGATTCGACAGGTCTTCCTATGAAGGCCATAGCATCCTCGTTCCCGACAGGCGTCAGCGATGACAAGCTGGCCCTTGCATCCATCGGACAGGGCGATACGCAGTCGACGCCTCTGCAAACCGCAATGATCGCTGCCGCCATTGCCAATAAGGGCAAGCTTATGCAGCCGACCTTGGTCGATCGGGTGCGTTCCAGCGATCTGTCAGTGCTCTCTTCCACAACGCCTTCGGTGATGTCTCAAGCATTCAGTGAGGATACCGCCAACAAGCTCACGCAGATGATGGAAGCCGTGGTCACCAAGGAAAACACGAATCTGGCCATTGACGGCGTCTCCGTCGCCGCAAAGACCGGTACTGCGCAAATCGGCGCCAATAACGAGTCCATTGACGGCTGGGTCATGGGATTCGCTCCGGCGAATGATCCGAAAATCGCCATCGCAGTGGTTGTGCACAATACTGATACGGCAGGCTCATACGCCGCAGGCCCGATCATGAAGCAAGTGATGGAGGAGGCGCTGAAGCAATGAAACTGATTGAAGGACAGCTCATACATCGCCGCTACCGTCTGGACTCCAGGCTTGCACAAGGTGGCATGGGCGAGGTTTGGAAGGGCTATGATATCCAACTCGGCCGCCCTGTGGCCATCAAGGCCCTGCGCGGTGATACCAATAATGTCGAGGCCAAGCTGCGTCGCTTACGGGCTGAGGCACATAATTCCGCCAATCTTGCGCATCCCAATATCGCTGCGCTTTTTGAATACTATGAGCATGACGGCATTGGCTTCCTCATCATGGAGTATGTGCCGAGCCGCTCTTTGGCGGATCTCTTCCATGAGCGTGGTGCAATGCCTCCTACCGAGCTGTTGCCTATTTTGATTCAAACCGCTCGCGGTCTGTTTATTGCGCATTCGCATGGCGTGGTGCATCGCGACGTAAAGCCTGCGAACATCATGGTTTCGGACGAGGGTGAAGTGAAAATCACTGATTTTGGCGTCTCCTACTCCACCGATCAGGAACAGATCACCCAGGATGGCATGGTGGTTGGTACCGCTCAATATATTTCGCCTGAGCAGGCTCAGGGCAAGCAGGCCACGCCGCAATCCGACATCTACTCTCTTGGTGTTGTGGCTTATGAGGGATTATGCGGGCACAGGCCATTCACCGGCACAACGCCGGTAGATATTGCGGCAGCCCACGTCAATGATCCCGTGCCGCCCTTGCCGGATTCCGTTGACTTGCAGCTCAACCAGTTCGTCATGTCGATGCTTGCCAAGGATCCTTTGGACCGCCCGCAGGACGCTTTGACCGTTTCGCGTACGCTTTCGCGCATCGAACGCAGAATCCTTGACCAGCAAACTTTCTCAGATGATTCGACAACCGTCGTTTCAGGAGGCCGCATTCCGCGGCGTGTAGCCAGTTCTCCCCATGCTGCACCGCCCCTGCTACGGGCATCCAAGCATGATGATCAACCGGCACAAATCTTCATAAGCGCCACACCGGAGACCCGGGTGGCCAGTTCGACCACTCAGGCACAGTGGAGGGAGCAGCAATGAACAGCAATATGCCAACTTCGTTGGCGAACGGCCAATATCAGCTCGGTCAGCTCGTCGGACGCGGCGGCATGGCCGAGGTGCGAGTCGCTTTGGATACGCGGTTGGGGCGTACCGTAGCGGTGAAAATCATGCGCTCCGATTTGGCCAACGATGAGATCTTCCTCTCCCGGTTCCGCCGCGAGGCTCATTCCGTCGCCCAAATGAACAATCCGAATATCGTGAATATCTTCGACTCGGGCGAAGAGGCGATTACTACGGATGATGGTCGCACAGAACACTTGCCATATCTCGTTATGGAGTATGTCAAGGGCCAGACGCTGCGCGATATCATCAAGGCCACCGGCCCGCTCAGCCAGCGGGATGCCTCGCAAGTGATGCTCGGCGTGCTCAATGCCTTGGAATACTCGCATCGTATGGGAATTATCCACCGCGATATCAAGCCCGGAAATATCATGATTTCCGAGCAAGGCGTGGTCAAGGTCATGGACTTCGGCATCGCTCGTGCCTTGGACGATTCCGCTGCCACCATGACGCAATCCCAGGGCGTTGTGGGCACTGCCCAGTATCTCTCCCCTGAGCAGGCTCGCGGTGAAACCGTGGATATGCGTTCGGATTTGTATTCCGCCGGATGCGTGCTGTATGAAATGCTTACCGGAAAGCCTCCGTTCACCGGTGATTCCGCAGTGGCAATCGCCTACCAGCATGTTTCTGAGGTAGCCACTCCACCTAGCGCGGTAGTGCCAGGATTGCCGAAGATGTGGGACCAGATCTGCGCAAAGGCAATGGCCAAGGATCGTCAGAACCGGTATGCCACGGCCGCTGAGTTCAAAAACGATATTCTCGCGTTCATGAACGGTGGAGTGCCGGTTGCCGCCGCTTTCAACCCACTCACCGATCTTTCCAATATGCGTGCTCGCAAGCAGGCTGAGCAAACGGCCACCACCGCGGCACTGAATCCTGCCGAGACTGCGGCAACCCAGGCTTTCAACCCGGTTACGGGGCAATTTGAAGCCGTGCAGCCTCAGGCTTCCACAGGATTGCGCACACGGCCGAACAACGTGCCGCCGCGGAGAAGAAACGGCGCAAGAAGAGGATCATCGTCGCATCAATAGTCGGAGGCATCCTCATCATTCTGGCCATCGCGGGAGCAGTATGGGCGTTCACTTCCGGCAATTCCGCTGAAGCCGATACGGTTGTTGTTCCGACCTTCACGTCCACGACCACCAAGGATGCGGCTGAGGAAAAGCTCACCGCAGTCGGTTTGGTTATGGATGCGCGTCAGGATACGGATTCCACAGAGCCCGAGGGCACGTTCACCAAGCAAAGCCCTGCAGGCGGCGAGTCAGTTGCCAAGGGTTCAACGGTTATCGTGTGGTTCTCTGCAGGTCCGCAATCCGTTTCTGTGCCGGACGTCACCGATAAGAGCCAGGACGAGGCTCGAAACCTTTTGGAAGATGCTGGATTCAAGGTGTCGTCTTCAACCAAGACCGAGAACAGCGCCACCGTTGCCAAAGACAATGTCACGCGCACTGATCCGGCCGCAGGTACCGCTCAGACCAAGGGCACCACGATTACCCTGTATGTTTCCTCTGGCATGACCGAAGTCCCTGATGGCTTGGTCGGGCAACCGCAGGATTCAGTGCTTGATACGCTCCATAAGGCTGGATTCAACACATCCGTGGTGCAGGAAAACTCCGATTCGGTCGCTTCCGGTTCTGTCACCCGCATTGATCCAGGTTCAGGAACCTTGGTGGAGCAAGGGAGTTCCGTAACCGTGTATGTCTCCTCTGGCAAGGAGCAGGTCACTGTTCCGACCATCTATGCTGGAATGACCTATGCCCAAGCCAAAGCCTTGCTGGAGGCTGCCGGCTTGACCGCCGCCTCCTCCGACTCCAATGTCAAGGACAGCGACACAGTGACTTCGATCTCTCCGGCTGCCGGCACCAAGGTAGACAAGGGGTCCACTGTCACTCTGTCGACAAGCAGCTCGTCGAATAGCAGTTCGTCCAGCAGCGGTTCTTCATCTGAGCAGAACTAGAGTCAGGAGAATCGTCGTTCAAGACGGCATTTATCCCGTTTGACATGGTTGTGGCCTGCAATACATACCGGTATTGCAGGCCACAACTGATATTGATGCCACCATATATAGCGCCATCGCCAGCTCAAGCGGCAAACCTCGCCTAACTGGTCCGGACTATTGGACCGCCACCTTGGGCTGCAGGCCTTCGGAATTGGCAACGGCATTCGTCTGCCCACACACGGCCAGCCAATTGGCCAGAAGTCGATAGCCGTCCTCAGTCATCACCGATTCTGGATGGAATTGCACTGCGTAAAGAGGCAATTCACGGTGTCTGATGCCCTGAATAGTGTCGTCACCTTGAGCACGAGCCGTAATCACCAACTCTTGAGGCATCGTGTCCGGCTGAATGGATAACGAGTGATATCTCGTTGCAGTCATGGGGTTGGCGACCCCCTCAAAAACGCCACCCTTCTCATGGTCGATCAGGCTGGTCTTACCGTGCATGATCGTGGGAGCGTGACGCACATCGGCACCGTACACCTCTGCCAGCGCCTGCAAACCGAGGCATACGCCGAACATCGGCTTCTTGACCTTTGCGCATAGCCTGATCATATCCTCGCTTATTCCGGACTCCGCAGGAGCTCCAGGACCGGGCGAAATAAGCACGCCATCATATTCATCCAATATGCCAGTGTCGCCACGACGGAGCGCTTCCACCACATCCGCGGCGTCATTGCGGATTACTGTGACATCTGCACCCAGTGTGGCCAGATATCCCACAATGGTGTAGACGAAGGAATCATAATTATCCACCACAAGAATGCGTGCGCTATCCGTCATATCACTCCAATCACCACAGGGATGGCCGATTAGCGTCCGCTCCCGGCAGCCAAACAGCCACATGTTCGACAGTCTACTGAAAGTCGGCTACACCTCGGTCAACTTTGCTCATATTCGCCATGCACATACGGCAACTAGGTGCAATACAGCGAACAAATAGCCGAATATCCCTACTCCCGAGCCCAAATCAATAGGGCTATTGCCAGGCCATGCCCTCTCGGTCATATATATCTCAAGGAAGGCCTCAGAAGGCCGTGTGCGCAACTCACATGCCGACCGCGCTCCCAGCATCCAACACCGATATCACATACAAAAGATGGTCGCTATCCCAAAGGACAGCGCGCACCGCAGTAACTACTCGCCGTGCATTACACGGTCACATAACTTGAC
This sequence comes from Bifidobacterium tsurumiense, assembly GCF_000741765.1. Lineage (GTDB taxonomy): Bacteria > Actinomycetota > Actinomycetes > Actinomycetales > Bifidobacteriaceae > Bifidobacterium > Bifidobacterium tsurumiense. The sequence goes on from NZ_JGZU01000001.1 coordinate 27,928, forward strand.
ATATCACGCAGGAACGGAATGGTGGATGCCGCCCACGGGAATCCCCACTGGAAGAGCGCCGCAGCACCCGCTACCAGCAACAGAGCCATAAGCAACAAGCGTACTGGGAACACGCCCGGCTGCAGACGAGTCAGTCCGCCGTAGATGCTCAGATCCGGCTTACGGCGCTGACCCAGGCGAATGGCCCTGCGGGCCGGCCAACGCCACGCCACTGCGGCGGCGAGGAACAGCACCACATATGCAATCAGCAACATCATGATGAGCGGCTGAAGAGACTGCAGTCGAGCGACAGCGGATACTTCCTCGGTATTGGTGAATTTCACCGCGCCATTCGAATCAGTGGTGGAAAGCTCCTGCGGAATACCGTCCGACACTTTGGCCCAGTATTGCAATTCGCCGAATACGATCCAGCGATGCGTCGGGGCAGTGTACTTCGGTTCACATGTGGTCAGCGTAATCATGCGTTTGGTGGCGGCAACAGTCGGATCTTCCGGATTCGGCGCCACAACATAGGTATCTTCAGGCAACACGATCTTATAACTGGTGTATTTGTATACATACCAGTAATCCTGAGTACGAACCACAATAGAATCGCCCTCTTGCATCTTATCCACATCGCCCAAGGGCTGACCGTATCCGGTACGGTGACCTGCAACGGCAAAATTGCCCAATTCGCCAGGCAATTGGGAATCGGGATAATGCCCCATGCCATGCTTATTCAGCTGTTCCGCATCAGTTCCTTCCACGATATTGCGCACCCATTGGTTGCCAAAACGAGGTATGTAAATCTCAGCTATCAGATCACCGTTCTGCGGATTTTCTGGCTGAACTGGCGGATCGCCTTCTTGGGCCGCTGCGATAGAAGTGCTATCAGAGGCTGTGGGATCTGACCAACCTACGGACTGGCGCGTCTCATTCTGGATGTGTTCCGCTTCCACTCCTGTCCACCACAGCTGCCAGACCACATACAGTCCGCAAATCAATCCCAGCGTGACGAGGATTTCTGCAACGATGCCGACGACTTGCCATCCCCAGCCGCCAGAACGGCGATTCTGTGGTCTGCGAGAAACCCCAGCAGCGGCTGCTGCACTATTCGCCGATGATGGGTCATCATTGCCATCGGAGATGTTGTTTGGCTCTGCAAACTGTCCCAACTCATCTACCGAGTCCAATGACGAGGAATGCTGTCCCGAAGCATGTTTCATCAGTTACCTTCGCTTTCGTCCTTGCTCACTGTGGCATAGCGCAGTGGCTGCAGCAACGCCGCGGATTCGGGGAAATCCAAAGTGTCTTTGGTTTCCACCTTCCAACCCAACCCGAATGCGCTGACATATTGTTTATATATGGTGATGGCCTGAGATTGATTCAATGCATCAATCATGCCGTCTGAAGAGCCTATTGCTGAAATCGTGTACGGCGGGGAATATTGCTTTCCTTGCAACATCAGCACATTGCCGATGCATAGCACTGCCGAATTCGCCAGAACACGCTGATCCTGGATCATCATGGATTCGGCTCCGCCTGCCCACAGTGCATTCACCACTGCCTCGATATCCTGTTGGTGAATCACATAATCATTGATATTGGCAGTGGATCCGGAATCCCCCACCATATTTTCCCACAGAGGGGAATCATCCAAGGTGACTGTGACACCTGGGCCTTGCACAGCCGGCAAAACCGTGCTGGAACCCGCATCTTCACTGGCATCGGTACTGCTGCTGTTATCCCCTGCCAAAGTATCCAGCGCGTTGATTTTGGAATTCAGATCGTTGATTTCCTTCTGCAATTCATCCACTCTCTGCACCCGCTGCTCAATCAGCTGCGCAGTGTCAGAAGTGACTGTTGCCGTGCGATTCACGCGCACATTGGTCATGAGCAGATAACCGGAAAAAGCGACCACGACGAACACGGCCAAGCTGCCCATCACAGAGTGCTTGACGCCATGCTTTCCGGTGCGTTTCGCCATAATATCCGATTCCTTCACGCCGTTATTCGCTGGTTTCGAGTCTAACCACTATTATGACTTTTAGCCTATTGAATGGAGACTACGCTAATGGCTGATGAAGAGCTGCACGAGAACACCGCAACCGCGGATGACGCTGAGCAAGTTGACGAGGCTGTAACCGACGTTGCAGATACGTCAGATGTTGATGAGTCGGACGACGATGTTTACGGCTTCCCGATGGAGAAGGTCGAGGCCGTGCTGAATGCCACTGTGGACAAGTCTGAAGTCACTCCACAGATGCGCCGCATGATGCAACGCCAAGCCGAAAACACTCGCCGCGTGGAGGATTCGATTAAGGGGACCAAAGCCAATCCGGCATGGTTCGTTCCTCTGTTCTGCGCTTTGATGATTATCGGTCTGGTCTGGGCGGTGACCTACTACCTGACCGGCAATTACCCGATCCCTGGTATCGGCGCATGGAATCTGGCCATCGCATTCGCGATTATCATGGTCGGCTTCCTGATGACCATGTGGTGGCGCTAAAAACTCCCAACGTAGTTCCACTCTGAATACCGTGCGTATGGTGATGAAACGCCATGCGCACGGTTTCGTGTACTCTTTTGGGGTTTTCCGACGCCATTAGCCCCCATTAGCCAATCTTCCACATAGTCTTCGGATCAGATCCGTCTCTCGCGAATCTTTGGACCTCATCGCAACGATGCGCAGCCCGTTACAACCGATGCGTGCGGATAACGCAATGTCTCCCGTCACGATCGGTTGCGGCAAAGAGATAGGCAGAGCCACCGTCGCGCAAGCGCAGTTTTGCACGCAGCTGCTGCACGCTGAGCGGGAAGTTGCGCGTGGCGATATTCGCATGGGTCAGATCTGAGACAAGCGAGCGCAGTTCGCGCTTATTCATGGTGCTGACGGCTTCTATGGCAAAGCCACGGCCTGGGAAGTCTTCAATGGGCGTATTGCTGACAAATAGGTGGCTGTTGGTGCTTACTGGTGCTGCAGGGTAGCGTTCGGACACGATATCGAAGGCGCCCGCTTTCATAAGCGAGGCATTGGGTTCATAGAGATATTGTTGCTGTTCGAGTGGCTCTCGTTGCGTGGCCGCCTCTGCTTGGATGTTTGCGGGCGTGCTTTGCATCAGGCCGTTCCATTCATAGGCCACGATGCTGCTGTCGTTGACGCATACCATATGTACTGGCTGGTCGGGTTGGTGGTCGTTGCGCAGGACCAGCAGCAGTTCTTTGCATTCGTTGCCTGTTGAGACTATGTGTATTTCGCTTACTGCGCCTTGGAAGTCTTCTGCGGTTTTCCGCCAGTCGAGCATCGGAGAGAGTTTGAGCATGACTATTGGGGCTATTGCGAGCATTCTGCGATGCAGTGCGAGCACATCCGGTGTGCAGTCTGCTATGGCATATGTGCGCGAGCCGTGTGAATCGCGCCTTGCGGGGTCTGCGAATATGAGCGATAGCCGCTGGTTGCGCTCTTCCAAATCGGCCAGTAGCTCTTCGGCGTCGCCATTGCGAATGACCGTCTGATTAAGGCCGAGGATATTCATATTGTGCTGTGCTATTTCGCAGAGATGCGGTTGGCGTTCGACATATATTGCCGTGGTGAATTGCCGTGCCATATATGAAAAGTCCACCCCGAAGCCGCCTGTGATATCGGCCATGCTACTGGACTGTGCTTCGGCTTCGGCAGGGTTCGATATTTGATTCGCATTCAGTGAGTCATTGTCATCGTCTTCGGGTTTTGTGATGCTGCTGTCAGGCAGTGGCTTGGAACCGTCCTGATTGTCGCGCAGGATGCGTTGAGCGAGCTTGGCTTTGTATTGTGCCGTGAATTGCGAGGAGCATTGTTCCATCGAGATATGCGGCGGATAGATGATGCCATCGTGTTCCGCCCACTGTGGAAGCTTATGTTGTGCGGTTTGCCAGCCCGCGATCTGATCCAGGGCAAAGGGCAGATCCAGACCATCGGTGCGTTTGGCTTGTAAAGCGAGCGCTCTGACGTCCTCATGCCTGTGCGCTTTGATGAATGCTTGGGTCTGCGTGCTGATTTCCACGAATGCTATTCTACGGAACCATCGGTATGCGCATGCTATTAGCACCGCGCGTAATCGGCCATTATGCCGCCCTCTGCACCTGTGTCCCTTGCGTGATACTGACACATACACAGCCGGAGTGCAACCATATCAACGGCTCGTGCATAGTGCCGGGGCGTGTTTCCCTGTCGTGCACAGAACGCAGACATAAACATACTCATGCGCAGTCCTTAAAGGAATGGCCCTGTGGATTTGCATCCTCTACTGGTGGCGTCCGTAATTCACATTCACGAGTGCGGTGAGTCCCAATACCCACTTGGGCACATTGAGGAAGCTTTTGTTCTGATCCAGCTGGGCTATGGCGGCCATATCCTCTTCGGTTAATTCGAAGTCGAAAATATTGAAGTTGGAATCGATATGTGCCGGATTCTTTGATCCTGGGATGACGATATTGCCTGCTTGAATATGCCAGCGCAGGATGACCTGCACCACTGATTTGTGATATCGTTCGGCCAATTCTTTGAAAATGGGCTCATTGAGTACCTTGGAATTGGCCGATCCGAGTGGATACCAGGCTTCCATGGCGATACCGAGTTTGGAGAGTCGAGCCCGTGACTCATGTCTTTGCCAGTATGGGTGGCTTTCCGCTTGCACAAGCGCCGGCTTGATCGTGGCCTGATCGAGGATGCGATCCAGATCCTTGTCGATGAAATTCGACAGGCCTATGGACTTCACCTTTCCTGCCCTTACCGCATCTTCCAGCGCTACCCATGCCTCGGTGTACTTGCCGACTGGCTGGTGAAGGAGCAACAAGTCCAAATAGTCCACATTCAGTCGGTGCAGCGTGGAATCGATGGCTTTGGCGGCTTTGTCTTTGCGGTAATTGGACGGCCATATCTTCGACGTGAGGAATATTTCCTCTCTTGGCACGCCGGACTCGGCTATGCCTTGGCCGACGGCCTTTTCATTCATGTAGAAATTCGCGGTATCAATAAGCCGATATCCATGCCGCAATGCGCGGGCTACGGATTGACGCGCTTCCTCGGAGCTGAGCCGATAGGTTCCCAAACCGAGTGTTGGTATATTCTCGCCATTGGACAAGGTCACATATTTCATCGCGTTGACTCTCCTTATGCCGAGGCGCATACGGCCAATGCATTGTGCTCCTGTTGCCCGTTCACATGCATGTTGCCGTAATGCTGCGGCTTTCCGCATTCAGAAGGTGTTTCATATGAACGTTGTATTGCTCGCATTCAGACACAGGGCATATCGTTTCTGCTGTTTTGCTTTCTCACTCTACTCTGCGCACTATGAAGTGGGACTGGATTCCGGCCAGTTCCGCATATCGCATAATTGCGCTGGTAGCGGCGCATGGGAGTATTGGGTTTGCGATACAAGCTGCATGCGATCCATTCCGTGAATCCCTTTGGCTATCCGCTCAGACCGTGATCAGCAGGTTCACACGGATAGCCATGGGAGCAGTCGGAAATGCGTCCGGCACTCCTCCTCTATCTCCGCTTAGCGCATCCACACGGACAGCGCCTTTTCCTGTGTATGCCGGGAGTTACACACTGTACCCGGTAAATTGTGGATAAGTACTATCCACATTATCCACAAACTATCATGCCTGAAAATTGGGGAAAAGTGGATATCTCTGTGGATAACTTAGAGGGTTTCCCCACAACTATCCCCCGCTTATACCCACACTATCCACATGCTTGTCCACAATTGTGGAAAACTACATCACTGTAATTTACCTTGTGAGCAATGGCGCCGAATTGCATACGGAAATCCCGCTACAACAGCACCAGTGCCACCACAAGGAGACAGGTCACCGTGCCCCCATACACCCACATGCGCCTGGTGAATGACCATTTTCTCCATGCCGGGACTCCCGAAACTAGCAGCCACGTGAGGACGCCGCCAATAATGAATCCGCCCACATGTGCCTGCCATGCAATATTCGGAATCACAAGAGGCAGAGCAAAGTTCACTGCCATCCAAATCAGCATGGAACGAATATCAGCTCCGATGCGGCGGAATACCACCAATAGTGCAGCAAATAATCCGAAAAGCGCCCCCGATGCGCCATATGCCGACATCGCCCAATTGCCAGTAATAGTGCACCATGCACTGATTCCGACCGCGGCTCCCAAGCCGGAAATCACATATAACGCAAGATAACGCCAATGCCCCATCATGCGTTCCAAAACAGGGCCCACCGACCACAAAGCAACCATATTAAACAGGATGTGCATAAGATTCGGCGCATGCACAAACATGGAGCTAAACCAAGTCCACGGCTCGATATGCACATATGCCGGTGCATATACCAAAGGAGACATAAGCCGCGCGAAGAGAGTCGGAGACAACATATATGTGAGCATCTCCACAATCCAAACGGCCACGCATACTGCGATAATCGCGACGGTGATAACCGGACCTCCGGAGCGCCATTGCGCCTCAATTGTTCGTCTGTCGATACGTTGCATACGCTTACTTTAGCCGCTATCTTTCCGCAGCTTCTTTGCCGGCTTACAGCAATGCATAACGTCCACTCAATCGTTACAAACGGGGAACTAAGATAGAAGATAGAGTTGACTTGAATGGGCAGTCAGCGTAACCGGGAAAGGAGCCGTCATGGAACGCAAGTCCAACGGTTGGAAATTCTTCGCACTACTCTTCGGCGGTCTGCTCGCTGCAGTTATCGGACTGTACATCTACAAGCAGCAGAACCCTGATTACGATCCTTGGGAGGAGCCATGGGAGAATAGCTCTTCTCCTGTGGATCTGGGCTTGTCCAAGGACGAGGACGAGAGCGACGAAGAAGAAGAGGCCGCTCCGGCGGTAGAAGCCGCATGAGATTTCTCACAACACAACCGTTTAGCCGGCGCTGGGCATTGATTGCCCCGCCGGCTTTTTGCTACCCATCAATGGAATGGCTTTTGATCGCGATAACCAACCGGCAAACACAATGGCTTGGCAACATGCGAAATATGGAACTATGCGCAATGCAAGGCGAAGACAATGACACCGTAAATATCAATAGGCCGCGCGAATCCGAATGAATTCACGCGGCCTATTGAGGTCGGATCAGGCTTCAACCGCTCATCCGGCAGCAGAGCCCGTGCGCATCGTTCTCACTCAGGCAAGCGGACCGGTGTGCCAGATGCGTTCCAGATAATCCTCGATGGAACGATCCGAGCTGAAGTAGCCGGAGTTGGCCACGTTGAGCACAGCCATACGAGCCCACTTCATCGGGTCACGGTAGGTTGATTCGATCTCGTCCTGAATGTCCATATACGCACCGAAATCAGCCAGGGTCATGAAGTAATCGTGGGTCAGCCAGTCGTTGACCAGATTCTCGTAGGTCTTTTTGTCACCCTCGGAGAAGGTGCCGTCGGCAACCATATCGATGGCCTGCTTCAGGCGAGGATCCTCTTCGTAATACCTGCGGGATCCGCCGTGATCGTAGTCGGCTGCATAGAGGGCATCCACCTCGTCAACGGTCATGCCGAAGAGGAAGAAGTTCTCGGCGCCGACGCGCTCACGGATCTCCACATTGGCGCCGTCCAGAGTGCCCACGGTCAGTGCGCCGTTCAGGGCGAACTTCATATTGCCGGTACCGGATGCTTCCTTGCCCGCCTGGGAAATCTGCTCATCGAGGTCGGTGGCAGGAATGAGGTTCTCCGCCAGCTCGATGTTGTAGTTCCATGGGAAGTAGACAGAGAGCTTGCCCTTGGTGGCTGGATCGTTGTTCACCACGCGGGACACATTGTTGATGAGCTGGATGGTTTCCTTGGCCATTGCATATCCCGGTGCGGACTTGGCTCCGAAGAACACCGTGCGAGGAACGATGCTGTCCACATCAAGCTTGCCGGACTTGATATCCGCATAGGTGGAAATGACGGCAAGAATCTTCAGGGACTGACGCTTGTATTCGTGCAGACGCTTGACCATGGTGTTGAACATGGTGTCCGCATTGATTTCGAAGCCGTACTTGCGCTTGGCGAAATCAACAAAAGCACGCTTATTGGCCTGCTTGACCTCAGCGAACTTCTTGACGAACTCGGCATCGTCAGCCAACGGCACCAAGCCCTGGAGCTTCTCCAGATCGCTCATCCAGGCATCGGTTCCCAGACCCTCGGTGATGAGGTCGGACATGCGCGGATTTGCCATGCGCACGAAACGACGTGGGGTTACGCCATTCGTGACATTGGTGAACTTGTCAGGATATGCATCGGAGAAGTCCTTTAGCGTCACATCCTTGAGCAGCTGGGAATGCAACTCTGCCACACCATTGACATGAGAGCCGCCGTATGTGGCGAGATATGCCATGCGGACGGAAGCATCTTTGCCATCGGTGTAGATGCGCATGCGCTCGATCTGCTTCTTATCAACGCCCTGTGCAGCGAGTTCCTTGACGAACTGATCGTTGATCTTCTTGATGATTTCAAGATGGCGAGGCAGCAAAGCGCCGATGAGGTCTGCGGACCACACTTCCAGTGCCTCAGGAAGCAGAGTGTGGCAGGTGTAGTTGAAGGTCTTGGAAGTAATCGACCAAGCGGTATCCCAGTCATATCCGTACTCGTCGATCAGCACACGCATAAGCTCCGGAATGCCGATAACGGGGTGCGTATCGTTGAGCTGGAAGTTGATCTTCTGCGGGAATGTGGTCAGATCCGGCTTGTCTTGCCCTGGATAGAACACGCGAATGGCGTCGTGGATGGAAGCGGAGACGAAGAAGTACTGCTGCTCCAGACGCAGTGCCTTGCCCTGAGGGGTTGAATCTTCCGGATACAGGATCTTCGAGATATTTTCAGCAACGACCTGAGGACGCACGGCGTCCAAATACTCGGACTTGTTGAAGGTGAGCAGATCGAACTCATCGTAGGACTTGGAGGTCCACAGACGCAAGGTGTTGACGCGACCGGACTTGTAGCCAGGGACCATATAGTCCACCGGCACTGCGCGGACAGCCCACGAAGGCTTCCATACGCGCTTGCCGTTCTCCTCAACGACTTCGCCTCCGAAGTTCACGCGCTGGGAGCGGCCATAATCGATATGGCCCCATGGCTCTTCGTTTTCCAGCCAGTAATCAGGCGTCTCTACCTGCTTGCCTTCTTCGTCGAACTCCTGCTTGAAGATGCCGTATTTGTATTGGATGCCGTAGCCGAAGGCGGGAACACCCAGAGAAGCCAGGGAATCGATGAAGCATGCTGCCAAACGACCAAGGCCACCATTGCCCAAGCCAGGCTCATACTCAGCGTCGATAACATTCTGCGGATCATGTCCGAGATTCTTGACGGCCTCTTCGAATTGTTCAGTCAAGCCGACATTGAGCAGTGCGTTGCTCAACTGCTTGCCCATCAAGAACTCTGCGCTCAGATAGCCGACGGCCTTAGTATCGCCGTTGATCATATCTTGCTGTGTTTGCATCCACGCATCCATGAGGTGGCGACGTACTGCGCTGGCTGCCGCGACATAAACATCTGCGTCGGTTGCCTGCTGCTCGGTCACACCCTGCGTGTATTTGAGCTGCTCGCGGATTTCATCCGCAAACTGCTCCGCTGAAATAGGGGACTTTGGTGCGGTAATTTCGGTCATTCTATGACTCCCTTAAACGGATACACGTCTAAGAACCATTATGCCATTATGCCTTGCTATGCCTCATTACATCTAGGCACCGCGCTTGGTGCGCAGCATATTGCATACGTTCTCATAGAGCGATGATAGCACCTCATTGAAAGACTGTCACATAGCCAAAAAAACGTATGCAAATCATGCGTTTCCTGTGCTCCTAATCCAGCATAAAACTGTCGATTATATAAATATGCGCATTGCGGAATGCTCGACCGATGGATATTTCGTCGCAATTGCAAGGCAGAATACACACTATGGCAGTGATTTGCGAACATGATATTCCGCAAGGCAGGGACGCATTCCAGCAATGGCTAGAGGCAGCTCAGGAATATATCGTCCCCGCGTCCCCATCATCCGAGCCAGAATCCATGACGCTTTCGCAACGGTTGAATTTCGGCCCCGAACTTCCTCGTCCAGTGTGGGCCATGGCCGTGAGATACTCGTTATTCCTGCTCGAACGACTGGCACCCGGCGAGGGAGTGGAAGTGCGCGTGGCCCCGTGGGGAGCCATAAAAATCCTCGAAGGACCGGCATCTGATCCGCACAATCTCACACCTCCCGACGTCATCGAACTGGATCCCGACGTCTGGATGCGTTTGGCAACGGGAGTGACAACATGGAGTGAGGAGCGAGAAGCCGGTCGTATCAGCGCAATGGGCGAGCGCGATGATCTAAGCGATCTGTTGCCCTTGCGAATGCGATAAGGCACAGCCTTGCTCAACACTTGGCATGTCGGAATGCCTCCGCTTATACGTGTGCCCGTAATGCATTCCGCACTACGGGCACAACTCAGCAATCGCAGCGATTACTCCGACTTCGGCCTTTTCAAGGCGCTTGGCATCGGCATAGGAATCGGCCTATGCGGACGCGGCTTTGGCATATCTGCCTTGTTTTCGGATTTGGTCACCGGCATTTCACCGCTGGTGGCCTTCGCAGCGGCTTCCGCCGCCCATTTTGCATATTCATCAAGATCATCATCACCGGGTGCCGACACTTCTTGCTCGTCCTCAACGGCTTCGGCCTGAGACTCGTACCCGTCCTCACCGTCCGCAAACGGATCAAACGACCCCACGCCCGGTTCCTGCGCGCTCAGCTCCTTGGCGAGCTCGTCGTAATCGGTATCGGTTGTCAGATACTTGAGCTTACGGGCTATTTTCTGCTGTTTCGCTTTCTGACGTCCGCGGCCCATCTGACCCCCTGTAAATAATTACGGTAGCTTTCAATTCATCACATTAGAGAGTACCACTTGTTCGGCACTGTTTCATTGTCTTCTTGAACTTTTACGATAAAAGCAATATTTTGAACGGTTTTACTATCCCATCAAAGGACTGTGCAATGACGGATGAACCTCAGATGACTGCGGCCGGCAATGAAATGAGTGCCAGCTTCCTCGCAGCAAAGCAGCGTTCGGATGCAACTCTTGCCAAGTTGATCGAGAATCCTGCAAAATTCACCATGCTTACCGGCGATCGGCCTACCGGACGTCTTCATCTGGGGCATTACTTTGGTTCCATCCGCGAGCGCGTTGCCATGCAGGAGCGTGGCGTCAATACCAATATCATCATTGCGGATTACCAAGTGATCACCGATCGCGACACCACCGAACATATCGAAGACAATGTGCTCAATTTGGTGCTCGATTACATGGCGGCCGGCATTGATCCCGAAAAAACCATGATTTTCACCCATTCTGCCGTTGCAGCCGCCAATCAGTTGATGCTGCCCTTCCTCTCCTTGGTCACCGAGGCCGAATTGCACCGCAATCCTACGGTGAAGTCGGAGATGGAAGCTTCAGGCCATGCGCTTACTGGCTTGCTGTTGACCTACCCGGTTCATCAGGCTTGCGATATTCTCTTCTGCAAGGCCAATGTGGTGCCGATCGGCAAAGATAATCTGCCTCATGTTGAGATCACCCGCACCATTGCCCGCCGCTTCAATGAGCGGTATGCCAAGAAGAATCCGGTATTCCCCGAACCATCGGCAATCCTGTCCGAAGCGCCGGAGATCCCCGGCCTGGATGGGCGCAAGATGAGCAAGTCATATGGCAATTCCATTATGTTGGGCGCCACCGCTGAGGAAACCGCCAAACTGATCAAAAAGAGCCCGACCGATTCCGAGCGTCGTATCACATTTGATCCTATTGCTCGTCCGCAGGTTTCCGCTTTGCTGACCACTGCCGGTCTGGTTACCGGCCGCAAGCCCGAAGATATCGCAGAGGAAATCGGCGATGCCGGCGCCGGCGCATTGAAGGCATATGTTGTCGAATCGGTTAATGCATTCCTGGCACCGCACCGCGAACGCCGCGCAGAGTTGGCCAAGGATATGGATGCGATCCGCGATATTCTGCATGACGGCAATAAGCGTGCCAACGCCATCGCCGAGGAGACGCTGGATCAGGTTCGCAGTGCGATGGGAATGAAGTACTGAGCACGGTCTGATCCCATATTGCGAGGCGCACCTCGCAATGCCGTTCAATAAGCGCCGCACCTATTCGCTGGGTGCGGCGCTTTGCAATATCCGAATCGCGGAAGCATTGCTATTCCAGAACGCTTCGAATCGAAGTATCACGCAAAGTTGACTTGCAGCATCACTTGCAGATTCTGGTATTCTCGCGGTACTTTCGCCCAGTTGTGGCTGATGGCAAGATATTATTCGATTGCCGCTAACCATCTTTCCGTATTATCGCAGTTGCATATTGCCAACGACATGTCAGACGTCATAGCGCCAACTCTTATCGGCGAGCACGCGTGCCATGGCCAAACCGATGGGCAAGCAGACGATAACCATGAATGCCCTGAATCCCCAATCCAGGGATTGCTGGATTTCATACTGTCCCAGATGGAACATGGCTTGATACATATACATTCCGGGCACCATGATGACAATGGATGGCACTGTGAGACATATGCGGGGGTAGCCCAGATACAGCGGCAACTTCCCATGGCGGACGGCTTGGCGCCAGGCTGTGGCCAGCAGTCCTGCAAGTAACGCTCCGATGAATGCCGCAGCCTCGGGGGGCATGCCGAAATCCACGAAAGTCAGTCGTAGCGTATCGGTAATGGCTCCGATGATTGCAGCCGTGTAGCACATGCGCTGCGGAGAATTGAAAAGCACCGAGAATCCCCAGACTCCGGCAAATGCCGCGATGAATCGTAATCCGGCATAGACCCAAGGATTCAGATTCAACGGTTCGAAGCCCTGAGGGTTGAGGTGGACGATAAGCGCCACCATCCATGCGGCCAGCGTTGCCATAAGAATCAACGATAAGGTGTAGAACATCCTCTGCACGCCCGAGGGGAAGTCCAATTTGGCAATATCCAAGCCACCGGTGATCAAGGGGAATCCAGGAATCACGAAAAGCATTGCACCTATATATGCAGTATCGTGCTGCAATGCCACCGGATCGGCCAAACCGATGAGTCGCAATGTGCCGGTGCACACCAGTGCGGCCACCGCAACGGATACGAAGGTGACGAAGAACTGATTCAGTCTGCGCGCGAACATCAGCCTGCGAAGGAAATGACCGATACCGGCACCGACGAAGGCACCAATCATATCGTATGGCCCGCCGCCCAGGAGGAAAACGAAGGCCGCGCAGGCGATGGCAGCTCCCAATGCGGAAAAGGCAGGGGTGTACAGAGGCTTGCGGTGCTCGATAACATCGAGGCGATCATGTGCCTGACGCACGGTGAGAGGTTTGCGTTCAGATTGGTCAGCACTGGAATTGCTCGCAATGTTCGGGGCTTGTCCGGCTTCAGAGGCATGTGTATCAGTGAAAGCTTGTTCACCGTTTGAGCTTTTCACATCATCGGAGATAGGGGATTTGCGGCCTTCGCTTGGCGTTTGACCTGCTATGCGACGCGCATCGAGTTCCGCCTGTTTCTGCTTGCGTCGTTGCCGTGCGGCTTGCACCAAGGATTTCTGCGCTTCAGGAGCGTCCATGCTTTCCATAAGCGCTTCAGAGACCGATGCCTTGGCGTGATACATTGAACCGACACCACAATGGGCATTGAACCAATCCGCAAAATGCTCCAGCAGCCAGATGCGTTCGGTGTTCACGCCGGTTGTCGGCAGATCAACCACCTCAGTGATGCGGTTCTTGCCATCGGTGCAGGCGGCTTCGATATTGGTGAGATTCACATCGGCCCGAACATGGACGCCCAATGGATAAGCAATGCGGTGCATCATCTCTCGCACGCGGAAACTTCCCGTTCCGGCCCCCAGATCCAGCATGCCTACTCGCACGATGATGCTGGCTTTTGCGGCAATGCCGGCTTCCTCTACCGGCTTGTCCCAGTCACGCTCAATGTCTTCCATGTCAAGGGGAATCGCGTGGGAATGGTATTTGCGTACTGCGGTTGCGTTGGCATTTTGATTGTGCTGATCGGCTGGAGAACTCACAATACTAGTAGTAGCGTATGGTCTGCCCACAATGTGAACAGGCCTTGTCCATTCCTTATTTCCCTGTGTCACGTCATCAGCAATGCCCTATTTCGATGGCTCACAAATGTAAATTACCGCAGCGATGATGTGTTCTATATACATCGATGGAGTGCTGGAATATCGCTGGGTTATCGGCTTTTGCGTTTCTTAATGGTCTCGGTGAAATTCATATGAACAATGAAGATGTTGCAAAACGCATTGTCTCATATTTTTGCCCAAATATCGAACTAATTTCCATAGAAAAAGTATTTCGTAACATTTGTGTCAAAGTGTGAGTCCTACAATGTGCTATGCAACCGCTGAATACGAGGCTGTGGGCTCGCAACGGACGGCCAAAACAACCACGGAGGAGCCGTGGAGGACCGTCAGACCGAGCAACCTTACATTCGGTAAAGGAGGTCTGATGACAACACAAGAGGAACAAATCACTCCTGCGGACGCCACGATTGTGGCTTCTGGTTTGGGGACCAAGGGTCCGGAGGAGCGCACACTTCCCGATTCATTGAAGCATGACATGGATTTGTGCCTGCAAACCCTTCGCGAAGTGCTTGATGAATTCGATCCCGAATTGTTGTCCACTTTTGACACTGTGCTCAACTATGCAGTGGAAGCCAGCGCCGAGCACTTCTCCGGCGTTCTGGTTGATCCGGATCCAGATAACGATGGCCTGAAGAAAGCCGTCGAAATCATCGATGAGATGAATCTGCATGACGCACAGCTGTTGGCACGCGCATTCGCCACGTATTTCCACTTGGCAAATCTGTGCGAGGAGAACTACCGAGTCTCCGTTCTGCACCAGCGCGAGTCCGAAGTCAACGAGAATCAGGCAGTTGATCCGATCAATGAGATGACCCGCGCCTACCACCAGCTGCTTGCCGAGATGGGACCGGCAAAGGCCAAGGATCTGCTTGAGAAGCTCGAGTTCCACCCTGTGTTTACGGCACATCCGACCGAAGCTCGCCGCAAGGCCGTGGAAGGCAAGATCCGCCGTATCGCAGAGCTGCTGAGTGCGCACAAATTCCTCGGAGGAACGGATAAGAAGGAAAACTACCGTCGTCTCTTCAGCGAGATCGACGCGCTGTTCCGCACCTCCCCAATCGCTTTGAAGAAGCCGACGCCAGTCGAAGAAGCCAATACCATAATCGATATTTTCGATAACACCCTCTTCAACACCATCCCGGCCGTGTATCGTCGTTTTGACGACTGGCTGCTTGGCGACCGCGCAGGCCTCGTTGAACCGCAGTGCCCGGCATTCTTCCACCCAGGAAGCTGGATTGGCTCTGACCGTGATGGAAACCCGAATGTCACGGCCAAGGTGAGCCGCCTTGTCGCCCGCAAATTCAGCGATCACGTCATTGCCGCATTGGAAGAGTCCACAAGGAATGTCGGACGCAATCTGACCATGGAGTCGGATACCACGCCGGCAAGCCCTGAACTCGTGAACCTGTGGAACCACCAGAAGGAAATGAGCGAACGCCTCACCGACAAGGCTTCGCTGATCTCCACCAAGGAACCGCATCGCGCAGTCATGCTGGTTATGGCCGATCGCCTGCACTACACCATCGACCGCGACGCCGATCTGATGTATCACACCTGCGAGGACTTCATCAAGGATCTGAAGACCGTGCAGCGTTCGCTCGCCGACGGCAATGCACGTCGTGCCGCCTACGGCCCGTTGCAGGATCTGATCTGGCAGGCGGAAACCTTCGGCTTCCACATGGTGGAGATGGAGTTCCGTCAGCATTCCGTGGTGCATTCCCGCGCATTGGAAGACATTCGCGAGCACGGCCGCCACGGTGAGCGTGGTCCTCTGCAGCCGATGACCCATGAGGTGCTGGACACCTTCCGCGCACTGGGCTCTATCCAGAAGCGCAACGGCATGAAGGCCGCTCGTCGCTACATCATCTCCTTTACCAAGTCGGCGCAGAATGTGCGCGATGTATTCGAGCTGAATCGTCTGGCATTCTCCAATCCAAAGGATGTGCCGACCATCGACGTCATCCCGTTGTTTGAGCAGTTGGAGGATTTGCAGAACTCCGTTGATGTGCTCGAAGAGATCATCAAGATCCCTGAGGTGCAAGCTCGTCTAAAGGCCACCGGCAACAAGATGGAAGTCATGCTGGGCTATTCGGATTCCTCCAAGGATGCCGGCCCGACCTCAGCTACTTTGGCACTGCATTCCGCACAGGAACGCATTGCGAAGTGGGCAGAGTCGCATGATATTGATTTGACGCTATTCCATGGTCGCGGCGGTGCCGTTGGCCGCGGTGGCGGTCCTGCTAACCGCGCAGTTCTGGCTCAGCCAGTGGGTTCGGTGAACTGCCGCTTCAAGCTCACCGAACAGGGCGAGGTCATTTTCGCACGTTACGGCAACCCCGTTCTGGCCATTCGCCACGTTGAATCGGTTGCAGCGGCAACTCTGCTGCAGTCCGCTCCAAGCGTGGAGAAGACCAATACCGAGATGACCCACAAGTATTCGGATATGGCTGCCGCCTTGGATGAGGCTGCCCACAACCGCTTCTTGGATCTGCTCAATACAGATGATTTTGCACCGTGGTTCTCCACTGTGACGCCATTGAGCGAAATCGGCTTGCTGCCTATCGGCTCACGCCCGGCTAAGCGCGGACTCGGCGCCAAGTCGCTTGATGATCTGCGTACGATTCCGTGGGTCTTCTCCTGGGCACAGGCTCGCATCAATCTGGCAGCATGGTATGGCCTCGGTTCTGCCTGTGAAAAGTTCAACGATCTCGATACTCTTCGCAAGGCATACGAAGAATGGCCTCTGTTCAGCACATTCATCGACAATATCGAAATGTCGCTGGCAAAGACCGACGAACGCATCGCCAAGATGTATCTGGCTCTGGGCGATCGTGATGACCTGCGCGACAAGGTGCTCCAGGAGATGGAGCTCACTCGCAAGTGGGTGCTCAAGATCGTCGGAGACGAATGGCCGTTGCAGCACCGCCATGTGCTTGGACAAGCCATCCGCATTCGCTCCCCTTATGTGGATGCGCTTTCGGTCACTCAGGTACTCGCACTGCGCTCCTTGCGTCGCAAGGTGGATAAGGAAGAACTCAGCCAAAGCCAACAGGCAGAGTTCATCTACCTGATCCTATGCACGGTGTCCGGTGTGGCTGCAGGCCTGCAGAATACCGGCTGATTCACGCTGAATATCGCGAAGGGCGGTGGGTTCTCTTGCAGAGCCCACCGCCCTTTTGTATGTGATACGTATTTGGATTATTGGCACGCGCCGCCTTCTGGCATTGCTATCCATATAGGCAAATCCCAGGGTTACAGGCCAAATCCTACGCAGGCAGTACACGTATAGACTGCTCAAAAAAACTGTGCACCTCAATCGAGCAGATCAAATTGAGGTGCACAGTCAATACAGATTCGGTTTACAACTGTCCGACAAGATTCAGGCTTGGGGCGATGGTCGCCTCGCCTGGCTCCCACTTGGCAGGGCATACCTGGTCGCCGTGCTCATACACGAATTGGGATGCCTTCACGCGGCGCAGCAGCTCGTCGGCGTTGCGGCCCACATTCGACGAAGTGACCTCGTATGCCACAACCTTGCCTTCAGGATTGATGATGAAATCGCCGCGCTCTGCGGTTCCGTCAGCCTCGTTATACGTATCGAGGTCCTTTGCCAGCAAAGCGGTAGGATCAGCCAACATCGGGTAGGTTATTTTGGCGATATTTTCGCTGGCATCATGCCATGCCTTGTGTGCATAATGCGTATCGCAGGATACTGAATAGATCTCGCAGTCAAGTTTCTTGAATTCCTCGTATTTGTCGGCCAAATCCTCAAGCTCGGTCGGACATACGAAGGTGAAATCGGCTGGATAGAAGAAGAACACAGACCAATGGCCCAGCACGTCCTTCTTGCTCACCTCGCGAAAATCGCCATTTTGAAAGGCGTTTACGGTGAAATCAGTTATTTCGTGCTGCAGAAGAGTCATTTCGCTACCTCGCTGTCATTCATACTTCTGAACATTCGGCATATTGTCTGCCTGAATGCATGCGTGGTGCTGATGCCCTTCACAACGGCATCAGCCGTATTGCACTCTCTATCGTAGTCTTTGCGATGCAGATTGCCACAGAGAATCCTGTGGGGATACTCACATTGATTGCAATGGGATATCGATGTATATAGGGGTTTTTCTCACCCGATAACGAGACTGTCACCATCAACCCAAACTCATATCGTCCTCTCTCACCGCCTTATCTCCTCACACCGCCCTCTCATCCACTCCTCCGCCATAACCATCACGCCGAGACTCCTCTGGGTTCACCAACGTAGTACGATGAACACTGTCAAGGAGGTCACTATGGATAACGCCCAAGCATCTGAAGATCGCGAAGATTTCTCCTCATCAACCGCAAACGCGACCTGGAGCAGGCTGCTCGCAGGAAACAGGCGCTTTGTTGAAGGCAAGGTCCAACACCCGTGGCAAGACAAAGAAACACGCAATTCACTCATCGAACGCCAGAATCCTGATGCGGCCATTCTGTCCTGCTCTGATTCCAGAGTGCCTCCGGAGATCATATTCGATGCGGGTCTTGGCGATATTTTCGCCGTGCGAACCGCTGGACAGATGATTGATGATGCAGTGCTGTCCTCGCTTGAATACGCAGTTGACGATCTGCATGTCAGCCTACTGATAGTTATGGGTCATGAAGGATGCGGCGCAATAAAGGCCGCCGTCCAAGCCTTTGAACAACTCGGCCCCCAGGGCATCGCTGAATCCGATTCCTATATTCTCCACGCAGTCAGCCCTTCAGTGATTCAGGCTCATGAGGCTGAACTGGACGACAGCGCTGATATCGAGCGAGTGCATATTGCCCGCACTATTGAGCATCTGGTCGAGCGTTCCACAGTTATTCGGGAGGCGCTCTCCGAGGAGCGTCTGATGATTGTTGGCGCTCGATATGAGCTGACCACAGGCAAGGTAGAGGTATTGAGTTTCTAGCCACCAGCATTAACCGCAACACTGCCGACATTCTCGAATTCCGCGCTTAGCATCCGCCACGCGCACGGTTTTCCCCATCTCTTACACTGGGAAGCATGTCGCTCGGTTTGAACATAGTGTTGGTTTTCATCTTCCTGCTTGTCGGATCGATTTTCGCCGCAACTGAGCTGGCCTTGGTCAGCCTTCGCGGTTCGCAAATCGATCAGATGGAACAGGAGGATGCGCGGGGTGCACGGGTCGCCAAAATCGCACGCGATCCCAATACCTTTTTGTCAACAGTCCAAATTGGTGTGACTCTCTCTGGCTTCCTGTCAGCTTCATTCGGCGAATCCTCGATCTCGCCATCGTTGGTGCCTATCGTGGAAAGCTGGGGGGTGCCCACCAATGTGGCCGCGCCACTCACCACGATTGTGCTCACCTTGGTGATTTCCTACTGCTCTATAGTCATCTCAGAGCTTGTGCCAAAGCGCATCGCCATGCAGCGAGCCGAACAGATTGCCAGGGCGGTTGTGCCCGCAATCGATGTATTCGCCAAGGTATGCAAACCCATAATTTGGCTTATCGGCAAGAACACCAACGGCATCGTGCGTCTGCTTGGCTTTGATCCGTATGAGACGGAAAGCGAAGTTTCCGATGAAGAACTCCGCGTCTTGGTGAATACCAATACACGCCTAAGCAAGGATGAACGCACCATTCTTGACGATGTTTTCGATGCTTCTGAAACCATCGTGGCCGAGGTTATGCGCCCCCGCGCCGATGTTGTGTTCCTCGAAGGATCGCAAACCTTGGAAGAGGCAGCAGCATATGTGCGCGAAATGCCATACTCACGCTATCCCGTCACAGGCAAAGACTTTGATGACGTGCTCGGATTCGTGCATGTTCGTGATTTGCTGGATGTGCGCGATCCTAATGCCTCAACCGTTGCCGATGTGACACGTGAAGGCATTTCCCTGCCTGGCACATCACGGCTCCTGCCCAGTCTTGAGCTCCTACGCAAGCGCGGGATTCACCTGGCCGTGGTTATCGACGAATATGGCGGTACTGACGGCATCGTGACCTTGGAAGATATGACCGAGGAACTTGTGGGCGATATTCGTGATGAATATGATCTGCCGGAGGAAAAGGGCGGCGAGCGCACCGAGCGCACTGCTTTCGTCAATGGCGTTGCCACTATCGAGGGCGGTATGACCATTGAGGACTTCGCTGATTTGACGGGGATTGAGCTTGAGGATGGCCCATATGAAACCGTGGCAGGCTACTTCCTCGCACATACTGGAAAAATGGGTGCAGTGGGCGATGTGCTGCATTCTGATGACGGCTACGATATGGTGGTCACCAAAGTCGAGGGACGGCGTATTGACACCATTGAAGTGCGCAAGCGCGATCTGAGTCAGCCTCCTGTGCTGTTGAACGCTCCACATGCGGCCGACGATTCGCATTCCGACCAGTCCGCTCAATAACTGGTATCTCGGCCAAGTAGATAAGCACTAAGTAGGGGGACGCCTCAATGAGTGCAGGCGCCCCACTCAGATGGATGCGCGTTCTTCGAGGATAAAGACTGTCCAAGATCTGCCCCGCGCATATGGCCCGCTCATATGGCACAGACTCACTGCGAACTCATTCTTACGGCATTTGGTTATATTCGGGCAACTTGCCGTATTCCACCGAGCAGAAGGCCGCAATAGGACGACTGGCTTCACTTGGGTTCGGCTTATAGCGGAGCGTTCTCATAACCCTCAGCAGCTTCATTGACTAGAATGGGTGTTGTTTACATCCATTGGATAGAAAGGATGATCCATATGTCACTCTCATTCATCGTTCCCGGTTTGGATGAAGCCACTTCTGAGAAGGTAATCGCCATTCTGCAGAACCGTTTGAGCCAGGAGCAGGAGGCCGCTCTGGTGCTCAAGCATGCGCACTGGAATGTGAAGGGACCTAATTTCATTGCCGTGCATGAGATGATCGATCCCGAGGTTGATTCCGTGCTTGCTCAGGCTGATGAGACCGCGGAACGCATTGCAACGCTGGGTGGATCTCCTGATGGCCGCGCCGATTCGGTGATCCGTCACCGTACCTGGAAGGAATTCGATCTTGAGGGACGCCAGTCCACTGAGGATTATCTCAAGGCCCTGATTGAGTATTACGATTCCTTCATTGCTGATGACCGCAAGGCCATTGCCGAACTGGATGAGCTGGATGTCATCAGCTCCAATATCATTCAGGACCATGTGCAGGAGCTCGAGAAGTTCCAGTGGTTCATGCGTAGCCATCTGGGCTGATTCCAGCCATTAGAGCGCAAGGCAAATCGGCTGCGGGGCAATGAGGACCCGCTGATTTGCCTGACGAAGCGTCGTATGCCGTTATCTGGCATGCGGCGCTTTCGTATCTTCCCCAGTACTGCTGGCCATACGCCATAAGCGATACGCAAGATACCGATCTAGGCATGAAGAGCCGCGCATACGTGATTGCAGCCGATGCCGCCGTGAATCTGCATCATATTGCAGTGGTAATTTACGCTGCTTTACCTGAATAGATGGAATCACCTTAAGCTCGAATGTCGTCACCGTTCAATGACAACGCTATTCCTCATCCCTCGTGTATCGCATACACAATGCGACATCCATTTCGCTGTTTATGACACGAATATGAGATATCCATACTATGTGCAAGGCTTGGCGCAGAAAGGATTCAACGATGAACTACTCTGTGCAGGACATGCTTCAATCCGTCCTCGATAAAGCTGTGGCAGACGCGGACGTCGCTGGCGCCAGTGTGCTCGTCATGCAGCATGGTCAGGAACGTTGGTACGCGCAATCAGGACTGCGGTCCATTGAACGAAACGAGCCGATAACGAGAGACACCATTTTCCGCTTATATTCACAATCCAAGCCGATAACCGGTGCTGCTGTCATGTTGCTTGTGGAACGCGGAATCATCGATCTTGTGGAGCCAGTGAGTGCATATTTGCCGGGTTTCGTAGGGCAAGTCGTGCATCTTGATCGCAATGATACGTTGAGCAGCGGCGTTCCTATGCAGAAGAATGACGATACCGGAGTAGCCGCAGGCAATGCAGATGCTATTGTCGAAGAACCCGTGCAACGTGCCATGACGATCAGGGATCTGCTCACCATGACTTCTGGTTTGGTATATCCCGATGCAACGTTTGAAGCCGGACGGATTACCGCCAAGCTCTTCGATGAATTAGGAGACCGGCTCTATTCGGACAATCCCATGGGAACCGTGGAATTCGCCAATCGTCTCGGTCAATTGCCTCTGCGTTTTCATCCTGGCAGTCATTGGTCATATGGAACTTCGGCTGATGTCCTCGGCGCGGTTGTTGAAGTCGCTTCCGGCATGCGATTCGGGGATTTCTTGCAACAGGAATTCTTCGGCCCGCTGGGCATGACCGATACGTCTTTCTTCGTGCCGGCCGATAAGCAGCATCGTTTGGTTGCAGCATATGACAATCCCAAAGACCCTGTGAATGCCGTAAATAGAGGTCACGTGCTACGCGAAATACGCACCGATCATTTGGGAATCCCATATGCCGCCGACCATGCACCCGCCTTCGAATCAGGCGGAGCCGGCCTGCGTTCCACACTGGATGACTATGCGAAATTCGGGCAGATGCTCATTAACGGAGGCGAGCTCAATGGTGTCCGTATTTTCCAGCCCGATACCGTGCGCATGATGACCACGAACGGCTTAAAGGAAAGTCAGCGTCGCGACTTCTCCGATTGGATGCCCGCACATGGATACAACGCATTGATGGATGTCGCCATTGAACCTGGACTGGCCGACGAAAACTGCCATCTCGGAGAATACGGTTGGGGCGGATGGCTCGGATCCTATTTCTGCAACGATCCGACCACAGGAACCACGTTCCTTGTGATGATGCAGCTGACGAATTCAGGGACGCTGCCCTTCATCCGCAAAATGAAGAATATCGTGTGGTCGCATGTGTCGTAAACTCTGCGGGTATGGCTTGGAATACTAAGTATTTGCAAGCCATACTCGCGTTTCGATTTTGCGCGGGATGCAGTCAATATATGATCCGACGAATGCTGAAATCTGTCTTCCACTGCACTCTCTGGACGAGTGGCGAGGAAGAAATGGCATCGGTATCGGCTTTGGCATTTTGCCGGGAAGCAGGTGTTGCCAAAGCTGAGACCGTGCTCACCAAAGCACCATGCGATTGAGTTCGCGACGCCTTTGACGCCAATCTGGAAGATACCGATCCATATGACGTTGAAACTGTTCTCCGTGGCCTCTCGCCCACAAATGTGTCATTTCGTGAACCAGCACATATTCCAAATATCGGCTTTCCATCAGGCCGAGTTGCAAGTTCAACCGAATGCGACCTGTGGCTGGTGTGCATGACCCCCATCGCGAGGTCATGAGCCTCAGGGTGATATGAGTGGGCCCGCGGCCTATTATTGCGCCCCAATGATCCAGCAATTGAGGCAGCTGCGATTGGATATTCTGGGCAGCCTGTTGTTTTGTTGACTCAGACCATTCAATGTGCTGCGTTGCAGAAGTTTGTGGTGAATCAGTGCCGCCTATATGCTCGATCGCATTTTGATATGCAGCGCGTACTCGCTTTTGCTGTTGCAATATCCATGACCTACGGCTATGAACAAAGGATGCAATGGCTGCGTCTTTCATCCTGGTCGGTGCTGATATGACGATTTCGCCATGGGGTGGTTTCACGCGCAAATACATATTCTTGATGGGTTTGCGCACCAAGGAAACGCGCAATCCATCTATGTCTAGTTTTTGTTGGTTTGGCAATGTTGCTCTTTCTTACACACAATGATGCATATAGCCTACATCGCCGTGTCCGATTCTCTGCGAGGATAGTTGCCGGACGATGTGTCTGAATATTGCTCGTATGGCAGATAATTCGTGGCCGTGAGTTTATTGATACCTCTTTACTGACATCTCACTTGGACAGAAAACGCTGGTATTGCGGATCCTCTCTTTCCCTTGTAGTCTGCAATACAGACGGGAGCCATATGATTGCGCGACACGCGCATGTTTATGAATTGACTTTTATTCATGAGATGGTATTCTCTTCACTTGTGCGCTTTTGAAGCGTCAAAAGCGGGCCCGTAGCTCAGGTGGTTAGAGCGCATCCCTGATAAGGATGAGGTCGGAGGTTCAAGTCCTCCCGGGCCCACGCAGAAAACTTAAGCGGCTCTCGCCGCTCTTTTTTTCAGCACGGGGCTATAGCGCAGCTGGTAGCGCATCTGCTTTGCAAGCAGAGGGTCGCCGGTTCGAACCCGGCTAGCTCCACAGGAATAGTTCAACAAAAACCCTTGGAATCGGCTGATTTCAAGGGTTTTTGTTTATTTTCCACCGCCCTAAATCAGCTCTAAATAAACGCAAATCAATCGATTTAATCGCACAAGTATCGCACGAACGGTGCATAGACGGTGCACAAGAGATGCAAAATTCGGGTTATAGGCCAAATTGTGTGTCTGGTGGTGGTTTTATTCGGTGGCGTTTGGGTATCTGGTGCTGGTGTGGAATTCGTTCCAGTCGATGCCGGTTCCGTATCGGTTGGGTATGCCGAACGTTTCGTATGCGCCTTGGGGGCTCCTTTCCCATGCCAGCCTGTGGAGTTCCTCGATTTTCTGGTCGGTGAACGCGTTTTCCACCAGCCAGGATGCGGGTTCGGGATGTTCGGTGCGTTGGTGGCACCACCAGCAGATCGCCTTGATCCGGCGCACCAGGCTCAGTCCCCTGTGAT
>NZ_JGZU01000002.1 GCF_000741765.1 Bifidobacterium tsurumiense
CCGCCGGAAGTGAACCCGTTCTTGCGCATGGACCCGCCGCACAATTCACACAACGCGGCACGGGACGATTTCCTCTTGACCATGCACAGCAATCAAACAGCACACATACACCGAAAAAGCAAACGAACCCGGACATTAACACCAAAACCGTTAAAACAACCCCGACACACCAACAAGCACAAACCCCGACGCCAACCATCAGACACACATTTTGTCCATTAACCCGTCTTTTTTGTCTGATGACAGGCACTCGCAAGTTACTTTGAATTGTTTTTACTCAGGTGTGACGCTTGTTTATCGTGCCTCGGTTTCGTTGACGCTGATGACGTTGATGTTATCCTTGGTGCCGTCCACAAGGCAAGTGATGGCGGTGTGGCGACCATCCACGGTCACGTTGTAGGCGGCAAGGTACTGGGCATCGTCAATCCCAACCTGTCCCTTCTGCTTGCCAAGGAGCGGACTGCTTTCATAGGCGGAGCCGGGAAAGAGTTGTTCGCGGGCCGCATTGTCGCATGCGACCACGGCGTCTCCGTATCCGATTCCTCCGCTGGTTGTTTCCTCGTCGTCGGGGGCCGCGTCGCTGCCTGTTGGTTCCTGTTGTGGTTCAGCCGGCTGCTGCTGTGCGTCCGTGGCTGTGTTGGCGTTCTGCGTTTGGCCGGCTCCGGTGTCTGTACCGTTGCCCGCTCCAGTCGCGCCGCCAATGGCGGCAATCACCAGCACGACAATGACCCAGAACCACCAGCGTTTCCAGAATCGCTTACCGTCTTTAGCGGTGATCGTATCTGCGTTCTTCTCGGCATGTTTTGTTTTTGCCATGTCTCCTCATTTCCTGTAGGCGTGGTAAGGCTTTACGCATTATGCCTTACCGGTAAGTCCATAGTTTAGTAAGCGGGGTTCTAGCTTGGCAACCATGCCACACACCCCGCTGCCCGATGGATGGGCGTCGTACACCAAGGAACTCGGGCTGAACGTCCAACGCCGCAGGCTGGCACTGGGCATGAGTCAGGAGCGTGTGGCGTACAACGCCAACCTGTCACGGTTCGCCTACCAGCAATTAGAGCGAGGCGAGTCGCGTCCCGGCACGCCGTCCAACCCCAGCCTGTTGAACGTGATGGCCGTGGCTCAGGTACTCGGCATCACCATGGATGACCTTCTGCCTGAACCATGGCCTGACCTGCATACGCGGTAGCGCTCGCGGCTACGATCGGCTGGTGTCGGAATGATTGCTGGGATTATCGTCAAACGGTCGAATGATGATCGTCGGTGGCATCAGTCCCGCCTCATTGATGTCGGCGCTTACGCGAGGCTTGCCCTCAGCTCTGTCCAGCAATTCCCTGAGCGCAGACAACTGTCGTGGATTATTCGCATCCTTCGCCTGTCTGATCAGTTGGAGGGTTATCTGCTCGGCCTGAGTAAGCGTAGCTGAATCGGATAATTCTTTATCCAGTTCCGCATCGGTCATATCCAAAAAACGCTGCGCGGCTTTCGACACCGAATGGCGATTGCCCGGGAAAGTCGCCCTTCGCTCGGGATTCGTATGAAAGCCCGTCTTGGGGTGGTTGCCTTCGGTGAACCTGCCAAGTTCGTCACGTCCGTCATTGTTGCTGTTCATCATTATTCATGTCCTTTCCTCCGCTTGACTGCAAGCGGTTTATGTGAGCCTCCAGTAGATTGTGTTGCTCGGCCATGCTGTCGCACGCTGCGGCCACTAGATAGTAGAAGTCATTTTTCAGGCTGCGTATGGCTCGCGCATTGCCGTGTAGTCCTCTTGCATCCAATTCGCGTGCCTGTGCTTCCAGCGCGTCCCGTTCCGGCTGTATCAGACCGCAGTGGTTCAGCGCGTCATAGGCTTCGAGCATGTACAAATCAGCCATCAGCAATTGCTCTTGATACATGCGTGCGTCTACGCCTTCATCTGGTGACAGTGATAGTGGATTGCACATGTCCTGCCTTTCGCTTGTTCATGCCCGGTTTGCGAGCGCCGGCACCTTGAACATGGTTGTGGCGCTCGCTGGGTTGGTGGTTATTTGCTTTGTGCTGTCCTAGTTGTCCTAGTGTCCTAATCGTTGATATTCCAGTGTTCTCGGCGTCCTAGCTGTTTGTCCTAGCTGTTGGTGGTTGTCCTAGTGGAACGTGCTAGGACGTGTGGCTAGGACGCCGTGAATGGCGGAATAACGCCAATTAGGACGCTAGGACACTAGGACTGGCGGTTGGTCGCATCGCGACCATGTAGCTGATCTGGAATCGCTGTTGCCCGCAGAGTCTAGCTTGCCTTCGTCGCGTAGTTCCTCCAATATGCGATAGACATAGCCTCCTTTGCGGTCAGTACTTCGCGCGGCGTTGCTGATTCTCCAACCGACTATGCCTTTCCTGTCCGGGTCATGTTTGTCTAGATAGTTCAGCACGGTGTTTTTCACGCGTTCCGCTTTTCGTTTGTCGGCTTCGGCCCTTGCGTCATCATCCAAGGCGATGGCTTCGGCTTTCAGTGTGCGCTTGATCTCCTCCGCCTGTTGGATGGCTTCGGCACGGAATTGGGCGGACTTTTCGCAGACATAATCGGCTAACGTCCAGTCCCGCTCCCTTACCTTCAACGGGTCATTGGGATGATCGAGCATTGCCAGCAAGGCGGCGACCTTGGTTTTCAAGCCAAGCCGGTGCGCGTCAAGCGGGTCAGACACCTTGCCGTGCAAGGTATCCGCCCGAACACGCCTTGCTTCCGCGTAAGTAATTTGGGGATATTCCATTACCGTCAGCGGATAGCTTGTTTCGCCGTGATCCATCATGTCGTACCGGCTGCCGGCTTGATAGAGCGTGTCCAAGGCGCTCACCATCATATCCGCCGGTAGTACTGACACATCGAACGGGAATATGCTGCCGGGAGGCATTTGCGGAGGTTCCTCGGGTGCCTCCAAGTCGGTTACGGGCGCGAATAGGAACCGTTGGGGCAAGCCTGTGCCCGCTTCGTCCAGAATCATGCCCAAGTTCGAGGGCTGCACACCAGTGATGAGGGAAAGCCGATACCCGTACCGGGGCACGGTATACCGGTTGGCCTCGTTCTTGGTGAAACAGCCCAAGTCTTCGCCTGACCACGCGCTAGTGAGCATCGGTATCAGTATGGAACCTTGACGCTTGCTGTTACCTCCCAGCACTGCTATCTCCGGGATGTCTAGCAAGGCGCGGCAGTTGGCACACACCACTACTTGAACCTGCCTGTCGCCTTCGTCCTGATTTTTCCGCGTCGTGAACATGGCCGGTATGCCTTCGCCTGAAGCGGGCTGGGCGGTCATGGCCTTGCGGATATCGGGCACCAAGCTACGGGCCACGCCAGTGGTCAATCCCTTGCCCATGCCGCTGGGGCCCAGTATGCCGACGAATACGTTCAACGAACCATACTCGCTGCTGACCAGCGAGGGTGTGACCACGTGTGGCGGCATCGCGACCGATATGCGCGCCAGCACTACGAACAGTGTGGCCCAAGGCGCAACCTGCTTGGCCCTCGCGTAATCGAACACATACCGCAATGACGGGGTGCTATCCCAGAATTGACGTTCGTCCATCATTAGGCCACCTCCCCAAGCATTACTTGTAGGAAAGCAAGCGCACGCATGATGTCGTTACGGCACGCGCGGGTCATGCCCGAGTAACCGTGCTGCTTGGCGAAGTCATCCAACCTCTCGCGGGTTTGCAGCCGTTGGATTTCCTCTCTGGCGGCTTCTTTGGCGGCTGGGGAACCGGGGTAGCTGTTCATCGTTCTGGCAACGCTTGCCCCGGAGTTGACCATGTAATCAGGGTGGATACCATCAGGCCTGTCGGCTATAATGGGAACCGTTGTTCGAGCCGCTGGAATGTTTGTAACGTTCTGGCGGTTCATTTTTTGATCACCGACCTCAGCAGTAGCAAGCGCGGTGTAAATGTCTTCGGGAACGACGCCTGCGAGCGCCGCCACGTCCTTGATTCGAAACCTGATTGGCCGGTTATCCCTGACACGGTTGGGTTTTCGCCGTCCTAATTTGACTCTGGGGAGTTCGCCAGAAGCAATCCACCGTTTAACAGTGCTTTCACTGACATTGGCGACGAAAGCGACCTCTTGAAGCGTTAAAAGAGCTGCGTGCTTATGTAAAAAAGGCATGCCAAATCCTTCCCGCAAGCGCACGATACTTGCTTCAGGATTCGGTTCGAACGTTCACGTCGTTGACGTGAGCTCCCACGCGCTGTGAACAGTCTAGCAGGGGTTATCTACTGTCATCAAGTTTCACCGATGATTACTCTGATGGACAAATTCCCAAAGGTCGCATACCCGTACTCTGCCTGTGTATGGAATAATTTCCTGCGAATCCGCGATGGTGCTATCGAGCATAAACACCGAAAACCGAACACCATTCGGCATGATTTCGCGTGATTTTCCCACTAGTTCAATCCCTATGCCATCATGGAGCATTTCTTCTCGCTTTACGCGCGAGATTGCATTGACTTGATCGAGTAGCTTAACCGCCCATTCATCTTCCGCAAAAGGATACAACTCGACGACTATACGCCACTGTTTCTGTAATTTTCCTCGATATTTAATCGGCTTCGCCGGCTGCCTCCACTGCATTGTTTCTTTATCGAAAAGATATCGGAATGCTTCATTTTCACGGTGGTGAAGCACGGTTTCATCTTCGTCACGTTCAAGTCTATGACGTATATCCTGCGCCTGTCGGCGAGTGCTCGCTGCATCTTTTTCTCGCCCGAGCTGCTCGAAATAATTGGCCAAGCGCTCTAGGCGGCAGATGCTCTTTTGCTCTTCGTCTGTTAGTTTGCGAATCATGCCGTTGCCTTTCTTGGAAATACGATTAACGAAGAACTATCATCAAGCCGGGGCAGCCGGTTCGCCAACTCCGCTGTTAGCCCATGCTCTTGTTCCAGATACGAGAGTGAGGCAGCAGGCGTGCCATGTCCCAACGCGGCCTGAAGCTCTTTGATGCCGACACCACTCTTAGCAAGGTTCGTACCGAAGAAGTGCCGCAAATCATGCCAATGTATCGGCGCGTCTATACCTGCGTCGGCCATGGCCTTGTGCAGCACGCGCCCCAAAGTTGCCGTGCTTACGTATTTGGCACCACGCCTAGGGACAAACACGCGACAGTTCGGGAACTGGCCCACGTTCCTGCGTAAATGCGTCTCGACATCGGGAGTTATCCATTCCGGCAATGTGACGAAACGCACGCCGTCTACGGACTTCGGGGGTTTCACGATCCACTCGCCGTCAAGCCATTGTGCCTGTTTCGTCACACGAATGACAACACGTCCGTTACGTACCTCGATGTCCCGCCGTTCCAAGGCAGACAATTCACCGGCCCTAAGGCCCCCGAATGCAGCTATCAGCACCGCTACGCGCCACTGTCCCTCCAAATGGTCGAGGATACGCTTCAACTCGCCAGTGGTCGGCGCATGGTGTTCTTTGCCTGTTTTGGAGCGTGTGAGTTCCCCCGGCACGGGGTTTTTCTCCAGAACGTCGTCGTTCACTGCGGTTTGCAGTATCGCCTTGAGTACGCGGGCTTCGTTGCCCGCCGTCGTGGCCCCTGCGTTCTTGCAGCGCTGAGCGTGCCACTTGCGAACCAGAGGCGCGTCAATATCGGTCAGCGAATACGGGTTGAAGAAGCTCAACCCGTTACTGAGCATCCTCAGGTTCTCCGCCTTCGTGCGCGGTGCCAGAGGTTTGCCTTTGCTGGTTCTATGCTGTTCCACCCAAGTGTGGGCGTACTCTTTGAAGTTCGTGGCCTTGATGGCCGCGGGCGGTTTCAAAGTACCGGCCCTACGCTCCGCTTCGAGTGCCGCGCGGCAGCGTTCCGCCTCCATCTTGTCATCAAAAGCGGGCGTGGCATACCGGTGGCCGTTCAAATAATACTTCACACGCCATTTGCCGGATTTCAGCATTTCGAGTGTGCCGAATGTCTCTGTTCGCTTCTTGCGCTCACGGGTAACACCATTGATGGTGTATTCGACCGTCGGGGTTTTACGCCGTGCCATCTATGCCTCCAGTCTTCTTAGTCCCACGATTAGTCCCACATGTGACTACTGTGTGACTACTTGCTGGTATTACCTGACCTTTTATGACCTATTCTAACATGACCTAAAGCCAATAAACAGTAAGCCTGAGAGGTTATAAAACAGCTTAAAATCAAGAATGGCTGAATATCAACAAAAACGGCTTATTGTCAGACTTTCAATCTGACAACGAGAGTTCGACTCTCTCAGGGGGTACAAATTAAAGCCGCTGGAAACAGCGGCTTTTGCTTTATTGCTGGCGGACTGCGCCGCGCCTCATTCGCAACGAATGGCAGATCAACGATGCAATGCTGAATTGTGTGGTCAAAAATGGGTCATGGGGTTTTCGGCTCAGACTTCCAAACGGAAACTCCAATTATTGATTGTCTTCCCATGGCGTTGAATGGTTCGCTCTGCAAACTCTTCAAATCCTTGTTTGGCATAGAATGTGCGATTTTGCTCGGTATTGGTTGTGAGTGTGAGCTCTGTGCCGCCTCGTGCCTTGATGAAGGGGATAACGCAATCATTCAGCATCGATTTGCCAAGACCGCGGCCCTTCATTGATCCATCGACGGCCAAAATCTCTAAATGCCATGCATTGGGATATTGTTGTTCGCAGTCTTTTACGGATTCTTCCGAGATGTCAAAGAAGTCAAGGATGCGGATAAATCCCACGGGATAAACGAGGGACACGGCCCCCGCCGTAATATAATCCCAAATACTCGCTCTTGGTTGCGCAGGGTCCTGGAGTAGTGCAACTGAAGCGATATGGTTGTTTTCCATGCCGACGAAGCATTTATGATGTCGCATATTGGCTTTGGTATGGATTCGATGAAGTTTTTCTATATATGCGAAATATGCATCGTCATTGCGGAAAGCCTTAAGGAACGCAAAATCGAAAAGCGGATAATTGCCGAATGATCGAGTGGTCAGCTTCGCTATTCGTGGCACGTCCTTGGTTGCGGCTTCCCTGAAGCGTGTCATATGAAATCCCTCCTGTTGCGATGGCGCTGGTGTTGCAAAGTCGATGTATTCAGTCAGTGTCTGACTTCCCTTGGGTCGGGTGGTACATCTTCTGAAGGTCTGCTGGGACTCGAAGAGTCTTCAGGTCTGAAAGCCGGAGCCTCGCACATCCGGCGTATTCTCTCCATGAAAATGTTGTTGTCATTGTTGATACAAGTTTGGCAATAATCAGATTGGTCGGGCGTCATGCGACTCCGGTTTGCCGGATACTCGCTGTTATGTATCGATGATGGCATATTTGTATGGGAGTCAGCTGGAATATCGCTGATAGGCTAGTTGTACAACAAGCGGCTGAATAGCGGATCTTTGTACTGCGTTGTCATATGCCATATTGATAGTTTTCATAACAAAAGAACACGCAGCTCGTGGGTGAACGCTAACAACGGTGTACGATAAAAACCGTCGAACGGGTTACCAGTCCGTTCAAGACCCGAATGCTAATTCAAAGGAGAATGATTCAGCATGGTATATCGCATGATCTTCAATCAGACGGCATTCTTTGGACGTGGGGCAATCCAGGAAATCCCCGCCCAGGCAAAGTCTCACGGCTTTACCAAGGCGTTTATTGTCACCGATCCGGTGCTTTTGGAAACAGGCACTGTCGCCAAGGTTACCGACGTTTTGGATAAGGCCGAACTGCCATACGAGATTTTCGATAACGTTCAGCCGAACCCGCCTGTAGAAAATATTCAGGATGGCGTGGAGAAGTTCAAGGCATCAGGGGCTGATTTTCTTATTGGTCTCGGTGGCGGATCCCCTCAGGATACCTGCAAGGGAATCGGCATTATCGTTGCCAATCCTGAATTCTCAGACGTGCTTTCCCTGGAAGGCGTCGCCGATACGAAGAATCCTTCTGTCCCGATTTTTGGAGTTCCGACCACGGCTGGAACGGCTTCGGAAACCACCATCAATTATGTGGTAACCGACACTGCCAACAAGCGTAAATTCGTGGCGGTGGATCCTCACGATATTCCTGTTGTGGCCTTTGTTGACCCGGATCTCACAGATTCGATGCCTCGCAGCCTCAAGGTGGCAACCGGTCTTGATGCCCTGACCCATGCAATCGAAGGTTTCATTACGCCAGGAGCCTGGGGGCTTTCCGACTGCCTGTCCCTGCAATCGATCCGCATGATCGCCAAGAATCTTGCAAAGAGTGCAAACGGCGATGTTGAGGCTGGTGAACAGATGGCTTATGCGAGCTACATCACTGGTATGGCATATTCCAATGTTGGACTGGGGCTGGTGCACGGCATGGCTCACCCATTGGGCGGCCGCTTGAATGTGGCTCATGGCGTCGCCAACGGTATTCTGCTGGCTCCGGTCATGGAATACAACAAGGACTTCAGCGGTGAGAAATATCGCGATATCGCTGATGCCTTTGGCGTCGAAGGTGCATACAGCGACGATTTGGAGACGGTGCGTGATCGCGCTGTTGCCGCTGTCCGTGAACTGA
The DNA here is from genome assembly GCF_000741765.1 of Bifidobacterium tsurumiense. GTDB lineage: Bacteria > Actinomycetota > Actinomycetes > Actinomycetales > Bifidobacteriaceae > Bifidobacterium > Bifidobacterium tsurumiense. The sequence goes on from NZ_JGZU01000002.1 coordinate 8,504, forward strand.
CGGCAGAGCTGGGCAACCCGACCACCATAAGCGAGGTCGGAGCGACAGAAGGCGATCTTGAAGCCTTGGCCGCGGACGCTTTCGCTGATGTGTGCACTCCGGGTAATCCACGCAAGGCGACTTTGGAAGATATCTTGGGCATTTACAAGTCGCTTATGTAAAAACCAATGATGGTAGTGCCGTTACGGCGCATATGGCGTCACACACGGCGTCGCACGGATCAGGCATAAAGCGATTGGTGCAGTACATTGGCACTGTCCCTATGAAAATGGCGTAACTCCATAGAGGTTACGCCATTTTCATATGCTTTTGGGCTTCGATGTCGATGACTATTCGATAGCAAATCGGAAACAGAGAACCGATTCGCTGCTACCGATGAACAGCTCCTTATTACGCAATGTCATCAGAGCCTGACTGCGAGACATCGGCATGCTCGGATGTGATGACATCTTCATCATCCAATAACTCGAACTGCTCTTTTATCCAGATTCTCTCGGCTGGATTGATATCCATGGAATCCAGATACATCTGATACATCGGATACAGTGTGCGCAAAGCTGGGTACAGCATGAATAATGTGTGTTCCGTCTTATGCTTGCGCCAATGTTCGGGATGCGCTTTGAACGTGTTTTTGAATCGTTGCATATACGCACGGAACGAGGAGAACGACGTATCCATGCGCCTCGCTGAAATGCCTGCAATCATATTGCGAGAGTATGCGGTATGCAATCCATGGTCGAACATATGCAACGAGACATCTATGTCTTCATGCATGATGTCTGCTCGATCCCGACACACATCGTTGCGGATTTGCTGCCACGCCGTTGCACGAAGAGCCATATTGGATCCGAATAATAATACTTGGTCGCCATTGGCGCGGTAGAGATGGCGTCTGATGGTGTCGTCACCACGTAGGCTTATGCGTTTTCCGGGCATATCGTAATAGACCACAGGTCCTGTGGCTCCCATGGCAGTGGGATTCTCGTCAAAGAGGTCGCTGACCACTTCCACCCAGTCAGGCTTGAGCATGCAGTCGGCATCCACACGACCCAGCACGTCGCCGGTAGCCGAGTCCAATCCGAAATTACGGGTGGGAATCAGACCTTGCTCGTCATTTTGGTGAAGCAAACGTACTGGAAGTTCAGGATGCTGTGCAATGAATTCTTCAACAAGCTTCGCAGTGTCATCCGTTGACCGATTGTCAACCACGAGTACCTCATGAGGCATAACGCTTTGGCGTGTGGCATTCGTAAGACAATCGATAATCCGCTCTTGCTCATTCCATGCGGGGATGATGATCGAGACAGTAACCATGTCATCAACAATACGGTTCAGCGTATACAGCCGTAACTTTGAGGTTATGTTGAGGTATTGGTGATAAGGAATAGAAACCGGTGCATCGAGGGGCGCTCAAGGCGATCGGCGTTATGCCGTCAGGCATCCTTCTATCACCTCATATGTAGAATGAGGAGCCATGAGCGAACAGGACGATAAGAAAATAGACCTGGCCTTGGTCTTTCCGGCCAAAGGCGATTCTCGCAGGCCTCCGGATTGGTGGGGTCGTGGCCTTCTCTATGCGGTTATTGCGGTCTTTCTTGCCATATTCGCCTGGCGCGCATGGAGTGACGTGTCGTCCATCGTGCTTGATGTGGTGATCGCGGTGTTCATCGCCTTGGCGGTCGAGCCCATTGTGATTCGATTGATACGCCATGGTTGGAAACGCGGCGCCGCTTCAGGCTTGAGCCTCGTTGGTCTTATGGTGCTCGTGGTGGTACTGCTTTCCATGTTTGGCAACTTGTTCGTACAGCAGATGATTTCCATGCTGAAGAGTTTGCCGGATCTTTACCAGCAGATAGCCACATTCGTGGCTCAACACAGCAAGGTGAGACTGCCTGAGATCGATAGTCTAGGCGATGAGATCCTGAAGAATATTCAAACTTCCTGGCTTACCGATTTTGCAGGTCAAGCGTTGAATACGACTATGGGATTATTTAGTTTCCTCTTGAATCTGCTCACTGTGGTCATGGTGTCCTTCTATATTTCCGCAGCCGGCCCCAAGCTGCGTCGTAGCATGTGTAGGTGGCTTAGCCCCGCCACGCAGAACCGATTCCTGTTCACATGGACCGTGGTGCAGAACCAGATTTCCGGATTCCTGTTCTCGCGGACCATTCTGGCCTTGCTCAATGCAGTGTTCATGGCCATATTCCTCGAAGTGATCAATGTGCCGTATTGGCTGCCTTTGGCCTTGTTCTGCGGTATCGTTTCACAATTCATTCCTACGGTCGGCACATACATCGGTGGTGCGTTGCCGGTGGTGGTCGCATGGGGTTCTCAGGGAATTCTCTATGCGGGCATTGTGCTGGTGTACATCATTATCTACCAACAGATCGAGAATCTGATTCTTTCTCCGAAGATCTCGGAGAGGACCATGGATTTGAACCCTGCCGTGGCTTTCCTGTCCGTTCTGGTATTCGGCGCCATATTCGGAGCGCTTGGTGCATTTCTGGCGCTGCCGATTACCGCGAGCCTTCAAGTGATTTTGAAGGTGTATATGCGAAGCTATGAGTTGGTTGATAACCCGTTGATGGAGGATCCCAAGCCGATCAAGAAGTCGGTTGTGGTGAAAAGCGCTGATGCAATCAACGAACATGTGATCAAGCCTGTAAGCGAACATATGCCACGTGCTGCCAAGGGCACGACGGCGCGTGTTTCCGTGGTTGAAGACCTTCAAGACCTCCAAGATTTGCGAGATCTCCAGGAGCAGGCATACGGCTTGACCTCACAGGAACTGGATGATTCCCAGACCGTGGCAATTCCTAAGGGTATTCTTGACGACCAAGCCAAGAGCGGGTTGAAAGTCAACTCAGGCAAGCATGACACTGTTGATAAAAGCGCCGACAGCGAGGCGGAACAGGATCATGACGTGGTGGTTATCAAGAGTGTACCCGTTGATGGTGAGGTGACGGTTAATGGCACTACCGTAAGCGCATCACAGGTAGCCGATGCGATGCAGTCTTCAGAGGCCGATCCCGTCGAGGCTGAAGAGCACAATGCCAATGATGACGCCGAGGTCGGTTCTTCATCGCAACAGCGCAATGGTGGCGATAACAAGTCACGCTCGCATAACGACAACCCAAGAAGGGAATGGCGGTAATGGTACTGCTTACGGTTCTTGACACACTGCTATTGGTGGTCGGCGGCGTCGGCATGCTCTACCAAGTCGTTTGCATTGTGGCATCACTCTTCGCCAGGCAGGTGACATTCCCCGAAGCGCCTATGACTAATCGCTATGCGGTGTTAATCTCCGCTCGAAACGAAGAGAATGTCATCGGTAACCTTATCGATTCATTGCGTCAGCAAACATACCCCAGTGAACTCATAGATATTTGGCTGGTTGCGGATAATTGCACCGACAATACCGCTCAAGTCGTGCGTTCCATGGGTTGCCATGTGGTCGAAAGATTCAATAAAGAGGAAATAGGCAAGGGCTACGCGCTTTCTTATCTCTTCAATTATTTGAATGAGCACGGATACACCGAAACGTATGACGCATATTTTGTCTTCGATGCGGATAACAAGCTTGACAAGCATTATGTCGAAGAGATGAATAAGGCATTCCACTCCGGATTCCGCATCCTTACCAGTTATCGAAACTCCGTCAACCTCTCCGACAACTGGGTATCTTCTGGCTCCGCGCTGTGGTTTATTCGCGAATCCCGATTCCTGAACAATTCGCGAATGCTGTTCGGGTCGAGCTGCCATGTGGGCGGCACGGGCTTCATGTTCTCCAAGGATGTTATGAAGCGTAATAAGGGTTGGAAATTCCATTTGCTCACCGAGGATTTGGAATTCACTATGGATTCGGTGCTGCATGGCGATCGTGTGGGATATTGCGGTTCCGCTGTGCTGTATGACGAGCAGCCGGTCACCTTCAGTCAAAGTTGGCGCCAGCGACTTCGTTGGAGCAAGGGCTTCTTGCAGGTATTCCGCTATTACGGACCGGCTTTGATACGACATGCCATTCGCGAACGCGATTTTTCAGCCGTCGATTTCACTTTGTTGTTGTGTCCCTTCACGGTTTTGGGTGTGGCACGACTGCTTTTGGGCTTTATCTTCGCACTATGCGGGTTTGTTTCCTGGACGAGTCAGCTTGCCTCCTTCGGCGGCTGGGCATATGGCATTGTAATCAGCGTATTGAGCATGATGGGATTGGCCGCATTGACAATTGTGGTTGAGAGAGACCAGATTGGCGCCACGAATAAGGAGCTGTTCGCATATGTGCTGAGTTTCCCGATTTATATGCTGAGCTATGTGCCGATTTCCTTCCAGGCTATTTTCTCGAAGGCGCAGTGGAAGCCAATCGAACACAAGGGGTAGGTTTCCGCAGTCGTGCAGGTTCTCTCGATGAGAGCTCAAGGTCTGAGCAGCGTTTGGTAATTGAGGTCTCCGGAGGATGTCTACGCTGTTTAGGCATGGGAATCTTGGTTGTGCTCGATCGATGCAAGTCCTATCCGCTGCAGACTCGCGCGCTCGCACATATCATCGTGCGCTATTTGTTCGACCAATCAGAGCGTGCCTCATTAGTGTTTGTGCACTCGGTGCTGCAATGGGTGTGACGCTGGATTGTGTCGCACGGTCGCCACGGCTCTCACCAAGTTGATCGCCTGAGATACATGGTGTCATTGCCGGTGTGTTGTCAGCTAGGATGGGTTGTATGAGCCAAACACCTGAGCAGGTTGCATTTCCCGAAGATGTGAACCCGAACCCTGCATATCCTCAATCACCGTCACAAGTTCAGCCATCGTCGGCAGCACAGATGCAGCAACGCAACGCTAACTCTTATGCTTACCAAGGCAATCCGCAAGGGCAATCGGTGCAGACACTGCAGCAGCCAATAGGCTCGCAGCCTCCGGTTGGCTCGCCTTCAATGGTTGCACCACCAGTTGCGACGGGTATCCCACAGACTGGTATGCCTCAGACAGCGCAATCGCAAGTCGGTGCGATTCCGTCTAATCCGAATGCAGCGGTATCCATACGAGGATTGTTCAAGCAATTCGACAGAAAAGTCGCGGTAAATGGCTTGTCTCTCGACATTCCAATCGGTTCTTTCTATGGTTTGGTGGGTCCCAATGGCGCCGGAAAAACCACCACATTGAATATGCTTACGGGTCTGCTGGTTCCTGACGCCGGAAATGCAATGATCCTTGGGCGGGATGTGTGGAGCGATGTTAATCAGGCAAAGAAATCCATTGGCATGATGCCGCAGGCGGACCAGATTTTCGATCGTCTGACAGGTTTGCAATTGTTGGTGTATGCAGGCATGTTGCGCGGTATGCCTCGCAATGAGGTGACCAAGAGGGCCCATGACCTGCTCAATGCTTTCGGTCTTGCCGATGCGGCGAACACCGTGGTTTCTGACTATTCAGCCGGCATGACTAAGAAGGTATGCCTGGCTACTGCCATGATTCATTCGCCACGCATTCTGGTATTGGATGAACCATTTGAAGCCGTGGATCCCGTATCAAGTGCCAATTTGAGAGACATTCTGATCGAATACGCCAATACTGGCGGCACTGTGATCATTTCCTCGCATGTCATGGCTCTTGTGGAACGTATGTGCACGCATGTGGCCGTTATCAACCAAGGCCAGGTCGCTGCCGCCGGAACGGTTGAGCAGGTTGCAGCGGGACAGGATCTGGAAGATCGGTTCCTTCAGCTGGTTGGCGGGCGTCATGATGCGGCCCATATCGATTGGCTGAGTGGCGCTGGCCAACCGCAGCCTCCAACGGTGTATGGCAACCCTTCAATGCAGGGGGCGTGATGAATATCGTATTCACAATGATCCGTCTGCGCTGGTCGCTCACTTTCGGTGTCATGCGCAAATCCGTGTGGCAAACCGTCGGGTTCATTATCGGCCTCGTCATGGCACTTGGCACGGTGGTGGCTGTTGGTGCAGGAGCCTGGTTTGCAGGGGGTGCGGGAGCAGAATTGATCATTGCCGAGGGTGGATCGGTTATTGAGTACTTCCTGGGCTTGCAAGCCTTCGCGGTGATCGGCGGCACATTCGCCACGATTATCGTCTTATTCGTCCAGATGATGATTATCGGTGACGGCACGTCGATGGGAAGTCGCAGATTTTCACTCTATGGCATAAAAGACAGAACCCTGCACGCAGGTTTGATCATGTCCACCTTGTGTGGACTTCCGGCACTGGCTGGCACGGCATCCCTCATGCTGCTATCCATGGCATATCGCTGGGTCGGTCCTGTTATGGTCGTGACGGCCATCATTGCGGCTCCTTTGGCGATTATCACCATGGTCTCGATGTCCAAGGCATTGATGGCATTGATCACCACATTGGTGAATTCAAGACGAGGCAAAACCCTGTTCTACCTCGTGGTGATGGTGCTGTTCATTGTTCTGATGCAACTGCCTAATATCATCGTCAATTCGAATGTCGATGCCCAAGGCAATACGGTGAATATATCGTTGTCTCAAATGATGCCTTCGATCAGATTGGCTGCATGGACTCCTTTGGGAGCTGCTTTCCAACTGCCATTTGATGCTGCGCAAGGCGACTGGTTGCTCGCTCTCGCAAGATTGGCGATATTGGCAGTCACATGGATCGTGTGCTTCGCAGCAGGAACCTGGAGCCTGCGTCATGATCGTCTGCATATGGGAGAGTCCGGGACGAGCGGCTCATTGAAGGGAGTCGGAGCATTCGCTTGGATGCCGGATTCGGTGTCCGGTGCGATTTCCGCCAGATATCTGACTTATCTCAAGCGCGATCCGCGTCAGGGCATCATGTTCTTGATGCCGCTGCTCTTCTTCGTGATATTCACTATCCAAGGCAACAGCTTTGACGATATGCCATTCTATCCGTGGCTGGGCGTAATCATTGGAGGAATATTCCTTTCCGCTGCGGAGGCCAATGGGCTTGCCTATGACGGCAGAGGATTCACGATGCAAGTATTGACAGGAGCTCCAGGCAGCGCGGATCGTCTTGGCCGTGTGCGGGTATTGGGCACTATTTCTTGTGTGTATATTTCGATTTTGGCGGTGGCGGCGATATTGGTGAGCGGTACTTGGCACACTCCCGGGGATTTGTCGATTTCCGCCGCATTCTACGGCGGTGCACTGGCTTTGGGGCTGGGCGCGTTGGGATTGGCGGAGATCTTCTCATGCGTGCTGATGTATCCCACCCCCTCTATCGATAAGCCTTTCTCGACCCCGCAGGGTCGCGCAATCGCCCAAGGGTTTATCCCCCTGCTGTTTATGCTTGGCAGCTGCCTGACAGTTTTGCCGACGGGAATTGTGGCACTCGTCCTTGCATTGACAGATCAGTCGGCAACCATGATGTGGGTACTGCTTCCCGTTGGAGTGCTCAATGGTGCAGGGATGTTGGCTTTGGGAACCTGGATCGGCGGTATAGTGCTGGATAAGCGGGCTGTGCGAATAATCGCAACGCTGGATAATTTCGCTGCTTTGCAGAAGTGAATTGCCGTATATCAAGTGCATATGAGACCATCCAGGGTCGGGGGTCGCGTAATGTGATGGAAGTATTACTTACGCAAAACTGACAGCGCATAGCGCGAGGGGAGTGGTCTGCGTGACCGATACCGCAACCAAACACACGATGCGGAGGGGCATGTCTCGTCGCATCATCACCGTTGTCGTATCCGTTTTGGTGACCTTATCGCTATGTGTCGGGTATGTGGTTGCGGATATCACTGATGTGTTACCTGGTGTTTTGACATTGCAGCCCGTGGATGAGCTCAATATCGAAGCCCCCTCGGATGCTCTGCAGCCAGCAGTCATCGCAGGGCAGGTGGAAGACAAGGCGATCGATGCGTCCGCGGCTCAGGCGGCAATACAAAGTCTATTGCAGGCTTCTGGTGTCGGCTCGGATGTTTCGGTGTCCATATCTGATGCGTCCGGTTCGGTTGTTGCAGACCATGAATCAGGAACCCCTCGCGAACCTGCCTCCACAATGAAGACCTTGACATCTCTTGCAGCGGCAAGCGTTCTGGACATGGGATCGACTCTGGATACGCAGAGTTATCTCAATCAGGAACAAGGCCAAGGCGCGACGGTCTTTTTGAAGGGCAACGGAGATATGTTGCTCGGTTCCGGTGCCAGTGATATCAACCACGTCAATGGTCGAGCCGGATTGGGGACCTTGGCTGAGAATACCGCAGCGGCTTTGAAACAACGCGGGATCACCACGATCAAGCTGTCTTATGATGATTCGCTTTTCGGTGATGTTCGCAGTCCCGCCAATATCGCGACGAATAATCCCGGCAACCTCTATTTCACCGGTGTCTCTTCCATGGCGGTTGATGGCGGGCGACAATGGACAGTGGCCCCATCGAATCCTGATACCTTTGACACATACGTGGAATTGTCTACGGACACCGCGAAGGATGCAGCGGCAACATTCGCAACGCGCTTGCAGGAGCATGGTATTACCGTTGAGAGCATCTCGGCAGGGACCGTTCCACAGGGGTTGTCTCCTCTGAGTTCTGTGAGTTCGGCGACGCTGAGTGAGATCATGGCATTCATGCTGAGGCATTCCGATAATACTTTGGCTGAAGAGTTCGGAAGATTGACGGCATTGAAGCTCAATGAGGCGAATTCGCCGGCTGGTGCGGTCCAAGCGGTGTCCACCGAACTCAGTGCGCTGGGAATAGATATCAATGGTCTCACGATGGCGGATTGCTCAGGCCTTTCCCCCGGATCTTCGTTGACCGTGAACACGCTGGTTCAAGTGCAAGCATACAATCTGCGAGCTTCAGGAGCTGCAGCGGCTGCTGAAGGTCTTTCCATACCAGGGCTGGTGGGTACGGCATCTGATCGTCTGGCGGATAAGGATGCCGCAGGGCTGCTACGCGTGAAAACCGGTAGCCTTGACGAAGTGACCTCGATGGCCGGCAATGTATCGAGAAAGAACGGAGGAACCCTTGCGTTCGCGGTGATTGTCAACAATCCGGAGGATCTAGAATCAGCCAAAACAGCGATCAATGAGTTCATGGCCGGGCTGGCCGAATTGTAATTGGAGTAGGCATGGCATATTCCTCGCGACTGAGACAGGCAGTGGGCGAAGTCCGTAAGTCATTCGATAGAGCTGGTATTGAAATGGCTGATGCTCGCTTTGCCCAGCATGGAAAGCATGATACCGACCCAGATGCACCTCTTGTTATGGTGGCATGCTCTGGAGGGCGCGATTCGATGGCGTTGGCGGCAGTGGCGCATATCGTCTGTTCCTCAATGGGCCTGAGATGCGGTGCAATAATCGTAGATCATAATTTGCAGAAAGGTTCCGGCGATGTGGCAGCCGAGGCAGCTCAACGATGTGAAGTGCTTGGCTTGAATCCGGTAATGGTTCGTAATATTCGAGTTCAGGAAACCGGCAAAGGCATGGAAGCTGCGGCGCGACAGGCGCGCTATGAAGCCATTGTCGACAAGGCTCACAATCTTGATGCGAAAGCAGTGCTTCTGGCTCATACTGAAGATGACCAGGCGGAGACGGTGCTCATTGGATTGATGCGTTCCAGTGGCATTGATGCGGTGAGCGGGATGCCTGAGCGATTCAACCGTGATGGTGTGCTGTTTCTGAGACCTTTTCTTGCGTTGACGCGGGCACAGACCACCGGCATTTGCGAGGATCTGGACATTGATTGGTGGGATGATCCGACAAATGGTGAATATGAGGACCGAGCCACGGTTTTGCCTCGGGATTTCCCATTGCGCTCTCGTGTCAGGCATTCGTTGCTGCCATATATGCAAGAATTCAATGGCGGCAATCTCAAATCTCATTTGGCTCAGTCATCTGCTCTGATTCGCGCGGACAAGGATTATTTGGACAGCCAGGCCGATGGTGTGGCAAAGAGAACCGTATCGTGTGAATCGATGAAAGGCGTCGCGGCTTCATATGGCGCTGTTCAGTCGGATGATGTGCTTGCCGTTCGTATCAACGCCGTGCAACTTTCGCATGAGCATGAATCCATCAGATGGCGTGTTATTGTCAGAGCCCTGTCGATTCTTGATATCGAAGCCTCATCGAGGCATGTTCAGGCAATCGACCAGTTGATCATGCAGTGGCATGGGCAGGGCCCTGTGACACTTCCCAGCTGTTACTCAGCTTTTCGCAAGAATCACGTCATTCGCCTGTGCCAAGATAGTTGACATGCAAATTGCAGACGTTCAAGATGAAATCGACCATGAGCTGATAAGCAACGCTGATATTCACAAGAAAATTCAGGAGGTTGCAGACCGTGTAAGCGAGGATTATCGCGGTGAGACGCCCCTGCTTATTGCAGTGCTCAAAGGCGCGGTGAATACCCTAGCGGCATTTTCTCAGGCTCTTCATATCCATGCGGAAATGGATTTCATGAGCATTTCCAGTTATGGGGCTGGCACGCAAAGTTCCGGAACCATTACCATTCGTCAGGATTTGAGCACCGATGTGCGGGGCCGACATGTTCTCATTGTGGAGGACATCGTGGATTCCGGCAGGACTTTGGCTTGGCTGATTGATGAGTTGAAGAAGAGAGGTGCAGCATCTGTGGAGGTGTTTGCGCTACTCGAGAAACCGGCCCGTCATGAGGTCCCGGTTGATGTGAAATACAAGGGATATGAAGTTCCTGATGAGTTTGTAGTCGGCTTTGGTCTGGATTTCGATGAACGATATCGCAATCTGGACTCCATCGCCGTATTGAAGCCTGAAGTATATCAAGGAGAATAAAGGCATGAGCTATCCTCAAGGCCCGCAGCAGCGGCCTCCCATGGGCAATGGCAATCGCCCTGATAACGGTAATAATCCATTTACCAACCCATTTGGTCATCATGATGACGATAAGCAGGGTTCAAATGATGGTGGCCGTCGCCCATTCTGGCAATCGCCATGGCTGTGGATCGTCGTTCTGGTGCTGCTATCGCTGTCCGCTTTCCAGATGTTCAGCATGGTCAACGGCACTCGACAGATCGATACCAAGGACGGATTGGAGCTGTTGAAGGGCACCACTGTCGAATATGTGCAAATCACGGATAATCGACAGTCGGTGAAGCTCACCCTGAGCGAGGACTACGTCAAGAAGACTGGCGACAATAACAAGGAAACCAACTACGGCAAGTCCGTGCAGTTCTACTACACCGAGGCTCAGGGCACACAGTTGATGAATCTGGTGCAGCAGGGTAGTTTCAAGGACGGTTGGACTGCCAATATCCAGGAAACCAGTATTTGGGCGGCTTTGCTCACGTCGATTCTGCCGATACTGATATTGCTTGGCTTCATGTGGTTCATGCTGACCCGCTTGGGTGGTTCTGGCGGCATGCTTGGCATGGGCGGAAAACGCAATAGCGGCAAATTGTTGGAAGGCCAGACGCCGACCACCAAGTTCGCCGATGTTGCTGGTGAGGATGCTGCTGTGCAGGAAGTCGAGGAGATCAAGGACTTCCTCAAGGATCCGTCGAAGTACAAGGCGCTCGGCGCCCGGATCCCTCGTGGCGTGTTGCTGTACGGCCCTCCCGGAACCGGTAAGACACTGCTGGCTCGTGCTATCGCAGGTGAAGCCGGAGTACCGTTCTATTCGATGGCTGGTTCTGACTTCGTTGAGATGTTCGTCGGCTTGGGTGCATCCCGTGTCCGTGAACTCTTTGATGAGGCCAAGAAGAATGCTCCGGCAATCATCTTCATCGATGAGATCGATGCAGTGGGCCGTAAGCGTGGTTCAGGCATGGGCGGCGGCCATGATGAACGTGAGCAGACATTGAACCAGTTGCTCGTGGAGATGGATGGTTTCGATAACGACACCAACCTCATCATCATCGCTGCAACCAATCGTCCGGACGTCCTGGATCCGGCCCTTCTGCGTCCTGGTCGTTTCGATCGCCAGGTTGGGGTCGAGGCTCCTGACCTTGAGGGTCGTGAGGCGATTTTGAAGGTGCATGCCAAGGGCAAGCCATTCGTGCCGGATGTCGATCTGCATATGGTTGCAGTGCGCACGCCTGGTTTCACTGGTGCCGATCTGGCCAATGTGCTGAATGAAGCCGCTTTGCTCTGTGCTCGTGCAGGTGCACAGTTGATTGACAACCGTGCCATCGATGAGGCTATCGACCGCGTTCAGGCCGGTCCGAAGCGCCAGTCCAAGGGTATGGCACTCAATGAGTTGCGTAACACCGCATATCATGAGGGCGGACATGCCTTGGTTGCCGCTGCATTGCATCACACTGATCCTGTGACCAAGGTGACCATTCTGCCTCGCGGACGTGCTTTGGGCTACACGGCTGTCATGCCTACCGAGGATCGCTATTCTCAGTCCCGTAACCAGCTGCTCGACCAGATGGCATATGCCATGGGTGGTCGTGCCGCAGAGGAAATCGTTTTCCATGATCCGACGACTGGTGCGTCCAACGATATCGAGAAGGCTTCCAGCATCGCTCGCAAGATGGTGGTGGAGTTCGGTTTCTCTTCGAAGCTGGGTGCTATCAAGTGGGCTGATGACGACGATCAGACCACGGTTATGGATGGATTGCAGCCTCGCAGATATTCTGACACCACGGCACAGATCATCGATGATGAAGTGCTCGCTTTGGTAGAGAATGCGCATACCGAAGCGTGGAAAATCATCAACGAAAACCGCGACGTGCTTGATGAATTGGTTCGTCAGTTGCTGGTCAAGGAAACGCTAAACGAAAAGGAACTTGCGCAGATCTTCGCTTCGATTCGCAAGGCGCCTGAACGTGAGGTGTGGTTGTCCAACGAGCAGCGCCCGGATTCCGATCTTCCTCCTGTGGAGATTCCGGAGTCGCTGAAGCGCTCGGTCGGCATGAAGCCAGGCGAGTGACGGATAGCGTCAAATGGATACATTGCGATTAACGGGGATCCGTCCACAGGCTCAAGGCCAGGACGGGTCCCCGTCCCATGTGGGCGGATTACGAGCGGATGTGACCGCAGCCTTCGATATGCGTGCGGCAGCACATGATGACGACATAACAGCCACCGTAGATTATGCGCAGCTCGCCAGTCGCGTGGCGAATGTACTGGCTCAGCGTGGGGCGAAAGTGACTTTGTTGGAAACGCTTGCGTCCGAAGTGGTGGATGCGGTGTTGCTTTCCCATCAGGTCGTTTCCGCTGCTGTAACGGTATATGCTGAGCATCCTCAGGGTGTTTGTGCTGAAGAAGTGTCAGTAAGCATTGAACGCAAGGTTGACGGTGCTGGTGTTCCCGACTCTGTTGACGATATCGGTAGCAATCATGCTCCGAATATCAGTGCGGCGGCTCAGGTAGCAGCCAAATATCATGAGGATAATCAGCAGGCTGCTCGCGGGGGAGTGGATCCTCGTGAGCAGCCTGGCAAGGGGGCTGGTTTCAGTGATGCCGTGATCTGGTTGGTTAGTAACCAGCAGCCTTGTGAGCCGGTATTCCGTGCCGCCATTGTGGGTTTGGATGGCGTACCGGGGAATCAGGTCAATGGCATTTCGCCCTTATATCACATCAGCAATATCACTGGATCTGATGAAGATTGCGCTGTGGTGATGCTGTCAACGAGACTGGATGCGCAGGCATTGGAACAAGTGTGCAATACCATAACGCGCGGCGAGAAGGATGCTTTGCATATGCATGTTATCAGTATCCAGTCGCAAGAAGACGAACATAATATGGAGATCCGATATCCTGAGGCTGCTCAAACGGCGGCAGTGCTTGCACCGTGGATGGATATCGATGAGCAGGCAAGGCTGGGTAAGGATCCCGTGTCGTTCTTGCTGGCCATGGCTCCTGATGCTGACCGTGTTGGCATGTTGTCTGATGGCTGGATTCTTGGAGGTGAACAGTGAGAGCACGACGAACCGCTTGGTGGCAATATGTTGTTGCGCTGATTTTGGGGTTGCTTGCTGGTATTGGGCTCATGTCCATCATGGAGAGAACTGCTCTGAATCTCTCAGGAGTGCCATGGATCATTCCGCTGTTGCTGCTTATTGTGGGCATAGTCGTGTTGATTTTGGCTTTGCAAGTACGCGCGTATATCAAAGCTGATCGCAAGGATCGCAAGCGGCTGTCCCCAAGCAAAGCCGTGATGACGCTGTTGCTCGCAAAGTCGCTTGGTTTGGCAAGCGCGGCGTTGGCTGGATGGTATGGCGGTCAGTTGCTTATGGCATTGCCGCATGCCGAAGCGTCGCTGTATGCCACCACGATTCGTGAATGTGTATGGGCAGTGATCGTATGCGTTGTCGATATGATTATCGGCATTGTGTCAGAAGGCATGTGCCAATTACCGCCGAATGAAGGACCGGAACATCCTGACTGCCGTCGTAGGGAGGAGCGACAGCGGTCGTATGCAGAGGGTGCAGCAGCGAAAGAAGGTCGGCTGCAGTCTGGCGGTGCTGTGGATAAGCGAAGCAAAGGCAGACGAGCACAAGGTCATTAGTACTCAAACAGTTGAGTCAACCAGAGTTTATCGGCGTTGATCGCTAGGTGTTCTCTGAGATATTCGCTTGCGGGTGGCCTATCGCATTTACGGGGTGACCTCAACATAGAGAAGCGGCTGGATTTGGATACGATCGATCCAATCCAGCCGCTTCTGTTATGTGTGTTGAGGTGTTATTTCTTCGGCGCCTCAGGCACACGAATCATGGCTTCCTGCGTCATGACTGCGGCTAGTTGTCCATCGCTTGAATACACCTTTGCGGTTGCCAAGCCTCGACCGTGCGCTGCGGTTGGGGTGTCCTGCACATAAAGATGCCATTGTGAAATGTCAATGTCGCGATACCACCACATTGAGTGGTCAATGGAAGCGAAGGAGATGCCGGGTGTGGCAATGCTCAATCCGGAGCGTCGCAATACCGGTTCCATCATGATCTGATCACAACCCAATGCGAGCATTGCTCGATGTGTTGTTTGTGAGGCGTCGACAGGACCATCTGCGCGCATCCAGACCATTTGCTTTCCTGAATCCTTGGCGGCGGATGCAGCATCATTACGCAACATGATCGTTGGCGTCACATGACGGATATCGAAGGGCGAACGGCTTGCATAATAGTCGGCAAATGCGGAATGCTGCGCGAATGGAGCCATAAGCTGCTGGGCACTCATCAGTGATTCGGGATCAGGAAGATTCTCGGGCATGGGGTCTGCGAATTCCACGCCTTCTTGTCCTCTTTCTTGGAAACTGGCGATTGCGGTAAGGATAGAACCTTCGGATTGCGTGACATTGACTCGTCGTGCAGAGAAGGATCTTCCATCGCGAAGGGATTCCACATCAAAGAGCAGTTCTTGATTGATATCGCCCGGTGCGATGAAATATCCGTGGATTGAATGGGGAAGACGAGAGGAAGACACGGTTGCGGCCGCTGCCATAAGCGATTGGGCGATAACCTGTCCGCCGTAGACGCGACCCGTGGGGAAATACACGCTTTCTCCGTTGATATAGGTATGGTCACGGAAAGAGGAAGCATCAGAGAGTTGCAAAACATGCAAGAGATGTTGCAAAGGGGTCTGCTCCAAGCTGTGAACGGTCGTACTTTCGCTGGATGCAGCATGGGCTTCGCTGACAGTGGCTGAAGATGGAGTTGCGGAGCTACTGGATTCTTCTGCTGTGTGTAAGGCTTCTGGTTGCTCGTTCATACAATCCTCAATTTCTGCGGCGAAGGAATGTGCGCCACATGGTTCAATAAGCTGATCCCTACGTTGTAGTTTATCCGGACATCGTAGACAGCAAAATAAAGATCAGTCTATGTGGATAGAAGATTGCAGTCAATGAATTCTGCCGTGGTTTAGCGCTGTCGGTATGGCGATGGTATTGGGGATTGTCTGCACTGGGGATATCAAAGAATGCATAATTGATTGTCGCAATATACGAAACCCGCTCCATCAGATTGCTCTAACAGAACGGGTTTGCGCTTCGCATATGGCGCTGTATTGCGCGATTATTGCGTATTAGCGGGTGAGCTTGCGATGCAAGCGGTGCGGGCGGGCCGCATCCTCCCCAAGGCGCTCCACCTTGTTTTCCTGGTAGGACTGGAAGTTTCCTTCGAACCAGTACCACTTGGCAGGATTGTCATCATCGCCTTCCCACGCGAGGATGTGGGTGGCGACGCGGTCGAGGAACCAACGATCGTGGGAGACGACCACGGCGCATCCCGGGAATTCGATAAGCGCGTTTTCCAAGGATTCCAATGTTTCGACATCAAGATCGTTGGTGGGCTCATCGAGCAGCAGCAGGTTGCCGCCCTGCTTCAGGGTCAGAGCAAGGTTCAGGCGGTTACGTTCACCACCGGAGAGCACACCGGTCAGCTTTTGCTGGTCGGAACCCTTGAAGCCGAAACTAGCGACGTAAGCACGGGTAGGCACTTCGACGCCGCCGACTTCAATGAAGTCCAGGCCGTCAGAAACCGCTTCCCACAGGTTCTTGTTCGGATCCAATCCGGCACGATTCTGATCGACATAGCTGATCTTGACGGTATCGCCAACGGTCAACTTGCCGCCAGAAAGCGGTTCCAAACCAACGATGGTCTTGAACAATGTGGACTTACCAACACCGTTCGGGCCGATAACACCCACAATGCCGTTACGGGGGAGCGTGAAGGAGAGATCGTCGATGAGCACGCGATCGCCGAAGGCCTTGTGAATATGCTCGGCTTCCAGAACCTGCGAGCCCAGACGTGGCCCTGGTGGGATCTGAATCTCGGAGAAGTCGAGTTTCTTGGAGTTGCGTGCCTCTTGTTCCATCTGGTCATAGCGTTCCAGACGAGCCTTGTTCTTGGCCTGACGTGCCTTCGGTGAGCTGCGCACCCAGTCCAACTCATTCTTGAGGCGACGGGCTAGCTTGGCGTCCTTGGCGCCTTGGATTTCCATACGCTTGGCTTTGGTTTCCAAGTAAGTGGTGTAGTTGCCCTTGTATGGATAGAGGTGACCGCGGTCGACCTCGCAGATCCACTCAGCCACGTTGTCCATGAAGTAACGATCGTGGGTGACGGCGATGACGGCGCCCTTGTACTGGTGAAGGAATTGCTCAAGCCACAGGATGGACTCTGCATCCAAATGGTTGGTGGGCTCGTCGAGCAGCAGTAGATCGGGGGCTTCGAGCAGGAGCTTGCACAGCGCTACGCGACGGCGCTCGCCACCGGAGCACACAGAAACAGGGGTTTCAGGATCAGGGCACTGCAGTGCATCCATTGCCTGTTCGAGCTGCGAATCGAGATCCCAACCGTTCGCGGCATCGATTTCGGTCTGCAGCTTGCCCATTTCTTCCATCAGCGCGTCGAAGTCAGCATCAGGATTAGCCATCTCTTCGCCGATTTGGTTGAATCGGGCAACCTTTTCGGCGAGTGGACCGAAGGCCATTTTGATGTTTTCACCGACGGTTTTGTCCTCATCCAGAGGCGGTTCCTGTTGAAGGATGCCAACTGTGAAACCGGGGGTGAGGTATGCCTCGCCATTGCTGACGTTTTCGATGCCAGCCATGATTTTGAGGAGTGTGGACTTACCCATACCGTTAGGGCCGACCACGCCGATTTTTGCTCCGGGAAGGAAGCTCAGGGTCACGTCATCGAGGATGGCGCGGTCGCCATACGACTTGCGTGCCTTGATCATCTGATAAATGAACTCAGCCATGGAGAATGTCAATCCTGTCTAGTCGTTGATATTCCAACTTGTTGTTGGTTTGTGGTCTGGAATACGGAGCTCCTCGTCAATGCTTATCCCGTTTCCTAGGATTCAGTCAAGCCTTTTGACTGTTTGCGTTACGAGGCTAAATCAGTCGTTGTATTCCGGTGTCCTCACCAACAAAGCACCAATCTGGATTATCCCACATACGGTCTACACGTGGCAATCGCTTGGGATTCCCCGTGAGTTCCCGTTTAGTTTCTATATTCTGCCCGTACTGAGTCCCTCAGTTAGGATCCCCCATTCGTGTATCTATAGTTGAGTAGTCAGTTAATCATCCAAGTGCGTCGTTAGTACGGCTGTTGTGTGATCAATTGTTCAGTCAGTGCGATCATTACGTCTTTTTCCTTGGGGTCAGACAGAGCGATCATCAATGTCATGGCTGTGATGGCATTGCCGGCGACTAAACGTTTGCCTTCGCTATTCTGTAATAAGTCATTTCTGTAAAGATCGTCGGGGGTTTGATGTTCCCCTCGATGAATAAAGAGGGGAACACCGAGAGCAGAAGGGAGGCCATAAACAACCAGAGCTCATAATTAATCCGTCAACGCTCACAATTGATCCTAACGACCGTGCCTATTGCTGCTCTCGATGCAATTCTATCTCACAAAGTGTGGGATTGGCTTCATTGAGGGAGTACGTAGTTCCCGTCGCAAAGGATTGATTGCAAAATCCGGACTCCCGGAGTCTGG
The DNA here is from genome assembly GCF_000741765.1 of Bifidobacterium tsurumiense. Classification (GTDB taxonomy): domain Bacteria; phylum Actinomycetota; class Actinomycetes; order Actinomycetales; family Bifidobacteriaceae; genus Bifidobacterium; species Bifidobacterium tsurumiense. Next base: position 26,858 of record NZ_JGZU01000002.1, read on the forward strand.
ACTTCGCTGAAGACTCCGCTGTCGCTTCGACCGAGTTGCCGAGGCGACAGCGGTGTAAAACAGTGGTGAACTAAGTCATACAACAAACAATGCGGGCAAAGCAGCCCGCGAAGAAAGGAAAGCGTTATGGAAACGCTAACACTGAATTTACTGGACGAAGCCGTCAGAGCTGGTGGCCCTGCAAGCCTGTGCGAACGAATCTACCTCGTGCCTGCTGGAGGGGCTTCAAGTATCGTGTCGCCTGCAAAGTACACGACTTCTGGTGGGAAGCCGGCATATATCTTTGAATATCGCAATGTGTCTGTCGAGGTGGAAGGTGATCCCACGCCTGAGCTCAAGAAGGCCGTGCTTATTGATTCAAAGAATTCGCATGCGAACCGTTTAGAACAAATCATCACGGATGCGCTGAAGGATGGAAAAGGTTTGCTCAGCAAAATGCCTCGCATCCGAGTCACATACTCAGTCGGCGATGCCGGAACCAAGTCGTATTTTGATACTCAGCTGCCTCATAGGGCTTTTGACGGCCATATTCGTGTGGGCGATCATCAGGGAGAGCCAACAACGGTTGTTGATGAATATCGTGAAGCACGCAATGCAACCCTAGATGATCTGCTGCCTTTGTTCACGCTTTCGCCTGATACGGTGGCCTTTGGCGGATGGGATTCGACCCGTAGCCGCAACCAGTTGCGTATCCCATCGGTATTCAACGGTGAGATTATCGGTATTCTTGCCGATCAAAGCGATCGTGATCCTTCAATCCATCGTGCAGGTGCTCGAGTCGACCCGGTAGAGGCCAGCGTTTCTTTCGCCAATGATAAGAAAGCCCGTGAGGCAATTCTTCGTGATGCAACCGACTTGAGCGCAAGTGCACAGAAGTCCTTCAGCAGTAAAGGCAAAGGTTCCACGATTGGTCTTGGTGCAATTCCTCCAAGTGTCAGCGATGATAACTTGGATGGTGTTGCTATTAATAACGCAATTTGCACACATGTATTGAGCTTTTCCATGCTGCGTACCTTCCGCTTCGGAAAGGGTCCCGAGGGTGATGAGGCTATTCGCGCGTTGATCGCCGCTATGATTTTGCGCGCTATGGCCGGATATAATGCCGATCCAGTGCTTCGTGCGAATTGCTATCTTGTTGAGTCTGCCAAGCCTGAAATGACATTGGATATGCGCAATGGTGAATCCAAGGATCTGGAGCCACTTACTCCGGAAACCGCGGAGGCATTGTTGCAGGCTGCATACGAGCAGGCTCATGACAAGGCGGGAATAATCTGGGAAGGCCAGACCTTCGAGGTTGACGGCAATCCAGCGGTCATTGCGAATAGTTCTGCCGATGAGGGGGATAACTGATGCCCTTTACCATCTCAGCAGAGTTCTTGCTGGGAACGTATCAGGGGAGGGATTCAGGCGGCAAACCTGAACGATATCCGTCCCCGGACAGGCTCTATAAAGCCTTAGTGTCTGTTGCATACAGAACTTTCCAGTATGAACATCAACAATCCGACAATCCGAGCGGTTTATCTGATGAGGATATCAGCGCCGCCTTGGATTGGCTTGAAGGCAATCCCCCGGACTCGATCTACTTGCCACACTCAGACTTTAGTGCATATGGGCGGTCTTCGAGTTCGGTCGTATACCGCGACAAAGGATATATTGAAGGCTTGAGTAAAAAGGCCTTGAGTAAAAAGGCACAGCCCAAAGTGGCTGCGGCCTTGGCATCCACATCGGTCACATATCCCGATAAATCCTCTGAACACTTGTTGACATGGCAATGGGAGCAAAGGCCTTCGCCATCCATCGAATCGACTTTGTCGCAGCTATGTTGGGAAGTACCTTATCTGGGCGAAGCATGTTCGAAAGTGCGTTTGAGTGCTCAGTCCATACAAAGTGAGGACTATCCAATATCCGGATCGGTCATCAAAGATAAGGCTGTAGGCTTCGAGAGCCTGATGCGAAGGGGCCATATTATTTTCGCTTATCCAGGAAAGGGGCGCTTGGAGGAGCTTAAGCAAGGATATGAGCAAATAAATCCCACAAAAGCATCGTCAAAAGTCGACAGTCGAAAAGCCGAACAGAACCTGCTTGACGCATTGCCTATGTTGGATACCGCACAACAAGCAAGCTACTCTATTCCAGCTGCCAAAACATCGGATCTCAAAGTGCCGTGGCCTGATCTCATCGTGATACCGGTGGAATTGGATCAGTCTGAAAACACCGAGTCACAATGGGTGCCGGAGCGACATGAGTTTGTCGGTTGGTCAGTGGCCTTGCACCGATTCCTCGTGCGACAGTGGGGACTGAATCCTCCACCATCGTTACTCGGCAAATATGTGGTCAATGAAGAAGAACTCAGGCCTGCCAACAACGTTGCCATCCAGATATTGAGTGAAAGCCTTGGCGCTGCGGCGGATCTGATTAGCGATGAAGTCAAAGGCTGTGGGTTCCCGGCATTCATTGTGATGCTGCCAGACACCATGCCTGAGGCGGATAAGCAGGCATTGTTCAGAGTGTGCCGTGAAAGCCAAGGGAAGCATTTGTTCTTTTCGCGCAACGTGGGCAGAATCCGTTTGGGCAGCGCTGCATATTTTGCTCAGGCAAGATTGTGGAAACAACCTCCTGTGGATCGTGTTCGTTTCTGGAGGCCGTTCCCTATGGCGGTTTCTGAAATACGTCCGATGCCTGATGATGCGAGAACTGGTCGCAGGTGGAAAGCGGCGGAGTCCATGTATTTGGCGCTTGGACACGTTTGGCGTGATGACTTTTCCGACCCATCCGATCAGGAGGAGCCTGCGACCTATGAACAACGGATTTGGCAAATGGTTCATACCGTCTCGTCAGATCGGTCACCAATGCATATTTATGATGCCCATCCGATATTTGATGTGAATATGCAAGATTTTGCACATCATGTCAATAAGCAGAACGTTCTTCGAGGAACCAGCGGGCTTATTTCGATCGATGGGCAACAACGCTCATTGCAGTGTGCTGCGATATCGATAGGTCAGAGTCGACATCTGGGTGGCGGATTGCTATTGCCAGTGGATTTGCCGCAGGAACTCGTAGAAAGTTCCGGCGAACAGGGACGAAAGGTTCCGGTATGGCTGCAGAAGTAACATTTATTAACGAGCTGGAACGACGCTTTCGGGACTTTATCGCATTCGCACATAGCAATGGGAACGCTGAATCCAAGCGGGTTCCGTATCAATGGCAGATCAGGCTCTTGCACAATATTGTGCAAGAAGGACGATGGCCAGATCAGATAGTGGCGCCGACGGCTTCGGGCAAAACATGCGTTATCGATATCCATGTTTTTCTGAACGCCATGGCTGGTCTGCAACAAGAGGGCCTCTTGCCTGAACTGTCCAATTCTCACTCGTTGCAGTCTTTGCCACGCAGACTTGCATTGACGGTGAATCGGCGTTCTTTGGTGGATGACCAATACGAAGAAGCTGTTAGCCTGCGCGACCGAATTATGCACGACCCGCAAGATGATAGTTCCCGATACGACAGCATGCAGGAGTTCCGGCTGGGACTCCAGTGCCGTTCGGGATTGGTCAAGGGTGAACAGCTTCAGGTGCAAGACGACCGCGAAGGTTTGCATACGCTGATGACCGTGGAGTTGCGTGGCGGAAGCGGCTCTAGCGCAGATCGGCGTGAATGGCGATATCATCCCCAAACATGCGCGGTGATATGTGCAACGCCAGATATGTTTGGCAGTCGCTTGCTGTTCCGTGGATACGGTACCAGTAGGAGTATGCGCCCAATGGAAGCTGGGGAACTTGCATATGACACGGTTCTCATAGCTGATGAGGCGCATTTAAGCAGGCAGTTGGTGGAGACTGCGCGGCAGATTCCGCGCATCGAATCCATGGCGGGTGATGCTGTCCGTTCCTGTGTACCCACATTGCAAGTGGTGGAAACCACAGCCACTCCGCAAAGTGAGGAAAAGCAGGGGAACAAGGCGAATGCCGGACTGGTGAGTGTTGGTGTTGAGGCAAGTGACTTTGACAATGATGCTGCGCTCGCCAAACGATTGTGCACGCCTAAACATTTGGTTTTGGAGCAGACTGCGCAAAAAACCAACGAGCTTGCCGATCAAATAGTTGATCGTTGCGAGGTGTTGATTTTGGAATATGAAAGCCGGCAGTATGACGATGCGTCATTGCCGGTGCTGGGTTGTGTGCTGAACACCGTCGATATGGCTCGCCGTGTCAAGTCCAATCTAGAGAAACGACTGAAAAAGGCTGGTATCACAAGGCCGGTTAAGGCTTATGTGGGGCCGATGCGTGCTTATGAAAAGACGGGCGTTGCGCAGGAGTTGTCAACGATTTCTGATGCAGGTCTCGCAAGTTCAGATTCCGATAGCATTGCTTCACATCCATGCTGCGTGATTGGCACACAGACCCTGGAAGTCGGTGTCGATGTCGATTTCACGGATATGGTCACTGAACTTGCCCCCGCCAGTGCGATCGTGCAGCGTGCAGGGAGAGTGAACCGCCAAGGAAAGCGTGATTCTGCTCGATTGTTCGTTTACGGCGCGAGTGAGCAACTTGCCGAGAATGAACAGCAGAAGATGGCCAGACCATATGATGCCGAGGAATTACGCGAAGCTTCTGCTTGGCTGCGAGCGATATCCGATGATCAAGGAGATATCGATTGTTGCGCCTGGGCTATTCGCATCGCTGGAGAAGAAGGCAATCCGGTTCCTGCAAGCAAGCCGCAACGACTGCTCTATCAACGATTGGAGTATTGGGATGTCGAAAACCTCTCCAATACCGATGAACAGCTATTCGCAGACTGTTCGATTCGTGAACTGCAGCAAACTCCTTCGGATATTGAGTTGTGGGTGCGAGACAGTTTGGATAATGCCAATATCCCGGATTCGGTCGGTGTTATCGTCCGAGACCTGCCTTGGGATGATGCGGTGGCTTCCGCATTGCTGGAAATGATTCCTCCTCTTGATCAGGAAATCATGCCGGTGCGGAATCGAATGCAGCTCACTGGCAAAAAGGATTCATTACAGGCATATCTTGCACAATCGCAGATATTGGTCAAAGATTCTAAGACTCAAGCATCTGTGATACATAAGTCAAGGGTATTCAGGTACAGGGCTTCTGAATCGGAAAATCACCGGATTCAAGTGTTTACCGATGAGAAGGCATTTGCTCAAGCCGCTCCGCCATTGGTGGCAGCCGGCGATGTGTTCATTGTGGATACTTATGCGCAGCTATTCGACGAGTTGCCAAGTTTTTCACCTGAATCCGGAGAAAATGCTTGCAGCGTTCTTATGAAACGAAACGATAACGAGGAACCGGATGTCGCGGTATACCGCGTTGACCGTTTGTCGGCAACGTCACTCGCCAAGGCTGCCGAGTCCTTGATTCAACGAGAACAAGCCATTCGTGAGCACATGGAAACAGGAAGCTCAGAACTCGGGTCAAGCGTTGATGAATTGCGTGAAGTGGTGCCTGATCTCATTCGGGAATTCCTTGAGCAGGAACAGGCTGTCTCAGGTGGAACTCAGTCACATCAATCTGAGAAAGTCGATGTTCATCTCGATATCGCTGACTGGTTTGCGGATGAAGGTGTATTCGAGACCTCGAAGAAAATCGTGGCAACCGGCGAGGATCTCGTCGAATCTCACGATTATTCCGACTGGTGGATTGTGTTGCGCAACAATGCGTCACTCACAGGTGATGCCGCGAGTCAGGAGATATCGACCTCCAATCGTGTGCTTCTCCAAGGAGAACATGGTCATCAGCAACATGTTGCTGATAGAGCCGTTGAGTTGGCAAAGCAGTTGCATTTGTCAGATGAACTTGTTTCGGCTTTGCAATTGGCGGGGCAATACCACGACGAAGGTAAAAAGGATGAGCGCTTCCAAAGGCTGCTGAGGCGCGGCAGAAAACAAGGCAATACTGAATATCTTGCCAAGAGTGGATTCTCATCATGGAAAGGTGAACGTCAATTCCGTAGCGAGAATCGACTTACCGGCTGGAGGCATGAGCAACGCTCTGTAGCGGAATTCGATATTGCAATACGTTCCGGCTCCATTGAAGGCAGTGTCTTTTCGGATTGCAATATGGACCTCGTGTTCAGGCTCATTGGAACCTCACACGGTCACGGCCGGTCGACATTCAATCAGGTGTCTGCATCGCTGCTGCCGCAGGCATCGGAAGAATACGATCCACAACTTATTCGAAGTGCTCAAGAGTTCTTTGACAACGGTTTGTGGGAATCGGTAATAGCGAAAACCGCGCAAGAGTATGGCTTCTGGGGTGTTTCCTACTTGGAAGCGCTGCTGAGAGCCGCCGATATCACGGTTTCGAAGGAGGGTCGTTGATCATGGAGGAATTGACGTTATCCGTTGATGTCATGGATGCTTTCGACCACTTCTTCGTGGCAGGCCTTGCTGCAATCCTCGAAGACGAATACAGCACGCCTTGTTCTTGGAAATGGGACGATTTCCAGACGGTGACCATCGCCATGAGCGGTCTGGATGATATGAGAGCGGCACAGGCGGTCAGCCGGCACGTTCAACGATGGGCCGAATCTGAGTGGTTGCAATCCTCAGGGGATTACACCATAACCTCACCGCATCCAGAAAACAGCAAGTCATCATCGATTCATGCCACGATGTCTCCGCGATTGAGCGGCTTGACAGAACCATATGGCTGGCAGCGATTGCAAGCAGATCGACATAAGGCCATCGACGCTCTGCAAACATCCGGAGATCGTAGGTATATCGGTGCGCTAGGTGAGCCTTCCTATTGGTCGGGTCGGCGAAACGCCTCCAGCCTCGATGCGGATATGGGTGCATCGCGTTGGGAAATGGTTGCTCGCAACCGTGGCCAGGAGTTTATCGGTGGAAGGTTGTTGCCTTTGGCTCAAGCTGTGTCGCAGCGCGATATCGACAAGCTGAGAACTGGATTGCTAGGTGAAACGATTGATGATGAGGTTGGCAAAAACCAAAGCGATAGTCGCTCTGCCACTGGTTTGCACAGGCCTCAAGTCACTGATAATGCGCGGGTGTGGTGTGCCCTTATGGGTGTTTCTGCTTTTCCTCATATGGTGACCACGGCTGGGTTTACCCGAGACGCGACTGCTGGACTCACGCAATTGCGAGGGCTCAAACGCTTCTCGGTGTTGCCTGTGTCAGATCAGTTCTGGACCTTGGCAAAATATCGTTCCATCACTCGAAGCGCAGCTCTGCTCTCCAGCGGCGTCGAGCTTGTCCAACGCGGAGAATTGGGGGATGCCCCTGCGGATCCATCATTGCTCTCTCAAGATGGAACCGTACCAGGATTCGATTGGCTGAAAGAAAAGGGTGTTGTTGCATGCGCGTTGTTCAGGCAATTCGTATCTGACAATGCAAGTGCTCCCGAGCGCTGGATCGAGCGAGGACATCTGGTCCCAGTTGTCTAACAAGTGATGCCGTGCGGTGGCCGGAAGATATTGAATCGCAATGAATGCGAATCAAAACAATATATTGCGGCCACCGCCATATTTGGGGTTAATAGAATTCAAAGCAGGAAGGAATCATCATGGACGATGATCCAATTCCAATCAGTTTGGTTGCGCATACCATATTTTGCCCGCGTCGAGCTTGGCTGGAGGCAACTGGGGAAAAAGTTGAGTCAAGTCAAATAGAACGAGGCAATTACGACCACCGAATCGTGGATCGGACTGGTGGAGCAAAGGATGCTGATTCATTTCAAGCCATCAATATTCGTCATGAAGAATGGGGAGTTTCAGGCAAGCTTGACGCTGCGCAGATGACCGATGACGGCGTAGTCATTAGGGAATATAAAGCGACGCCTGTGAAGCGAAGCATGACTGTGACAGAAGCCATGCGAATTCAACTGGCATTACAGGCTGCCTGCCTGATGGATATGGGATATCGCGTCGCTGGTACCGAAATATTCTTTACGACTCATCACCGTCGCGTAGAGGTTGAGTTGGATGAAGACGATTTTGCACGAGCCAAGGATGCTGTTGATCAAACCCGTGCGTTGATTACTTCGGATACTGCACCAGAGCCACTTGAAGATGACGCGCGTTGCATGCGATGCTCGCATGTCGGTATTTGCTTGCCGGAGGAGAGAAAACTGACTGCAGTGAGTCATCGCATCGTGGTTGAAGCGCCGGATAATCAGGTCACGCACTTGTCGACGGCAGGGGCGAAGGCTTTCAGTCGAGCAGGGCGAATGGTGGTGTTCAAGGAGGGAGAGGAGATTGCATCGGTTCCATTGGATTCCATCCAGGGGTTGCAAATCCATGGCAATACGGATCTATCTAGTGGATTGATCAGAGAATTGATGTGGCGGAATATTCCGATTCTGTGGTGTAGCGGAACCGGTCGATTATATGGATGGTCGATGCCTTCATATGGTCCCAACGGCCAGCAGAGGGTTGACCAGCATGTGGCATCGCATGAAGGAAGGCTCGGTCTGGCACGAGAATTCATCATCTCAAAAGTTCATAATCAAGGGGTGTTGCTGAGGCGATCCGATAAACAAAATCCCGTGCTGCCGCAAATGCGACAGATAGAGAAGCAGTTGGCGAATGCAAACAGATGGCAGGATGTTTTAGGCCTTGAAGGCGAAGCCGCGGCACTCTATTTCTCCCAATTCGGGCATTTGATCAAAGCGGATAAGAGGGAGGATTGGGCGTGGACTGCAAGGATGCGCCGTCCGGCTCCGGATGCTTTGAATTCATTGCTCGATTATGCGTATACGCTCTTGCTTTCCGATTGTATCCGCGCGGTGCTCTCGTGCGGATTGGATCCCCATGCTGGATTCTTGCACAGCAGCAAAAGGAACAAGCCTGCGTTGGCGTTGGATCTTATGGAGGAATTCAGGGCTCCCGTGGCTGATTCCGTGGTGCAAACCGTGGTCAACAACGGTGAGGTTCGAGCCTCAGGATTCGTGTATGCGCTTGGATCGGTCCGTATGGATGATGTTACGAGGAAGACGTTGATCAGGGCTTATGAAAGGAGGATGGAGACGGAGTTAACTCATCCGCTTTTCGGCTACAAAGCTACTTGGCGTCGAATCATTGAGATTCAGGCACGTCTGATTCTTGGATATTTGGACGGTACGCAGTCGGAATACAAGGGTATTCGAGTGCGATGAATGCTTTGTTGACCTCTGATTGAGCGTACTGTTCTGTTGTTTGTTTGTGCTGATTGTTGGCTTAGGGAAGTGGCGGGATGCCTGATTACAAGAAAAGCTACTTGATTGCGTATGACATCGTCGATGACAACAGACGAAGTCATGTGGCAAAAGCATTGCAATCATATGGAGAGCGGTTGCAATACAGCGTATTTTTGCTTGAAGTCAGGCCGGCACAGATGATTCGAGTTCGCCAGCAATTGGAGTCTGAAATGGATCCGCAAGATAATTCGATTATTGTGTGTCCGCTCGGAAACAGCGCTCGTGCTGCTCAAGAGATTCAGTTTTTAGGAAGACATAGCTACGAGGATGTGGCTATTCCTACAGTGATTTAGCGCATAATGCGCTGGTTGTTTGATAATTCAAGAGTGGATTTTACATGGTTATGTGGTTGCGAGAGGTTCATCAGGTGGGAGATGGTGCCTCAAGCACTCGCGGTTGGAATTCTGCGGATTGTTGAGCGTGTTTGTGTTTGTGGGCCTTTGTGAATGGCGCTTTCGGAGAGCCGCTCGCGAAATAGGTGATTTATGCAGTCGCTCGAGTCCTTTATTATGGGTCTATTGCCAGAGTTATAAGCTCTGGCCTTCGTTGAGGATGGGCGCTCAAAGCCCTCGACGAGGAGCAATGCGAGATTGCCAGAGTTATAAGCTCTGGCCTTCGTTGAGGAGTGATCGCGTCACCTGCGTGTTCCTGCCGGTCACATTGCCAGAGTTATAAGCTCTGGCCTTCGTTGAGGACTCTGCCTGACTGGATTGCCTTCGCGTTCATGCCGTGGATTGCCAGAGTTATAAGCTCTGGCCTTCGTTGAGGAACGGCCCACTGGCCGGTGAACCGGTCGAATGCGGGGATTGCCAGAGTTATAAGCTCTGGCCTTCATTGAGGACCAACGAATACGGAGCAACACGAAAGGACATGACCATTGCCAGAGTTATAGGCTCTGGCCTTCATTGAGGAAACCGATTCGGACGCGATGACGGACCGGTCGGAGTATTGCCAGAGCTAAGTGCTCTGGCCTTCATTGAGGAGCGTTGAACGTCAATTGTCTTGATCCCATTTGGAAAATCTCCTGCATCGTGAACCAGCGATTGAGACGCAATTTAACTCAAAAATCGTTCATTCATGGCAGGATATAATCCATGCTTAGCATTCGCTGGTTTGCGGAATCGGCCACGTCGTTCCCACCTCGCCACTGCTATAGTCAAAGACCATGAAGCTCCTGCACACCGAAAGACTGACGCTCAGGCCGTGGCGCGAGGATGATGCGCCGACCTTGTTCGCTTTGGGGTCTGAGCCGAGCATTGGTCTCAATGCAGGGTGGTCTCCTATTCGGGATATTGAAAATGCTCGGGATGTCATTGAATCGGTATTGAGCAATGACTTCACATATGCAATGACCCTTCGTGAATCAGATGAACTTGTCGGGTGCATTGCGCTGAAACCAGTAGCCGAATCGGTGCTCTCTCTCGTCCATAAAGGTCAGATTGCGGGATTGGAAACCGATGAGTTGGACAACTTAGATCAAACCAGAGAAATCGGCTACTGGCTCGGTGTGCCGTATCAAGGACGAGGTTTGATGCAAGAGGCTGCCGAAGCGATACTGCGCTATGCGTTCGAGGGCCTCTCCGCGCCGGGCGTATGGGCACTCCATGAGGCTAGCAATCGCAAGTCGGAACGTGTTATGGAAAAGCTTGGCATGGATGGTGTCGGCATGCTCAGTCATGTGCATATGAGCCTGTTGCCAGGTGAAGTATTTTGGGATGAACATGTGCATTTCATCGGTCGCAGCCGGTGGATGAAAAACAATCGAATTTCGTAATACTGCATTAGTAATCATTCGCAATCTGCTGCGCCTATTTCATATTCGCGCCCGCTTATTGGACATTTCGGTTGCAGATATTGAGCATTCGATACGATGAATAAGTTCCCAATCAATTCCGACCATGCGAGGCTATGCCATATTTCCCTTTTCGCATGCTGAGTTTGTATATCTCCCGATTCATAAATCGGAGATGCGATTCTATGAGCAGCGCGATCCAAGGCAGGCAATATGTCCAATCCGCCTCGCGTCGTTGAGAGCAGGATCTGGAAATGGAATCAACCGAAACGAAGCGCTGATTGCGTTGGAAAGGCGTGGTGCCGCCATGGCGGGGTTTTCGCTGGTCACATTACTGCTGGTGTTGCTTGCAGGCATTGCGGCAGGATTTGTCGGGTATGCGGTTGGCGCCACTTCCTTGGTTTCATATCCTGCATTATTGGCGTTGGGCATTCCACCGGTTGTCGCTAATGCATCCAATACCGTTGGCGTTATCGGCACTGGATTCGGTGGTGTTTTAGGTGCGCGCAAGGAGCTGCAGGGGCAGCGCACCCGCGTTATTGTCTATACGCTTATGGGAGCTGTTGGCGGCGTCATCGGCGCTTATCTTTTGTTAAGTTTGGATCCCAAGATATTCGAGTTTGCCGTTCCGCCGTTAATCCTGTTTAGCACTGCTTTGATTGCTTTCAATCCAAAAGGGAAGGCGCAAACAAAACAAGCGATTGCAGAAGTCGAAGAACAATTAAGCGAATCCCCGGAACGTCACGGCGACTCCAACTCTGCGGATTCCACGGCCCAGCCAACGATCGCGAGAAACAGTGAGGAAGAACCGAAAACTGGGCTCGCCAATGAGGAAGAAACAGTACGTCCAATGTCCAAGGATCCATGGTGGGTATGGATTGGTACGGCATTTGTGGCGGTATACAGCGGATATTTCGGAGCCGGCGCTGGAACTGTTGCCCTTGCAGTATTGGATGCAGGCAAAGTCGGCTCATTCCACCGTGTCAATGCATTGAAAACCTTCGTTGGTTTCGGTGCCAATATCACGGCTTCAATATTCTTCGTAATCCGTGGGGTGGTTGACTGGCCTGCGGCTATCGCAATGGGCATTGGTTGCTTTATTGGAGGATATATCGCGCCTCCAATCACACGAGGCATACCTGCGCATTTGATGCGTTGGTCTGCCGTTATCGCAGGCATTGCTTTGGCTTTGAATCTCGCATCCAAGACATATTTCTAGATATCGACCGATATCTCTTTCTTTTCATGCCATGTGATGTGATGGTTACACTGCTTGCCGGGCTCGAGCTGTGAAGGTCGCATCGAGTTATTGGTGGCAAGGCTGTAACGTTGTGGCGCTTGGAGATTGCGGTGCCATAGCATACGTGCCTCAAATATGACCACGACATGATACCAGAGATCAAAATACCGCGGTCGTGTTAGCATGAATTGTTTGTCCGAGGTCGCGTCAAGAGTCGACCTCTTTTTGTTGAAAGGCTATTGTGCCGAAATCCAATCTTGATGTTGATAAGACCTCCGATGCCCGCAGTGAGCATGCAGAAGGCATTACTTTCGCCGAATTAGGCGTACCTGCACCGCTTGTGCGCGTGCTCGCAGCGGATGATAAGACCACTGCTTTCCCGATTCAGGCAGATACTTTGGGAGATTCTCTCGCTGGACGCGATATTCTCGGCCGTGGCCGTACCGGTTCCGGCAAAACCTTGGCGTTCTCGATTCCGATGGTTGCTCGTCTCAGTGAGGAAAGCACCACTGAAATCGCCATGCGTGATTTCGAAAAAGCCAAGCGTGGCAGGAATAAGAATGTGCGTGGACAGGTTGCCATGCCGCATCCTCGCGCCCTTGTTCTGGCGCCAACGCGAGAACTTGTGAATCAGATCGATGAGGTCATTCGTCCGTTGGCGCAAGCCTATGGCATGACTACTTCCACTATTTACGGTGGCGTGAAGCAAAATCGCCAGGTTGCCGAGCTTCGTGCTGGTGCAGATATCGTGGTGGCTTGCCCTGGCCGATTGGAAGATTTGCTGCGTCAGCGTTTGCTTTCACTTGAATCAGTTCAGGTGACTGTGCTGGATGAGGCAGACGAAATGGCGGATATGGGATTCTTGCCAGCCGTGACCAGACTTTTGGAACAAGTGGATCCAAACGGTCAGAGCATGTTGTTCTCGGCTACGCTCGATCACGGAGTCGATAAGGTAGTAGCCCGCTTCCTCAAGGATGCCAAGGTCCATGCCGTTGATTCCGCCGACGCTCAAGTGGATACCATGACTCATCATGTATTCGCCGTCTCGCAAGGCAATAAGCATGAAGTCATCCGTGAGCTGGCGTCGGGAATGGGCAAGCGTATTCTCTTTACGCGCACCAAATTCCAAGCTAAGAAGATGGCCAAGAAATTGGTTCAGCAGGGCATTCCTGCCGTTGATTTGCAGGGGAACCTCAATCAGAACCAGCGTGATCGCAATCTCGCGGCCTTCTCCTCAGGAGAAGTGCGCGTAATGGTAGCAACTGATGTGGCCGCACGTGGCATTGACGTGAGCGATGTGACTTTGGTCGTGCAGACCGAACCGCCAGAGGATCCGAAGTCCTTCCTGCACCGTTCGGGGCGCACGGCACGTGCGGGCGAATCTGGAGACGTGGTCACTCTGGTACTGCCACAGCAACAGCGCGAAGCACGCTCGATGATGCGTCGTGCAGGTATTCGCGTCAAAACTCAGGAAGTGAACCCTGGCGATGAAATTCTCGAAGAGCTGGTCGGCGAACATGCTCCTCTGGTTGAAGGTTGGACGCTTACTGTGCCAACCGTTGCCAAGAATTCCGGTCGTTCAGGTCGGTCTGGACGTCGTCGTGGTGATCGTCGATCTGATCGACGAGGCAATGCTGATTCTGAGTCGATGAAGCGTTCTGGTGGCAGGGGTCGCCGCCGCGGTGAGCGGGATGCGCGAGAGAATCGACAAGAGATATTCGAGACGGAAAACGGACGCAGAAGTCGCGGTTCTGAGCGCTCTCGAGAGCGTTTTGATCGCTATGAGCGTTCAGGCAGGGAACAGCGTCAAGAGCGCGCAACTTCTTCGCGCAATCGTCATCGCGATCATGACACGTCTCAATTCGAATCAGGCTTCGGAGGCCGCGGTAAATCGCGTAAAACACGCGACGATCAGGCACGCACTCGTAGGAACCATGCAGGATCTTCCCGCAAGGCTTCGGGCTTCCGCCATTCGAGGAGCAAGAAGAAGTCCGCTCCTTTCCGTCGCGCCGCATAACAGGCAAGATGTGAGAATGCTGCTCGCATGCTCCTAAGCGGATCCGTTCGCAGTAGTGCAATAGCACCTGAGTAAACATGGCGCCATCCTTCCATAGGGTGGCGCTTTGTGTTACTACGAATCAGTCACTATTCATCGTCATCCGGCACAATCACGCCGACAGCGCTACGCATACAAGCAATGTAGAGTGTGAGGTGGGTCATTGAGGAAGGCTAGTGCATGACACAGGATTGGCATCAGCAAGTGTATGGAGCAAGAACCGGAGGTCAGGCCGGTAACGTGCATGATGGTGATGGCGCGAACAGAAGTCGTAGGAATATGCACAACCGTGGGGTGTTCGGTCACGTCGATGAATATGAAATCGACGACTATGAATATGACGACGATGACTATTCGACCAGTTATGGCCGATCGGGAACGGTGCCTGAAAGCGAATTGCAATATCGTGGCGGATCATCGTTTTTCCGTTCTCAAGAAGTGCTTGATAGCGGACGCATGTATGAGATGCAAGGGCACTACGATAAGGGTGTCGTATTCTTGGATGCCCGATGCTCTGCCATGTTTGCCGATACGGACGATTATGAGATAGCTGCTGAGATTGATCCCGATCAAGGGGAATTGATCTCTTCGCATTGCATATGTCCGGCATACGGCAGGTTCAATAAGATATGCAAGCATATTATCGCTTTGGTAATCCGATATAACGAAGATCCGAGCATGTGGATGAACCATGCGGGTCATTCCGAAAGCTCAGCCGGATCCGGTCTGCCAGATGGCACGATGGTGGTGCATACTTCCCAGGCGTTACGCAATCTGATTCGTGATCGACGCAATAAACGTCGCCGTGATGGCGAAGCAAAACAGGTCGCATTGCTCAAGGAAGTGAATGAACTTCGCGGGTCTGGAGCATTGAAAACTTCGCCTACTGAACGATTAATGCCTGTAGGTAGCGTCACATTCCGTCCTCATATCGAAAGAGTTGGTGACGGCTGGCTGGTGCGCCTGCGGATTGTGGTTCCTGCGCGTGGTATTTCATATGTGGTGAAAAATCTTCTTGATCTGTTTGAAGCCATTCACAGGGAAGAGTATGTGGTGTACGGAACTCGTCTTGCCTTCGTTCATCGGGCGGAGAGTTTTGATGAACGAGCACGAGTCATACTTGATGTGTTCGAAGGCGCGGCTTTCTGGCAAAATGGTGTGACACCATGGGCGCGCCAGTATCATTCCAGAAAAGCATCAGGCGCGAGTGAGGTGGTGCTTTCGGATGCGGAAATGGCTGAGTTGCTGGATGCATTCGTTGATGCTGATGTGACTCTTGATTACACTCCTGCAGCCCGGTATTTTGAACCACCTGCACCGGTTTCGGTAGTTGACGGCGATCCGGATGTGGGATTGTCGATTATTCCGGTAGGCTCAGACGGTGTCTCGTTGCAGGATAAAGAAGTGGATGAGGCAGTAGGGCATGCAACGAATGGTGATGAGGGTGAAATCTCTCGTTCTCAACTGGTTTCACCCGCGCGAAGTGATAGCAATGAACAATCTGATGCTGTTCAAGTGCAAAGCCCGCGGTCTTCTGAAACGGATGCTCAAAAGACGGAAAACGACCACAATAATACCAATGGAACCAAGGACGTGCATTCGCCCGAAATCGCGGGATATCGTATCCATCACGAATGGTATGTGGAACAGTTCATTCAAGGAAGGCGGCATGCTTTTGTCATCGTTCGCAGTATGCCTGGCACAGGAGCGGATGGCAATCTCGGTGTAGACAGGCTCGACGCAACACGACTTCCATCTGAGGTCGCACGCACCACCCGACGTTTTCGGGGTGGGCAGGTTGCCGTTATACATCGTTGTTCAAAACAGTTCCTTGACCAGAAACCCTTGCTGGAAGTGCTGTGTTCTGACGATGATCAGGATTTGATGCTCTCTGCGGCGGATGCTCGTTCATTCGCCAAAGAGATTCTTCCTGCCTTGATTTCGACAGGGCAGCAGGGGAGTGGAGATGTGCGGCATGGCTCAGGTCATGGGATAACTGCTCATGTGCCGAGGTCTCTTAATGCGCTGTATGCGCCGACCTGTGAGTTGCTGTTTTATATGGACCGCGATCGGCGCGGAGTGATATGCGATGTTCAGGCACATTATGGCGATGAGCAATTCCATGTTTTCGATGGCATCAGCGGATACGAGGATGTTGCGCGAGATAGGGATGCCGAACGCCTTGCGGTTGAAGCAGTGCTGCATTATTTCCCCCGACCTCAGGATTCTGTGGCCATTATCAAAGAATCCGACGAAGAGGCAATATATCGGTTGCTCACCGAAGGGCTGAATGTGTTTCGCGGAGTCGGTCAGATCATGGCTACGCAAGCCTTTGACGGACTCAGCATTCGTACGCATACAGCGATTATGCCAGGATTGTCGGTGAAATCAGGGCTTGTGGAAATATCTCCGATCGCTGACGAGATCAGCCCTGAAGAAGTTCCGGCATTGTTGGCAAGTTATCGCAGACGCCGCAAATTCCATCGCCTCCGTAATGGCGCTTTTGTTGATGTGGGTTCGATGGATGTCAGCAAGCTCGAAGATCTCGGGCGCGATATGGGATTTGCCAGTCGCCAGCTTGAGTCCGGTCCTGTGCAGGTACCGGAATACAGTGCGTATTATTTGGACAATCAAGTGGATGATGAGGCTAAGAGCCGAGGATTCACAGCTTTGATGAACGACTTGGGCATGATTGATACGAATGCGTACACAGTGCCAAGTAGTCTCAAGTCCGTCCTTCGCCCATACCAACAGGAGGGCTTCCGTTGGTTGAATGCGGTTTGTGACCGTGGGTTTGGCGGAATACTTGCCGATGAGATGGGCTTGGGAAAGACTGTGCAACTACTGTCCATGTTGCTTTTCCGCAAGGCTGAGTCGCGTTCGGTGGGTCCTTCGATAATCGTATGCCCGACTTCGCTGGTGTATAACTGGGCGGCAGAATGCCATAAATTCGCTCCGGAACTCAAGGCGGTGGTGGTCGCCGGGAGCAAGGCACAGCGGCGTAACCTGGTGCAGGAAATCCGGTTTGGAGTTGCAGAACGACACGAGAATCCTGATACTGCGGAAGCTGAGGCGTCCCCTGGCAACTGGCAGGGAGCTGATGATACCGAAATCGCAGAAAGCGGCAGGCAAGCCGATATCGTCATTACTTCATATGACCTGCTTCGTCGTGATGTGGCGGAATATCAAGGAATTGAATGGTTCAGCGTGGTATTGGACGAGGCACAGTACGTCAAGAATCACGCCACTCAATCAGCCAAGGCTGTGCGAGCATTGCAAGGGTTGCATCGTTTTGCACTGACGGGAACGCCCATCGAGAATCGTTTGGCAGAGTTATGGAGCATATTTGATTTCCTCATGCCTGGGTTACTCGGCTCGTATGCACATTTCCGAGAAGTGTTTGAAATGCCGGTGCTGAGCGGTGACGAAAGCGCCCAACGAAGGTTGCAGGCATTGGTAGGACCATTCATACTTCGCAGGACCAAGGCCGAAGTGCTTCATGATCTTCCAGACAAGATCGAGAATGTCATCACAGTGCAGCTAGAGGGTGCGCAGCGACGTCTGTATGCCGCATTGGAGCAGCGCTTGCGAGCAACGTTGAATAAGCAGAAAGACATCGAATTCGAGACTGGGAAGATTCAGGTACTGGCTCAACTCACACGTTTGCGCCAAGTGTGTTGCGATCCTCGATTGTATTACGAAAGCGCAAACGTGGAATCGCAAACCGGCAAAGAACTTGAAAAAGTCCCCAAAAACAACATCCAGAAGGCAGCAAACAATTCTGCAAAATTGGATGCCATCGAGGAATTGGTGACCTCCTGCATCGATTCAGGCCAGAAAATGTTGATATTCTCGCAGTTCACCAGTTATTTGGATTGCATTGGCGAACGATTGAGGGATATGGGAATTGCCTATGATCTCATAACGGGAGCCACTCCTAAGCGCAAGAGATTCGAATTGGTGGAAGAGTTCAATCAGGATGACACTTCGGTATTCCTCATTTCGTTGAAGGCCGGGAATACGGGCTTGAATCTGACAGGTGCGAGCGTGGTGATTCACGCCGACCCATGGTGGAATGCCGCCGCTCAACATCAGGCAAGTGATCGTGCCCACCGAATTGGGCAAACGCGTGATGTCCATGTGTATCAGATCGTGGCCAAGGATACGATCGAGGAGCGCATTGTCGCTTTGCAGCAGGCCAAATCTGATTTGGCGGATAAATTCGTCGGTGCTGCATCAACCTCAGGTTCGTCAATTGCTTCTTTGTCTCGCGAAGATCTCTTGGAACTCTTGTCGTGATACATGCCGCGGCTCGTGGCAGCTTGAGTAATTGAATGGGTGGGTGTTGTGTGCTATTTGATTTGGCAGTGAAGTGACACAAGTAGCGTTATAGGAGGTGCGTTGCGTTCAGCCGGGACTCAATAGTGTCTACAAACTCAATACACGTAGTTGGTGGCGTGTGTCAGCTGCCATAGAGTGGGAGATGGGCCAGCTGATTTGATGGTTGCGTAGATATCCATGAATAGAAGAGTGAATAAACTTGCGGCCCAAGATAGCGAAGTCTTGCTGTGAATGCTGGAATACGGGAGACTTCCTCGTGAATCAAGCTTGATGAACAACGGGCGTTGTGCATGGGAAGCCCCCTTCGGAGACTCGCGGATAAAACTCGATTTGACAGGAGTCTGACTATTTCATATATTTGTTGAAAAGGTTTTCAAGGAATTCAGAGTTGTATATATCAATTTGAAAACCTTTTCATAACGCCAGTGTACGTGCTCAAAAGAATCGGGCGCTGGCGAAATACCTGGATGTATTTCCAGGGAACTTTACGGTCAATGACGACTTAGAAAGGTTAGGATCCGATGAAGTGGCTTAGTGAGTTGCGACAACTCTTTGTTGTTCTTATTGTTTCCCTTTTTTCCTTTTCCTTATGTGCGGCATGCAGTGCTGGAAGTGGCTCCAGTGCGATAGACGAGAATACCTCCAAAATAGCTCTAGAAGCAGCGGAACAAGCGGTTGATGGAAAGGTGTTGTCTACTGGGGCGAACGGAGAAGAGGCGGCTTCGGCTGATGTTGCGGAACTGACCGATGAAGAAATCCAGCGGATAAAAGATGCCAAACTTAAGGCTGCATTGGTTTTTCATTACTCAGGAAATGACTGGTATAACGCCCAAGTGGCTGGATTGAAGAGCACTTTTGCTGACCTAGGAGTCGAAATCGTATCAATAACTGATGCTGATTTCAGTCCGGATAAGCAGACGAGCGACATTGAAACCGTGCTTGCGCAGGATCCAGACATAATCATCTCCATACCGACTGATGCTACAGCAACATCGAATGCGTACAAGAAAGTTGCGGAAAGCGGCGTGACTTTGGTGTTCATGGATCAGCCGGCCAATGGTCTCGAAGCCGGCAAGGATTATGTAAGTGTTGTTTCAGCGGATAATTACGGTAATGGTGTTGCATCTGCGCATTTGCTCGCAAACAGCATAGGAAAACAAGGGAAGATCGCAGCACTCTTCCATGATGCTGATTTCTTCGTGACAGCACAGAGGTTCGAAGGCTTCAAAAAGACGATTGAAGAGTCATATCCCGATATTGAAATTGTGGCGGAAAAAGGTGTGTCTGACTCTGACCTGGTATCGCAATCTCAGTCCCAAGCGGACGCAATCATCAATCAGAACCCAGACCTTAAAGGAATGTGGGCGCCTTGGGACGTTCCCGCTGAAGGCGTGATGGCTGCGGCACGTGCAGCAGGTCGGTCAGATCTTAAAGTGGCGACTATCGATCTCGGTGAGTCGGTTGGCGTTGCCATGGCGCAAAACCAACTGATTATAGGGACTTCGGCTCAGCGACCCTACGATCAGGGAGTTACGGAAGCAAAGATAGCGGCAGGAGCTGCCGCGCTCAAAAAGCAATATCCTCCATATGTCGCATTACCTGCTCTTCCTGTTACCAAAACCAATCTCCAGCAGGGATGGAATGAGGTCTATCACTCTGATATCCCCGCAAGCATCCAGAAAGTGTTGGACGAATGATCTGTCAGAACAGGATGTCGAGGAAAGGCGGGGCATGGTGAACAGTACTCAACCAGTATTAGTAAGCATGTCGCATATACGAAAATCATTTTCGGGGATAACTGTTTTGGATGACGTGTCTTTCGAAGTGAAGTCTGGAGAAGTGCATGCTCTGGCTGGAGGCAATGGCGCTGGAAAATCCACTCTGATGAAAATCCTGCAAGGAGTTTACTCTTTGGATTCAGGCCAAGTGACTATATGCGGGACAACATTCAATGGATCCGTGAGCATTGCCGAGGCTCGCCAAGCTGGAGTCGGCATGGTGTTCCAGGAATTCTCTTTGGTTCCTACCATGAGTATCGCGCAGAACATATTTATGGGTTCTGAAAAGTTGCAAGGAGTTTTCCTTGACAAACAGGCGATGAATCGTGCAACGGTTCAGCTCCTGAATAGGCTGGATGTGGATTTACATCCTGACACTGAAGTGGGAGAACTGTCAACAGGATACTGGCAACTGACAGAGATAGCCAAGGCCTTACATGCCAACGCCCGAGTGTTAATCCTCGATGAGCCGACAGCTTCGCTCTCAGCTACTGAGACGCAGACTCTATTTGATTTGATTCGTAATCTCAAAAGTCAAGGTATTGGCATTATTTACATCTCTCACCGAATGGATGAGATACGTCAAATCGCAGACCGAATCACTATTTTGCGCAATGGTCGTAATTACCTTACCAGTGATCTCGACAGCATAAGTGATGAGGAGATAATTGCAGGAATCGTCGGGCATCAAACCGATAACCTATCCAAACGTGAATCTCGTGTATGCCTCAATGATGAGGTGCTTTTGAAGCTAGACCATCTTCACACCGAGAATGGAGTTGAAAATGTGAGCTTAGAAGTGCATCGAGGTGAGGTCGTCGGTCTCGCTGGTCTTATGGGGTCGGGTCGTACAGAAGTGACACGAGCGATATTTGGAGTAGATCGCGTCACCAGTGGATCTATGACCCTTTCAGGGAAAACATATTCTCCCAAGAGGCCGCAAGAGGCAATAGCCAACAATATTTCGCTTGTACCAGAAGATCGCCGTGAGCAGGGATTGTTTACCGGTCATTCCGTGTGCGATAACTTGGTGATAACAAGATATGACGAGTGTGAACGGGCTGGACTGTTATCCAACAAGTCAATTGAAACACTCGTGGATAACCTGGTTAAGGGATTCTCGATAAAAGTAGATGACACCAAAACCGAGGCTTATCGGTTATCCGGCGGGAACCAGCAGAAAATAGTCATTGCCAAATGGCTGGGAAAAGACCCTGATCTATTCATCATGGATGAACCAACAGCGGGCATTGACATCGGTACCAAACGCGAAGTGCTTGATCAGGTTGCAAAACTGGCTGAACAGGGTAAAGGCGTCTTGTTTATTTCCAGTGAGCTTTCCGAGATGGTTGCCGTCTGTGATCGCTATGTGGTTATGAAACACGGGCGCACGGTGGGCGAATTGCCGGCAGAAGGAATCAACAATGAGGCTGACCTTCAATTGGCTATTCAACATTCGGGAACTTTGAATAAATAACGAATTCATCGGACTGCATGGGTCAAAGCAGACGGGTCCAATCAAGAAAGCAAGGCATTGTTATGCTTCAGTTCATTAAGAAAATCGACTTCAGGCAGAACATAGTTTATGTCGGTGTTGTGGTCATATTTGCACTCTTCGCAATAATGCTGGGAGGCAAAGGATTCACGAGCACGGTGAATATACTCAACATTCTGCGCCAGTCCTCAATCATCGTCATCATGGCCATGGCCATGACCTTTGTAATCGGTTCAGCGGAGATCGACCTCAGCGTTGGTTCTATCGCCGGACTGGCTTCAGTATCCACGGCAATGGCAATAGCTCGATTCGGGCTCGTTCCCGGAATATTAGCTGGCCTGGCGGTTGGTGCAATCTGCGGAATTGTAAACGGAGCACTTGTTGCTTTTGCAAAAATACCCAGCTTCCTCGTCACATTGGCGATGATGGGAGTCACTGTTGGCGTTGCTCAATGGATTACTGATTCAAGTCCACAGCCCATTTTGGATAAGGGATACAACTTCGTATTTGGCGGCGGACAAATCGGTGTCTTCCCGATCATAATCATCTGGGCGATGGTGTTCTTCGCATTCGGTGTGACCCTGCTCAATCGAACCCGATTGGGTAAGTACACCCTAGCTGTCGGAGCCAATCCTGTTGCGGCAAAATACTCAGGAATCAATGTCAAACGAGTCAGATTCGGTGTCATGTTTGGCTCTGCTATGTGTGCCGCTGTGGCAGGGATGCTGTATGCGGGACGACTGCAGTCCGGACGTTACCAATGGGGCAGTGGTGATGAAATGAATGTCATTGCAGCTGTGATTTTGGGAGGAACCGCTCTATCCGGAGGGCGAGGAAGTGCCGTCGGCGCAATGGCGGGTGCAGTACTCATGGCGATGATAAACAACGGCCTGATATTAGCCGGTCTCACATCTGCCCAGCAGCAGGTGGTCAGGGGAATCATCATCGTTCTAGCCGTGGCTCTTGCAAAACGAAACAATCGCTCATGATTTGGCTCATACATTTCAACGATGAAAAAGAAAATAAAGAAAGGTAAATAATGGAAACTCAAGTTGACAAAATAGTCAAGATTGAAGATTCAGCGCTGCTTGTCAATGGCAAGCGTGCGCAGCTCTACGGAGGTGCGGTTCATTATTGGAGACTTGATCGTGACAAGTGGGATGTGATTTTGAATGAAATCGTGAATCTCGGTTTTACGATGGTGTCAATCTATATCCCATGGGAAGCACACGAAGTCAGCCGCGGTGTATTTGACTTCGGTCAAATTGATCCAAGAACTGATATCGATGCGTTTCTGACGCTTTGTGAGGATAAAGGACTAAGCATTGTGGTACGTCCCGGCCCTCAGATCAATAGTGAAATGACATGGTTCGGTTATCCAAAGCGAATTTTGGACAATGAACGCTTGCAGGCAAAAAATAGCAGCGGTGCGCGCGCTGTACTCACCCAGGTTCCCAAACCAATTCCGGCTTTAAGTTATGCGGTGGATGAGTTCTTTGATGAGACGGCACTCTGGTACGACGCTATCTGTCCGATTTTGGCCAAGCACTCCGTGAATAATGGCGGCGGAATCGTTGCATGTCAGGTTGATAACGAAATGGCATTCTTCTTCGGTATCAACGCATATTCAGGTGATTATTGCGAAGCCTCACTTCATAAATATCGTCAGTTCCTTATTGCCAAATATGGCAGTTCGGAGAAAGTCGCTGCCGCATATGGTTTGGAAAGTATCGCAGATTTTGATGAGTTCCAGCCTCCACGAAGGTTTGAGAAGAACGACCGTAAGTCAATTCCTTGGTATGAAGATTGGGCTGAATATCGCGAAACCTACCTTATCAATAGCATGGATCGCTTGGCGGGGATGCTTCGGGAAAGAGGTCTGGATCAGATTGCCTTGTTCCATAATTATCCTCATCCATTGGGGCCTGGCGGTGCGGCGTCCGGTTTCACATGCCCGTTTAACCTCCCCAAATTGGAGGAAAAGCTTGACTTCGTCGGATTTGATATTTACTCGCGCAAGCACTTGTATAGCCATATCAAAACCGTTGCCAGCTATGTTGTGGGAACGAGCCGATACCCGTACATTCCAGAATTCATTGCTGGAGTGTGGGCATGGTATCTGCATCCAGGTGATGAAAAAGATGAGGAATTCGTCACCAAGGCAGCCCTTATGCAAGGTATCAAGGGATTCTCGAGATACATGCTTGTAGAGAGGGATAAATGGTTCTTCTCTCCGATACGACGAGATGGAACCGTCCGACCGATGAGTTCGATGCACAGCACTATGAACAAAATCCTGAAAGGCGTTGATTTTAACAAGCTGCAAAGGCGCTCAGATGTGCTCCTCCTGGCAAATCGAGAATATGACCGACTGGAAGCTGCCAGTGTTCTGGTCTCTTTCCCTGGTGACTTCCTCGAGACGCCGTCAGGTTTCTCGGAATATCCGAACCACCTGACAGTTGCAGATGAACGGTTCGATTTCGATTCGATCGTGGTCAAGGAAAAGAATGAGTACTTTAATGCTTTCCATGGCGCATTGCGTCGCAGCGGCATTGGTTACGTTCTTTCTGATACGGATTTGAATCCGGATCGCTGGTCGAAGTTCCCTGTTGTGGTCATCGTATCCGAAGACTGGATGGATGAAGCGACTCAGAGCGCACTCGTCTCGTTTGCGAAGAATGGCGGAACCATTGTGCTTGGCCCTAAAGTGCCATCATTGGGACATGATATGGAGCCTTGCGCCGTCCTCGCTGATGCGATGGGTGTCGATCCAGGTAGTGTCAACGGCAAGACCGTCAAGGCTTCGATAGGTAGCGGCCATGTATTCGTTGTGCCAGATATCGGTGAAGCTCCTCAAATTGATGAGATCATAACGCAAGCAGCCACGGTCTCACGTTTCGTCGGTGATGATGATCGACTTGACGTGGTAGTGCATGACGACAAGACGGATCCGCAGCATAAGGTTGTATTCATTTGTAATCCAACCGATACTGAAATTCAGTCCAAAATCAAGGTCGATTTTGATATTGCGACTGCATCGGATCTCTGGACCGGAGAATCAATATCTGTGGATGATGGGTGCTTCGATCTGAATCTACCTCCGTATTCGATCATTATTGCGGACTCGACCGTAGCTGAGCAGTGACATTCATTCGTGATTAACAAAGAAAGGTAAATTATGCTTGGTAAAGATGTACTTATGGAGGACATTGACATTGATCAATGGCGTAATGCACAAGACTTGCTTCTTGAATCATCGAAGGAGAAGCGCCGTATTATCGTGCTGCATGATAATGGCGTAATCCGCAAGTGTGAACATACAGATTCTCTCCCAGTCGAAGGAGCTCCAGAATCAATTGTTGACGCGCAAGCTCAGGCAAAAGACCTCTATGAAAAGAACAAAGATACAGTCGATTTTGTTGCGGTTTTTGAGCGAAGTGCATTTGACGATTATTTCTCAACAATCCAGAATTCTTGGGTTGTGGATGAGCCATTGGACTCCTATATACACCGAACATACGCTCTGTTGGATGACTACCAAGAAACGATTGTGACATACCCGGGACCAGCCAAGAAGTATCTTGGTTTGCAATGGAAATTTGGTATGAGTCGCAACGAAGCATCTGAATTGGCTCACAAGTGGATTTCCCCGAATTCGTCTGTGCTGCTTGGCGTGTACGATGAGGACGATTGTGGACGAGTCTGGTACTGACCTTTGACGACGAACTCACGATTACCGAACTCACCACGGTTGATGCCGAAAGGGTGGATATTTCCGGTGATTTTGCCGAAGTCGTTGCTCGTTCATTCGATTGGATGCGCCAGACGCACGAGCAAAAGGCTTCTGCACTAGTCTGGACGCGTGATGCGTTTGAAAAGTTCAGGTCTTCGGATAACAAAGAACTTTCGGTAGCAAAAGCAGTTGCTGCTGGCTCGGCGATCGCGCTGCGCTCTGAAGAGTAGTTTTCGCTGAAGCCTAGGCAAGATGATATATAGTGCGGGAAGAGTATTAATTCTTTCCGCACTATTGTTATGAAGAAGCGGGTGTGGAGGAGGGCATCATGCAACATGAGCATAAAACGGATCGGCATATTCGTACCAGTATTATTGATGTCGCAAAACGTGCAGGAGTTAGTCCGTCAACGGTTTCACGAGTAATAAACGGCACTGCCACAGTAAGCAGTGATAAAAAACGGTTGGTCGAAGCTGCGATACAGGACCTGAATTTTGAGCCGAATAGATTTGCCAGAAGTTTAATCATCAATCGTAGTGAAATAATCGGTGTGATAATCGATAGGTCGATTAGGTATGCAACGGCGAATGTATTGGTTCAGCTGGAGGAGCATGCAGCATCACGAGGATATATGAGTATGGTCTTTACGATTGATCGACCATTTCACGACAATCTTCAAACTTTGCTGGCGAAATACAATTCGGTCTCGATAGATGGATTGATAGTCATTGCACCTCGTACTGGCTTGCCGGAGCAAGTTGCCAAGGCAGATATTAATATTCCCGTTGTGGTGATTAGCAGTCAATTGGAAGATATCGGCGTCCCGATGGTGGGCGAAGATCAATATCAAGGCGCATACAAAATGGTCAATTTCCTTGCTGGCCTTGGTCACAAACAAATCTGGCATGTATCTGGGGGCATGGATTGGTTTGATGAGCAGCAAAGAAGACGAGGTTGGAATGATGCGTTGCTGGATCATGGATTATCTGCTAACAGGAAAGATCTGAGAGCTGGTTCATGGAATCCGCAAAAAACTTACGAGATGATGCAGAAGGCCGATCTGTCAACTGCGCCTGATGCTATTTTTGTGGCGTCTGATCACATGGCGATGGCTGCGATTGCGGCGTTGAAAAGTCGAGGCATTGCCGTGCCGAAGGATATTTCTGTCGTTGGATACGATGACACCGAAGGGGCCGAATATGCTTCATCACCATTGACGACTGTTTTGCAGGATTTGCCATTTGTGGCGCGGAAAGCGGTGGAATTGCTGATAAACATGATTGACGGTGAGGAGGTACCCATGGTGACTCGGATTGAGCCGAAGCTGATCGTCCGAGAATCGGCCATCGCAAGGTAGAAAAGGAAAAAGGCCCGGTGTGCAGCCGGGCCTTTGAAAGGAGAAGAGAGAAGAAGGAGTTCAGTTATGGGGACTTTGAGAAGTCCTCGTCAGCTGTTGTGCTGATGTTTATATATAACCAAGTGAAGTTTGGCGCATCCGTGTGATTGCCTGAATAACCACTCGGCATGTTGCTGAGAAAAGGCTGAATGGGAATCAGCTCTTCTGCGGCAGGGATATCTATGAAAGAATGGGTTCATGCGAAAAGTTACCGTAATCACCAGTAATCCTGAATCAAACTCGCTCACCAATGCCGTGGGGAAGGCTTTCGCGGATGGGGCTACGAGTTCCGGAGCACGGGCTGACATAATTGATTTATATAAGATCGGATTCAATCCGGTATACGGCATTGACGATCGCAACCATTATCTAGGGAAGGCGCCGGTTCCAGAGGATATTAAAGGTTTGCAAGAACAGCTGGCTGATTCGGATGTCATCGCCTTGGTATTCCCGATTTATTGGTATTCAATGCTAGCCATGATGAAGGGATTCCTTGACCGTGTGTTCTGCCGAGGCTTCGCATACTATCCGGGAGGCAAGCCAGGCCGACTTGCCGGCAAGACGGTGCGCATTGTCTTGTTGGCCGGCAGCAGCCAAGAATGGACTGAAGAGGCGGGTATTGATGAAGCATTGCGCAATCAAATCATCCGCCAAGCCTTGGGCAAGTACTGTGGAATAGAAGATGTCGAATTCATGTATGTCGATAATCTGAAAATGGGGAACGATGATCCAGAGCGCCGAGCTCGTGCGGCGAAACAACTGGAACAAGTTCGAGAGATGTCTGCCGATTTGATTTGATACGCCTCATTTCGGGGTGCACAAACAATCTGGCGGTCTTGCAAACTAGAAATCTGCAAGACCGCCAGCGGAAACTCGTCACGAGAATCGGCTGATTATGAGCTGATTCGCAGTGACTGCTTTGCTCAGGCTTCTTCGTGCCAATGAGGGTCCTGAGCGAAGGAGCGTCCCTCCGGATTATCCATCGCGGCAATCTCGCGCATATCCTGCTCGTCCAGCGAGAAGCCGGTCAAATCGATATTTGCACGCTGGCGCTCGCGGTTGGTGGACTTCGGAATAGCCACATCGCCGAGCTGGAGATGCCAACGAAGAATGAGCTGAACAGGGGAGACACCGTGCTTCTCTGCCAACTTGAGAATCGTCGGATCCTTCAGCATCTGGTTGGCGCGTCCTAGTGGGCTCCAAGCTTCGGTGATAATTCCATGAGCGTCATCATATGCTCGCTGTTCGGTTTGCTGGAAATACGGATGTAGCTCGATCTGGTTGACTGCCGGCGTGACTCCTGTGGAACGGGTCAGCATATCAATGTGGCCGGGCAGGAAGTTGCTCACGCCAATATGCTTGACGATGCCCTGTTCACGAGCGTCTACCAAAGCCTGCCATGCCTCGACGAATTTGCCTTGCGAGGGGTTCGGCCAGTGGATGAGATACAAATCAATGTAATCCAAGCCCATGCGCGCAACGCTTTCCTCTATGGCAATGCGAGCTTGATCATATTGGTGATGACGACCTGGAAGTTTTGAAGCAACGATGATGTCTTCGCGAGGCACGTCTGACTCTTTGATGGCACGGCCTACGATTCCCTCGTTTTCGTAGTTGAATGCGCTGTCAAGAAGGCGATAGCCGACTTCCAATGCTGAAACAATGGCGTTAACTCCTGCAAAACCGTTAACTTTGTATGTGCCGAAACCGATTGCGGGCAGTTCCAGTCCGTCATTGGCCTTACGGGTTGGGATATCCGGTGGTGTCATAAGCGTCATAGCCGACTCCTTATTAATAGGTGATTGCTTGATGTGCTGTCCTATTCAATTTTGATGATACCCGCGCCGGGTCAGGATTGCGCTTATCGGCAAAGTGAGCTGGGTGGTGTATGCGGGTTAGCTCGGTGGTTGATCTTGGCGTTTTGAGTTGAAGTTATAAGAAATTCGCTTTTGTGTCTTTCGTGTCTGTAGTGAAACCGCACAAGATGAATTCGCGTTGTTATGGTGTTCTGAAGAACATTGGAATTTTGCCTGTTATGAATCGTTTATTTTCGTTGACTTCCATCTTGTGCGGTTTTTAAGAGGTCGGTATGCGCGGGGATTCTGGGATATTGGCCATCTAGAGGTGATGTCATTTGTGGAAAACCGCACAAGATGAAAGTGTTTCGATTTGATAGCCTAAATAATCTTGATTTTCTGCCGTTCTTCAAATTGGAATCATTTTCAGGCTTCATCTTGTGCGGTTATGTGTTGGCCGCCGGATCGGTTCAGTTCAGCTAGGGATTGCCGGATTTTATGAGGCTATGACCGCGCCTAAACCGCACAAGATGAGTTCGGAAGCTGAATCTGAAATATCGATTGGCGAAATTATGCGGTTTTGAGGGATGCAAATTACACCGGATTTCAACTTGTGCGGTTTTGGAGTAAGCAGGGGAGAGAACTGTGGAGGAACACCGAATCCTTGTGAAACGGTGAGTGATTTCAGTAGTAGAAAACCGCACAAGATGAAATTGTGAGTGTTCCCGGAATTTCATAACCTTGGTAATCAGCAAATTGCGGGAAAACGAGGTGAGGGGCATATCAGCTTGTGTGGTTTTGAAGCAAGCCGTAAAGCAAAGAATAGATATAAATGGCGCGGGATTAAACCGCACAAGATGAAATTGGCAATCGCATTGAAAATTCTGATTGGCATAATGGCGCGATATTAGGAAATACGAATGCCAAGAGTTTTATCTTGTGCGGTTTTGAAGCAAGTAGAGAAGCATAGAACTGCGCCGAATATCGATACTCGCGAATGGGAATCATTGTAGCGTTAGGAACCTGTAAGCTTTGTCATTTTCCAATTGTTAAAACCGCAGTATTCCAACGGAAACGCCGAATAAGTTAAACCATTTGACATATATGGGTAAATCAATTTACTATGTAAACATCGATGGTCGGAAATACCGGCCACAACGGCACGACCGGCAAAGGAGCAACCATGGGTCTGTGGGATATTGACAAGATTGAGTATGTGGGCCGCGGTAACGGTCCAAAGGAAGGCTTGGGCTTCCATTATTACGATGCCGACCGCGTTGTCGCAGGCAAGAAGATGAAGGATTGGCTGCGCTTCGGCGTTGCTTGGTGGCACACCTTCGATCAGGAACTGGTCGACCCATTCGGTGTCGGCACCGCTCACCGTCCTTGGTTGGGCAAGTATTCCAACCCAATGGACGAATCCCTGGCCAAGGTTGATTATGCCTTCGAGTTCTTCACCAAGCTGGGCGCTGAGTACTTCTGCTTCCATGATCGCGATATCGCTCCGGAAGGCGAGACCCTGCGCGAGACCAATGCCAACCTCGATAAGGTCGTGGACCGCATCGAAGAGAATATGAAGTCCACTGGCGTCAAGCTGTTGTGGAACACCTCTTCGCTGTTCACCAATCCTCGCTTCGTCTCCGGCGCTTCCACCTCTCCATTCGCTGATATCTATGCATATTCGGGTGGCCAGCTGAAGCACTCTCTGGAAATCGCCAAGCGTCTGGGTGCTGAGAACTACGTATTCTGGGGCGGTCGTGAAGGCTATGAGAACCTGTGGAACACCCAGATGCGCCGCGAGCAGGAGCATATGGCCAAGTTCTTCCATATGTGCCATGAGTACGCCAAGGAAATCGGCTTGGATGCCCAGTTCCTCATCGAGCCAAAGGCCAAGGAACCTACAATGCATCAGTATGATTTCGATGCTGCAACTGCCATTGCGTTCCTGAAGACCTACGGTATTGACTTCATGAAGTTGAACTTGGAAGGCAACCACGCCAACTTGGCTGGCCACACCTACCAGCATGAGATTCGCGTGGCTCGCGAGGCCGGCGTGCTTGGCTCTTTGGATGCTAACCAGGGCGATAAGCTCATCGGCTGGGATATGGATGAGTTCCCAACCGATCTCTATGAGACCTCAACCGTGATGTGGGAGGTTCTTGCAGAAGGTCAGATCGGACCTCACGGTGGTCTGAACTTCGACGCCAAGCCACGTCGTACTTCGTTCTTGGCTGAGGATCTGTTCCGTTCGCATATCGCTGGCATGGATTCCTTTGCCGCCGGTCTGCTGGTCGCAGCCAAGATGCACGAGGACAAGTTCATCGAGAACCTGCAGGCAGAGCGCTACAGCTCCTATGACTCCGGTATCGGAGCAACCATTGAAGATGGCACTGCAACGCTGGCTTCTTTGGAGGAGTACAGCCTTGATATTCCGCAATCCAAGCTGATCGAGGCCACCAAGTCCGATCATCTGGAGTCCGTCAAGGCCACCATCAACAACTACATTGTTGATGCCTTGGCCGAGGCCTGATACCTCTGTGGGGTTCTGCCGCTGCGTCATAAATGGCGGAACCCCTTCGGAATCGTGGGGCCGTGTATTGCCGTACATGGCCTCATGAATCTCAGTGGCAGAGGGTGGATGCTTTCGTGTCGGCTTTCTGCGATATTCGGGTCTTTCACTGGTGACAGTCAGTGGATTTGCTGGGCGTCGGCACATGGAGTGCGTTGAGTCATGTGTGTGATTGGGGTGCTGAGCAACTCATTGAACGCCTTTCTTTCTTCCTTCCAAATGCGCAATCCGCCACGGTTTCGTGGATGGATTGCGCATTTTTATATGCAGAGTCGGGGTCGACGGCAATATCTAACACAGAGAATCAATCGATATATGAACGCTCGAGAGGCAAGACACCATCAGAGACAGGTGCTCAAGCTCCGAGCGAACTCAGGGAATGTGCAAAGCGCATAAAATCAATACACGCTTATTGGTTGTTGGAGGCAGTGTATGAAAGTTTCGGTTTTGGATCTGGTGCCGGTTCGACAAGGTCAGTCCTATCGTGAAGCCATAGGATCCATGATTCGTTTGGCACAGGATCTGGATGGTTTGGGATATGAAAGGCTCTGGATTGCAGAGCATCACAATGCGCCGTCACTTGCCAGTTCTGCCACACAATTATTGATATCCGAAGCATTGGCGCACACCGAAAGAATTCGCGTAGGCTCTGGGGGAGTCATGCTTCCCAATCACAGCCCATATATTGTCGCTGAACAATATGGGACGCTTGAGACCTTATATCCAGGACGTGTGGATCTTGGTTTGGGACGTGCCCCGGGCACCGATCAGCAAACCGCTATGGCGTTGCGACGCCATCAGATTGGAAGAGAGACGCAATTTCCGCAAGAACTGTTGGAATTACGCGGGTATTTTGAAGGCACTAATCCGGTCTCGGCTTACCCTGCCAAGGGATTGAATGTGCCGATGATTGTGCTTGGTTCGAGTACGGATAGTGCGCATTTGGCAGCGAATCTTGGTCTGCCATATTCTTTTGCGTCCCATTTTGCTCCGGCGATGCTGGAGGAAGCAGTGGAAATATATCGTCGGGAATTCAAGCCGTCGAAATATGCCGAAAAACCATATGTGATTATTGGGGTGAACGCATCTTTGGCGGATAGCGATGCGGAAGCTGAGAAGCTGTTCACTTCGCAGATACGAATGTTCCTGGGCATTGTGACCAACAAACCACAGCCGCTGCAAGCCCCGGCAGACAGTATGGAATCACTATGGCGGCAACATGCGGAAGAGCGGGCTACTGCGTCACCGCATTTCGGGCCGGTTGCCTTCGATCCGACGCTGTTGATTGGTCGCGAGCGCGCGGTAGTCGAGCAAATGGCCAGTGTCTCGCTTGTGGGCAATTCTCAGTCGGTCGGACGGCAAATTCGTGAATTGAAACAACGTGTTGAATTCGACGAGTTGATGGCTGTGAGTTATATCTTCGATGAGCGTGCCGAAAAGCGGTCGTTTGAGTTGCTTGGGCGGGTTGTCCTGGATGCTGGGTAGTGAGATTTTCATCTTATTGGGGCAGTGCTAGATCGAGGAACCAGATGTGTGGGCAGGATAACACGTTTTTCGCTTATTGGCTGTCCTGCATCTTTTTCCTTCCGTGCATCGACTACCATATCCATGGCTTGTTGAGCAACTTGGTTAAAGGGCTGATGAACAGTCGTGAGTCCTAAGATGCTGGTCGGGAAGATGTCATCAAATCCTATAATCGAGAGATCTTGGGGAATGCGGATGCCTCGTCGTGCAGCCTCACTATAAACGCGAATGGCTGCCACGTCATTAAATGCAAATATGGCACTCGGTGGATTATCCATATTTAATAGCTCTTCTGCGTGATTCGTAGCTAAAACGCCCTCATAGTCACCTTCAAGAATTGTTGTAGAAGAGGGTGAGATTCGATGTTCATCAAGTGCTGCCCGGAACCCAGATAGCCTAGCGGCTGATGAGATTGCTCTTTTTGGTCCCGTAATTACGCCTATATTTGTATGACCGAGTTCGGCAAGATGTTGTCCTGCGAGGAAGCCTCCAGACCAGTTATCGATACCTATGCAGAGCAGGTCATCATTAATGCCTCGAGTAAGGTTGATGATGACAAATGGAATGTCACGTGATTGGAATAATGACGTTTCTTGACTTGTGATGTCTTCAAGCTCCAAGATGACGCCTAGAGGATTGCGGTCGAGAATACGCCTGAATCTTTCAGTTCTGTCCACTCCGAAGGGCACTTCGGTCACGCTGATGCCAATGTCAAGTTTTTGAGCATGGATTGTTGCTCCCCGTAGTAGTCCAATAGTCGATGTGCTGTTAACGTGGGAGAGTACGAGTTCAATCGTGCCTGAGCTGGGAACCGTTCCGGAACGGCGTACTTTCATGCCGTTTTTTTCGATTATTGACTCAACTAAAATTCTGGTTTTATCTGATACGCCTTGCCTTCCGTTTATTACCTTCGAAATTGTGGCTGCCGACAATCCCGTTAATTCTGCGATTTCAGCATGAGTCATATAATGGTTCGATTTTTCTGTCATGAATATCTACCTATCTGACTTTGATATCCGTTGTAATTTCTGTTTCATGAATAGTTCTCGAGTCTTTGATGCAAGAGCCATTTATCGATTGATTGTAGGGCATGTGTTGCTATCAAGGATCAGTCCGACGTTCCCTGGGATGTAACGCTTGCGTACTTTGCCTCAGTACCAGTGAAGTTGGCATAATGATATGACGTTGCGCTGGCAGTTTGTTTATGGTTTTAACGATTAGTTCGGTAGCGGCGCTTGCCATATCTTGTAGTGGTTGGCGAATGGTGGTAAGTGCAGGTCCTAGGAATTCAGAGGTTTGAATATCGTCAAAGCCTATAACGGATAATTGATTTGGAATACTGAGTTCAAATTGGCGCGCAGCCTCGTAAACGCCCATTGCCTGCAAGTCGCTACCTGCAAAAATAGCCGTGGGTCGTGTGAGGGGGTCATTGAGTAGCTCCATTGCTTGGGCATAGCCCCCCGGAGTGGTAAATTCCCCTTCTGTTACGAGCGCTGGATCTATGTCGATACCACGCTCTGCCAACGCTGTGGCATATCCATCAAAGCGCGCTCTGGAGCACATCATGTCACTTGGGCCAGTAATGATTCCTATACGGGTATGTCCTAAAGAAAGAAGATGCCGTGTTGCGGTTAATCCACCTGTCCAATTGTCTGCTTGAACCGACATGCTATTCAAAGTTGGATTACCGGATGGGTCAAAGATGACAAATGGAATGCCGCATGAATTTAATCGTTCTTGTTCTTCATTGGTTATAGTTGAGAATATCAAGATAACGCCTACTGGTTGACGATGTATGACGCCATCAATCCAAGTGTTATCAGGATGTTTTTTATCTCCGCTAATAGTGGTTATGGTGCCGAGATCATGTTTTTTCGCTTCTTTAACTACACCTCGTAGTACTTCCAACGCCCAAATGTTGTCAAAATCCTGAAAGACAACTTCAATGAGATGTTGTTTTTTTCGAGCCGTATTACGCTTCGTATAACCTTTCATGTTCAGTGCGGCGTTAATAATTCTTCTTGTGGACTCGGCTACATCAGATCTACCGTTGAGGGCTTTAGAGACTGTGGAAAGGGAGAAGCCGGTAGCTTCTGCTATATCGCTTAAACGGACCGAATTGTTCGGTTCTGAAATTTGTTGATAAGAATTGTGCATGTCTTCTCCAAACAACGATGTATACACATTATAATTCGAAAGTTTCGGATTTCAATTAGATATCACAAACGCCTGTATTCCTTGATATAAGGCCAAAATATCGACATAGTTGATGAAATTAACGCAATTGAGCACGGGTTTGATTCAGGATAATATGTACACATCTCGAAAATAACAATGAAGTTTCGAGAAAATGATTTAGTGGAATCTTAAATCGATTGCGACACTGGAGTTCGCCGGCAGAGCAGCCGATCATACAAAAAGGAGTAGCAATGAGGTTCAAAACAGTTGCCGCC
The DNA here is from genome assembly GCF_000741765.1 of Bifidobacterium tsurumiense. Lineage (GTDB taxonomy): Bacteria > Actinomycetota > Actinomycetes > Actinomycetales > Bifidobacteriaceae > Bifidobacterium > Bifidobacterium tsurumiense. The sequence goes on from NZ_JGZU01000002.1 coordinate 62,246, forward strand.
GCAGCATTGGCTGTGGCCACGATGATGGGTGTAAGTGCCTGCGGTAGCTCAAATAACGCAGATGATAACACCATAACTTTTTGGCATAACGCTACGAGCGGTGAGGGTAAGCAATATTGGGAGGATCTGGCGGCGGAGTTCGAAAAGGAACATTCCGGTGTAAAGGTTGAAATCCAAGCCATCCAGAATGAAGATTTTGAAGGGAAACTGGCAACGGCAATGCAAGATCTCAAATCGGGGCCAGATGTGTATATGGGGCTTGGCGGTGCAAAAACAAAGGATATGGTCGATGCTGGGCAGGTCATGGATTTAACTGACAAACTTTCTGACACAGTCAAGAAAAACATGACCGCATCCTTGACATCAGCTACATATGACGGAAAGGTCTACGGAGTGCCAGTAACAGTACAGCCTGGCGGTATTTGGTATTCGAAAGATTTGTTTGAACAGGCGGGCATAGAGGAAGTCCCAACAACTTTTGATGAACTTAAAACCGCGGTAACTAAGCTCAAGAATGCTGGTATCGCACCAATTGCACTAGGCGGTAAGGACGCATGGCCCGCAGCGCATTGGTATTACTGGCTCTCACTTCGTGAATGTTCTCCATCTGCATATTCCAAAGGAGTTAATGACAAGGATTTCTCCGACTCTTGTTGGACAAAAACGGGACAGGATTTGAAGGATCTTGCCGATATGGATGCTTTCAATGAAGGTTATTTGACCACAACTGCACAGCAAGGTGCAAGCTCGTCTGCAGGTCTGCTTGCTAACCATAAGGCAGCCATGGAATTAATGGGTACCTGGGAGCCGGGAGTCATCAAAGACCTCACCCCAGATAGGCAACCAATGAGCGATTTGGGATATTTCGCGTTCCCATCTGTTGAAGGAGGTCAAGGGAAAGAGGATGCGCTCATGGGCGCGGTAACAGTATTTTCTGTAAACCCAGATGCGCCTCAAGCCGCCGTGGACTTCGTTAATTTCATGGGCGAAAAGAAGGCTCAAGAAGACTATTCAACAGCATTTTCAACAATTCCTGCCAATGTAGAGGCATATGATGCCGTGACCGATGAAAACCTCCAATCCATCATTAAAGCAATAGAAAGCTCTGATGACATGCAACTTTGGATGGACACAGCGCTCGGTGGCAATATCGGCAATGCTTTGAATTCGGGAGTGGTCAATATGCTGTCCGGTCAAGGTGATCCCGCCGACATTGTCAAGGCTATGGAAGACGCCGCAGCAAAGGGATGATCTATGGGGCTTGGCGGGAGATGTTCTCGCCAAGCCATTATTTGAATGACTGTGTGAGGATGAGTAATGACTGCTGTAAATCAAGATATAGTGGGCGTTTCAAAGAAAAGTAAAACATCAACTGGTGGCAAGACGAGACGCAATTTAGAGATCTTGCTGCTTTCGGCTCCAGCGATAGCTGTATTTGTGTGTTTTGTCATACTCCCTATTGTTCTGGGCGCATACTATGGATTCTATAAATGGAAAGGCTTTGGCACACCGTATAAAACAGGCGAGTTCGTTGGTCTGCAAAATTATCTGACGGTGCTGAAGGATGCTAACTTCCAGCAGGCAATGCTTCATTCATTTGAAATCGTTGTCGGTTCGCTTCTGATCCAGGCGCCACTGGCTGTGCTGTTTGCGTTGCTGTTGAATCAAAAATTCAAAGGGCGTGGATTGATCCGCACCTTGATCTTCGTGCCGTATGTTGTATCTGAAGTGATAGTCGGCACAGGGTGGAGTTTGCTGCTCCAAAAGAAAGGGGCGTTCAATGAAATCCTTAATCAACTTGGCATCAATGGTCCTGACTGGCTTGCTGATCCTCACATCGCCATGTGGACTCTATTGCTGTTGATCAGTTGGAAATATATTGGTTTTGCAGTGATTCTCATGTTGGCTGGTATGCAGTCTATCCCAGAGGAGCTGTACGAAGCGGCTCGAGTTGATGGTGCAGGTTTTTGGCAGATGCAAAAGAGCATAACATTGCCATTGCTGGCTCCGACATTGAGGATTTGGGTATTCCTGTCCATTATCGGCTCGTTACAACTTTTTGACTTGGTGTACATCATTTGGGGACAGTATGTATCTGCAACCGCAGGTGTCTCAACCATGGCTACATATATGGTTCGTGAGGGTCGAGATGCGGGAAATTATGGATATGGTTCTGCTGTCGCTCTGATTATTTTTGTTATCTCATTGACCGTTGCGCTTTTGTACCAGCGATTTGTGCTTAACCGAGATTTGGACGGTGCATTGACCGAGCAAAAGAAGTCAAAAAAGGTTAAAAAAAATAATCGATCTTTAACCGATCTGGTATCAGGGCAGTGAGGGGACGAACCATGGGTATGTTTACAAAATCAAGCGCATTCGCTGGTCAGACAGTGTACAACGCAAAAAACGGCTATCGCGTTTCGCAAAAGACTCCTTGGGGCAATCCTGTAGTCTACTTCTTTTCCTTAGTCTTGGTTGGTATATGTGTGACGCCGGTGCTTTATATTGTTCTCGGTGGATTCAGAACGAATTCTCAAATCACCAATAACCCTTCAGGATTACCTAACCCTTGGGTGCTGCAAAATTATTTGACAGTAGTAACCAGTGATATTTTCTGGCAAGAGATGGCGAATTCAATTATCGTCGGCGTTTGCACGATGATTGGCGTGGTTGCTTTGGGCATTATGGTGAGCTTTGTAATCGCGAGATACAAATTCCGTTTCTCAAAAGCGATGTACGCTTTGTTCTCGGCTGGTTTGATGTTCCCCATGACAGTAGGCATTACTCCGCTGTATTTACTGATTCGTAATTTGGGATTGTCTAATTCACTTGCCGGGATTATTGTTCCACAGATTGCTTTTGGCCTGCCTCAAACGATCATTATTTTGGTGCCATTTTTGCAATCAATTCCTGATGAATTGGAAGAAGCATGCTTGCTTGACGGATGCTCGCGATTGGGATTTTTCTGGAGAATGGTCATCCCGCTTTCGATGCCAGGAGTAGCTACTACTGGAATCCTGACATTTGTCGGCAGCTGGAATTCTTATATGCTTCCACTTTTCGTACTGAGCAGCTCGGATAAATATACGCTTCCTTTGGGTGTGCAAATGTTTAGTTCAGAACATTCCGTAGATACTGCACAGGTCTTGGCATTCACATCCCTGGCAATGTTGCCGGCACTGATATGCTTCACAATTTTCCAAAAGAAGATTGTCGGTGGACTTACTGGTGCGGTTAAGGGCTAAAGACTATCGATTCAGATCGGTTTTCAATGATGAATCCGATCTTGAGCATAAATTGGAGGACTACCATGAAAATTTCCAATCCGGTGCTTCGAGGATTTGAAGCTGATCCGTCTATGATTCGGGTAGGAGATACCTATTACATCGCGAATTCAACTTTCGAATGGTGGCCGGGTGTTCGTCTGCATGAATCAAAAGACTTGGTGAATTGGAATCTATTGCCCAGTCCAATCAGCCGAACGTCTCAACTCAATATGCGTGGAAATCCGTCAAGTGGCGGTGTATGGGCCCCGGACCTTTCCTACGCTGATGGCAAGTTTTGGCTTGTGTATTCAGATGTCAAAGTGGTAAATGGTGCGTTCAAAGATTGCACTAATTACATCATCACTGCTGAGGATATTCGAGGCCCTTGGAGTGACCCGATACGCATCAATGGAGTGGGCTTTGACCCGAGTCTCTTCCATGATCAAGACGGTCGGAAATACCTTGTTCAACAAACATGGGATTTCCGAGAATATCGTCATCCTTTTAACGGCATTACCCTCACGGAGTTCGATGTTTCGACGATGAGATTGAAGCCGGAAACCGCACGGACCATATGGGAAGGTACGGATGTCAAGCTGGTTGAAGGGCCTCATCTCTATCGAATCAATGATTTTTATTATCTGTTCGCAGCGGAAGGAGGGACGGTATACACCCACCAAGAAGTGGTTGCACGTTCTGAAAGCCTTGATCCCTTCTCCTTCAAGGGCATGCCAGGTAACCCATTCTTAACAAATTTTGATACTCCACGAAATTTCCTGCAAAAGCAAGGGCATGGTTCGCTTGTCGATACGCCAAGTGGTGAGTGGTATTACGCTTCTCTCTGTGCACGGCCTTGGCATGCCAAGAATGAATCAGTAACCGACCCGCGAGGATGGTGCACTCTTGGTCGTGAAACTGCAATTCAAAAAGTTGAATGGGATGATCGGGGCTGGCCATATGTGGTGGGCGGGCATGGAGGGCAACATTATGTCGAGCCGCCTGTGGATGCGATAGCCTCTATGACTTCGGATCAGTCGGAGGTTATCGATGACTTCAATACTGCGCATCTGAACCCTGAATGGAATACCTTGCGTGTGCCTTTCGATGAGGAAATGGGTGAAATAGGAAATGGATGTCTGAATCTTCGTGGACAGGGATCGCTTTCCAATTTGTTTGATCTGTCTCTTGTTGCTCGTCGTTGGAAGGCCTTTGCCTTCGATGCGGAAGTTACGGTTCAGTTTTCACCTCGCAACTATCAACAAATGGCTGGGTTGACGAATTATTACAACGACCTGTGCTGGTCTTGGGTGTTTGTGACTTGGGATGAAACCAAACAGTGCAGTGTTATTGAAGTGGCCCAAAACGATTTCAATTCGTATACCTCATTTCTTAAGGAAAAATCAGTTGAAATACCAGAAGAGGTTGAAGCAGTAAGGCTTCGGACGAAAGTTCGCACGCAAACATATCGCTATCAATACTCGTTCGATAATGTTCACTGGCATGATTTGGGAGTTGAGCTGGATGCAAGAAAACTCTCTGATGACTATGTAAATCAGAGGTATGGCGGATTTTTCACCGGTGCCTTCGTGGGAATGGCGGCAGTTGATTTGTCAGGATACGATGCCCAGGCGCAATTCCGGCATTTCACTTACGCAGAAGTGGACTGAATTGACTACTAAGTCACAAATAATTGTGTGAGGAGCGATGATGCTTACTTTGCCAAGAATACTTGGTGACGGTTGTGTGTTGCAGGCGAATACGGTAGTGCCTATATGGGGTTGGAGTGAGCCAAGCGAGCATATTTGCGTTCAGATCGACAAGACCATTGTGAAGACGCAAGCGGATGGACAGGGGTTTTGGCAAGTTGCCCTGCCGCCAACGAAGTGTGGCGGGCCTTTCGATTGCATTATCTCGGCGGAGTCAGGTGACAGCATCCGTCAGCACTGCTATATAGGGGAAGTATTTCTGTGTTCAGGTCAGTCCAATATGGAACTGCCTATGGAAGCGCTTCGGTTCGACTACCCTAAGACATATGCATCTGCAGATGATCATTTGCTACGTCAATACAAGGTAAACACTGAAATCGACTTTCATGAACGCCATAGGGATCATGCAAGCGGCGAGTGGAAAGCTTGTAATGCGGATTCAATAGGTGAATTCTCTGCCATTGCATACTGGTTCGGCCGTTCCATACGAAAGCTATGCGGCGCGCCTGTAGGTCTTATCAATGTTTCTTTGGGTGGATCCCCCATTGAATCATGGATAGACAGTGCCTCGCTCGAGCGATTTCCCGAGGAGTTGGAAAGACTGCGTCCACACCTGGAAAAAGGAGCGCCCGATCGGCTTAGTCGGCAAAGTCTGGAAGAGATAGAACGCTGGCATAAGGAACTTGACGGCAAGCAAGGTGCTGTTGCAAACGATTGGGAGGAGATTCAACTTCCTGATACGTTCAAGGGTACTGGTCTCGAAGGTTTTGTCGGAAAGGTGGAACTGCGTAAAACCATATATCTGACATCGAGTCAGGTATGCCAAAATTCCTTATTGAGATTGGGAACCTGGTCTGATGAAGACGAGACGTACGTCAATGAACATTTCGTCGGAGCAAAAGGCAATCAGTACGAGTCCCGTGATTATGCTGTCGGACCGGGAATTTTGAAAGAAGGTGAGAACCGAATCAAGGTGATACTCACCTGTGATTACGGTAGCGGGCGGGTAACGCCAAACAAATCGATGATCCTCAAGCTGGAAGATGAGCAGATAGATCTTTCGGGTATCTGGGAATACCGAATTCTCTCACGAGCGGAAAGGCGTTGTCCTGTCGAGGATTTCATTCGTTGGAAGCCCACTGTGCTTTTCAACGGAATGCTTGCACCTTGCATTCCCTATGCGGTACATGCCGTGCTGTGGTATCAAGGTGAATCGAATACGGGTAATAATGCTCGATCGTATCAGGCAATGCTTGAGAGCATGATCAAGTTATGGCGGAAAGAATGGCAACGCGATGATTTGCCTTTCCTCATTGTGCAACTCCCAAATTTCGGAATTGATTGTATTGAGGATGGTGGATGGCCTCTTGTCCGCGAAGCTCAGTATTCGGTGAGTGCCGAACTTGAAAACGTTGCCACGGTGGTGACGCTAGATGCAGGAGAATGGAACGATTTGCATCCGCGAAACAAGAGAATCATTGCAGATCGATTATTTGATGCGGCGCAGGCGCTACTCTTTGGCAAACACAAGACGCATCCCGTCCTCGGAGCTTGGAAAATCAACAATACAACCGGGGAATTGAGCGTGCGGTTCCTGCAAGAGGAGTATGGCAAGAATCACTGTGAAACAACAGAACTCAGCCCGCTGGCCACTCTTGATGGTGACTGCCCAGGTGAGTTCACATGGTTTTGGCGGGACGGCGGCACGGTAGAACAAGCCGAAACTTGGATTATTGATAATGAGATCCACGCAAAGCTGCCTCAGAGAACGCCAACATCGTTGAGGTATGCGTGGTCAAATAATCCGTCCATAGGCTTGTTATGCGATGACCGCGGCGTACCAGTATCGCCATTTCGGATTGAAATTACATCCAGTAGCTCCAATCCCGTGGAATAAACCACACTGAAATTGATTCAAGGAGTAAAACGATGACGTTTGAATATCATGTGAACCCTCGCGGCAATGACTTTTGCATAGGCACTGCGGAAGAACCTTTCCGAACGATTTCACAGGCCGCACGTGTCGCTCGACCAGGTGACACTGTCATTGTTCATGAAGGAGTTTATAGGGAACAAGTAGATCCATTATTTGGCGGTATCAGCGAGTTTGAACGCATTACATATTGTGGGGCGTCTGGAGAGAGCCGTCCAATTATCAAGGGGTCGGAAAGAATACGTTCATGGAAGCAGGTCGAGGGTCATCCTTCTGTGTGGTCAGTGACACTTGATAATAGCTTCTTCGGAGAATTCAACCCTTTCGACAGCGTCATCGCGGGTGATTGGTTGGAAAAGCCCAAGAAGGGTATCGATCCAGACAAGCACCTTGGAGATGTATATCTCAATGGGCGTTCATTTTATGAAGTCGAGTCACTAGAGCAGACATATGAACCACAGGAACGGTTTGAGATTGAGGATTTTGCGATCAAGCTGAAGCATTCCATAGATGATCCGCTTCAGACTTTGTATGTGTGGTATGCCGAAGTGGATCATGTTGAAAATGTCACACGGATTTGGGCGAACTTCCAAGGTGCGGATCCCAACGAAGAGCTTGTGGAAATCAGTGTTCGCAGATCTTGTTTTTTTCCATCGAGGAATCATATTGATTTCATAACCGTACGAGGTTTTGAAATGGCGCAAGCCACGGGAGACTGGGCGCCTCCGACTTCTCCGCAATACGGAATGGTGGGACCCAATTGGGCCTATGGATGGATCATTGAAGATAATGTGCTTCATGATGTGAAGTTCTCAGCGGTCTCATTGGGCAAGGAATCAGCTAGTGGCAACAATGAATGGATGAGAACTGAGCGCAAAAGCGGATATCAGTACCAGCTGGAAGCAGTGTTCAAAGCACGCCGTTTAGGATGGAAAAAAGATGTCGTCGGATCTCATATTGTTCGGAACAACGACATTTACCATTGCGGTCAGAATGCGATAGTCGGACATATGGGATGCGCGTTCAGCAAGATTGAACACAATCACATACATCACATCGCTAGCAAGCAAGAGTTCTTTGGCTGGGAGGTTGCAGGCATAAAATTCCATGCGGCAATCGATACGGTCATCCAAAACAACTACATTCATGATTGCTCTTTGGGCATGTGGATGGATTGGCAGACGCAGGGAACTCGAATTACCCGAAATATCATGCGTAATAATGTGCGCGATGCCATGATAGAAGTGAGTCATGGACCGTATTTGGTAGATAACAATATCTTTGCCTCCGATTGCATGTTCCAGAACTGGTCACAGGGCGGCGCTTTCGTCAACAACATAATATGTGGCGGCATTGAGGTAAATACTGTGCCCGATCGTTCCACCCCATATCATTTTGCCCATTCAACAGAGGTGGCAGGTTGTGCTGTGGTATCGGGAGGGGACGAACGTTGGTTAAATAATGTGTTTGCGCCCCAAAGAAGCAAGCCTTATATCGGCGAGTTCGGATTGTCGACGTATGCAGATTGTCCGACTCGTTTTGAGGAATACTTGGACAATCTCCACGCTATGTGGGCTGACCCTAGTCAAGGGGGAGGTGAGCGGAACCCACTGCAGCCGGTATATGCAGGTGGCAATGTCTTCATGGGACAAGCCGAAGCAGGGAGCGAAAGCGAATTAGGAGAATACAAGAGTCGGACATCGCATGACATGCCGTACTTCGGCGGCGGAACCGTTGAGAATGTTGTCGTAAGTGACAGCATGGCTATTGCTGTTGTCGACACGGACGACGGGGTATTTCTCGATATTGATGTGCCTCACTCATTGAAACAGATAACAGTGCCATGCGTAACCTCCGAAATGCTTGGGATGCCGCGCATTGTTGAGGAGCGGTATGAGTCCTATGACGGTAAGCCCTATGTGCTGAATGTCGACTTGCTGGGAAACTCCATAGAGGGAGGGAGTCCGCGTTCACCAGGAGCTTTGGAGCTGTCTGCAGAAAATGAACAACGAATCAAGGTATGGGAGTGGAACTGATGAAACAAGAAGCTGCTTGGTCGATGCTGAAGTGGTGCGGATATTCGGACGAGGACATCAACAGCCGAGTGAAGCAGGTCTGGTACGAGATTTTCGAAGGACCAAATGCTGTTTATCACGAAAACGAGGATGGACTCGGCTATATTGTTGATACCGGCAACGACGATGTGCGTACCGAAGGCATGAGCTATGCAATGATGCTTGCGGTGCAATATGACCGAAAGGATATCTTCGACAAGATTTGGGGCTGGGTGATGCGGTTCATGTATATGAACGAAGGTCATCACCGTCATTACTTTGCATGGTCGGTTGCCCCCAACGGTATCCCCAATGCTCAAGGCCCCGCCCCAGATGGCGAAGAGTTTTTCGCAACATCGCTATTCTTGGCTTCCAGGCGGTGGGGCGACGGCGACGGAATATACCAATATTCAGCGATGGCCCGCGAAATTCTGCGGTATTGCGTGCATAAAGGTGAAAGTGAACGGGGCAGTGATTTCGCTGGTGAACCGATGTGGAATCCGGACAACAAACTAATCAAGTTCATTCCGGAAACGGAATGGAGCGATCCTTCGTATCACGTGCCGCACTTCTATGATCTCTTCGCGGAGGAAGCAGACCCTGCCGATAGAGCATTTTGGAAGGAGGCCGCTGAAGCCAGTCGAAAGTATTTGCTGGCAGCATGCAATACTGACACAGGAATGAGTCCTGAATATGCCAATTACGATGGCACTCCGCATATCAGTGATCGAGGTCATTGGTATTTCTTCTCGGATGCTTACCGAACCGCTGCGAATATTGGTCTGGATTCGCTGTGGGTTGGGAAGGACATCGGATTGGGCAATAGGGTCTCTGCGTTGCAGCGCTTTTTCCTCACTCATGATCGCACGAGTGTGTATGAGGTTGACGGTACTCCTGTCGAGGAAACTGTATTGCATCCGGTGGGATTCATAGCCGCTACGGCGCAGGGGTCATTGGCCGCCATTCATTCTGATGCGGGTGATGCTGTTGACAATGCTCGAAAATGGGTTGATCTGCTGTGGAACACGCCTATGAGGATTGGTGCTCGACGCTACTACGATAACTTCCTCTATGCGTTTGCGATGCTTGCTTTAAGTGGCAATTACCGGCAACGTTGGTGATTGCATATAACTGGCGCGGTTACCCTGAAATTACACTTTCGTAGAGGGCATCGTTTGGATATGCTTGGCTGCGGTTTATATCTGGATCGTCAGTTGAGCCCAGACACGATCGCGGAATTCCGAAAAGCACGATCTGTGGGGAATATTAGTGCGCATTGAGCTTAAGGAAACCATTGCAGACGGGTCCGGTTCGTTGCTATCCGAACTGGACCCGTCTGCAATGTCGATGCCGTTGGTGTCGGCTTTGCTAAGTCGGCACCAACGGCGGTGGCTTTAGCCGCGATACTTTACATACTGCTCATACACCTGCTCGGTGGGGTCGCCCGTAAGCACGCTGTCAACCTTGACTTCCCATGCAGGTGGCTCCGCCTCGCCAGACAGGACCCATGCAGCTTGACGTGCAGCGCCGATGGCTACATATTCATCCGAGGCAGGCAAGGCGACGTCCATCCCCAAAACCGATGGCGCCAATGCCTGCACCGCCTTAGATTTCGCTCCGCCGCCGATAAGCAGAATGCGCTTGACGTTGACGCCCAGAGACTTCACGAGCTCGAGGCAATCGCGCTGGGAGCACAGCAGACCCTCCACAAAGGCTCGGGCGATGTTTTCCTTAGTGGTATTGCGCAGTGTCATGCCGCTCAGAGTTGCCGTGGCATCGGGGCGGTTGGGGGTGCGCTCGCCGTCAAAATACGGAACAAGGGTGATGCCGCCTGCTCCTGGATCGGCAGCAGCGGCCAAATCGGACAACTCGTCATAATCGACGCCCAAAGCCGCGCGTCCTGCATCGGCGATGCGAGAACCGTTGATCGTGCAGGCCAAAGGCAGCCAGTGTCCGGTGCAGTCGGCAAATCCCGTAACGGCAGCGGTCATATCATATGCCGGCACAGGGGAGATGGCCGCTGCCACACCGGAGGTACCTAGGGAAATCGAGACATCGCCCACTTCCATGCTCAATCCGAGCGAAGCCATGGCGTTATCGCCTCCACCGGGGGCAATGATGCATCCGCCGGACACATCTCGTCCTGCGATGGATGGGTCGGCCACGGTCACGCTCTGTGTCGGTTCCAATACTTGAGGCAACACCACATCACGCCGGCCGAGTGCCATTTCCAACAAGTCCCAACGATATTGGTTGCTTGCAGAATCAAAGTATCCAGTGCCCGATGCGTCAGAGCGGTCGGTGAACAGCGCCTGCAGATCTGCGTCTTGACCATCTTCGACAGGGCCGTGGCCTGCTATGCGCCAGCTCAGCCAATCGTGAGGAAGACATATTGCGGCAATACGAGATGCATTTTCTGGCTCATGTTTCGCTACCCAAGCGACTTTGGTGATGGTAATCGAAGCGACAAGGGAAGAGCCGACCGCCTTCACCCAGCGCTGATGGCCTCGAAGGACGGGATCTTCACTCAACCCTTCCTTGGCTTCTTCATCGATCAATGAATCTTCGCCCAGCTCAGCAATCAGGCGTTCGGCATCCGGAGCGGAGCGTGTATCGTTCCACAGCAGCGCATCGCGGACAACATTGCCTTGTTTGTCAAGCAGGACCATGCCATGTTGCTGCCCGCCAACGGCCAGAGCGCTGACGTCATCGAGCCCACCTGCCTGCTGAGCGGCTTCTTGGAATGCCTCCCACCAGCTCTCTGGATTCACGCTGGTTCCGTCCGGGTGTTTTGCCTGACCAAATCGCACCAATTCTCCGGTTTGTGCATCGGTTATGCGCACCTTGGTGGATTGTGTGGACGTATCAACGCCCGCAACCAATACTCGGCCCATCATTGCCTCCTTGCTTTGGATGAACGCATACGGTTGCTGTTTCGCACCAAACAAACAGTGCCAAAACAGCGATTTTCTCTGTCATTCCAGTATAGTTAGATGAATGAACTATAATCAGTGTACCATTGTAGACAGCGTGTTCACATAGGAATCGCTACAGCGATAACTATATGATGTTTCTTGACTCGAACGGTTGGGCTGAGATCCAGTATGTACCACATGTGCCTCACATGGTGACCGTGCGACAGCAGAAAGGGTGTGCAGGGTTGCATATGTATGCAAATCGAGAAGCATCACACATGGTGGACTGGTGCAGACCGTGATAGAAGGAGCGATATGGCCGCGTTGAGGAGTATCAATCAGGATGATTTGCGGAACCATAACTTGTCGGTGGTGCTCGACACCATGTTGCGTTCGACTGCTCCTATGAGTCGGGCAGAGCTCGCCAAGGCAACTGGTCTTACGAAGGCGACTATGTCTCTTCTTGTTCCCATGTTGGTTTCCAGTGATGTGGTTCGCGAGGGGAAACCTGCGCCCATGTCCGCATATGGCAGGCCGAGCACTCCGCTCGTCATCGGGGGAGGGCGAATCTGTGGTCTGGGATTGCAAATCAACACGGATGGATACGGTGTAACGGCTTTGGACCTCGATGGCCGAACGGTGGTTGAGCGCTGGGTCGCGCAGCCCATGGGAAACACGGATCCTGAAGATATATTTACTGAGCTCGATGTGCTCGCCCGTGAATGCGAAGCCTTTGCCAGCGAGCAGGGATATCATATCGTGGGCGCCGGTTTGGCGCTTCCCGGCCTGGTCACCGCAGACAAGAGGCTGCTCACGGCAAGGAATCTTGGTTGGGAACAGCTTGAGCTCGATGAATTCCCTGTAGTCTCGCGCTTGGAAGTTCGTGCGGATAACGAAGCGAATATGGCGGCGCTGGCACAGGTTCCGGGATATGCAACGCAGCGCAAGAGTGATGAAGGCCTGAATCCGGTCGATTCCTTTATCTATGTATCCACTGATATCGGCATCGGTGGTGCTGTGGTTCGCGATGGCAAAGTTGATAGTGGAATGCATGGTTTCGCCGGCGAGGTTGGGCATATTTCCGTTGCATTGGATGGGAAACCATGCAGATGTGGTCGCAAAGGTTGCTTGGAAATGTATGCGGGCAGAAAGGCGCTCATAGAAGCCGCTGGCGTGGATTCCGGAGATCAGGCTCTGCGCATCGAAGCGGTTGATGAATTGATTCGCCGCTGGAAGGCCAGGGAGCAACGGACTGTGCAAGCGGTTGACATTGCGGTCGATTCCATGGTGTCTGCTATGGCATCAGCAATCAATATTTTGGATGTTGATACCGTGATATTGGGCGGTCTGTGGCAACGCTTCGGAACAGGAGTCGCCAACATGATTGAGCAGCGACTTCAACCGCAGATTTTGGGTTCTTCGGCGATAGCCGTGCGCGTCCGTATGTCGAATATCGGAACCCGTGCGGCTTTGAACGGCGCCGCTCAGGTCGGTCTTCGTTGCTTTCTTGATGATCCCCTGGAGTTTATCAATAGCTAGAATGGCAAAGCAGTGGCAATATGTCGCCACAGTTATTCGCCTGAGGCTATGTCAAAGCCATATTCTGGACTAGCTCAGCATTGCGGATAAGCCCTGAGATTGCAGGATGGCGGTTATATCGATGGCCCTTTCAATCGGGACTTTTCGCCCATCGGTAACCCACTGTCGATAAATTGCGGCGCCCATGCTGCGTACATATGCAATAACCAAAGATTGTTCGCTTGCTGGCAGATTAGCGAGCGCAGGGGAGTCCTTCCAATGGTCATCGGGAACAATGTCGGCCAAACGCTTCTGTTCGAGACCATATGACGGTGCGCAGGTGATGTGCGAGTACACCGGCTTGGATTCCAAAAACTCAAAGAACACCTTGGAGACCTTGGGGATATCCCGTGGGAAGCGAAATTCCTTGGTGAGTTCGATATATGCCGAAGCCATTTCGGATCGAAACTCAGCCTGCAGTTCATCGAGAGAAGTGTAATAGCGATAGAAAGTTTTCTTATTGATGCGGGCATGTTCGCATAATTCGGTGACTGAGATGCTCTGGTAATCCATTTCGCAGATCATCGTTTCAAGTGTGCTGTGGATGGCATCGAGCGTTTTGATTACGCGCAAATCAGTATGATCGGTCATCTTCTGTCAATATCTCCCGCGCGCGCTGCATTGATTGCATATGCCGAAGTCATGCCTGTCCAAGTCGTCGATTCAGGCTGTATTCGCCGTAATCTGCAAACTCAACAAGCCCTTATCGACTATCGCTTCGAAGATCACAGTGGACAACTGACCTATAGATAAGAACCCATCGATAAAAACTTGGCTCAGACATCAACTTGTATACCCACTCTAATCAAAACCGTGGCATAAACCTCTCGCAACGCCAAATCATCCTTTGCGGCGTCATCTTCACTGTGCTGGTATGGCAACACAACTGCATACGTAATCGATATCAACTGCCGACTTACGAGCAATGGATACGACTGCACAAAAGAAAGCTTGACACACGCATAAAGACCATGGAAAGGGGATTCGTAACGAGCGGATTCACGAATCAACCCACAGGCCGAACCGATATTTAATGGGAGACAATACACATGCCATCACGCATAAAACGCAGAAATGCAACTGACTCAAGGGAGCTGTTTGAGCGAGCTCAACTTCCTCGGGCGATCGCCGCCTTGGCGGCACCTATGGTAGTTAGCCAGATGGTGGTGCTTGCCTACAATATGGCCGACACATGGTTTATAGGGCAGACGGGGAATCCGGACCAGGTCGCAGCCTTGACGGTTACCTATCCGGTGTTTATGCTGCTGAACGCCGTTCCGAATCTTTTTGCAGTTGGCGGCGGAAGCTTGGTATCTCGCCAGCTCGGCGAGGGGAATAATGCACGAGCAGGTCGTACTGCCACCGCCACGGTGTGGATGGCTGCGGTAAGCGCACTTGTGTTCAGTGTGGTTATGGCTTTGATGGGGCGATCGTTGCTGGGCATGCTTGGAGTTCAGGGGAGAGTTGCCGAATTTGCGTGGCACTATTTGATCTTTGCGTGCATGATTGGTGCGCCATTCACCATTTTAAACCTTGTCGTTGCCGCAATTGTAAGGGCTGAAGGGAAATCCGCAGTTGCAAGCATAGGCATGGTATTAGGCGTGCTCTTCAATGTGATTCTTGCCCCACTGCTGATTTTCGTGGCTGATCTGCAGGTTGCCGGCGCCGCCTTGGCAACGGCACTCTCGAATGCAACGGGACTGGCATTTCTCATTGTTTATGTCATTCGTCATCGTGAAGACAGCATGGTGAAATTGAGTCTGCGTCCGCGAGCAATTCCGGGGAGTGACGCGCGTTCCATAATCGCTATCGGCATCCTTGGTCATATTCCTCGCATCGGTATCCAATAGCGCGATGGTATGGTTCCTATCGGATCAGCCCACAGAAGTACTTTCCGGCATGGGCGTTATGCAGCGCTTGGAAATGATTCCATTCCAGCTCATCATGGGCATATCCGATGGCGTCATTCCGTTGGTTGCCTACACATTTGCTTCAGGTGATCGCCGACGCATGCGGGCTGCGATCCGTATGACACTGGGAATAGGACTGACCATATCCTTGGCGGGATTGGTCTTGTATGAGATTTTCGCCAGCGATTTGGTGCGCCTATTCATCAACGATCCCAGTGTTGTGGAATATGGAGCGAGTTTCCTGAGGCTGCGAGCTTTGGCAATGCCTTCGGTGGTGGTGGAATTCATGCTCATAGCGGTATTCCAAGCCACTGGGTCCGCTCGACAAGCCATAGTGCTGTCTCTCTTGCGCAAGGGCACTGTGGATATAGTGCTCATGGCTTTGGCCAATTTCATGTGGCCGCTTATGGCTTGATGCTAGTACAGCCCCTCATGGAAACCGTGGGTGCGATAACAGCCATAATTCTTTTCAGGACGTCGAGCAGATTGCAGGTGGAAGCACATGCTGCGGCTTTGCTTTCTGCTATCAGACAACAGGCCTGAATCGAGCGGTTTAGCGGTCGCACAATGTCAATGAGTTGGGAAATCTGTCGAAGCAGCTCGTAATGAGCAATTCAAACTTCACAACAAAGAATCGCAACCAAAATCAACCGAAAGGAAAACCCATGAATCATCAAACAACTGTCACCCTCAACGATGGCAATGTCATACCTCAAATGGGCATAGGCGTGTATCAGATTCGTGGTGACGAACTTATTCAGCAGGTGTGTGAATAGGCGCTCGCTATGGGATATCGCCATATTGACACCGCCCACGCCTATCAAAATGAGCGCGGTGTCGGTCGCGCAGTGGCAGCGTCTGGTCTCGATCGCAAGGATGTGTGGGTAACCAGCAAGCTGTGGCCTTCGGACTATGGCGAGGGCACAACTGCCAAGGCCATCGATGCCATGTTGGGCCGCTTGGGGATGGATTATATTGATCTGCTCCTTCTACACCAGCAATTTGGTGACTATCTGGGTGCTTGGAAGGATATGGAGCGTGCCGTTGCCAAAGGTAAGGTTCGTTCTATTGGACTGTCCAATTTTGAATCCGAGCGTCTGGAAGAGGTTGTTGAAGCTTCGACGATCAAGCCGAGCGTACTTCAGGTTGAATGTCATCCATACTTCCAGCAAGGTGAATTGAAGAAAAGACTGGCTTCCTATGGCGTTGCGTTGGAAGCGTGGTATCCGCTAGGGCATGGCAATGCGGGGCTGATGTCGGAATCCGTGGTCACTCGATTGGCTGAAGAGTACGGCAAGGCGCCGGCTCAGATTATTTTGCGTTGGCATATCCAAGAGAGCACCATTGTATTTCCTCGCGCCACGAGTGCTGAACATGTGAGGCAGAACTTCGATATCTTCGATTTTGCACTTGACGGTGAAGATGTGGAAGCTATGCGCGGGCTTGACAATGGTCACCGCTTCTACACCTTGAGCCTGGCTGAGCAGGAACAGCACTTGTCCGGATTCAAGCCTGCTGACTAAACGCGCTAACCGTATTGTTTTGGCCATCATGCTCATGCATGGTGGCCATTTTGCGTTGCGGTGACGGACGGTAGTTATGGTAGGGGTGATTTTTGAATAACTCGTAATTGGCAATCGGGCTATTTGAGACCGGCATCGTATGTGGTTTCGGAATTGCCTTCGAGCGATGAATGCTGAGCCATGAACCACTCGTAAGTTTGATACAGTGTCACTTGGCGCTCCCGCCCGAATCGTGCAGGTCAAGGAGTGCCTGAATTCCAAGACAATACTGTGCACGGTCATGAGGGACAGGAGATCCCAATGGACAATCATGCCCAAAATCACAATCAGTCGCCGCAACTCAATGAGAAAAGCGCATCCATTCATGGCGACAAGGTGTCAATTTCATCAGATCAATTCGAATCATCCACTTCTGCGAGCGGTATTCCCTCATGGCCACGTTGGACGACTGCCGATATTGCGGTAGGAGCTGCTTTGGGTGTTGCTTGCGGTGTCATATTCTGGGGATTCAACTTCGCCTATTCCGCCATTTCACCCATACTCGGTGAAGTGCTGCCGGGA
Source organism: Bifidobacterium tsurumiense (assembly GCF_000741765.1). Taxonomy (GTDB): domain Bacteria; phylum Actinomycetota; class Actinomycetes; order Actinomycetales; family Bifidobacteriaceae; genus Bifidobacterium; species Bifidobacterium tsurumiense. Next base: position 79,692 of record NZ_JGZU01000002.1, read on the forward strand.
CTAGCAAGTATCCTCCATGCGGTCTGGTATTTCTCGGGTCCTTTGGCGTTGCTCATTATTCGCAAGCCCGGAGCTGCAATCTACGTGAATTTGGTGGGAACCATGGCAGAGATGCTGCTGGGCAATAATTTCTCATTCGGATTCGTCATCGTATCCGCAATGCTCCAAGGGTTGTTCTCTGAGTTGCCATTTGCCATCGCAAGGTATCGTAAATTCACACATTCTCTTGCGGTGCTTGCCGGACTCCTTACAGCTTTGGAATACGGCATTTACCTCATGCTGTTCCGCTATCAGGCGGTATCCTTCTTCAGCCCGCGAGGCATTGTGCACATGATCAGTGAGGTGGTCGGCGGTGTGCTGATCGCTGGATTGCTGAGCTGGGCTTTGTATGTGGCGATTGCCAAAACCGGTGCTTTGGATCGATTCGCTTCAGGCCGCGCAATTCGCGGAACCGTCGAATAGGCGTAATCCTCGTTGTGGCCGGTGCTCGTTAGCAAGTAGTTCACCACGTTTGCTTATGAAGGCAAGTGGTATTGCGGGCTGTGAGGTGACGGCATTGCGTTAACAGCACAACTATTGGTGTCAGGCGGTGCTTCGTTGTTTTTGGAATTCCGACGAAGCGCCGCTTCTTTATGTTTGAACGGTGTTATTCGGATGGGAACCAAGGAGTGTTGCGTGATTGCGCTTTGCAAAACCGCACAAGATGAAAATGCATCATCTTCGGTAGTTGAAAAACCTTGGTAATTCAATGATCTGGATATCGGAATTTAGTTCTGATTTCATCTTGTGCGGTTTTGCTGTCATGATTTTGCGATTCGCGGCACCACCATTGTCAATCTGGTCGAGCGGTTTGCTATACTTGCCAAGTTGGTCGAAGGCACGTCTTCGGCGCGACGTGGGGCCTTAGCTCAGTCGGTTAGAGCAAACGACTCATAATCGTTCGGTCCAGGGTTCAAGCCCCTGAGGCCCCACACTTTGATCTTTCAAAAGTTATCAGCCACCTCAAATCCGCAATATTCCGCGGTTTTGGAACTATTCGGCATTACCTAATCGTTTGAGTTCGTCGAAAATCAGAGTCAACAGATTGCACATTCGGTAGTCGGCGTGTTTCTCTACGGGAAAAAGTCGATAATCATGCGTATAATCCAACAGGTTCCGGTTCACGCCCACCACAGGGGTGTGGCGACCCGGGTCCCCCGAATTCCATAGGAGACAAACCATGAAGCAGGGAATCCATCCTGATTATCATGCCGTGCAGGTCACTTGCTCGTGCGGCAACACTTTCATCACTCGTTCCACCGCTGCAGGCGATCACATGACTGCAGATGTGTGCGCGCAGTGCCACCCCTTCTACACCGGTAAGCAGAAGATTCTCGATACCGGCGGCCGCGTGGCTCGCTTCGAGAAGCGCTACGGCAAGAAGAACTAGCTTTTATGACGCCAGTCCGATGCGTTTCCGTGTTTACGGATGCGCCGGACTGGCGTTTTTGTATGCTTGAAGAAGTGCCCACAAGCAGAGGCAATGTTGAGGCACCGATGGCTTCATAATAGTGGCAGATCCACAAGAGAAAACATTTCGAACCGAATAAGGTAGGCAGATGGCAGACGAGCAATTCCCAGCAGCACAGACCGCTCTGGAGGAATATCGCGACATCGAACAGCAAATGGGTTCGCCCGAGGTGGCGTCGGATCCGGATAAGATCCGTAAGCTCGGTCGCCGTCATGCCGAATTGGGCGTTATCGTTTCGGCATATTTGAAATATCGTCAGGTGTGCGAAGACTTGGAAGCGGCTCAGGAGATGGCTGCAGAAGATGAAGACTTCGCTGAAGAGGCGAAGCGCCTTGAATCTGAGTTGCCGGCAGTTCAGGAGAAGTTGCGTACGGCGCTTATTCCACGAGATCCTGATGACGCTCGTGACACGATTATGGAAATCAAGGCCGGCACTGGTGGCGAAGAGGCTGCTTTGTTCGCCGGCGATCTGTTGCGTATGTATACGCGATATGCGGAAAAGCGCGGATGGACCACGACCATTCAGAGCGAGAACAGCACCGAATTGGGTGGTGTCAAGGATGTGCAGGTGGCGATACGAGCCAAAGGCACACCTTCTCCCGAGGATGGCGTGTGGGCAAGCCTGAAATATGAGGGTGGTGTGCATCGTGTGCAGCGCATCCCCGTAACCGAATCGCAAGGGCGTATTCAGACTTCAGCCGCCGGTGTCATCGTATTCCCTGAAGCCGATGAGGATGACGACGAAATCGAAATCGACCCAAAGGATCTGAAAATCGATATCTTCATGAGCTCCGGCCCTGGTGGACAGTCCGTGAATACCACGTATTCCGCTGTTCGTATGACCCATATCCCGACCGGCATCGTGGTGAGCATGCAGGACGAAAAGTCGCAGATTCAAAATCGTGCCGCCGCATTGCGTGTGCTGAAGTCCAGATTGCTTGCCATGAAGCATGAGCAGGAAGCCGCCGAAGCCGCCGATATGCGCCATTCGCAGGTGCGCTCCTTGGATCGTTCCGAACGTATACGCACTTACAACTTCCCCGAAAACCGCATCGTTGATCACCGCACGAATTACAAGGCATACAACCTTGATCAGGTGCTGGATGGCGATCTGCAGGCGGTTATCGATTCAGATGTGCAGGCTGATGAAGCCGCGCGTTTGGCATCGGCTCAGCAGGAGCAGTAGTTTTTTCGAGTTCACATGTGCCGTGGGTGAGGTATGACTGACGTTACCGTCCATGAGGTGTTGCGCAAAGCGGCTTCGACTTTGCGAGAGGTAGGCGTACCCACCCCGGAACATGATGTGGCGCTATTGCTTGCAGAAGCAAGTGGCGCAACCTTGGGTGATATTCGCAAAGCAGAATTGCTGGGGGAGAGTCTCACCTATGTGGTGTCCACAGCTGAGTCACATACCGCGAAAGCGGATTTGCAATCAAGCGGTATGCTTGCGCTTGCAGCATCTGAAATAGAAGACGTATCAGTACAAAAAGAACGGCTCTTACGCCTGTCCGTGCAAGCACTCGACAAGTTTTCGTCGATGATTACTCGTCGGGCGACTCGTGAGCCACTGCAATACATCGTCGGTCATGCTCCTTTTCGCTATCTGGATTTGCAAGTGGGGCCTGGCGTCTTCATTCCACGCCAAGAGACCGAAACAGTCGTGCAAGCAGGACTTGATTGGCTGGAAAGTCAGCAAATCGTGCATCCCCGTGTGGTTGACCTGTGTGCGGGGAGTGGGGCAATCGGACTTGCGGTGCTGACCGAAGTGCCAGGCAGCGAGGTATGGGCTGTTGAATATTCTCAACAAGCCTTGCTATGGACTGAACGAAATCACAAAAAGGTGGAAATAGATTATCCGCAGTGCATAGGTGCGTATCACCTTGTATACGGTGATGCAACGGATCCTGAGACTCTGCAAGAGCTTGATGGCACTGTGGATCTAGTGATTTCCAACCCACCTTATGTGCCTGAATCCGAAGTGCCTGAACAGTTGGAAGTAAGGGATTTCGATCCCGATATGGCACTATATGGCGGATCTGCTGATGGGTTGGTCATTCCACAGCGCATTATCGTGAGAGCGGCATCATTATTGCGCGATGGTGGCTTGTTGGTAATGGAACACGATATTTCCCAAGGTTCTGCACTGGTTGCACATGCGATTGAATATGGATTTGAGGAAGCGCGAACAGAGTTGGATTGGACGGGCCGCCCGAGATTTCTTGTGGCTCAGCGATCACGTTGATATGTGTCAATGGGTTGCATAAGGGCGCATAAATATACTAAGGCATAGACAATATCCATATTGCGGACTCAGTTTTGAGATATTTGGGTTTTAAAATATTTGACAAATATCTTGTAGATGTCAAGACAAATTGCGTTGAATTGCAGACCTCGAAAGTCTAATCAATGTGTCTCTGCACAATGTACAACGTGAAACACATAGAAATAGCAAGTGCATGAACAGAAGCAACTGATGTGGGCGATTTGTTGCATAGCACATGCAATACAAGGCTTTAATCGAGCTTGCTTTCAGGCAATTATAAGGTTCTTTCCAGGAACAAAAACCATGTGAAATATATCGCTCAAATTATAAAACGTGTGGCAGAGGCTGTTGGACAGAAGCATTTGGAATGTCGAATTAGCTGTGCCATATCATCATTTGATAATGAAGAAACGCTGAAATTTCGGTAAATTCTACCTGTCTCATGTGTGCGCATATGCCATACAACATATACTCCGACAAACCCAGAATTCAGCCTTTTATGAAACTTCAACGCCTCGCCGGACTCAGATAAGATTGTGCCTAGTGCTTCTGTGAAGGAGATGTGGCCTGATGAGGATCACGAAAACAGATTATGGGGCAAAAGATTGAAGTTGAAATCTTTGGATACATGATCAGTGCCGTGTGAGGTTTATGTCCTGCCGGCCAAAAGAAAACGAATACTGCTACAACTAATGCCGTGAGAGGTGGGTTCATTGCGAAACAAACATCGCAAAACGACGAATACAGAGGCAGATACCGGGCATGTCGGTGAACGTCACGCAATCGTCGATATTGAGCGTAGTGGCCCGACCGACCGTTCATTCTTGAAGAGTATCTAGATGAGCAGCAATAGATTATTGAGCGGTGGAGGAGCGGGTATTGTCGCATTTGTTCATAGCATTTGCGCTCATTCTCCCTCTGACCTTATCTTCCAACGTAAGTCTTCACACAGCTCAAGCCGCAGACACCACATATGACTACACTGGTTACACAGTTACCGGACAGACGGCGGATACAAGATTGCTGAACCGGATAACGGTTATTACACGATTCAGGTAGTGCGGCAGGCAAAAAGCAATTGGTACTTTACCTTCTTGATGTTAAGAAGCGACGTCTTGAATGGCGTCACTCCAGCAGTGGTTCGTGTTCGTGCTTTTTACGACGATAACGGAACTGCCAGGTCACAAACCAGGTTCAACCTCACATTTAACGGCACCGATTACGCAGACACTCGAACTGTTCAATTCAGTCGCGATCGTTCTATTAGCACGAGTGTTTCAATAAATGTTGTTAACGCAACATCCGGAGCGTGGGCGCGTTATATAGTCAGTGCTCCGAGCGGTGTCAGTGCTCTTTACGCTAGTGTCTATGATGGGACGAATCCGACCTCGGCTGATACTTCTGATGATCCCGCCGGGAATACCTCAGTGCGGCATCAGCTCTTGATACTAATTGCGCAACCGACGAATTGCTACGATATTGATACGGGCGAACGAATCGCACCTGAATATGTTCAATATGGTATAGCCGATGACACATATACAACTGTTCCGATAGATATTCCCGGATACACGTTAGTAGAGTCCGCGATGTCTTCGAATCAAAATGGTACACTTCCCAGTACGAATTCAGTGCGCAATGGAAACATATTCTACATTAAGACCAGGGTTGATCAGGGTATTTTTTGGCTGAAATTCGTAAAGAATAGTGAAGGCTATGTCGATGTTTCCGGCTGGCTCATGCGTCGAGGTGGAACTAATCCGGACATACCGGAGGCACAACAGTCATTGCCAGACAACAATCCATCATCAAGCTATGATTTTGAAAGCAATCCAGATGGGCTTCCTGTTTCAGAAGGACCTGTAACAGAGACTGATGCGCCGAACTATTATGTCAGATTGCGTTTTGCCAACCTTGATAGTAAGGGCGAACCTATTGACAAACCGGTTATGAATATGCCGACGACGTTCAAGAATTGGGCGTACGGTAAATTGTACTCCCGCCCTCCGGTCGTTCCTGAAGATGAAGCAGAAGCGGCGACTTCAATCGGTTTGGCACAGACCCTGACCATGCGTAGGCCAACTGATCCGAGCGTGATCTATTACTACAGAAAAAACAAAAGTTCGCTGTGAATAAGACCACCACGGATGGTCCAGTGTCGCTAAATGCGGACACTGCGACTGTGCAGCGCACATACACCATCCAGGTCACCAATGTTGGCGAAGTCTCAGGAACTTCTCAACCTGTGTATGACATATCTAATGTTCCGACAGGCTTTGCAATATCCGGCTTCACAGTTGATGGAGTGGAAACAGATCAGATGACTGACAGTCCCGGCCAATACCTAGTCAGTTCTGGCGTGACCTTGGACGCTGGTCAATCTCAGAACTTCACAATTGTAGTCACGTACACCTTCGACAAGACGCAGGAGACGGCAGAAGGCATTCAGAATCTTGGGTCTTGTCAGACTGGAGAAAATCCTGATTCGACAAAGGGTTTCTACAATGCCGTCTCCATGGATGGCGATGAATATGGTTCAGCAAATAACAATGCCTGCACCATTGCCACAGGCGAAGCCTCTTGGGAAAAGGTTGATTCATTTGGAAATATCCTGAGCGGTGCGACCTTCCGAATTGGTGGAAATCAAGTTGATCTTGGTTCCGGTATCGCCAATTCCTCTAAGGCAGATATTGCGGATTGTGTGACTGAAGGGGCTAGCAGCACTGCTGCATATCAGGATCAAGATCCACGATCTGGCTACTTCCATATAGTCGGTCTGCCTTTGGTAACCAAGGCATGGGAGGATGGTGCGACCGAAGGGCCTGTCTTGTATCTGACAGAACGCAAGGCTCCTACGAATTACGACCAAAATGAAGATACCAGTGCTCGTTTGTACTTCACTTTTGATACTTCGACAATGAGTTATCGATTGAAGGCACTTACAGCAAATGATCGTGACACGGTTGACACAAACGGCAATGTTGTGAACTACCCGATTACAGGCAATGTCTCCTGGCGCAAGGTGAATAAGACGAATCAGTTGCTGAGCGGCGCCAAGTGGCGGATAACAGGCGGGATTTTGCCGGGGCCACTGGATGTGGTGGACTGCGTTGCAGATCAATCCTCGGATTGTGCTGCACAAGCTGCGGATCCCGATAGCGTTGCGGGTTCGCTGTATTACGACACGGATCAAACTGCTGGTGTGATTTCCATGAATCTACCTCTAGGCAAATACACCCTGAAAGAGACGCAGGCCCCTGATGGATACCTACTCGGTGACACTTCATATGAGTTCGAAGTTACCGCTCAAGGTACCTATATCAACTCAGGTAACAGGATTGTCAATATTCAAATACCAACACCAGGTATTCCATTCACTGGTGGCATGGGTTCAGATTACTTCTTCATCGCGGGAGGCGCGTTTGCTGCCTTTACGCTCATCACCGAAATAGTGAGGAGGAGACAGCGACGGCTAACTCAACAACAAGCGTAACTATCGACTGATCGTGCGGCCGCGTGGTCAGTAAATAACTAAAAGAAAAAGGAAACAAGTAAAGGTAAGGGGAAGTCCTCGATGAAACAATTCACCCAAACCGGAGTGCGGATTACCGCTGCACTCGGTGTCGCAGTGACAGCAATAGCAAGCTGTATTGCCTTGGCTCCAGCCGCAACGGCAGCAGATCTCGCGGTAGGAAATATTGATGGAAGTCAGACTGGATCAATGATCATTCATAAGCACGAGTCAGGCTCTCAGACTGCCGACGGCACGCCAGGCGGCAAGACCGCGACAGGCGGCACCGGCGTGGCTGGCGTTCTGTTCACTGCTTACAAGTCCAACGATATTGACCTGACCACTAATGCTGGCTGGGATGCGGTAAATAGCATTACCGTCAGTGCAGATGCGTGCGGCATGGATTGGGCAACTCCAGCTATCTCCGGCTACACCTTTGCAAATGGCGTGGCAGCCTCTTCTGTCACCGATGCCAATGGTGAATCCACTATCGCCAATTTGAGCGTTGGCGCATATTTGGTGTGCGAAACACAGGCTCCAAGCACTGTGAAGAAGAAGGCAGCGCCGTTCCTGGTAACCATTCCATATCCGAATAACAATGACAATGCAGGCAGCACTGCTGATGGCAGCTGGCTCTACAATGTCAACGTCTATCCGAAGAACACCGTGATCGAATACCCAACCAAGGGCATCGAAGTTACCAAGAACGGCTTGAACACTGCATCGCAGATCAACTTCCCGGTCACCGTTGAAGTGCCAAGCATTGCGAGCGCCGACCAGTTCAGCTACTTCATCGTTTCCGATCCTCTGGAAAGCCAGCTGACCGATGGTGAGGTGGCAAGCGTCAAGACCGGCGATGAGACCGTTCCTGCTGAATATTATGAAGTAACCAAGGCTTCAAGCAGCAATAACAATACTGTGAGCGTTGGCTTCACCACCGCTGGTTTGACCTACTTGAAGGACAAGGCAGGACAGACCGTAACCGTTACCTTCACGGCAACTGCGGCGAGCCTGTCTTCTACGGGTTATATTCCCAACACCGCTTACTTCTATGTTGGCACCTTCACTGGCGACAATCCTCCGACCACGCCTCCAACCCCTCCGGAGGAAACCAACAAGGTTGTGTCTGCATGGGGCGATGCCCGAATCAGCAAGGTCGATGCAGATAATAACAATGCACTGGCTGGCGCTGAATTCCGGGTGTATAACACCACTTCGGATGGCGACTTCAAGGACAGCTGCGATGCCGCTGACATTACTGGCGATCCGATTTCGGTGAACGGTTCAGACACCTTCACTTCGGATTCCAACGGCATTGTGTCCATCGCAGGTCTGTTCGTGGATTCCAAGGTGCTTGACTCCGATGCAACCGCAGTGGCCACGGATCACACTTCTCGCTGCTATGTGCTCGTGGAAACCAAGGCGCCAGCCGGCTACGTGCTTCCTGCCGGTAACGCAGTTTGTACCGCGCTGAAGATCAATGCTGGTCAGGATCCCGTGATTCCGCGGTTCCCATGGTGGGCTGTCTGGATTACGGCAGGCTTTGTTATTTCCGGAGTGTACGTATGGCGAACCGGGTATCAGACAGTGCCTGTGGCGAAGGGGAAAACCGAGGAAACCGCAGATGATGAATCCGACTCTGGAGTAACCGCGGCTGAGAAGGCGTGAATCCATTGCAGTCAGTCTGTGTTTGCCGATCCGTCGCAATCAATCTGCCATTACCAAACATCAGCTATTACAATGCCTCAGCGGCGATATGACAATTTGAGCAATACGTCATGGCATACACTAGAAGCAACGCCAATATCGTAATGTCGGCTTCGCGGCAACGGATAGGGCAATCTTCAAGTATGGAGCGCACGCACACTGTGAAGAAGGAGAGAGACGTGTCATCTCGTGGTGAGGAAAAGCCTCAAAATAAAAGCATTTCCAATGGTGATGCGACCGACGGAAGAGGTGCTCTTGTCGCATATATTCGCATAGGTTTCATTGGTCTTGCAGTGGTGGTACAAGTGCTGTTCACTCTGTTGGTCGAGCGGTTTGTGCGCACCTACGCAGCGCCTATATATCTGCTTGTTGACCTCTTGGCTCTGATCGTGGTCATTTACTTTGTGAATCGGCAGACCAGTTCGGCAATGCGCATTGCCTGGATTGTTTTCATCCTCATAGCACCTTTCCTGGGAGTGTGCCTCTATTACGCATGGGGCAGGGTGGATTTCAATCGCAGTGAACGTGGGAAATTCAAAGAGTCCATGGACAAGGGGTTCTCGCATATTCCTATTGATGAAGAGTATTCACGCAAATTAGCCGCCAAACACCCCGGTGATGCGAAATATATCTCTGCGTTGAACAGGGCGCATTTCCCGGCCTTCGAACATACCAAGATGAGATATTTCCCCATTGGTGAGGAATATTTCGAAAGTCTGATCGAGGATGTTGAGCAGGCGGAGCGTTATATTTTCATCGACTATTTCATCATCGGCACGGGAGTGCTCTGGAATCGTATTCATGAGGTGCTGCTCGCAAAAATAAGCCATGGCGTTGAAGTTCGCATTATGTATGACGATATGGGCAGCCTATTCACTGTATCCGGTCATTTCTTGCGACGATTGCGCAATGAAGGTTTCAAAGCAACGGTATTCAGCCCTGCGCAACGCTTCGTTTCGAAAATGTATCTCAATTACCGCAATCATCAGAAAATCGTGGTCATTGATGGTTCTATCGGGTATACCGGCGGTGTGAATCTGGCTGATGAATATGTCAATATCGAGAGTCGACTGGGCAAATGGAAGGATGTGGGCATTCGCCTAGAGGGCGAAGCCGTACGCAGTTTGACAGTGCAGTTCCTGCAAATGTGGGATGTTGCCGATCGCAGCGATTCGGATTATGAACGATATCTGGCCACTGCCGGAGTTGAGATGGGCGCTGAGGAGCAAGTCGTGGATTCACAACTCCTTGCCGCCGAAACAGGGGATGGAAGCGATCAGGCAGGTACTCGGGATGGTGGAGTGGATGCAAATCGCGGTGTAGATACAGATAACGGAACGGATGCACGAGAGTATGCCCACGATGCCGCATCGGATTCATTGCCACAAGAGCCAGGGGAGGCATATTGCATTCCATACGCCGATGGTCCGCATAATAAGTCGAGCAATCCTGCGCTCGATCTTGTCAGCCAGGCGATAGGCAGTGCGAATGGCTATATTTGGTTGACAACTCCATATCTTGTGTTGGACCATGAGATGATCGCTCAGCTGTGCCTGGCGGCCCGTGGCGGTGTGGATGTGCGAATCGCCACGCCAGGAAAGAATGATCACTGGTATGTGCGATATGTCAATAATCATAATTTCCGGGCTCTTATCGCTGCCGGAGTGAAGATATACGCATATACTCCAGGATTCATCCATGCCAAGGTGATGCTGTGGGATGACAGATGCGTCACAGTGGGAACAGTGAATGTTGATCTGCGTAGTTTTTATCTGAATTACGAAAACGGCGTATTCGTCAGTGGAGATTTGGTCGTTGCCGATATCAAAGAGGATCTGGAAGAGATATGGGAGGAGTCTCGTCTATTGACGGACGAGGATATGAAAGCGTTGCCTTGGTGGCACAGGATGTTCGGCGCATTCCTCAATATCTTTGCACCATTGATGTGAGTCGGGCTTTGGTTTGCGGTGCCTGAAGGCTCATCGAGGTGGTTTGCATCGGGCCGGCATGATTCGGGATGCGCTGTGTGAGTTGACCGAAACCATTGCGCGTGTGCCGTCTGTGGGGTGGCGAGCAGGGCATGGTTGCTCTGAGATGTGTCGCAGGACACTTTGCATGATGCGTGCAGGCCGTGCCACGACACAACTCGGCTTTAAAAGTTGTTCCAAAATCACTGCATGCGATGCATAAAAAATTCGGTCAAGATTCACGCATCCCTTGCGCTGTGCCTGTTGTCGGAGAAATTCAGCAAATCGACAGGAATTTGCCCATCTCACAGTGAGGACAAAATCACCATTCGACATTATTACTCGCTATAACAGAGCGGTACAGGCACGAGAGGACGGAGTCAGTCGCACACAATGCGCAGTACCCGTCGGTCGCATTTATTCGATACCTCGTGCCGCTTTTCGTGCACTCGGTATCCGAGTCGTTTACTACCAGCTGTATGTACGACCGGTGCCGTGGAAGAAGGAGTATAGGATGAACGCCAAGTTCACCGGGAAGCTGATGGCGGCGGGTGCAGCCGTTGCCATGTCAATATCCCTGGGGGCATGCTCCGGCGGCGATATGGTCGAGCAGAACGGGGCAAGTGTTTCCATATCAGGCGACACTATCGTTATCGGCTCGGTCACCACCAATTCAGGTGCCGCCGCAGCATACGGTGAGGCCGAGGTCAAAGGTTTTGAGCAGGCCATCGCCGAAATCAACGAAGCAGGAGGGATCTTCGGTAAGAAGGTCAAGCTGGAAAGCATGGATGACAAAGGCGACGTGACCGAGGTGTCCAACGCCTTCAATCGTCTTTCAGGCAACAGGTCCGTTATCGCGGTCGCAGGTCCGACCATTTCGGCCACCACGGCTGCTGTCGCACCGTTGGCAGATGCCAGCAAACTGTTGTCGGTCGCTCCCGCTGCCACTGCAGACTCCATTGAAACAGGCAATTATATGTTCCGCGCCTGCTTCAAGGATTCATATCAGGGTGAAGTCGCTGCCAAATTCGCAGCGGAGAATCTCAAGGTCAAGAAGGTAGCCGTGCTTTATGGAACCGGTGATGCATATTCATCCGGAACTGCAGAGGCCTTTGTGAATACGGCCAAGCAGCTGGTCTAGAAGTCGTGGCTCAGGTGAGCTCATCGAGCGCCGATGATACCGAGTATTCCTCACAGCTGCAGAAGGTGCAGGCGGCAGGTGCTGAATTCCTGTATGCACCGTATTACTACTCGGTCGCAGGACCATATATCATTCCGCAGGCGCGATCCGTTGGATACCAAGGCATCATCATGGGCCCTGACGGATACGACGGCTTGCAGCTTACCGATAACACTGCTGCATATAACAATGTGTATTACACCACGCATTACTCTCCGGATGACACTTCCAACAAGAAGGTGCAGGAGTTCATCAACGCCTATCGGAAGAATAATGGCGCCGATCCGAATACCTTCTCGGCATTGGGTTATGACACCATCTACATGATCAAAGACGCCATTGAGAAGGCCGGTGACGGGGCAACCCGTGAAGAGGTGCGCAATGCCTTGGCGGGATTGCATTTCGATGGCGTGACCGGTTCCTTCACCTTGGACAAGACCGGTTCTCCTAAGAAGTCGGTTATTGTGCTCACGATCAAGGACGGCAAGCCGACGTATTCCACCACTGTGAATCCGTCGTGATGCATCATGTCAGAAACCACAACTAGGTCGACCAGTCGATTGCTGCTTCGACCACTTCAGCCGTGCCAATCGCGCTGCATACGTCAAATGAATACTAACTATTTCGAAGAGATTTCAATGTGTAGAGGAAAGGGGGAGCGATGGACAGCCAAATAATCCTATTCATAAGCCAGATCTTCAATGGTCTGAAAATCGGAAGCGTGTACTCGCTAGTGGCCTTGGGATACACCATGGTGTACGGCATCATCCGATTGATTAACTTCGCCCACGGCGACTTCATCATGGTCGGGTCATATGCGCTTATGCTCATCATCCCGTTGATGATTGCCATGGGTCTGCCGGCATGGACAGCCATTATTCCGGCCATCCTGCTGTGCGTGGCAGTGGGCATCATCGTGGAAAAGGCGGCATACAAGCCGGTGCGTGAAAAGGGCAATAGCATGACGGCCCTGATTACCGCAATCGCCATGAGCCTGTTGCTGGAAAACGGCGCACAGGCTGTGTTCGGAGCGGATTACCAAACGGTTCCCACTATTTTCCATCTGCCTTCGCTGAGTCTGGGAACATTGAATATCAGCGGTGATACCGTGCTCACCATTGTTTTGGGCATTGTCATCATGGTCGGATTGCAGCTGTTCGTCAAATACACCAAACACGGCAAGGCGATGCGTGCGGTATCGGAGGATAAGGAAGCATCGGTGCTTATGGGCATCAATGTCAACTCCACGATCACCCTCACCTTCGCCATCGGTGCTGGTCTGGCTGCTGTGGCCGCACTAATGTATTGCGCTGCATATCCTCAGGTTTCACCGATGATGGGTGCCATGCTCGGCCTCAAAGCCTTCGTCGCTGCGGTTCTCGGTGGCATCGGCTCCATTCCAGGTGCCATGATCGGTGGTATTTCCATAGGCATTATCGAAAGTCTGAGCAAGGCATATATTGATACGCTTACCGGCGGCATCATCACTTCGGCGTTCTCCGATGCCATCGTATTTGCAATTTTGATTATCGTGCTGTTGGTCAAGCCGACTGGCATCATGGGCAAGAACGTCGGGGAGAAGGTGTGATCATGAAGAAAAGCATGCTTTCCATCAAACAGTCCTATGGCGTGGGAGCCTTGGAATCCTTGCGATTTTCGGCATTCTTATGCTGGTGTGCGAGACGGGGACTGCAACGCTGTATATCAAGAGCATTATGATGACGGCTTGCATCGCCATCATAATGACGACTTCGTTGAATCTCACAATCGGTGTTCTTGGCCAGCTGACGTTGGGCTGCTGCGGTTTCCAAGCGATCGGTGCATACACCGCCGCATTGCTGAGCAAACTGCTGGTGGCCAATGGCGTGGTTATGGATGATACCGTGCGTTTCCTGTTGGTGACGATTATTGGCGGCGTGGTCGCCTGCATTTTCGGCATCCTCGTCGGTATTCCTGCTCTGCGTTTGCGCGGCGATTATCTGGCGATTATCACATTGGGCTTCGGTGAGATCATCCGCGTGATCATCCAGAATCTGAAATTCGCTGGTGGCGCCGGTCTTGACAAGGGCCAAGCGGGTCAGGCATTGATCGGCATCGACCGATTGGCGAATCTGTATGTGGTGTTCTGGATCACCGTAGTCACTGTCGTTGTGCTCTTCATGTTCGGACGTTCCAAATACGGCCGTGCAGTCAAGGCGATTCGTGATGACGAGATCGCAGCCAGTGCTTCGGGACTCAATACCACCTATCTCAAGGTTATGGTATTCGCCATTTCCGCATTCTTCGCAGGTATTGCAGGCGGTATTTTCGCACAATACATCGGTTCGCTGACCCCTGCGATGTCCGGATGGCTCTATTCCATCAACTACGTGATTATGGTGGTCTTCGGCGGCATGGGTTCGATTACTGGCTCCATAGTCTCTGCAATTGGCTTGACCGTGCTTCCCGAGTTGCTGCGTGCATTTGCGGAATACCGCATGCTCGTCTACTCGGTGGCTTTGGTTTTGGTGATGATCTTCCGTCCGCAGGGCATCTTCGGATCCTGGGAGTTCTCGCTGCCCAAGTTGATCAATCGCATTTTCTATCCCAAGCGCCAAAGCAATGATGGCAATCCGGATAATGCGGACTCGAAAGGGCAGACAGAGAAAACGCGCACTGGCGTAGCTCAGCGCACAGCCCAGAAGGAAGCTGCGGTGGGTGTGGCACATTCGGATGCATCCTTGGCAAAGCCGGTTCTGAAAGCGTCAACTCAAGGTGAAGAGGTGCAATGATGAGTGAACCCATACTTCGCGCCGAGCATTTGGGCATCACCTTTGGTGGTCTGAAAGCCGTATCCGATTTCAATATCACCATCGGCAAAGGTGAATTGGTCGGTTTGATCGGTCCTAACGGTGCTGGAAAAACCACGGTTTTCAATCTGCTCACCGGCGTATACAAGCCGACCGAAGGCGAATTCTGGCTCGACGGCCAACCGATGAGTGGGAAGAAAACGCATCAGGTTGTGCGAGCAGGCATAGCACGTACTTTCCAGAACATCAGGCTCTTCAAGCAGATGACTGTGGAAGAAAACGTTTTGGTGGCCTTCAATGAGTCCTTCTCCTATGGTGTTGGCGGTGCGATTTTCCGTACGCCACGTTTTTGGAGGCAAGAACATGAGATGCACGCCAAAGCCATCGAACTGCTGAAGATTTTCGGATTGGATGGTTTGGCTGCAACGCAGGCGGAAAATCTGCCATATGGACAGCAGCGCAAATTGGAGATTGCACGAGCTCTCGCCACTGGCATGAAACTGCTCTTGTTGGATGAGCCCGCGGCCGGTATGAACCCGACGGAAACCGAAGATCTGCTGGAATGCATCACCATAATCCGCAAGAGATTCGGCATTGCGATCCTGCTGATCGAACATGATATGAGCCTCGTGATGAATGTATGCGAGCGCATCAATGTGCTGGATTACGGACGTGTCATCGCTTCGGGAACGCCTGAGGAAATCGCCAATAATCCGCAGGTGATTGCGGCATATCTGGGCAGCGACGATGATGCTGAAGACGACGCCGGAGACGGCAATGATGGTGAGAGGGAGTGATATCTGATGCTGAAAATCGATAATCTCAATGTTTCCTACGGCGCCATCGATGCTGTCAAAGGCATCTCACTCACGGTCAACGACGGTGAGATCGTATCGCTCATCGGAGCCAATGGTGCTGGCAAAACCACGACACTGCACACCATAACCGGCTTGGTGCCGGCGAAATCCGGTTCGATTACCTTTGACGGCCATGATCTGCTCAATACGCCGAGTAATAAGATCGTGACGCTTGGTATGGCGCATATTCCAGAGGGACGTCATGTGTTTACGCGCATGAGCGTGCAGGAAAATCTGGAGATGGGGGCATACAGCCTCAAGGATCAGTCTGGGCTTCAGAAGGATCTTGATCGTGTCTTCGGTCTGTTCCCTCGGTTGAAGGAACGTCGTCATCAGTTGGCTGGAACGCTTTCCGGTGGCGAGCAGCAGATGCTGGCGATGGGACGCGCTCTGATGAGTCATCCCACGATGATTCTGATGGACGAGCCTTCTATGGGCCTGTCGCCGTTGATGGTGAAGGAGATTTTCTCGATTATCACCCGTCTGCATGATCAGGGCATAACTGTGCTGCTGGTTGAGCAGAATGCAAAGATGGCGTTGTCTATTGCGGATCGTGCCTATGTGCTGGAGACCGGTCGCATCACCATGCAGGGCGATGCCGATGATTTGCTGCATGACGAAAAGGTGCGCAAGGCGTATTTGGGCGCGTAATCGTCATCCATGTTTCTGGGTTAGGGCGTTCACAAGCCACGGATTCGCGGTTTGTGAACGCCTTTTATATTGTAATGTGCGGATTGGCGATATTTTGTGCTAACAGGTTGCAGAAGAAACCAAACAGACATTGTTCCGCGTTCCGCTTGATAGCATGCCCATTGCGTGCCCATAGCTTGCCCATTGCGTGCACCGTTTTGGGATGCAAGGCTACTGTGCAATGGTAGGCTGTCGGATAGTGAAGTAATCCGGTCAGGGAGGTCTCATTGAACAGGATTCGCAGCATTGATGACGAATCGTTATCCCAAGCAGCTCAGATTGTGCGCGATGGAGGGCTTGTTGTGGTCCCCACCGATACCGTGTACGGAATTGCCTGCGATCCTTTCAATGCCGATGCCATAGAGCGGATATATGAGATGAAACACAGGCCACGCTTCAAGGCTTTGCAAGTGCTTATGGCTTCTGTCGACGAGTTGGATGCGTTGCAGTTAGAGCTTCCCGCGCCTCTCAATCGTTTGGCTGCGGCATTTTTGCCCGGCGCCTTCTCGCCCATTGCACTGGCCCAGGAAGGCAGCGACCTGAAAACCCTGCACGATGACGGCCAGGGCAATCGAACCCAGGGAATCCGCGTGCCGAATTCAGCGCTGTCATTGCGTGTGCTGCGTGCGACAGGGCCTTTGGCGTGTTCAAGTGCAAACCGTTCGGGCAATGAGAGCGCACAAACCGTTCAAGAAGCGTATGAGGCATTCGGAGAGGGCGTAGATTTGTATTTGGATGGCGGCCCGACTCAGGGTCATGTGGCCAGTACTGTGGTGGCTGCTGATAGTCATGGTCGCGACGGCATTGCCATCCTGAGAGAAGGCGTTATCGACCAAGCCACGATCCGCCGTGCATTGCACATGAACGGCGGGGGATTGGGCGCATGAGGGTTTATCTGTTCATAGCCGCAATCGCAGGAGGTGCGACTTGGCTTGTCACCCCGCTGATCCGGCATCTGGCGATTTCGATTGGTGCGGTGGGCAAGGTCCGAGCCCGCGATGTGCATACCATACCCACCCCGCGCATGGGTGGCCTGGGCATGTTGATAGGCTTCGTCGTCTCCATGCTGTTTGCCAGTCGAATGCCTTTCATCAGCGGATTGTTCATGGAAAGTCAGCAGGCTTGGGTCGTTGTGGCCGGAGCCGTGATGATTTGCTTGCTGGGTATGGCCGATGATCTGTGGGATTTGGACTGGATGCTCAAGCTATCCGGCCAGTTGCTGATTTCGGTGTTCGTGGCTTGGGGCGGATTGCAGATCATCTCGCTGCCCTTGGGTTCTTTGGTGACTGCTTCTCCCAGCCTGTCCATTGCCATTACCGCCTTCCTGATTGTGGCATCGATCAATGCGGTGAACTTCGTGGATGGTTTGGACGGACTTGCTTCGGGAATCGTGGCCATCGGAGGTATCGCTTTCGCTGTCTACTCATATATTCTGGCTCGATCCTCACCAAGTTATGCCTCGATGGCCACATTGATCGACGTGGCTCTTGTCGGCATTTGCGTTGGTTTCATATTGCATAATTGGCATCCGGCGAAGTTGTTCATGGGGGATTCCGGATCGATGCTGTTGGGATATCTCATTACCTGTGCGTCGATTATCATGACCGGTCATTTGGATCCGGCATCCATTCATACCAGTGTGTATGTGCCGGTGTTCATGCCTATTCTGTTGCCGGTCCTGGTGCTCTTCCTGCCGGTTCTGGATATGGTACTGGCAATCGTGCGGCGCGTTGGCAAGGGGCAGTCGCCTATGCATCCAGATCGTATGCATTTGCATCACCGCATGTTGCGTATCGGGCATTCGGTGCAAGGCGCCGTGCTTATTCTGTGGGGTTGGGCGGCGCTTATCGCTTTTGGATCGCTTATGGTACTCTTCTTCAAGGTGCAGCACGTGATCATTGGCATGGTGTGTGCTGCGATTGTGCTTGCCGTAATCACCATGCTGCCGTATCTGAGGCATAGGCTGCCTGAGTTGCGTGAAGAGAACGTGGTGTTGAGCAAGGCAAAGCACACAAGCGGCAATCGTCACGAGGACGAGTGAGGGCATTCCCGCAGTTGGCTTTGCGTTATTGGCAGTACGGGGCGGGGATGTCGCCAATAGCGGGAAGGTGTGATTGCTGCGGGTGCTGAGGATAGTGTGAACGCTCAGGTTAGGGTAGCCACTGATGAGATTGAGAAAATGAGGGGGGTATAAACGCTGAGGAGTGTGTAAACACTGAGGATTCCGCGGATGCATATGCTGCCATCAGGAGCATCGTACTGATTGCGATTTCGTCCAAAACCGTGTCCGTATATCGCAATGGAAAATGGTATGTGAACGCTAGGTGTGCGTTTTCGTTTGGTATTTTGCCGACTGCTTTATCTTGAGATACGCGATATTCTGCGGTAAGCGAAGGTCTTGCGCTCATGGCAATGCGAGTGTCGCACGTCGCCAAGCACTCATATAGTGAACCTATGGCTACAACTCCTGAAGTGAATGCAGAATCTGCGTATGCTCCCGTCCCCCCAATTTTCGCCAAAATGGGCCTTGCCTATGATGACGTTCTGTTACTTCCCAACGAGACGGATGTTATCCCGTCTGAAGTAGATACAACTACTCGTTTGACGCGCGAAATCACCATGAAGGTTCCGGTGATTTCCGCGGCAATGGATACCGTGACCGAATCCGATATGGCAATTGCCATGGCTCGCAACGGCGGTATCGGTGTTCTGCACCGTAATCTTTCCATCGACGACCAGGCAGCCCAGGTCGATGTCGTCAAGCGTAGTGAATCCGGTATGATCACCGACCCGCTCACTGTCAATCCTGAAGTCAGCTTGGCTGATCTCGACAAGCTGTGCGGCAAATTCCATATCTCCGGCCTTCCTGTGGTTGATAAGGAAAACCGCTTGGTAGGCATCATCACCAACCGTGATATGCGTTTCATTCCTTCGGATGACTATGATCGCCTGAAGGTCAAGGACGTGATGACCAAGGACAATCTCATCACTGGTCCTGCCAATATTTCCAAGGAAGACGCACATCGTCTGCTGGCTCAGCATAAGGTCGAGAAGCTGCCCTTGATTGATGAAAGCGGCAAATTGGCCGGTCTGATCACTGTGAAGGACTTCGTCAAGACCGAGCAATACCCGGATGCCACCAAGGATGCCCAAGGTCGTCTCCGTGTGGCCGCGGGTATCGGATTCCTCGGTGATGCATGGCAGCGCGCTTCCGCTTTGATGGAAGCCGGCGTTGATGTGCTCGTGGTGGATACCGCCAACGGTGAGGCTCGTTTGGCTCTCGATATGATCCGTCGTTTGAAGTCTGACTCCGCGTTCAAGGATGTGCAGATCATCGGTGGCAATATCGCAACTCGTTCCGGCGCTCAGGCCATGATCGATGCCGGTGTCGATGCCGTCAAGATCGGCGTTGGTCCAGGCTCAATCTGCACCACCCGCGTGGTTGCCGGTGTTGGCGTTCCTCAGCTGACCGCGGTGTATGACGCTGCTCAGGCTTGCAAGGCTGCTGGAATTCCTTGTATCGCTGACGGAGGTATCCACTATTCCGGCGATATCGCCAAGGCTTTGGTTGCTGGCGCTGACACTGTCATGCTCGGCGGCACTTTGGCAGGAACCGAGGAGGCCCCTGGCGAAAAGGTGTTGCTGCACGGCAAGCAATACAAGCTCTATCGCGGCATGGGTTCGCTGGGAGCCATGGCGCCTCGCGGCAAGAAGAGCTATTCTAAGGATCGCTACTCAGGCCGATGTCACCTCAAGCGAAAAGGTGGTCCGGAAGGCGTTGAAGGCGAAGTTCCATACCGCGGACCACTGAATGCGGTGCTGTATCAGCTGATCGGCGGTCTGCATCAGTCCATGTTCTACGTTGGTGCTCATAACATCGGCGAATTGCATGAGAAGGGTCGTTTCATCCGTATCACCGATGCAGGTCTGCGTGAATCGCACCCTCATGACATCGTCATGACCGCTGAAGCCCCGAACTACACCGGTTTCCATAACTAAACTTCGCGCGATGAACTGACGAACTCGGATGTTCAGAACACGGCAGGTGCCGTGATCTGAAAGCTGACCCCCGTCAGAAGCGTCGTAAGCATAATGCCGTTGCAGCTAGTGTTTGCTAGCTGCAACGGCATTTGCCTATCCATTGTTCGAAGCTTGTCGCGTTTAGGGATCCGTGGGTGTCGGAGGATGTTGGAACAGCCTTTGAGCATCTCGCGAAAATTGCCAGCCACGATTTGGGAATAACGTGGATTGGTGTATGGGGGGGAGTATCGAACAGCGTCTGCTTACCTCACACTAGGCTGACTGGAGCAATCAGGGTTTCTTGAAAGCCACCGAATTCAGTGTCTCGACAACCATAGGTTTGAGCTTCGCAATCGTATTCCCTATTGCTTGATCGCGCGGGCTCAGTGGCTTTGCATCGTGATACGTTCGTATCAGAGCACACGTCCGAGGCGAGGGTTAGGCTCGTCTGTTCGGCAAAGCGTGGAAAGGCATATGCAATGGTCGACAAGAACGATGACAAGATCTATGATGCGAAGCAATCCCGTCTGATTTGGATTGATTGCGAAATGACAGGCTTGGATATTTTCAACGACGAGCTATGCGAGGTCTCTGTGGTGCCGACGGATTTTGATCTCAATGTTCTGGATGAAGGCATCGATCTGGTGATTCGACCGTCTGAACAGGCTGTCGCTCATATGAACGATTTCGTCAGGAATATGCATACTTCTTCGGGATTGGTCGATGAATGGGAACGCGAAGGCTTGGATCTTAAGGAAGCCGAACGCCAGATCGTCGCATATGTCAAGCGGTTCATTCCAGAGAACGAAAAGGCCTTGTTGGCGGGTAATTCCATTGGTTCAGACAAGAAGTTCCTGGATCGTTTCATGCCTGAGCTCATGAGCAATCTGCATTACCGTGTCATCGATGTGAGCACGCTGAAGGAACTGTCCCGTCGTTGGTATCCAAACGTCTACCTCAACAAGCCAGCCAAGCATGGCGGCCACCGTGCATTGGCGGATATCATCGAGTCCATCGATGAGTTGCGCTACTACCGCGATATGTTTTTCGTGCCGGCCCCCGGTCCGGATGAGGAGGAAGCCAAAAGAGGTGCGGAGCATATCGAAGCCACAAGCCTGCTGCGCACATACGAAGCGAATGGCAATCCGCAGGGTCGAGCCTAAGCGTCATGCAACCCTAGATAAATGTTGCTAACCCAGGGAATTTGGTGTGATGTGAGAGCAGATCTCTACGACGCGTGTGATGCCTGCTTGTCAACTCCAAGGAATTTGGTGTGATGCGTGAGCAGATCTCGACGAAGCGCGTGATGCCCGCTTGTCAACTCTAGGTAATTCGAAGTGATGCGTGTGACGCCTACTTGCAAACTCAAGACAATTCGAAGTGATGCACGAGGCAAGTCGTGCAGATCTTCGTGACTCAATACCCCGTATGCGACCCTGAGACGAATCATGAAAGGAATACTATGAGCGCACAGCCATGGACCCAAATACCTGTAGGACCACATGACATCAAGTTGGTGGTTGCGGATATGGATGGTACTTTGCTTGATGAGCATAGCGAGATTCCCGAAGAGTTCTGGCCGATGCTGGACCGTATGAACGAGCAGGGCGTGACTTTTGTTCCTGCGAGCGGCAGGCAATTGGCGACCCTGAAATCGATGTTCGGTCATATTGCGCAGAATGGCTCATATATTGCCGAAAACGGTAATATGGTGGTGTCCCACGGTCAGGTCGTGAACGTCATTGATATCCCCATGGAAGAAGTGCATTGCATGCTCGATGCTGCCCGGGACGCTTATCAACAAGGCAAATACGATATAGGCGTCGTGGTATGCGGCCTGGACCGCGCATATGTCAACCGTCGCGATGATGCGTTCCTTGCGGAATGCAGGAAGTATTACCATGAGTTGGAAATCGTTGATGATTTGTATGCGGTGCAGGATCGCGTTCTGAAGGTTGCAGTTTTTGATTTTGACGAGGCAGAGCCCATGGCTCACGCCGTGTTTGGCGGTTTTGAACAAAGTCACCAGGTTGTGGTTTCAGGCAAGCATTGGGTTGACATCATGGATCGCGATGCCGACAAGAAGCAAGGCGTGATTGCTCTACAGCGCGCTTTGGGGGTCACTCCTGCGCAAACCGCGGTATTCGGCGATTATCTCAATGACCTGTTGATGCTTGATACCGGTGAATGGTCATTCGCTATGGCAAATGCCCATCCGGACCTCAAGCGTGCAGCGCATTATGAGGCCCCTTCGAATGCTGAGCATGGCGTGCTGCAGGTTTTGCATCATTTGCTGGGCGTGTAGCTTGAGGAAATAGGTGCGCAAAATCTGGTGTGCGGTTAAGCGATGTGCGATTATGAGATGTGCCGAATGGCGCCCCAGCGAGGCTCAGGTGAGCTCGCATAGTCTGGTGATCGGTTACTAGGTGTGCGTTCAAGAGGTGTGCGCTTATGAGGTGTGCGCTTATGAGGTGAGCGTTAAGAGGAGTGTCGAATGAAATGTGAGTTACCGTGATAATCGTTTTGCTGTGAGGGCTGCTGGATCGATATTGCTGGTTTCTTGACGGCGACGTCGGTTTATTTGGTTGCCGCATTTGCATAAATAATTGTTTGCCGCATTGCGAATATCTTGGCTTTAATAGCGGTTTTGCCGAATGCTGTCCTATCAAGAACTATCGAAGGCCATCGCAGTACCAAGACACTCAGTCCGAAACACTAACCACTGAAGCACTAAACCATATCCATGAATAAAGGGAGCGATGATGAAACAGAATGACGCGCTGGCGATATTGCAATCAGGCGTAAGCACATTCATCACCGGCGCCCCGGGTGCCGGCAAGACTTTTGTGCTCAATCAGTTCATCAAGCAGGCACGCCGTGATGGATTGAGCGTTGCGGTCACCGCTTCCACGGGTATAGCTTCCACTCATATCAATGGCCAAACCATTCATTCATGGAGTGGCATAGGCGTTGCTACTGCACTTACTGATAGCCTGTTGAAAACCATACGATCACGCAGAAAACGCAAGCTGCAGGCAGCCGATATCCTCGTAATCGACGAGGTTTCTATGATGCACGCCTGGCTTTTCGATATGGTCGATCAGGTATGCCGCGCTGTGAGGCGCAGGACGGAGCCGTTTGGTGGGTTGCAAGTGGTGCTTTCCGGCGATTTCTTCCAGTTGCCTCCGGTGAGTGTTTCAAGCCGAAACTCGGATATGATTGCGCCGAGTCCTGAATATTTGGCTATGCATGAGCGGTATGCGCAAGCGGGGAAAAACCCGGAAGGATTCGTTACGGAATCCTTGGTATGGGAGGAACTGAATCCGGCAATATGCTATCTGACCGAGCAGCACCGTCAGGATGATGGGCGGTTGCTCAATGTGCTCACGGATATTCGTGAGGGCAGGGTGTCTGACCAGGACACGGCGGTGCTGTCTGGACGTTTGGGAATTTTGCCGCAGGTCGATGATGTGGCGGTGCATCTTTTCCCTGTGAACCGCCAGGCAGATGGACTCAACGATTTGAGGCTTTCCCAGATTGAACAGCCCGAGCATGTGTTTGTGGCAAAATCCACGGGACCGGCAAATTTGGTGCAACGATTGAAAAAGAACATGTTGGCCCCGGAACGTTTGATGCTTAAGAAAGGCGCTGCGGTGATGGCGTTGCGCAATGATGCCGATCGGCAGTATGTCAACGGTTCCATAGGCACGGTGCGCGGGTTTGCTTCGGATAGCAAGGGCGGCTGGCCGATCGTGGAATTTGAGAACGGCAATATCGTCACGATGAAACAGGCATCGTGGGAGATGATGGATGGTGAAACGGTGCTTGCTTCCGTTGATCAGGTGCCATTGCGTTGCGCTTGGGCGATCACGATTCATAAGTCGCAAGGCATGACATTGGACCGGGCCGTGATGGATTTGCGACGCACTTTTGCGCCGGGCATGGGATACGTCGCCTTGTCCAGGGTAGAACGGCTGGACGGCTTGTTCTTGGGTGGCATCAATGATAGGGCGTTTCTCGTGTCTTCGGATGCGGTGTTGTTGGATGACGAGTTGCGTTCGAGGTCTTCTCATGCCTCGGCTCTTTTGGAACGCGAAGGAATTGAGGCATTTCGCAAGGAGCTGCCGCCAGTAGAAGATGAATTCAGCCAGGCGGAGCTGTTCTGATTCCGGGATTTCCAGGTTTTCCGGGGACGATGCTTAACCAAGCTTCGGTATCTGCGGGGTGGTGGTGAGCCGTATTGCGAAGATGGGTGTGGGCTCTGCAGGATCCGAGGTTCCGTGTTAAGGTGATGAAGAGTCTCGCAAAATTGGCAAATTTACTGTAAATCTTATGAGAACCCAGGGTTTGTGGGCTGTGTTTTCCAGATATTCGAAGCAAACGGTTGCTGAGCCGAGTGGACTCATCTGTACTGCGGGAAAAATGATAAGAAGTCGGCATTCCGCTTTTGTTTTCGTTCAACCACTCTGCGAATAATGCCAACAAGCTCACGACGTGAGTGCTCTGTGCGCATATGCTCTTTGTCGATGGTCAGCACTTCGCAGCCGTGACCCTGTATTTTCAGGATCCGGTTCGAATCCAGCTGGATGTGGCGCTTCCCGGTATGCCAAGCCCGGCCTTGATACTCAATCACTATGCCCAATTTGGGATAGGACATGTCGACATGCCAGTTCTCACCTGTAACAGGATCCACAAATATTTCATTTACTGCGGGTCTTGGGAATCCAGACCCCTCCAAGAGAAGGCGAACTCGAGTCTCCATGGGGGAATCCGTTTTGGGAACCGTATGTTGCAGCGCCCAGCGCAGATTGCGGATTCCACGCGACGATCTCAACTCAGACACACGCCGTCGTAACTCCTGAATGCACTCGGTTCCTCTGCTGCGGTGGCGTTGACTGATTGCGTCGAGAATGACGACAAGCTCTTCTTTGCTGCAGAATGAGGCCATTTGCACGCATGTGGTGATTTCATCGGTGATAAGCACTGTGGTTTCGTCATCTATTCGAATTTCCTTTATCGACGAAGCGGCAACGAAGGTGTGATAGGTGGTGCCTTTTACGCAAGAGCGCTTGGTTTTGGTGGGCGAACAGACGTGGACGTTGTTGTTCAGGCTGTGATTGCGCGGTACGGGTAGCATGAGTAGCTTCAGTGCGGTTATGAGTCCGAAGACGGGCTGCTTTCGAGACCGTTGTTGAGTCATGAGGCACTTCTGGATTTCCCGCTTTGCTTCTTCAACAGGTTGCGCTAGTGCTTGGAATTCCGCCTGTGTTATGGGTTGGTTCGCATTCATGCCTTGAATCTACATCTTTATGGATTTTCGGCCCGGGAGAACAGGGCAATGTGGATAAAACCGCACAAGTTGAGTTTCGAGGTTCGGACAAACCACGAAAACGGCTGAATGAAGCCAGTCCAGACATCAAGGTCCACTCCGATTTTCATCTTGTGCGGTTTTACCGAGCGAGACACGCCGACTGTACTTCAAGTACTTGAAGTTCCTAGTCTTCGAAGTATGAGCACAGAATCTGTTACAACCCGCGCCGTGGAACCCCACTGGCACACCATTCGAGAGGCCTCGCTGCTTTGCGGTCTGCCGGAGAGCACTCTGCGCTATTACGAGTCCATAGGGATTCTCGGCCCGATCGCGCGTGACCCGAGTTCGGGTCACCGTTCGTACAGCGATGCCGATATGAACACACTTGATATTGTGTCCTGTCTCTCTGCGACAGGAATGCCTCTGGAAGATATGAAAGCGTATCTTCGCAATACGAAACTAGGTCAGCAAGGCGCTCAGCAGCAGATGGAGTTGCTTGATGAGCAGGCTCTCCGTCTGTCGTCCAAACTCGAGCGTTTGAAAATCCAACAGGCGTACGTCAATCTCAAACTGATGTATTGGTCGCTGGTGTCACAAGGCAAACAAGAAGAGGCCCAAGCGCTTGTTGCCGACAATAGAACCATCATTGACGAAGTAAAACAAACTAACGAGGAATAGAAGGTGGAAATTATGAATACCACACCACGGACTGCAGCAAATACCGCACACGGTCCTGCTGATTGGTTCACGGGCGATGTGTACATCGACCCGATCTCCTCTCCGGATTCTCAAACCGGATGCAATCTGAGTTCCGCGCACGTGCATTTCACTCCGGGCGCTCGCACTGCTTGGCATAACCACCCGAACGGACAACTGTTGTTCGTCACCGATGGTGTGGGCTATGTTGGTCGTCGTGATGGCAGCGTGCAGGAAATCCGCCAGGGGGATAGCGTGTGGATTGAGCCGGGCGAGGATCACTGGCATGGAGCCGCGCCTGATCATTTCATGGCTCATGTGGCTACGCTGCAAGTTGATGAACAGGGAAACGGCTCAACTTGGCTGGAGCACGTGAGCGATGAGGAATACCGCGGGGATCGCAAGTAATTGCTCAATAGGAGGTGGTGACAGTGAACAAGCGCAAGGTGGTCACGTATTTTTCGATAACGGGAACCACCGAGCGCGCAGCGCGTTTGCTGGTCGAAGCCGCTGGCGCAGATGTGGTGCCGATCGAAGCTCAGACACCGTACAGCTCGGCTGATGTGGATTGGCGAAACAAACAAAGTCGTTGCGTGGCAGAACACGAAGATCCGGCTTTACGTCCGGAAATTGCATCGGCTCCGAATGCCGGCGAATATGATGTGATTTTCCTGGGTTACCCGTTGTGGTGGGAACAAGCGCCAAACATCATTCGTTCCTTCTTGGAATCACAGCAATGGGAAGGAAAAACGATTATTCCTTTCGCGACTTCCTCATCGAGCATTTCCGGAAGTGATGGAAAGCACCTGCATTCCAGTGCGTCGGATGCTGATTGGAAAGAGGGACGTCGCATCACATATCGCGATACCGTGCAGTCTCTTGGACGGTGGATTCAACAGCTTGGCATTGAATAAACCTGCGGGCTGCGACATGCAATAGAGCTTGCGCTGGTGGCGGAAGTAATGGGCATACGGAAGAAGTGGGTATTTGAGTAAACGCGAGGGTTGCTGCAAGGAGTAGATCGCCATTGGCAGCAGTCCCAGGACTACGTGAAGCGTTTGATATGAAAGGAGATATCTATGGAACACAACACTATGAATGAGGATGCAAAGGGGCGCATTGACGCGACTGAGCGAAACATGCAGGCGCTGTTTCATCAATCAGCAGTGACGGACCAGGGCAATAACCCAGAGTTCATGCGGATTTTGCAGCGCTTTATCTTCGGCGAGGTATGCGAGGTCGGTAGCCTCGACAACCATACGCGCGAATTGGTGACAATTACCGTGCTCACAGTGAATCAGACACTGCCGCAGCTGAAGGCGCATATCAATGCATGCCTGAATGTGAAGGCGACTCCTGAGGAGATCCGCGAAGTCATCTATCAATGCGCTCCGTTTATCGGTTTCCCCAAGACCTTGAATGCCATCGCTGTAATGGATGAGGTATTCGATGATCACGGCATCGCACTTCCTATGGAAGATACGGCTACTGTCGACGAAGGCAATCGTCACGAAGTCGGCGCCTCCATTCAGGACGAGTTCTATGGCGATGAGATCAAAGAACGTTATGCCTGGTTGCCGGGCGAGTTCGCTCCGGCGGTACCGGAGTGGCTGACCTCATACGCTTTTGGCGATATTGCAAGCCGCAAAGGTCTTGAAACCCGTGAGCGGGAACTACTTATCGTGGTTATATTGGCGGCTTTGGGTGGAGCGGAAATGCAGGTGCGCTCGCATATTTCCGGTGCCATAAAAGCCGGTAATGATGCTGAGCGTATCGTGTGCGCTTTGGCTCATGCTATGCCTTATATGGGATTCCCGCGTTTCTTCAATGCGCTCAATGCCGCGCGAGAAATATTAGAGACTAAATAATGAGGTCCTGATTCTCTAGGCGCCCGTTCGCTCGCTGTAATAATCGCAGTATGGGTGAGCGGGCGCCTTCTTGTTGCGGCGTTGCAAACAGAGAAATACACGATCCGCAACGCCAGGGCTCATGGCTCTGACATCAAGGATTTTGTCCGCTTCCGCGCATATTTTGGACACATGAATTCCAAAGCACTTCGAATGTCCACGATGTTTCTGCGCACGTTGCGCGAAGATCCTGCAGACGCTGATGTCGATTCCGCAAAACTGTTGCAACGAGCCGGATATATTCGGAAATCCGCACCGGGAATATGGACCTGGCTTCCTCTCGGTTTGAAGGTGCTGAACAAGATTCAGGACATTATTCGCGAGGAAATGGATGGTATCGGGGCACAGGAAGTGCATTTCCCGGCATTGCTGCCCCGCGAGCCGTATGAGGCCACGCATCGTTGGGAAGAATACGGCGACAATATCTTCCGCTTGAAGGACCGTCATGATGCGGATTATCTGCTGGCTCCAACGCATGAGGAAGTGTTCACCTTGCTCGTCAAGGATATGTATTCCTCGTACAAGGATCTGCCGGTGACGTTGTATCAGATCCAGACCAAGTATCGTGATGAATTCCGTCCGCGTGCTGGATTGATCCGTGGACGTGAGTTCATTATGAAGGATGCGTATTCCTTCACCGTGGATGAAGAGGGTATGCGCAAGGCATATCTGGATGAGCGCAGCGCGTATGAACGCATTTTCCAACGTCTTGATCTCAAGTATGTGCCTGTTTTCGCAATGTCGGGTCCTATGGGCGGCTCCGCATCCGAGGAGTTTTTGGCACCCATGCCTATCGGCGAGGATACTTTCGCATTGGCTCCCTCTGGCAAGGCCTGGAACGTCGAGGCTTTGTCCACTCCGGAAGTGCCCGAGGTTGATTATTCGTCGATCCCCGCAGCTCAGAAAAAGCCCACCGCACATGCAGAAACCATTGACGGCATGGTGGAACGTGCCAATGAACTCTATCCGCGTGAGGATGGCAGGCAATGGCAGGCCAGCGATATTCTGAAGAACGTCGTTATTGCAGTCAAGCACGCTCCGGATGACGAGCATGAAGAGGCTTGGCGCGAATTGGTCGCTATTGGCGTGCCCGGTGACCGTCAGATCGATATGAAGCGTTTGGAAGCTCAGTTCGCTCCTTCCGAGATCGAAGAGGCGACAGCAGAAGAGCTGCAAAGCCATGCTGAACTGGTTCGCGGTTATATTGGGCCGATGGCTTTGGGACCGCAGGCCCGTCGCGAGGATTCCGGCATTGCTGAGCCGATACGTTATTTCCTTGATGCTCATATTGCCCGTGGTTCCGCTTGGTTCACCGGTGCAGATGAACATGAAGTCGATTATTACGATCTGGTGTATGGTCGTGATTTCGAGGTCGATGGGACTGTTGAAGCCGTCGAAGTGCGCACAGGCGATATGAGCCCTGACGGCTCGGGTCCT
The DNA here is from genome assembly GCF_000741765.1 of Bifidobacterium tsurumiense. Classification (GTDB taxonomy): domain Bacteria; phylum Actinomycetota; class Actinomycetes; order Actinomycetales; family Bifidobacteriaceae; genus Bifidobacterium; species Bifidobacterium tsurumiense. Next base: position 109,537 of record NZ_JGZU01000002.1, read on the forward strand.
TTGAGTTTCGAGCGTGGTGTGGAGATCGGTCAGGTCTTCCAACTTGGTTTGAAGTATTCCGAAGCCTTGGGTCTCAAGGTTCTGGACCAGAATGGAAAGACCGTTCCCGTCTGGATGGGTTGCTATGGCATCGGCGTCTCGCGTGTGCTTGCCTGCATCGCTGAAACTCATCATGATGACAGTGGTTTGGCTTGGCCGGAGGCCATTGCGCCTGCTCAGGTGCATGTTGTTGCAACTGGTAAGGATGCTGTGGCTTTCGAAGCTGCCGAACGCTTGGTCAATGAGTTGGAAGAGCGTGGTATTGAGGTTATTTACGACGACCGCCCGAAGGTCTCTCCTGGTGTGAAGTTCAAGGATGCCGAGCTTATCGGTGTGCCGTTTATTGCAGTTGCCGGACGCGATACCGTGAATAACGGAACCATTGAAATCCGTGATCGCAATGGTGAAAACAAGGTCGCCGTTCCTGCTCAGGAAGCAGCGCAGGAATTGTTGAAGCGCTTGTCGTGAATGGCCGGTAATCAGCATATTCGCTGAAGTAGTGAATATGGGCGGGTGACGAGAGTCATCCGCCTTTTTATTTTGCGTTTATTGGTTTTGGCTTATAGGTGCTATTCGTTTGGTGCTACGTGCAATTCGTCTTATGGGGATTGTTATTGGTGCTATGCACGTATTCGGAAGCTGCGAAAATCCCGTTGCATATGAGCTGGGCAATCTTGTGAGCTTTGCCTGCACAATGTTGATGGCACCTAGAATCAAACGATTAGCGTGATTTGTTGCGAATATATTGCCCACCTCAATATGGAGAACACGCTGAAATGTGGATAAGTGGAGGCCTCCGACCACATGTCCAGAATCAAGGGTTATCGAGATGAAGATTCAGGCATAGTAGTGATACCGCACAACCCGCGAGTGTGCATGCAGTCCTCGTGGATTCGTCCAGGAAACTCAAGGTTGAGAACTTGATACGAGTCTTCAGGTTGATGCGGACCACACGTTAGGAAGGATACACAGCATGACTCAGCAAGGCACGGTGACGATAACCGGATATGTAGCAATGAGCCAGTGAGTTTCGGACGAGATGATGTTGCCTGTTCATTTCGCATAGGCAGTACGCGTAGTTATTATCAGGCTTCAAGCAATCAATGGCATGAACATCCAACGACATGGATAACTGTTAAGACATTCCGTAACCTTGCAACGAATACCCGCATGAGCATTCATAAAGGGGATCCGGTCATAGTAACAGGGGTTCTGAATACTGAGGAGTGGGTTCAGGACGGCAATAAACGCAGTCGAATGGTGGTTGAAGCCAGCAGTATTGGTCATGATTTGAGTATGGGATACAGCCAATTCACAAGGCTCAAATCGGGAGACCCAGTTATGGCCGAGAGAAATGCTCGGCGAAGTGTCGGCTTCGTCGGGGCAGATTCCAGTGGGAAAGATGCAGGTCCTCAGTCTCGTCAGCAAGAAAATAGTGATGGCAACCAAGCGGAATCATTGGGCGTCGATCCTTGGAATGGTGATGAAGGAGTTGGCGGACAGAATGCGGTAACTTCTGAGGGGTCGCAAGCTGCGACATCTCATGAAGATGACGCTGCCTTTGGAAGGAAGAAGGAAAAGCCGCATGATGACATCACAGACGGTGACGAAGGCTTTAATGCAGACTTCTGATGAAGTGATTTACGGGTATTCGGCGATGTATGCGACGGTTGGCAACCGGGGCGGCATATTGTAGCTAAGGTTGGTTGTCGATAGTTGATAGTCGGTAGCCGGTAGCCGGTTTTCGGTATTCGATAGCCGGAGTTTGATAGCCGGTAGCCGATAACCGATAGCTCATAGGCGATAGCCGATAACCGGTAGCTCATAGTCGAGGATCGAGGCGAGTCTTCTCTCGATACGTATCGTGTTGCCGGCAGATACGGTGTCCGGCAGAAACAGTGACCGGTGGATCGATAAGCGAGATGTGACATGTCGTCCGCTCATCGATTTACCAGTTGCTCGGGTCTTAAGGAAACTCGCTTATAGACAGCGCATCTGGCTCGTTGAAACGTTGCGGCCTTTGCCGCGTACCGGCTGTAAGGAAACGCGGCAAAGACCACAATGTAGAGGCCACAAGGAAACGAGTTAGAAATTGTCACGCACCGAAAGAAGTGAATCGGTACGCGACTCCACATTGGATAGAAGGCTAAGCTGATTTGGAGCTGGCGACGTCCTGAGACAATGCATAGCCCGAGCGGCAGCAGGCCACCGCCTGAGGAGCAGCTCATCGGCTACAAGTACGCCGATGAGCTGCCAGCCTTACCAGATGCGGACTCGATCAGCTGGTTCAAGCCAAAGCGCATTGCTCGATTCCACCTTGAATGCACGGTAGAACAAGTCCACATTGCGCACAATGCCATTGGTACGGCATTCTGCGGGGGAGTGAGGGTCGATCTGCAGATATTGCTCGGCAAGTTCGTCGCGGTTCTTGGAGCGCCAGATTGATGCGTAGCTTAAGAAGAAGCGTTGCAAGCCGGTGAAACCGTCAATCACAGGAGCCTTATCCAATGCAGCGATAATGGCTTTGTCGGATGCGTCTCGTTCGATACCCTCCCGATCCTGAATGGAGAAGGCATAGGCTTTCAACGCGATATTCACACCGCCCAGATCGCCGATATTCTCTCCAATGGTCAATGCGCCGTTCACATGCGGAGCTTTGGAAAGATCGTCTGCGTATTTTTCGGCAAGTTGCGTGGGCACGAAAGCATTGTATTGCTCGATAAGGGCTTTGGTGCGTTCTTCGAAGTGCTGCTTGTCCTCGGCGGTCCACCAATCATGCAATTTGCCATCGCCGTCGTATTGGCTGCCCTGATCGTCAAAGCCGTGGCCGATTTCATGTCCGATAACGGCGCCAATACCGCCATAATTTGCAGCATCCTCGGCTTCCGGGTCGAAGAATGGAGGCTGCAAAATGGCCGCAGGGAACACAATGACATTCATTGTCGGCTCATAGTAGGCGTTCACGGTTTGCGGATTCATAAGCCATTCGTCTTTGTCGACCGGATTGCCAGCCTTGGCGAGCTGATATCCGGATTCATAGAGAGAAGCGGCTTTCATATTGGTCACAAGACCGGCATTTTCATGCACATCCAGTGCATCATAATTGCGCCAGTGGTTGGTGTAGCCGATTTTTGGAGTGAACTTTGACAGCTTCTCCAAGGCTTTGGCTTTGGTGTCCTCGCCTAGCCAATCGCTGTGGGTGATGGATTCGCGATATGCCCCGATAAGATTGGCGACCAATTCCTCCATGCGCTGCTTGGATGTTTCGGGGAAATGCAGACGCACATATTCACGTCCGACATCTTCGCCGCACACGCCATTGACCAGTGAAACGCCGCGCTTCCAACGCTCTCGCTGTTCCTTGGTCCCTGACAGCACCTTGCCATAGAAGTCGAAATTCGTCTTATCAAAGTCACGGCTCAGCATCGAAGCGTATTCGATGATGGTGTGTACGCGAGCCCACAGCTTCAAATCATCCAGATCTGTGGCATTCCAGAACGAATCCAAGCCGGAAAGGAAGCTGGGCTCATGCACGATCGTTCGTTGCAGAGCAGCTGACAAATCGACAGGCTGAGGCTGCGCGGCAGGCGTCGCGTCATATGCATTCTGCCATGCCTGCACCCAAGCCTGGATGTCCATATGGGAGAGCGTCGAGGAAAGTGTTGCGAAATCAGTGGGATTATAGGTCTTCTGCGAGTCGCGAGTTGCCACATTATCCCAATGATGTGAAGCGATTCCGGTTTCGACGTCAAGGAAGCGCTGAGCTTGTTCTTCGGTGTTTGCCTCATCGCCATAGCCAGCCAAGCGAAGCTGCTTCGCCACCATGACCTTGTATTGTTCGCGGATCTGCTCATAATGGTCTTCGCGGTAATATGCCTCATCTGGCAGGCCCAAACCACCTTGCTCAATATGAACGATATTGGTATCGGGATCACCTGGGTCACCATAGATACCGATACCGAATAGATCAGGGCCACCTAGAGGATTGAGCGAGCCCAAAACCGAAATCAGCTCATGCTTGTCGTGTGACTTATCGATGGCGTGCAAATCGTCTTGAATCGGTGTGATTCCAGCTTGTTGCACGGCTTCTGTGTCGCAGAAGGACCGATACAAAGCCCGGGCTTTGGTGGCTGGGCTGTCGTCATCCTCGAGAATGTCGCGCACTTGTTGTTCGGCATCTTCGGCCAGCTTATCGAATGATCCATATCGCGAACGATCGTCAGGCAGGCGATAGGTGTCAATCCAAGGGCCGTTGACAAAGCGGAAGAGGTCATCGCCAGGTTTGATGACAGAAGAGAAAGAGGCCGGGTCAATCCCGGAAATCATCGCTGTACTCATGGTCCCACACTAGCTATCTTCTGTGACAATGCCGGTGATGGACACCGTTGTATGTGGCTGGTGGCGACAACTGGGCAAGGCGCATCAAATGCATTGATTCGCAATCGTTCTCGGCTGTGAAGAATGGAGAGCGATGTGCTGACAGGGCTGATGGCGAGTTGTAGACAGAGTGGAAGGTGAAGTTGCCGCCAGTATGGCTTGTAGCAGAGCGCGTGGTTGTCTGATGTGGTGGGAGCGGAACGTGAGTTGTCGACAATATGGCGTGTGGGTTGCCTGCGCAGTAAGGGGGGGGAGGCAAGCTCCCCTCACATAGACGGTAGGTTTCGAAAAGTGGAGATGGTTGCCGACGATGGTGAGGGTCGCCTGCGCAGTAGGGGGGGCAATCTCCCTTCATAATGGAAGGTGGGTTTCGAAAAGTGGAAGGGTCGCTGACGATAGTGAGAATTCCCGACGATGGAAAGGGTTGCCGACGATGGTGAGGGCGGTTTACTGACACAGTGGATGGTGGATTCGTGGCAGAGTCGAGAGTGGTTTTCGACAGCTCGGAAGGCGGTTGTCGGAAGTGCAGATGGCAAGATCCTCACAGAGAAAGGGTGGTTGTCGGTCATGCGGAAGATGGGATGGGTGAACAGTGGGGGGAGGAAAAAGAGAAACTGCTTGCAGTTTGGAGGACGAGCCGCCCACAGTACGGAGAACGAAGTGCCAACTGAGTTGAGCGCAAGCAGTCAACGAGACCGAAGATGTGAGCAACCTAACGAGCCTAATCCATAAAGCGCAGTGGTTTTCAGTCCCGAGTGGACCGCTGCCAATTACAATGAAATAGTTACGAATAATCACAGATGGTTCAAGATCACGAATGGAGGGAGTGATATGACCGATCCAAATAATCCGGATATGACCGGGCGTTCATATAACGACAACGAGCAGCCGTCCAATCAAGGAGGACAGCAGGCCAACGACAATGGTTCGCCTTATGGACCTTTTGCCAGCAATCCACAAGGAGCTCCCAACGGCAACCCATATGCTTGGCAGAACGACCCATTCAAACTGGCAGCGGAACAATTGACTAACCGAGCCAAGAATGCAGTGCGCATGTCTTATGGCGTCATTGGTGCGGCAGCGTTGATTTTTGGCATTATCGTGCTGTTCTGGCCAGGTGCCACATTAGCCGTGATCGCCGCGGCATTCGGCATTTACTTTGTTATTTCCGGCATAATCCGTATTGTCAGCGCCATCGTTGAGCTGGGTCTGCCGGCAGGATGGCGAGTGCTTGATATCTTGGTCGGTGTTTTGCTTACTGTGGGCGGCATTGTGGTATTGAAAAATGCCGCAGTATCAGGGCAAACCCTAGCGATTGTCGCTGCCTTGACCATCGGAATCGGATGGATCGCTGAAGGAATTATGGCCTTGGTCGAGACTTGGCGTTTGCCGCAATCCGGGTGGGCTATATTCCAAGGTGTTATTTCCATAATCGCCGGTGTCGTCGTGCTGATCGCACCATTGAGCTCCACTATTTGGATGATTATCTTCGGTGGTGCAGCACTGGTCGTCATCGGTATCACCATGTTGATCCGTGCATTCACCTTCGGCAAGGTTCGCTGAACTGCATAAACGGCAGAGCTTCCAGATTTCATAAAGAATTCAACAAGCAGGCCGGCATTCGATATATATTCGAGTGCCGGCCTGCCCGATGGTGGACAATACCCTAATAATCCAATACCCCAATATCCCCGAAACAGAGCGCAAGCGCATTTGGGTTCCCAGAGTCACTCGTCCGTGAGTTCGAGCACCGATAACACAGACATCGAAGCCGAGTCATGATGTTAGGCGCTCGAAGTAGGGTGGGAGCATGATCGAACTGAAAACAAAGGCTGAAATCGAGGCGATGAAGCCAGCTGGGCGCTTCGTCGGTAGCATTCTTAAAGAACTGAAAGAGATGACAAAGGTTGGCACAAATCTGCTGGAAATCGACGACTTTGTGCGACGTCAAATCGAATCCCGAAAAGGGGCGGAATCCTGCTATGTGGATTATGCGCCTGATTTCGGAACCGGTCCTTTTGCACATTACATCTGCACTTCGGTAAATGACGCCGTGCTGCACGGTGTGCCGTATGATTATGCACTCAAGGACGGAGACTTGGTCAGCCTTGACTTGGCAATCAGCGTTGACGGTTGGGTTGGAGATTCCGCTATCAGTTTTGTGGTGGGAAAGCAGCAGGATCCTGAAGACCTGCGACTGATCAAGTGCACCGAAGAAGCGCTGGAAGCAGGTATTGCCAAGGCTCAGCCAGGCAATCGTCTAGGGGATATTTCCGCAGCCATCGGCGAAGTGGCTCATTCGTATGGTTACCCGATCAATCTGGAATTCGGTGGACACGGCGTCGGTCATATTATGCATGGAGACCCGCATGTGCCTAATGATGGTCGCGCAAACCATGGCTACCGGCTGCGTCCAGGTCTGGTTATTGCCATCGAACCTTGGTTCTTGAAGACCACCGACGAAATCTATCAGGATCAGAAGGACGGGTGGACCTTGCGTTCTTCGGACGGTTCCCGTGGCGCTCATACCGAGCACACCATCGCGATTACCGAAAACGGCCCTGAGATTTTGACGGTGCGCGAGTAAATACCGAGTTCCATATACACATAGGCAAACGTGGCCAATGCATATGGAATCGTCGAATAATTTGCAATACGAGAACACATTATGCAGCGTGAATAACGCAATCCTGCATGTCACTGCATAAGACGATTGGTGCCGGGGTGCGATTTCATCTGTTAGGATGAGCGCACTCCGGCACTTGCATATGTGCTGATAACAACTACTGACAGTCCTTCATTGCCGTAGTGAAAAGGGAGCGGTTACTCGCTCGCTTCGATCCATGAGTTGTCACATCGTATTGTGCAGGAGTCTAGTCTATGCCTAACGGGAGGGATGCGACCTATGGAGATGGCTCAGCTCAGTGTTGACGAGAATGAATACAGCCTGCCGGTTGTGGAGGCGACCGAGGGTCCAGACGGCATTATGGTGTCTTCTTTGCGCAATGACGGATGGGTCACCTTGGATCCTGGATTTTTGACAACCGCTCAATGCGAATCCAAGATCACCTACATTGACGGCAAGCGATCCATTCTGCGATATCGAGGCTATCCCATAGAACAGCTGTGCGAGCAATCTGATTTCCTCGAGGTGGCATGGCTGCTGCGTCATGGTGAATTGCCGACACAGGAACAATTTGACAAGTTCTGTGCGGATCTCAATCACCGCACCATGGTCGGTGAGGATTTCCGGACGTTTATGGGGTCGTTCCCCAGAACCGCCCACCCCATGAGCATGATGGCATCGGCCATCAACGCCCTTGCGACTTTTTATCCTGATACCACGGATGTCAACGATTCGGATCAATTGGATGAAGCCGCAACCATTATCATGGCCAAGGCACGCACCATCGTGAGCTATATTTTCCGCCGTCGCAGGGATGAGCCGATGCTGTATCCTGACTATTCGCGCGGCTACGTTGATGATTTCCTGCGGATGTGCTTTGCCGTGCCATACGAGCCTTTTGAAACCGATCCTCTGTATGTGCACGCCCTGGGACGCCTGCTGATTATTCATGCCGATCATGAACAGAATTGTTCGACTTCGGTGGTGCGCATTGCAGGCAGCGCCCATGCCAATTTGTATTCCGCCATATCTGCAGGCATTAACGCGCTATCCGGGCCATTGCATGGTGGCGCCAATGAGGCTGTGCTCAGGCAATTGAAGGCTATTCGTGATTCCGGCAAATCCGTGCGCGAATTCGTTGAATGGTCCAAAGACAATGGAAAGCGAATTTCCGGACTCGGTCACCGCCTCTATAAGTCATATGATCCACGTGCGGCGATTGCCCGCCAGTATTTGGAAAAGATTATGAGCCGTGCGGACACCTTGAAGCTTTCTGCAGAAGAGCGTGCGCTATTCGATGTCGCCACTGAGCTGGAGCAGATCGCATTGAGCGATGAATACTTTGTATCTCGCCATTTGTATCCGAATGTGGACTTCTATACAGGGCTTATTTATCGCGCCATTGGCTTCGATCCCGCCATGTTCACCACGCTTTTTGCATTGGGGCGCATACCGGGTTGGATAGCCCAATATCGCGAGCTATTGGCTGACCCAAACACGAAGATAGGCCGTCCAAGGCAGGTGTATGTCGGGGAGCCCAAGAGGGATTATGTGCCATTTGATGAGCGCTGAGAGTCGATAAGAATTCGCCGTTAACAAGATAGAGAGTCTATAAGAATTCAGGGGAATTAGGAATTCAGCACGTAAATAAAGAGTCAATAAGAATTCAGCACCATAGATGAAATTTCAGGGGTGCCGCCAAGATCACGAGGCGACACCCCTGATATGCTATTGGATTATCGATTCTGAAATCAGTTCTTATGCAATTGTTCATTGAGCTCGATGCCGGTTTTGCGATATCGCGCTTCAATGGCACCGCTTACAGAATTTCGGATGAAAAGGATATTATCCTTGCCGCTGAGCTCGGCACCTTTGACGGTTTCATATGGTTGGCCCGCTGCTGCGCGCTGCTTGTCGATAACCGTGATCTTCGTGCCGGCGGTGATATATAGACCGGCTTCCACCACGCAATTGTCTCCCAAAGAGATGCCGATACCGGCATTGGCACCCAGCAGGCTATGCTCTCCAATGGAATTTCGCAGCTTTCCACCGCCTGACAAAGTGCCCATAATCGAAGCGCCTCCGCCGACATCTGAACCGTTTCCGACGACAACGCCTTGGGACACGCGTCCTTCAATCATGGATACGCCCAGCGTTCCCGCATTGAAATTCACGAATCCGGCATGCATAACCGTGGTTCCTTCGGCAAGATGGGCGCCGAGACGAACACGATCCGCATCGCCGATGCGCACACCGGAAGGAATGACATAGTCCACCATGCGAGGGAATTTGTCAAGGCTCAGCACCTGCACTTCTGCACGGGGTGCCAGCGAAGGTCCGGAATGTGCGGCATTCATGACATCAAGCTTGCGTTGGTTGAAATTCTCAACGGCGAATGGACCGTAATTCGTCCATACGACGGTATTCAATGCGCCGAAGATACCATCAAGATTCATGGAATTCGGGGCAGCCAATCGCATGCTGAGCAGATGCAGACGCAGATAGGCATCAGCGGCATCTGTTATGGGGGAGTCCAAGTCGCTCACGGTAAACACCGGCTTACGACGCACACCGCGAGCGTCGGCTTGTGAATCGGCCAGTGCGCCGAAACCGTGTGAGGGTCGATCCGATTCTGCGGGCGCTTGTCCCACATGCAGTTCCGGATACCACACATCCAGGGTTTTGCCAGCCTCGTCAATACTGGACAAGCCCCAGCCCCACGCAGTACGTTGTTCGCTCATCTTTGCTCCTTGATCTGTCGTTGCCATGGACCGGCGTTAGGGACGGCCGCATGTATCGAAACCAACTCTACTCGGCGGCGAATAACGTCAGCCGAGGTATCTCAAGGAATAGGGAATAATCCACGATCACACTTGCGGCAAGGTATGTGCGTTGGGTCAGCTTCCGCGGATCGTTAGATATCTTGTGGGATATCAAGGCAGGAGATATCTCGCGGGATATCTAGACAGAAGATATCTTGTGGGATATCAAGGCAGGAGATATCTCGCGGGATATCTAGACAGAAGACATCTTGTGGGATATCAAGACAGAAGTTATCTTGTGAGGCATCAAGACAGGCAACTGCACTCGCTCCGGAATAATGCCCAATAACCCTGAATAACCCAAATCCTATGCATTGCGTACAATGTCAAGCCGTGAGTGACTATCAAGACAAGCGCAGACAGCGCGAGCGCCGCCGTCGCAATATCATGCGAATCGTAGCGGGCGCCATCGCCGCTGCCATGCTGCTCAGCATAGTCATTCCCGCAATCTATGCGGGTCTTTGACGTAGGCGTCGGTTCGACTCCGGCAAGATCCAGACCACATGGTCATCATGCCGAAGTGTGCCGCCATGGGCTTGTGCAAGCCCTGTTAACAGGCGGTCAAGATGTGATAATTCGACGAAGCAATATGTATGGTGGTAATGATGGCTGAATTTGATTTTTCTCAGGCGCTCGCTGATGCGAATGCCAAGTACGAGTCCATTTCCAAAGCGTTGGATATGGACCGCATGCTCAATGATATTAAGGAGCTCGAGCAGGAGGCTTCCGCGCCGGGATTGTGGGACGATCCTGAGAATGCGCAGAAGGTGACGAGCAAGCTTTCTGCAGTGCAGGCGCAGGTGCGCCGTCTTCGTTCCGCTCAACAGCGCATCGAAGATGTGGACACATTGATTGAGCTTGGGCGCGAGGAAAATGACGCCGATAGCCTCAATGAGGCGGAGCAGGAGCTGGTATCCATCCAGCAGGATCTTGACGATATGGAAATCCAGACCTTGCTTGATGGCGAATATGATGAGCGAGCGGCAGTGGTCACCATCCGTTCGGGTGCCGGCGGCATCGATGCCGCTGATTTCGCCCAAATGCTGCTGCGCATGTATTTGCGCTGGGCTGAGCGCAACGGATTCAAAACCAAGATGATGGATACCTCGTATGCCGAAGAGGCGGGTATCAAGTCGGCGACATTCCAGGTGGACGCAGAATATGCATATGGTCGCCTTTCCGTCGAGGGCGGCACCCATCGCTTGGTGCGTATTTCCCCCTTCGATAACCAGGGTCGCCGTCAGACCAGTTTCGCGGCGGTGGAAGTCATTCCTCTGGTTGAGGACACCGATCATATCGATATCCCTGATTCGGATATCCGCGTTGATACGTTCCAGGCATCCGGTCCTGGCGGACAGGGTGTGAACACCACATATTCCGCAGTGCGCATAACCCACTTGCCCACCGGTTTGGTGGTTTCCATGCAGGATGAGCGCTCGCAGATCCAGAATCGCGCAGCCGCCATGTCCGTTTTGCAATCGCGTTTGCTGGTGCTCAAGCATGCTGAAGAGGCCCAGAAGAAAAAGGAGCTTGCCGGTGATATCAAGGCGAGCTGGGGCGATCAGATGCGTTCGTATGTGCTCCATCCATATCAGATGGTCAAGGATCTGCGAACCGGATACGAGACTTCGCAAACCCAGGCGGTATTCGATGGCGATATCGACGCGTTCATCGAGGCTGGCATTCGTTGGCGTCATGAAGAGAGACGCAAGGCTGAATCGCAGGATGAGGCATAATCGGAACAAGGCCTTGAGCCGTGATTCCGAATACAGTAAGGATCGCAGATGCCACTAATTTCGTTGGATAATGTTACGAAGATCTATCCGAAGGGCACCCGTCCTGCACTGGACGATGTTACCGTTCATATCGATCGTGGGGATTTCGTTTTCCTCGTTGGTGCTTCGGGTTCGGGCAAGACCACATTGCTGAGCTTGCTTTTGCGGGAAGAGGAAGCCACCAAGGGGGAAATACGAGTAGCGGGCAATGATCTGCGTCGTCTGACCAATCGTCAGGTGCCGCAGTACAGGCGTTCTATCGGCTTCATCTTCCAGGATTACAAGCTGCTGAACAACAAAACGGTGTGGCAAAACGTTGCCTTTGCTTTGGAGGTTATCGGCACAAGCCGTTCCACAATCAAGTCACTGGTTCCGAAGGTCCTGGAAACCGTGGGATTGACGGGTAAAGAGAATAACTACCCCCATGAGCTCTCCGGTGGCGAGGCCCAGCGTGTGGCCATTGCACGAGCCTATGTCAATCATCCGCAGATCCTGCTGGCTGACGAGCCCACTGGAAATCTTGATCCGACCACTTCATTGGGCATTATGGAAGTGCTGGACGCCATCAACCGCACCGGCACCACCATTGTTATGGCCACGCATAATGAGGAAATCGTCAATTCCATGCGCAAACGTGTGGTGGAATTGCACAGCGGCAAAATCGTGCGTGATGAAGAGCATGGCTCCTATGATTCCGCATTGTTCTTCCCCGATGCCGAGGTCGAGTCGAAAGCCAAGCAGGTCATCGATACGGTAGTCGGAACCGAAGCATCCGCATCGCATGATCCTGATAGCAAATTCAAACCTGCCGCTATCGAGTCCACCGTCGTCGACACCACGGTGAGTGATGACAGCGGTGAGGATGACGGTATTGCACGATTGGCGAAATCGGTGCATTCCGGGCGCACAGGCCGGTATGGCGAGGCTTTCCAACCTGTGGAAACCACGATGACCTGGGGCAGGGGATTGTCCCTGGACGAAATGGAACATGCGCAGGGCCATACGGAATCTGAGCATGGCAATAGCGTTGAAGCAGACGCTCACGAGGTTGTTGAGACGAACGCAGAGGTGACCGAATCCTCAGATTCCCAAGAATCCGAACAATCGGATGCAAGCCAAGGCATTGCCGATGCGCATATAGCGGCAATAGACGAAAGCAATCGCGAACAAGAAGCACCTCAATACGCTGAAGAAGCCCAGACTTTCACAGCTCAATCCCAACAGGACTCAGACGCTGCGCAGTTCATGCCATCAAGTGCCGATAGCATTTTCGAAACGGCTGGTGAATCCTCAGAAAACGGCGTATCTCAAAGCGCGAGCGCTGCATATCAAGCTTCAGGTGAATCCCAAGCAGTTCATGCAGCTCCCGTTCCTCTGCCACCCATGCCACCAATGCCACCGACCGCTCAGGAAGCGCAAGATGAGGCGAAAGCGGCGGAACGCCACGGAGAAAAAACCGCCGAAGCGCAGCAGACGAACGCAAATGTGAATAATGAAGGGGAGCAGGACTGATGCGAGGTCGATTCATACTTTCGGAAACATGGATTAGTCTTAAGCGGAACGTTTCCATGATCGTGTCGGTTATGTTGGTCACCTTCATCTCCTTCCTGTTCATTGGGGCTTCGGTTTTGATGCAGGCCCAGATAACCAAAGCAAAAGGTGACTGGTACGACAAGGTCGAAGTGGTGGTATGGCTGTGCCCGGATGGAACCAGCCGTGCTGCATCCTGCGCTTCCGGCAAAGCTCCGACTGACCAGGAGATCGTGGATCTGCAGAATGTGATCCGTCAGGAACTCGGCTCTGATGTGGACAAAATAACCTATGTCAGCCGTGAAGACTTCTTCAATAACACGTTCACCAAGCAGTATCCAGGTGGCGTGTATGAGGGCCGCACATTAACCGCAGCGGATATGCAAGCCTCGCTGCGTTTGAAGCTCAGTGATCCGACAAAATACCAAGTGGTTTCCGAAGTCCTGACAGGTAGGACCGGTGTTGAGGAGGTTGTCGATCAGCGGCAGATATTCGACCCGGTATTTACGGTTCTGAACCGTGCCACGGTGGTTACTGTCGTGCTTGCAGCGGTTATGGTTGTCGTTGCGATTATGCTCACCGGCACGACCATACGAATGAGTGCAGCCTCGCGTAAGAACGAGACCGAGATTATGCGTTTGGTCGGCGCTTCCAATTGGACCATACGTCTGCCGTTCATCCTTGAAGGCGTAACGGCTTCATTCCTTGGTTCGTTGCTGGCGGCCGGCGCACTTAGCGCCCTTGTGAAGGTGTTCATAACCGACTGGTTGGCACAAACCGTGCAATGGATGCCATTCATCAATCAATCCACTGTTTGGCTTACGGCTCCGGCGCTCATTGTGGGAGCGATGCTGCTTTCTGGATTGGCGTCTACCATATCCTTGCGGCGCTATCTGAAAGCCTGATGGTTGTCAAGTGAATACGGCGTTCGACTTCCCGAGGAAAACGCTCTCAGGAAGTCACGCTACAATCAGACGAGCGTATACGACGGAAAGGTTACCGTGATGAAACACACGAAACGCATCAATACCGTAGCTGGACTGATGCTCTCCGCCGCCACCATATTGACGGCCGGCCTGGCTACGACGGTGGTCGCTACTCCGCAGGCAGAAGCCATAACCATGCAGGAGTACCAGCAGAAGGTTCAAAACAACGAGACGTTGAAAGCGCAGCTGGCAGGTGTCAATGAGCAATTGGCCAATGTCATCCTGGAACTCAGCGATCTGACAGAAAACCAGATTCCTGCAGCCCAGCAGGCAGCCGAGGATGCAGAACAGAATGCTCAGCAAGCACAGCAGCTTGCTGATGCAACGAATGAACGTCTGCAATCCGCCAAGCAGGACAAGGCAGATCTGGAAGCCAAAATCGAGCAGACCGGTGCCGATTACGACGATGCCAAGGAAGAGGTTGCGAACCTTGCCCGTCAGAGTCTGCATGGATCCACTGCTTCGGATGTCATGGATGTGGTCACCAATTCGACCACCACAGAACAATTCGTCGATAAAATGCAGTCAGAAGCCGCTGTGACTCGAAGCGAAAGCAATGCTGCGGATGACGCAGCCAATGAGCTGAGCACTTCGATGAACCGCAAGGAGCGTCTCACTGCAATCGAAAACCGCATAACCAAGCTCAAGGAAGAGGCCGATCAGCAGGCGGCTTCCGCGCAGCAGGCATCTGAGGATGCAGCGGCGAAGCAGGCGTCATTGCAAGCTTTGCGCGACAAGGGTTCGGCAGCCAGGGAACAGCTGGAAAGTCAGAAGAGCAGCCTGACCACCCAACAGGCACGCGAGGCTGCGGAAATCGTGGCTGCCAAGTCGCAAATCGATTCATACAATACCCAGAATTACGGCGGAGCCACCGCTGATCCGAGTGCTGGTGGTCAACAGCAGGTGAGCAACGGCGGGTCATCGGCCGTTACCACCCCATCCACTCCAAGCAATAGCAGTGGCAACACAGGAAGCGCTTCGGGAATGAATTATTCCGTTCCAGGCTCCTGCCCAGAAGGTTCTGGATTCTGCTATGGGCATAGCACAGGAAATACCGTTGGCGGTTCTGCGTATCCGGCACGGCAGTGCACCCTGTGGGCCTATATTCGTCGTTCGCAGCTGGGATTGCCTGTCGGATCATATATGGGCAACGGTGCGGAATGGGCTAATACTGCGCGTAGCCTCGGTTATTTGGTGAACAACACCCCGCATGTCGGTGCGGCAGTGGTATTCGCCCGTGGTCAAAGCGTCGGTGGCCACTGGACCGCTGACTGGCAGTACGGCCATGTCGCCATTGTCGAGCGTGTGAATGCAGACGGTTCCATCCTGATTTCCGAGGGTGGCACCGGTTTCTCCACATTCCCTGCTTGGGAGACCTTGAGCAACCCGGGTGCCTATCAGTACGTGCACTACTAAATCGATGCCGCTTCGAGTTGAGTTGATTCCATCGAAGCGGGAGAGGTGTTCGAGACTGCGCGTTCTTATATGAGCACTGATATTGAGGCGTCATCCAATGAGGATGACGCCTCAATGCATTTACGGAAATTCCGAGGGAAGGCGATTGCGGCGGAAGGCTGAAGATTCGCTTGCCTCTCGTTTGCGGTAAGATAGTCCGCCGTAGACATAGCTGACTTTATCTCAATAGCGTATCGACAATACGGCGAACACTCCGCGATCGTTAGCGTCACAGATGAAGAAGCTAAACAAAGGGGATCGTGCGCGGCTTGATCGTGTGCTCGTCTCATGTGATAGTGTTGCAATCCGCAACAGTGAAATGGAAGGAGGAACGCATGGCCAAAGAACAAGGAACTGCGATGATTGCGCAGAATCGTAGGGCAAGACATGACTACGCCATTGAGGATACGTATGAAGCCGGATTGGTGCTCACTGGCACAGAGGTGAAGTCACTGCGTGAAGGGCGTGCCTCCTTGGCAGAGTCGTTTATCAGCATCGACCGACGTGGGGAGATATGGTTGGAGAGCGCCAATATTCCTGAATACCTGAATGGCACTTGGAATAATCACGCTCCAAAGCGCAAACGGAAACTGCTGCTTCATGCAGAACAAATCGCCAAGCTTGCCCGTCAGACAGAAGCCAAGGGATACACAATCGTCCCGCTCAGCCTGTATTTCAAGGACGGCCGAGTCAAGGCACAAATCGCACTCGCCCGAGGAAAAAAGGAATTCGATAAGCGTCAAGCATTGCGTGAGGAGCAAGACAAGCGCGAGGCCCTGCGTGTGATGCGATATCGCAATATGCGCAATTCCTGATATCTCGATAGCGCTCAAACAAGGCGTCGGATTGGCATTGTACAGATGCTGCGCCGACGCCTTATGCGTTCGCATAACGGTATGCAACGCATGGATTCGCCCCCGATGCGTACCATAGCACCTATGGGAAGAACAAGAACTTTGCTGGCCGGGCTGTGTGCAACCGCACTTTTGGTGGCTTTGACCGCCTGTGGTACGTCCGATCAGCCTGATGTCGATCCGGATATCGCACGCAGTTATGATGTCAGCGCCATTCATAAAGACGAGGCTTTGGCCGCCATGTTGCCACAATCCATAACGAAGGACGGCAAACTCACCATTGGCTCGAATCTGACCTATGCGCCCGCCGAGTTCTTGGCGACGGATGGGCGAACGCCGGTTGGGTACGAAATTGATTTGGCGAAGGCGCTGGCGAATCTTTTCGGCTTGGAATTGGATGTGCAGAACGCTCCCTTCGAATCGATTATTCCTGCGGTAGGGACCAAATATGACATTGGCTTGTCAGGTTTCACCGTGAACAATGAACGCATCGAAGCCGTGGATTTCGTCACTTATGCGAAGGCCGGACTGACCTTTGCGGTTCGTAAAGGCAATCCTGCCCATGCATCAGTGAATGATCTGTGCGGTGAACGAATTTCGGTGCAGGTTGGCACTGTCGGTGAAACCGAGATGTACAAAGCGCAGGACAAATGCTCTGCAGAAGGCAAAAAAGCCATCGAGCTCTTGCCTTATGGAGGACAAAACTATGTCACCACCGCTTTGGTATCAGGCCGGGTGAATATGATGTACGGCGATACGCCGGTTATCGGATATGCAGTGGCTCAAACGGATGATCAGCTGGAAATCATAGGCGAAGATGAAGGCGTTGCCCCAATGGGAATGGCCATTGCAAAAGGCGACGAGGCGACAGTTCAGGCCATGAAAGCAGCTTTGGACAAACTGATTGCTGATGGCACATACACAAAAATCATGGATGCATGGGGAGTGCAGAATGTCATGATCAAGGAGCCTGAAATCAATCCACGTACCGATGAGTAGGTGAGTGTGGAGCGGTCCGATGCCAGAAGGCAATGCCAACGCCATGCCGCCAAAACGATGCAAGCATTGTTGCGAATCACATGTGAACCAAGGATGAGTAAGGAATAGGAATGCAAGAGAAGAACAATCATTCAGACGGGCTGGATATTCCCAATAGGATCGATGCATTGCCGGTACGGCATACCGGTCCTGTGGTCGCCGGCATAATCGTTGCTTTTGTCGTGGCCATGCTGGGCTACGGTGTAGTGACCAATAGCCGTTTTGAATGGCCTGTGGTATGGAAATATCTTTTCAACGAACGCGTATTGGCCGGAATTTGGTGGACGCTGTGTCTGACGGCTCTTTCCATGATCATTGCGATTGTGCTCGCTATTGTTTTGGCGATTATGCGCAAGTCGATCAACCCCGTGCTCAGAGCCGTCAGCTGGTTCTTCATCTGGTTCTTCCGCGGCACTCCTGTCTACACCCAATTGGTGTTCTGGGGCCTGTTCTCCGTATTGGTGCCAAAAATGTCATTGGGCATTCCTTTCACGAGTATCGAGTTCTGGTCGGTGGACTCTTCCGTGGTGATGACATCCTTCCGGGCGGCAGTGATCGGTTTGGCGTTGAACGAAGCGGCATACCTATCCGAAATCGTGCGTGCCGGACTTGAGGCTGTGGACTCCGGCCAGGAAGAGGCGGCACAGGCGCTTGGCATGAGGCGCACGCTGATAATGAGACGCATCATCCTGCCTCAGGCCATGCGTATTATTGTGCCGCCGACGGGCAATGAAATCGTCAGCATGCTGAAAACCACGTCATTGGTTATGGCAGTGCCCTTCACTTTGGATCTGCAATTCGCCACTGATGCCATCGCCAATCGTATATACAAACCGATTCCGTTGCTTATTGTGGCCAGTTTCTGGTACTTGCTGATCACTTCCATCCTCATGGTGATCCAAGCTCATCTAGAACGCTATTTCGGCAAGGGCTTTGAAGCGAGGTCGCTCTCTTCCGGTCCGGCGAAGGGCGCAGGCGACTCCAAGTCGGTCAGTGCCAAGGACAAGGAAGAGATCAACAAAAAGAATGACGCGACCCTGTTGGGTTTGAATGCGTGAGTGGTGTGGCAGAAATGAGTGAAACAGCAATGACACAGGTGACAGCAAATCCAAAACCGTCGTCCAATATTCCTGCAGTGAAGGCAACCCAGGTGCATAAGGCGTTCGGGAGTCTGCATGTGCTCAAGGGTGTGGATTTGACGGTTATGCCGGGAACGGTAACCGTTATTCTGGGACCCTCCGGCTCGGGTAAATCCACTTTCCTCCGCTTGATCAATCAGCTTGAAACCCTCACCGGTGGCAGTATCGAGGTTGATGGCGAGCTTATCGGATACAAACACGTCAATGTGCGGGGCGAAGATAAGCTGCAAACCTTGAATGAACGAGAAATCGCCAAGCAGCGCGAGAAGCTCGGTATGGTGTTCCAGCGGTTCAACCTGTTTCCGCATAAAACAGCGCTTGAAAATGTTATGGAAGCGCCGGTGCATGTGGCTCATATGTCGCACTCTCAGGCTCGTGAATTGGCCGTTCAGGAGTTGGAACGCGTCGGATTGGGCGAGCGATTGGATTATTACCCCATGCAGCTTTCAGGCGGTCAGCAACAGCGCGTTGCTATCGCTCGTGCCCTTGCCATGCGGCCGGAAATCATGCTATTCGATGAGCCAACTTCCGCATTGGATCCCGAATTGGTCGGCGAGGTCTTGAATGTCATGCGTTCACTGGCAGATGCAGGCATGACCATGATCGTGGTCACCCATGAAATCGGATTTGCCAAGGAAGTCGCCGATCAGATCGTATTCATGGATGGTGGCGTAGTCGTCGAACAGGGTGGCCCTGAGATAGTGGATCATCCATCCTCGCCACGTTTCCAGGACTTCCTCAATCACGTTCTCTGAACAGGATCAGCCGCAAATCGGTGGAATTTCGGTACTGGCATCCGGCTCTAGGCACATGTCAAGAGCCGGATGCTGCATAGATGGTGAGAACTTAACCATCGACAGGAATGCTGATGATATGTTCCTGAATGCATGCATTGTATGAAGTTGCACAGGCGACGAAATGGCCCGCAATCAATCAATCGCATTTGACTCGATTGATCCTGACCGGCATGGTTATATGCATCAACGATGCTGCGGTCTTGGCGGCTATCCTCATTGTTCATCTGCAGTCGTGACTGCACGATATGTCAGCGGTGTATTAAATCAGGGAATATAGCGGTGAAAGTGGCATGGCAGTGAACCGGCATTGGAATGTATGGCGACACGCCAATGGCGACCCTGGGCACTGTGCGAGCAGGTCATGTAAAGGTGTGCCTTGCGCTATGAGAGGATAGTCGCTATCTCTCATAGACTTGGGAAGCATGTGTGGAATCGTAGGATATGTAGGAACGGCTGGTGCGTGCGGAAAGCCGCTGGAAGTCTGCTTGCAGGGTTTGAGGCGTCTGGAATACCGCGGATATGATTCGGCGGGAGTAGCGCTGGTATCCCCCGAATCGGATACGGTGACGGTGCGCAGAAAGGCCGGCCGTCTTTCGAATCTTGAGGATGAAATCAAGCGCAGGCCTATGCCGGAAGCCACGGTTGCCATCGGGCATACTCGTTGGGCCACCAATGGAGCCCCCACCGATATCAATGCACATCCTCATATGAGTGCCGACGGCCATGTCGCGATCATCCATAATGGCATTATCGAGAATGCCAGCACCTTGAAAATGGATCTGCAATCCGAAGGATATGTGTTCTCTTCGGGAACCGATACCGAAGTTGCCGCCAAGCTGCTCGGCAAAATCGCCAATACCATAATCGAAGAGAGCGGCCATCCCGATCTGTTTGAAGCACTTCGTCGCATGGCACGTATGCTTACCGGCGCGTTCACCATCCTCGCTGTGGATAGCCGACAGCCAGATATCGTCGTTGGCGCACGACATGATTCCCCGCTTGTCGTAGGTCTTGGAGATGGTGAAAACTTCCTGGGTTCAGATGTTGCGGCCTTTGTGGCGTACACCAAAGAAGCGATGGAAGTGGGCCAGGACCGTGCTGTATGCATTGAAGGCAGCAAGGTTACCGTCACCGATTTCGATGGCAATGTCGTAACCGATTCCAAGCGTTTCACTGTGGATTGGGATGCTTCGGCCACAGAAAAAGGTGGCTGGGATTCATTCATGAACAAGGAAATCCATGAGGATCCTGCAGCGGTCGGCAATACCCTGCTGGGCCGTTTCAATACCTCAGGGGATATCGTGCTTGATGAAGTGCGTATTGACGAGGATGTGTTCCGCTCCATAGACAAAATAATCGTTGTGGCCTGCGGTACTGCAAGCTATGCCGGTTTGGTGGCCAAGTATGCCATCGAACACTGGGTGCGCATTCCGGTAGAGGTTGAGTTGGCTCATGAATTCCGATATCGTGACCCGATTCTGACCCCGCGCACGCTTGTGGTGGCAATATCGCAATCCGGCGAAACCATGGACACCTTGATGGCGCTCAGGCATGCCCGTGAACAAGGATCTCGCGTGCTGGCAATATGCAATACCCAGGGTGCCTCAATCCCTCGCGAATCGGATGCCGTGCTCTACACCCACGCAGGACCTGAGATTGCCGTGGCATCCACCAAGGCCTTTGTGGCGCAGATTACCGCCGCTTATCTGCTTGGCTTGTATCTGGCACAGGTCAAGGGCACGATGTATCGCGATGAGATTCACCAGATTCTCGATCAGCTCAAGGCCATGCCGGAAAAAATCGAATGGGTTTTGCAAACGCAGTCGGATAGTGTTCATGAGGCTGCGAAGCGCATGATTGATGCGCATTCATTCCTCTTCCTCGGTCGGCATGTGGGGTATCCAGTGGCCTTGGAAGGTGCCCTGAAGCTCAAGGAAATCGCGTACACCTTCACCGAAGGGTTCGCAGCGGGTGAGCTCAAGCACGGGCCCATCGCATTGGTGGATGAGGGCGAACCCGTAGTGGTTATCGTTCCATCAGCCCGTGGACGTGACTCCTTGCATAACAAGGTGATATCCGGCATTGAAGAGGTGAAAGCCCGTGGCGCGTTCACCATTGTGGTGGCGGAAGAGGGAGACCCCGATGCCGAGCGATATGCCGATGTGGTGCTGTGGCGCCCTGTATGCCCCACGTTGCTCAGCCCATTGGTCGATGTGGTGCCTCTGCAGCTATTCGCCATGGATATGGCCATGTTGAAGGGTTACGACGTGGATAAGCCGCGTAATCTTGCGAAATCCGTGACCGTCGAGTAGTTGAGTGATTTTCGGGTAGTTGTGTGACCTTCGAGAAGTTGATGTGAACGAATTCGATGCTGATAACTCCGGTGAAGCGGCTGCCAGCATGGCTTGTGCCAGTGGTAGCCGCTTTGGGATGAATGCGATTGAGTCCGGCGCTGGGCTGGACGTGATGCGGTTGCAGGCTCGCGGGCGTTCGTTGCGCCATCGATGGGTGCTGCACGAGCCGGTTGTCGATGCCGAATTGCGTGTGATCTACGAAGACAGCCGCATCATCGTGGTGGACAAGCCCCATGGTTTGGCGACCACTCCTCGAGGCATGTGGTATCGCCAAACCGCTTTGATACGGCTTCGTGAGCTCTACCGCGACGATTCCATTACGCCGGCGCACCGCTTGGATCGCATGACCGCCGGAGTGGTGGTATTCGTGCGTGATCCTGCCATGCGCGGAGCCTATCAGACGCTTTTCCAGAATCATCATGCGACAAAGGTTTATGAATGTCTGGCGCCGAGCCGCCCGATACGCATTCCGAAAACAGGCACCATCCGCAGTTTGGAGCCTCCTCGTCTGTTCCCTTTGCTCAGACGCTCATGCATTGTGAAAGAGCGCGGTGTATTGCAGGCATTCGAAACTCCGGGCGTACCCAACGCCGTCACACGCATAGAGTTGGGGACACAGACTGCAACCAGCGGTTCTGTTGCACATGGTCCACGCATATCGCAATCTGCGCTGCGGCATTATGTTCTGCATCCGATCACTGGCAAAACCCACCAGCTGCGTGTGCATATGAATGCGCTGGGCTTGCCTATTGCAGGAGATGACCTGTACCCGGGAATTCTTCAACATGCACCGGAAGATATAAGCAGCCCCTTGCAATTGGTGGCGCGGACTTTGCAATTCATCGATCCCATAGACGGCACACCAAGAGCATATACATCCAGTATTTCTCTTGATTGGGGAGTGGAAGAGAGTGTCTAGACAGCTCGCACTGAATCACGTTCCACCAATTCAGTGGGGATGACGGTCTTGATTCCGCTAGGCACACGTTTTCCTTCGCATAACCTGCGCACCATGGAGAAAGCCTCGGTTCCGATGAGGTCAAATCGCATGCGCATCGTGGTCAGCGAAAGCCTTGGCACAATGCCGACCAATGAGTCGTCGACTCCGATAACGCTGACATCTTCCGGGACCCTTTTGCCGCCGGCGATCAGCCCTTGGATCGCACCATATGCCATTTGGTCGTTTGCGGCGTAGATAGCCGTGCAGTTCCTGTCATGAGCAAGCGACAACCCTGCCTGATAGCCGCTATCGGCCTCCCAATCTCCGACATAGAGGGAGGGGATGGGAATGCCGCGTGATTCCAAGGCATCTCGCCACCCGTCTGCCCGGCTTTGCGCTGATCGTGCAGACGAAGGACCTGCGATGTGATACACGGTTTTGTGCCCTTTGGCGATGAGATAATCCACGACGGCCTGCGAACAGCCATATTGATCGGCATCAACCGTGGGGCAGCTTTCCAAAGGGTCTTCACGAACCAATACCACTGGCAAATCCGGAGGAGGAGTGAAGGTATCGAAATCGGCGGTTCGTTCCTTCATAACCACGATGACTCCATCAACCGGCAGTTGTTTCATAAGACTGACTGCGCACTCTATGGTTCGGGATGCACCGGTTCCCATGGTGTTCACGGTTACGGCGTATCCTTCGCTCACCGCGGCATTCAGGATGCTATTGAGAATGCGCGCGTCGCCAAAAGCGGCTGTGTCGAACATAACCACGCCAATATTGTTGAAACGGCCATGTTTCAGTGCGCGGGCTGCATAATTTGAACGATATCCCAGTTTTTTCATGGCCGCTTCGACGCGTTGGCGAGTCTCTGCCTTGACTGCATTGCTGCCATTGGCCACGCGAGACACTGTTTGTGGTGAGACGCCGGCTTCTTTGGCGACATCCTGCATCGACGCTGGTTGATGATATTCCATACAGCCCACTCTATTACTGTTTTCAGCATATGTGGTGCATCGCCTTGTGGTCATCGGACGAAAAGGACGAGCGTGCGTTGAATATGCCTGACATCCAATGGAAACGCGGATGGCGGTACCTTGAATGAATGATAGAATGATAACGCAAACATTTACGATGGTTTTTGGAATGATATTTTGAAAACAATCGGCTGAATTACTCGAAGATGAGAGCATGTTCAGTATGGCAACGATGACATTTAAGGATGTGATTATGGGATCTATGGATACGATTCGGACAGGTCATCAACACGCAAGACGTGCATATCGCTGGCCTCAGCCTCTGGCAGGGCAAACGGAACGCATATGGTTCGGAGGTGATTACAATCCGGACCAATGGCCGCGCGAAGTGTGGGATGAAGATATCAGGCTGATGCGTCAGGCCAAAGTGAATCTGGTCTCGTTGGGAATTTTCTCATGGGCCAATATTGAAGTGAGCGAAGGGGTCTATGACTTCTCTTGGCTGGACGAGATCATTGAGATGTTGGGGGAAGCCGGCATTGCCGTCGATTTGGCCTCGGCAACAGCTTCGCCTCCTATGTGGCTTACCCAAGCTCATCCTGAGGTGCTCTGGAAGGATGAACGGGGCAATGTGTGTTGGCCTGGCGCAAGGCAGCATTGGCGTGCCACCAGCCCGGTTTTCCGCGAATATGCCTTGAAGCTATGCCGTGCCATGGCGGAGCATTATCGGGACAATCCAGCTGTGGTGGCATGGCATGTGGGCAATGAGTACGGTTGTCATAACAGATTTGATTATTCTGATGATGCGATGCGCGCATTCCAACAATGGTGTGTGCAAAAATACGGCAATATCGATGCGGTCAATGACGCTTGGGGCACTGCATTTTGGGCTCAGAGAATGAATGATTTCAGTGAGATCATCCCTCCTCGATTCATAGGTGACGGGAATTTCATGAATCCCGGAAAACTTCTGGACTTCAAGCGTTTCAGTTCTGATGCTTTGAAAGGATTCTACATTGCCGAGCGTGACATGCTCTCTTCCATTACTCCTGACAGGCCTCTGACAACAAACTTCATGGTGAGCGCACCGGGCTCCATATTGGATTATGACGATTGGGGGAGCGAGGTCGATTTCGTCTCCAATGATCATTACTTCACCCCGGGTGACGCCCATGTCGATGAGCTGGCGTATTCGGCATCCCTTGTGGATGGCATCGCACGCAAAAATCCTTGGATGCTTATGGAACAATCCACCAGCGCCGTGAATTGGAGGCAAATCAACTATCGCAAGGAACCAGGCCAGCTTATTCGCGATTCACTGGCACACACGGCAATGGGTGCGAACGGCATTTGCTTCTTCCAATGGAGGCAGTCGAAGGCGGGCGCTGAGAAATTCCACAGCGCAATGCTTCCGCATGCCGGGGAACGAAGCCAAATATTCCGTGATATATGTTCCTTGGGTTCGGGATTGGAACTCCTGAGCGAAGAGGGCATATTGAATACGCGTGTGGTTCAATCGCGGGTTGCAGTCGTCTTTGACTATGACAGCGAATGGGCCAGCGAGCACACGGCAACCCCCAGCCAACGGCTGAGGCACTGGACCGAGCCGCTTGAATGGTTCCGCGCGTTGGCGGATTGCGGCATAACCGCAGACGTGGTGCCATTGAACGCCGATTGGGAACGGTATGAAGCCGTGGTGTTGCCGAGCGTATATCTGCTCAGCGCTGCGCAGGCCGAGAGAATCCGAGGATTTGTGCGGCATGGCGGTCGACTCATAGCCACCAGTTACACAGGGATCAGCGATGACAAGGATCACGTCTGGTTGGGAGGATATCCCGGTGCCATAAGTGATGTGGTCGGTGTTCGAGTGGAGGAATTCGTTCCACTTGGCGATGACCATCCTGGAGCGCCTGTCCAATTGCGATTGGATATGGGCGGTTCTGCGAAAGATATCGCCGATTGGATAACCGAAATAGATGACGATACCGTGATCGTGGCGAAGTATCAGGACGATCCTTGGACTGGTATGGATGGTGTTCCCACGATTACCGCGCATCCCTTTGGTGAAGGCATGGCCGCATATGTGGGTTGTCGCATGACCCATGGCGACATTGCCTCATACATTCCGCGGATTGCAAACGCATTGGGCACTGATTGGCAAATATCGCAGGAAGGTGGCAAGGTGCTGAAGGTGGAACGGGTCAGTGATGACGGCTCCCAGCGTTTCACATTCCTTTTCAATAGAACGCATGAGGTGGTATCGATGCCTGTTGAGGGAGAGGCAGTGCTTTTGTCATTAGCCGAGGTAGATGATGGCAAGGTCACCTTGCAGGTCAATGGTGCTGTGGTGCTGAAACACTAAAACGGCATTGCGAAGTTGTGGAGCCGGCAGTTCATGCATGATCCTGCCGGCTCTACGCTTGGGGACTTGGCACCCATACATTGCAAGAGTTCACGTAACAACCCGGTTGTGGGGCTCACGTAGACTCAAATGGCATAGTTTACGTATTCAAGGAAGTCGTCATGTCTCAGCTCTGGAAGCGTTGCACGCGGTGTGTATTGAGTGCGCTCGCCTGCTTGGGCATCGTGGCGGCAATAGCAGGTTGTGCGCAGCAGGATACGCGCACGGTCGTAACCGTGTGGTCCTGGGAGCCCAGCATGAGTGCCGTGGCACGAAGTTTTGAGGCTGCCAATCCTGATGTGCGTATCGATATCAAAGACACCAGCGGCTACGATAATTTGAACTCTGCAATCCAGGACGGCTACGGGCTTCCGGATGTGGTGCAGCTGGAATATTATGCATTGCCGCAATATGCGGTCAGCGAGCAGTTATTGGATCTCACCGACCGCGTGGATGGATACGAGGGCGATTACACGCCCGGCACATGGTCCTCGGTGCAGTTGAACAACCGGGTTTACGGTGTGCCGATGGATTCAGGGCCAATGGCCTTTTTCTACAATCAATACGTTTTCGAAGAAGCGGGCATTGACGCCACCCAGATTCGCACTTGGGACGATTACTACATGGCCGCAAAGAAACTCAAGCAAATCGGCGTGTATATCGCGGCCGATTCCGGAGACGCGAGTTTTTACAACGCCATGATATGGCTTGCAGGAGGAAGGCCATATTCCACCTCGCAGGATGGACGAACGGTGAATGTGGATTTCACCAATGACGTGGGCACACGCACATTCACCTCGTTCTGGCAAAAAATGATCGATGAGGGTCTTGTCGACACGCATCTGACCACATGGTCGGATCAGTGGCAGGAGGCATTGGGGGCGGGAAAAGTGGCTTCGGTGTTTTCGGGAGCCTGGTTCCCGTCCCTGCTGCTGGCAGATGTGCCGGGAACCGCTGGCTTATGGCGTGTCTCGCAAATGCCGACGGTGAATGGGTCCACGGCAGGCGCTGAAATGGGCGGTTCCGCACTGGGCGTTCTGCAATCCAGTCGCAAACCCGATGCCGCATTTCGTTTTGTGGAATACGCCTGCCATGATCCCGATGGCATACGAATTCGTGTGGCGGGAGGCGCTTTTCCTGCGGATACGGCGAGTTTGAATGCTGATAATTTCTTGAGCAGAACCACGATTCGTGATGCTCGTGGCATTGATATTCCGTATTTCGGCGGTCAGGAATTCAATGAGGTATTCTCAGCTGCAGCTGAGAGGGTTTCAGTTGGATACCAATATCTGCCGTTTGAAGTGTATGCACGCAGTGATTTCCGTAGCACTATGGGTCAGGCATACTCATGGTCGAGACAACGGCAGGCTCTTGACGAGGCTCAAGAGCGCAAAGCTGCCGGTTTCAAGGATGTGCAATTGCCGGAGAATCCAGGAGTCAAAGTCGCCTTGTCGCAAGGTCTTGAACTATGGCAAAAGGATTTGAAGGAGTATGCGATCAATCAGGGATTCACTGTGCAATAAGCGTGAGCTGGCAGGTCGGTTGGCGCTGCGCCGTTATGCATAGCCGGAGCGTAGCCATAACAGCACAGCGTATTGGCCGGATCTCCACAGCAGTGGCATGTGGAAAGGCCTCGGCAAGCTGAGCGCTTTGCCCTCAAGTGTCACCGCCAAAGGCGGTACTGAACACGATTGCGAGCAATCGCGACTGGGTTACCGCCTATTCGCTTTCCGGTTTTTGGCGTGAATGGCCGCCATGCCCTTGAACATCAGATCAGGGTCATAGACATCAATGAGGTCGGTCGCGCCGCTGAACATCCGGCCAAGACCACCGGTGGCTACTACTTGGAAGTCTTCATCGATTTCTTCTTGGAATTGGCGAATAATGCGCTCGATACCACCCAATGCGTTGTAATACAAACCAGCCTGCATGGCGGTTCTGGTTTCGGTCGCCATAATCGACTGGGGACGGGTGATTTCCACTTCCGGCAATTGGGCGGTGCCTTCCCATAGCGAAGCGGCTGAGGAACGGATTCCAGGGGCAACAAGACCTGAAACGATATTGCCGTTTGCGGTGACGTAATTAAAGGTCGATGCTGTGCCAAAATCAGCCACCAATACCGGACCTCCGTAGATATACCAAGCTCCGGCGCAGTCCGCGAGGCAATCGGCGCCCAATGATTTCGGATCGTCTATTTGGACTCCTATTCCGGATTTGATGCCTGGCCCCACGATCATGGGGTCGATATCCAAGAACTTGATGATGCAGGCGCGGAAGGAATGCATGACTTTTGGCACAACCGATGCAATGATCACATCATCCACATCGGATGGTTCGAATCCGCTCATGGCGAGGAATTCGGTGATCATCAGACCGTATTCATCGGAAGTATGGTTGGCCTTTGTGGTGATTCGATATGTGCCCACGATGGAATCGTCTTCAAGGAATCCGAGCACGATATTGGTGTTGCCGATATCCACCGCAACAAGCATGATTGCTCCTTTGCTCTAGCAATATTTGTAAGACATATTAGCGCGGCATATGGGTCGGTTCCTACTCGGAATTGCCCCATAAGCATTGCTTTGGCAGGTTGGCATGTAGAATGCTCATGTGGCGGACGACCCCGAGGGCGGCCAGCTGCAAGCCGTATGAGAAGACGGCGGCGACACAGAAAGTCGCTAAGAACGAAAATGGAAGATGGAAATAACATGTCTCAAGAACATGGTGCGTACGGACAATCCGACGCAACCCAAGGAGATCAGCAGGAACAGCTCAATAAGCAGGAGCAGTCTCGTGCAACAGCCCGAACCGGTAGCGGGGAAGGCGCTGCAAGCAATGCGCAGTCGGCGGTAAGCGGCAGTACCGATGCCAAATTGAATGCGCGAAGGAAAGACAATAAGCCGAATCGCAAGCCGTGGCTGTGGATTGCCATCGCCGCAATCGTGGTAATAGCCGTGGTGGTTTCGATTGTGGTGTTCCGTCAGCGCACAAGCGGCTCCAATGCACAACAAGCGGATACGGTGACTGTCGGCCTGACATTGGCTCCGACGAATCTTGATATCCGCAATCAATCCGGCTCGGCTTTGGACCAAGTGCTTATCGGCAATGTCTATGAAGGCTTGGTCTCCCGAGATTCGGAAAACAAGGTAGTGCCATCCATTGCATCCAGCTGGGATATCAGCAGTGATGGTCTGACCTATACGTTCCACCTGAATTCAGGCATGACCTTCTCGAATGGTGATGAACTCGATGCAACCGATGTGGCATGGTCGATTAATGAGCTGATCGACAAGCAATATCACGATTACAATCTGTTGCAGAATGTGTCTTCGGTCGAAGCCACGGATTCCAAGACGGTAACCATCACACTTGATGCACCATATGCCAATCTGCTGTGGGCTTTGGCTGGTCGTCCTGGTCTGGTGTTTGACGCCGACGCAAGCTATGACGCCAAAACCCAGGCCATTGGCTCAGGGCCGTATGTGGTGGATTCCTTTGAAGCCAACACGTCAATCACCTTGAAGGCGAATTCGCGATACTGGGGAGAGCATAAGGCAAAGACCCCGACGGTTGTGGTCCGTTATATCACTGATGCGAATGCAGGATTGAACGCCCTGACTTCCGGAGATTTGCAGGTTTTGGCACCGGTTAGTGAGAATCTTGCCGATGGTTTGCGCAAGCAGAGCGATAAATACACGGTGACCACGGGTGAAGACACCGACAAATTTGTGCTGGCCATGAACCAGGCGCAGGGGCGAGCAACGACAGATATTCGCATCCGTCAAGCCATGCGTTATGCCATTGACCATAACGAGTTGATCGCATCGCGAGGCGGGGCAGATGCGCCGCTCGGTGGTCCGATTCCTTCGCTTGATCCAGGTTATGAGGATCTGACCGACCTGTATCCGTATGATGTGGATAAGGCCAAGCAGCTCATGGAGGAAGCCGGATACACGACCGATAACCCGTTGAAGCTCACCTTGACATATCCCAATATCTATTCCACTGAACTTGGCGATCAGCTCAAGTCGGCATTCAAGGAAATCGGCATCGATCTGCAGGTGAATATCGTGGAATTCTCCACATGGTTGCAGGACGTCTACACCAATCACGACTATGACCTGTCTTTGGTGGATCACAACGAAAGCCATGACTTCTCGCAATGGACAGATCCCACCTATTACTACGGTTATGACAACTCGGAAGTTCAGGATCTGTACAAGCAGGCAATGGCTGCGACCAACGAGAAGGACACCAATACGTATCTTGCCCAAGCGGCTCGTATTGTGAGCGAGGATGCAGCTGCCGATTGGTTGTTCAATTATCGGATTACCACGGCAACCGCCGCAGGCGTTGAAGGATTCCCCGTGAACCTGAACCAGACGCTCATGCCGTTGTATGACGTGACATATACGCGTCAGTAGCGCGACATTTCGGCAGCGGTGCTGTGCATGCACATGGTTGAGGTGTGCTGCATGGCACCGCTGCCGTCGAATCTGTGTGCGGGTCAAGGGGCTGGTTTGCGATTCCCTAGCTGAGAAGCTTCAGGTGAGCTCCGCCTAAGATGCCGCATACACCGAGAGGCGTTGCGAAGCGAAATGCACCGCGGCCTGGGTTAGGCTTGAAGTGTCTGCGCGACGAAATTCAAAGGAGATGGCATGCGATTTGTTGTACGTCGACTCATGCTATTCGTCATTGCATTATTGGGAATTTCCATACTGATTTTTGCTGCCGTGCGCATTCTTCCCGGAGATATCGCCTCTGTTATGGCAGGTATGAATGCACCGCCTGAACGTGTGCAGTCGTTACGTGAGCAACTCGGTTTGGACCGATCATTGGTCCAGCAGTACACTGACTGGTTCAGTGGCATCATTCGTGGCGATTTCGGCACATCGATGCTCACAGGACGATCCATAAGTTCCCAGATCGGGTCGCGGGCGTCCATAACCATGCCACTTATTATCTTGGGGCTATGCGTGGCAATGGCCTTGGGATTGCCGTTGGGATTTATGACGGTTGCGGCGAAGAGCCCGCGAGTGCGGGGAGCATTGCGCCTCGTGGGACTCATCGGGGGTTCGATCCCTGCATTATGGGGCGGATTGATTTTGATTTTGCTGTTTGCTCGCGGAATAGGACTTATCGGAATCCTGCCTTCACAAGGGTTTCCTACCCAAGGGTGGGGGAGTCCTCCCGCAGCGTTCATGGCATTGATCCTGCCCGCAGTGAGCGTTGGCGTCATTGTTGCGGCTTCCCTTATGCGATATGTCGGCGCCGCCGTCGGTTCGGTGGCTTCGAGTGGATTCATCGATATGGCAATGGGTTGCGGCATGACCAGACAACAAGCCCTGCTGCGTGTTGGATGCCGGTTGGCTGTGCCGCAGCTGGTTTCTGTGCTTGGCCTGACCTTCGTCGAGATGATCACAGGCGTCATGGTCATTGAGAATCTCTTTGCCTTGCCGGGATTGGGATCCGGATTGGTCACCGATATGGGGAATCGCGATCTCATAGCAGTGCAAAGTGAACTGTTTATGTTGGCATCGGTGTTTTTGATAATCGGCATGGCCGTGGATATCGCCCATCGTGTATTGGATCCTCGTTTGGACGGAACGGATGATATGAGTACTGCGCGCAATGAAGAGAACTCCGCCCATGCAAATCCCGATGAGCAGGAGGTGTCGCAATGAGTGTTGTGGCGCGTCTCTGGCAAGCTCTGCGCAATACGGTACGCACCTTGTGGTCCACGGTTTCCGGCCGTTATGCGGTGACGGTCATTGCCGTGTGGGTCGTTGTTTCCTTGATATCACTTGTCTGGACGCCGTATTCATTGTGGCAGATGGATGGATACAATGTGTGGGCTATGCCGAGCGCTGCGCATTGGATGGGCACGGACGGCACTGGTGCGGATGTCGCGAGCTGGTTGATGGCAGGATCGCGCACGGATTTGGTCATTGTGCTCCTGACCGTTGCGTTGAGCGCAGTGATCGGTATGTGTTTGGTGGCCTTGATGACATTGGGGAGCACATGGTCCTCAAATGCCACGGTAGTCGCCGTGGATGCGCTGATCTCGATCCCGACTGTTTTGCTTGCACTTGTTCTGGCTGTGCCCTTTGGGGCGTCGATTGCCGTCGTGGTGGTGGCTTGTGGAATAGGGTATGGGTTGAATTTGGCCAGAGTTGTCCGCCCACAGGCATTGCTGGTTGCCAATTCGGGATATGTTGAGTCTGCGCTGTCCAATGGTGCGAGCCGGTGGCGGGTGTTCGCGCAGCATATCGTCCCCAATATTCTGCCCGTAGCATCTGTGCAGCTTTCGCTTTCTGCGGGTACCGCGATTCTGGCCGAGTCAGGTCTGACCTATCTTGGCATAGGCGTTCCTTCCGGAATTCCCAGTTGGGGTCGATCCCTGTCATTGTCGGTGCGTTTGGCCAGTGTGCATCCTTTGACTGCATTGTGGCCCGGACTTGTGGTGGCCTTGGTGGTATTGGCATTGAATCTGTGCGGGGATGTGCTTCGTGAACGCAGCGGCGTGCATCACGCTGGGGTCGCGTCTCGCCAAGCGGCATCCGAAGGAGGCGAAAATGACCGTTGAAATCGAACATCTGAGCATTCGTATTGGCGATCATGAAGTGGTTCATGATGTCAATATGCATGTGGGGGATGGGGAACGTGTCGGCATAATTGGTTCTTCGGGTTCTGGAAAATCCATGGTTTTGAAAGCCATTATGGGTTTGCTTCCTCAACAAGCCGAAGCGAGCGGTTCCATTGTGGTGGCTGGCGAACAGGTTATCGGCGCCAGTGACGACCGACTTGCAGACATGCGTGGTCGCGTGATGAGTATGGTGGCTCAGGATCCATCGGCCTCACTGAATCCGGTCACGTCCATTGTGCAGCAAGTGATGCTGCCCTTGAAACTGCATTATGACTTGGATAAGAAGGAACTGCATGATCGTGCATTGGCTGCATTGCATTCGGTCGGGCTCGGCAAGGAATTGGCCGGTTCGTTCCCGCACAGGCTTTCTGGAGGTCAACAGCAGCGCGCAGCAATTGCGACGGCATTGGTCACCTCTCCTTCGCTGATCCTTGCCGATGAGCCGACAACTGCCCTTGATTCGGTGACGCAGCGGGCTGTTGTGGATGTGCTTACGAAGCTGGTTGATGAAGCGGGGGCTTCTATGGTGTTCGTGACGCATGATTTTGCGGTTTTGACGCGTGTGGCGAATCGGTGCTATGTCATGCATGAGGGGCGCGTCATCGAAGAAGGAAAGACACGGCAATTACTGGAACGGCCTCAGGAATCGGTCACGCGTGAACTTGTGCAGGCGGCGGTGCATTTGAGCTGCATATTGACGTGGACGCTGCCTCGAATGAAGAGCATGAATAACGGGTGGTGAATTGAATGACAATCGTTGCACAAGGTCATGCCATTGCCAAATGGTTTGGAAAGGGAGCAAACAGAACTCAAGTGCTCCATGATGTTGATTTCCATATTCGTGCTGGGGAATGTCTTGCGATTATTGGCGAATCCGGTTCAGGAAAATCCACATTGACGCGCATACTATTGGGGCTGGAACGTGCAGATTCCGGAACGGTGCAGTTCATGGGAATGCCAGTAGAAGGTCGGAAATCCGCTGGTTACCGCGCCTTGCGTCAGTCTTCAGGTCTGGTATTGCAGCATCCTTTCGCCTCGTTGGATCCGACATGGACTGTTGAACGATCTGTTGCAGAGCCGTTGATGATTCGGAAAATCGTGGCTGGTGGCAGTCTTCGAGGTGTCGAACGCATCAAGGATACGGCGACCGCATCCGTGCACAAGGCATTGCAAAGTGTCGGATTGGATCCTCGGATATTCGCGACGCGATATCCGGATCAACTCTCCGGAGGACAGGCACAGCGTGTGGCGATAGCTCGGGCAATCGTAGATGAACCACAATTGATCGTGGCTGATGAGCCGATGAGTGCAATCGATGTGGCGGCTCGCATCCAGATCATCGATGCATTCGCGGCAATGCGCCAATCACAGCCTGATGCCGCTTTGGTTGTTGTTTCGCATGATCTTGGTGTTGTCCAACATCTTGCTGATCGGATCATGGTGATGCAGAACGGGCGCGTGGTCGAAGAAGGAGCATCTGACCAGGTGTTGATGAGTCCGCAATGTGAGTATACGAAAACCCTGATTGCTGCTGCATCCATGTAATGCGAGCGGATTATCCGACTCGTATAGTGCCGCAAAGCTTATTGCTCTGGTATGTGGATTGACGGTGCGCTGCTTGTGACCACATGGGCTGGTGCTGAAGGCATGCTTTGTTCGTTTGGTCGCACACTGCCGAAGTCGCTTCTTGATGCGACCATGACTTAATTAGTACATATGTTCGAATAGAATGGCGCTATCGATAAAAGTACGGGGGTGCAGCATGGGTGCGCGAACATATATCGCCATAGATCTCAAATCCTTTTATGCCTCCGTGGAATGCATGGAGCGCGGCTTGGACCCGCTCACAACTCATTTGGTTGTGGCCGACGTCAGCCGAACGGAGAAGACCATTTGTTTGGCCGTATCACCATCGTTGAAGGCATATGGTCTACCGGGGCGAGCGCGATTATTCGAAGTGGTGCAAGCCATGCGTGAGGTGAATGCACAGCGCCGACTCGATGCTCCCGGTCATTATTTGCGCGGCAGTTCCTATGATTCTGTTGTCCTAATGGATGATCCCAATCTCGAAGCCACCTATATCGCTGCCAAGCCGCGTATGTCTCATTATCTGGATTGCAGCAGCAAGATCTACAACATCTATCTGCGCTACATTGCACCGCAGGACATCCATGTGTATTCCATCGATGAAGTGTTTATCGATGCGACTGGATATCTCAAGATGCATGGCGTGACAGCACATGAGTTGGCCAAATGCATGATCCAGGACGTCAGTGCTGAAACGGGAATCACCGCCACTGCTGGCATCGGCAGCAATATGTATTTGGCAAAGGTCGCCATGGACGTCCTAGCCAAACACGTTACGGCTGACGAGGACGGAGTTCGCATTGCACAATTGGATGAGGCATCCTATCGCCGCATCATGTGGGGGCATACTCCAATCACTGATTTTTGGAGAATAGGCAAAGGCACGGCAAAAAAGCTGTCTTCATATGGCATGGAGACCATGGGAGATATTGCGCGTTGCTCTCTTGGGGGAATGAATGATTTCTACAATGAGGACCTGCTCTACCGCATGTTTGGCGTCAATGCAGAGCTTTTGATAGATCATGCATGGGGTTGGGAACCATGCACTATCGAAGACATCAAGGAGTATCATCCGACTGCGAGTTCAATAAGCTCAGGGCAGGTGTTGCAATCGCCATATGCCGCCGATCGTGCTCGTCTGGTGGTTCGAGAAATGGCTGACCAGCTCAGCCTTGATCTGGTGACCAAAGGCCTTGAAACGAACAGGATTTCCTTGTTTATCGGATACGACCGTTCTGTGTTGAACAGCACAAAGGCAGATGGGTCATCGTATGCAGGGCCAGTGACCAATGATTGGTATGGCAGGGTGGCGCCCAAGCCTTCCAGCGGAGATCTGGGTTTGGAGGAATACACCTCATCCACAACGCATATCATCGATGCCATGATGCGTTTGTATGACCGCATTATCAATGCGGATTTGCCGGTTCGTCGTATTAATATGGCGGCTCTGGGAGTTCGACAGGCAGTTTCTTCGACAGACACCGAGCGGTACGAGCAGCCTGATATCTTCTCGGTTGATGACGCGGCCATCGAGGCACGGCAACAATCGCAGATCCGCAACGCTCGAGAGCGACATGTGCAGGAAGCCTTATTGGATGTCAAAAGAAAATTCGGCAAGAATGCGGTGGTTAAGGCAATGAATATGGAAGAAGGGGCCACCGGCATGCAACGCAATGCACAGATAGGAGGGCATGCCGCATGAGCAAATGAGTGGTGCTTGAAATTCGCGGATTTTGCAGTTTGTCATGTGGCGAATGGCTACAGGAATGGTTATAGGTTGGCGTGGCAGGACAGGTGTTCCACAAGTGATTAATTGGGTGTTGAGAACGCCGGGCAATCGTTGCTTAACCAAAGAACTTAGCGCAGTGTTGGACGAAGTGTGTGCAAGAAGAGCATGTATTATGCGAACAGGAGCGGTATGCCGGCCTGATTGATGAGACAGAGCAAGTGACTGAGGATGGGAGCAGAACGTCGTGGGAATAACCGTTACGCATCGATATGACGACATCATTGAACTGCCGCATCATCAGTCCCGCAGTCATCCTCATATGCCCATAGGCAACCGAGCCGCGCAATTCCTGCCTTTTGCCGCATTGACGGGATATGAGGAAGCGTTGCAAGAGACGGCTCGTCGCACTGATGAGCGGGTGCAATTGGATCCTGATGAGCAGGAACAAGTGAATGCGGCACTTCAATCCGTGCTCTCAAATGATTCGGGGGCGAAGCGCGTTGCCATAACATATTTTGTGCCTGATAAGCGCAAATCCGGTGGAAGCTATCAGCAGGCTACGGGGGTTATTCGTCATTGTGATGCGGAGCGCGGTGAACTCGTGTTGCAAGAAGGCGACCGGATTCCCATCGCTGATATTCTTCGTGTTACGGTTTTGGACGAGCAAGATTCATAGCCCTTGGGCATTCGACCTGAGTCCATATCTCGATATCGTCAACTGGTATGTCCGCCCATATGCTATGGTGTGAGGCATGACGTTTTTCTCATGTTGTTGTCGCTAACCGACGCCAAATGGCGAGCGGTTGACGACGCATAATGAGATATCTGTATCAGCAAAGTCCGCAACATATCATCGAGCAACGTTCTGCTCTCAGGGCTTGCAAACCTCAACATGCATCGTATCGGCCTCGCTTGCCGCATATCTGAGAAGTCCGCAATCTAGATGAAACGAGTATGCATGACCATCCACAATTCACTTGCTGAGCTCATAGGCAATACGCCGCTTGTGCGGTTGAATCATGTCACAGAAGGTATCGAAGCCACCATTGCAGTCAAGGTCGAATATTTGAATCCCGGCGGTTCGTCAAAGGATCGCATAGCGGAACGAATAATCGATGCCGCTGAACGGTCAGGTCAGCTCAAGCCCGGGGGAGTGATAGTCGAGCCAACGAGCGGCAATACCGGCGTTGGTCTGGCGCTCGTCGCCCAGCAGCGTGGATATCGGACCATTTTCGTAGTGCCGGATAAGGTGTCTGAGTCGAAACGTGCGGTATTGCGCGCATATGGCGCCGAGGTTGTGGTTGCTCCAACGGATGTGTCCCCTGAGGATCCCCGGTCGTATTACAACGTATCCGACTACTTGGCAGAACATATTCCGGGCGCATTCAAGCCAAATCAATATCGCAATCCCAACGGCCCTGAAAGCCACTACCACACAACAGGTCCAGAAGTGTGGGATGCGACCGATGGAAAGATCACCCATTTTGTGGCGGGTATCGGCACAGGCGGTACCATAACGGGCACAGGGCGGTATTTGCGCGAGGTTTCGCATGGCGAGGTAAAGATTGTGGGTGCCGATCCGGAAGGATCCATTTATTCCGACCCATCGCATGTGCATCAATACGATATCGAGGGAGTGGGCGAGGATTTCTATCCTGAAACCTTCGATCGTTCGATTACCGACGACATCGTGCAAGTCAATGATGCGCAGGCATTCACCATGACCAGGTTGCTGGCCTCGCAAGAGGGGCTTCTGGTAGGAGGTTCCTCCGGTATGGCGGTTGCTGCAGCGCTGAACTATGCCCGAGAACATGCATTGGGTAGCGACCAACTCATGGTGGTGCTTTTGCCGGATTCCGGCCGTGGGTATCTGGAAAAAATCTTCAATGATGATTGGATGATGTCACACGGATATGCGGATGTGGTGGAAGCCACTCGCGTTGAGCCGATGGCCGGAAAGTATTTGGATGAAATGGAAAAGACGCGCCAATAGCCCATTCTTGGGCGGAATCGCTCATCGGAAGACAATCCG
Organism: Bifidobacterium tsurumiense; assembly: GCF_000741765.1. GTDB lineage: Bacteria > Actinomycetota > Actinomycetes > Actinomycetales > Bifidobacteriaceae > Bifidobacterium > Bifidobacterium tsurumiense. The sequence continues at coordinate 147,647 of NZ_JGZU01000002.1, forward strand.
AAAGACTCCGATTTCGGATGATGAGCAACGCCTTTGAGGATGTGCATGTCTCATGCAATGCAGCGCTTTGAGAATTACCTACAAGCTGAAAACGAAGCGTTCTGGTGGCCCCATAACTGATACGATTCCCAGCAGCATGGAACTTGTGGCGCGAAGCTATGAGAATCAACAATTTCAAAACTTCAACAACGCTCGGCGGCAAATGTCGAAAACAACACTTGGACAACGGTGAAAACCGATGAAAGGAAACCCCCATGGATAGCAAGCAAACCAAGCACATTGAACTGGCGTCGACTTCGATTGCCACCCGTGCAATCCACGCAGGCCAGGAACCCGATCCAATGACCGGTGCAGTGGTTCCCCCGATTTACATGACTTCCACCTTCAAGCAGGATGGTGTGGGCGGTTTGCGTGGTGGGTATGAGTACACCCGTACTGCCAATCCAACGCGCGATGCGTATTCCGCCCAACTTGCCGCTGTGGAAGGTGCCAAGCATGCATTGGCATTCGCTTCCGGCCTCGCCGCTATCGACGTATTGCTTCGTTCCACATTGAAACCTGGTGACAATATTCTGCTGGGCAATGATGTGTATGGCGGAACGTATCGATTGCTGTCGAAGGTTTTCGTGCCATGGGGAGTCGGCCTTGATGTGGTTGATATCACCGATACTGCAGCTGTTAGTGCTGCACTGGAATCCAAGCAGTATTCCTACGTGTGGGTGGAAACGCCAAGCAATCCACTGCTGAACATAACCGATATTGCCGCCACCGTAGCAGTGGCACACGCACGTGGTGCAAAGGTTGTTGTTGACAATACCTTCGCATCACCTATTTTGCAGCATCCTTTGGAGGATGGAGCAGATGCAGTGGTGTATTCGACAACCAAATACATTGGCGGCCATTCTGATGTCGTCGGCGGTGCGGTTCTGCTCAATGACGACGAAGTGGCCGAAAAGGTCGCCTTCCTGCAGAATTCAGCAGGAGCGGTATCTTCCCCGTTCGATTCCTGGCTTGATATGCGTGGATTGAAAACATTGGAGCTCCGTGTAAAGAAGCATAGTGAAAACGCCCTGCGACTGGCTCAATGGTTGGAAGGTCATGACGAGATTGAGCATGTGTGGTATCCGGGTTTGCAGTCCCATCCGGGCCATGAGATCGCCGCGCGCCAGATGCACGGTGGTTTTGGCGGCATGATTTCCCTCCAGCTCAAGGGCGGCATGGAAATGGCCAAGCGCGTCGTGGGAGCTACGCAGATCTTCACTCTTGCAGAATCCTTGGGCGGTGTGGAATCGCTTATTGAACATCCGGCAGCCATGACCCATGCGGCAGTATCCGGCACGACTTTGGAGGTTCCAGACAATCTCATCCGTCTGTCCGTGGGAATCGAGGATGTCGAGGATCTGATCGCCGATTTGGATCAGGCATTTGCCGCCGCTCGTGCACAGTGATGACATATAGTCAGCGATCGCTGACTTGGTTATGCAATGAGATGCGCGTGATCGTTGATCCATCGGTTCGCATACATAGCTGATAGAGCAGGGCGGATTTCCGCCCTGTTTTTGTGTGCCGAGATAGGGAGTGCGTGAATTGGTGCATTCAACCAAGCAAAATGAACATCGTCCCGGGCGAAGTTCTGTAGTAAGTGCTCGCTACACTCGAAATTGTGTTGGAACAATCAGGCATGATAGCAAGCAACAGGGCTTTGGCTTCGCTGAAGAAGTATTTTGGCTATGACTCTTTCCGTCCCGGACAAGAGGCTTTGGTCAACGCCATAATGCAGGGACGCGATGTCTTGGGAGTCATGCCCACAGGTGCTGGAAAATCGGTGTGTTATCAGATTCCCGCCACTTTGCTGACAGGGCTCACCATAGTGATTTCGCCGCTGATTTCACTGATGAGAGACCAAGTGGATGGTTTGAATGATGCAGGCATATCGGCGGCATATGTCAATACCACACTGGACATCACTGAGCAGGAAGCAGTGTTGGAACGCGCCGCTGCGGGACACATCAAAATGCTCTATGTTGCACCGGAACGATTGGAAACCAGCCGGTTCCGTGCTTTTGCCGCGAGAGTGCCCATCGATTTATTCACCGTTGACGAAGCTCATTGCGTTTCTCAATGGGGTCAGGATTTCCGATCTTCATATTTGGGTATCGGCGATTTCATCGCACAATTGCCTCGTAGACCAAGGGTCGCAGCCTTTACCGCAACGGCAACGGAGCGTGTTCGTCGGGATATTATCGAACTTTTGGGCTTGGACCGGCCGATCACCACAGTGACTGGATTCGATAGGCCGAATTTGTATTTTGATGTCATCCGCATGGAGAATAAGCGCAAGAATGCATGGATCGAGCGGTATGTGCGCGAGCATATCGGTGAATCCGGCATTATCTACTGTGCAACTCGAAAAGAAACCGAGGAGCTCAGTGCACAACTCAATGACGCTTTGCGCGCATTGCGCCAATCGGCAACACTTGGGGAAAGTGGAGAGGTTAATATTCCAACTGCGCCAGACGGCAGTGCATCCACCGAATCCAGTGATGGGAAAACTTTGGCTGTGGCATATCATGGCGGCATGTCCGCTGATGCTCGCAGCCGTGCGCAACGCGGATTCGTAACCGATGAGATCCCTGTAGTCGTTGCCACCAATGCGTTTGGTATGGGAATCGACAAGTCGAATGTGCGATATGTCATCCATCACAATATGCCCGAGAGCATTGAAGCCTATTATCAAGAGGCGGGACGTGCAGGACGAGACGGGGAGCCGAGCCGGTGCACGTTGCTATGGAATGATAGCGATATTGTCACACGACGCCGTCTATTGGATGCAGATTACGAAAACGACAGGTTGAGCGAAGAAGAGCGGCAAAACGTCCGCGCCAGCAGACGCAGGCTATTGGACGCCATGATTGGCTATTGCCGCACCACCTCATGTCTGCATCGATATATGACCCGCTATTTTGGTCAGCAGGAGCCTCGAACCGGTGGTGTGAATATGCCTTCGGGCACATTGGATATGCAGTCATCCGCTCAGGCGCAGGATGGCCAGGCCCGCTGTGGCGTGTGTTCGAATTGCGGCGGCACCCTGTCTGTGATGGATGTGACGCCCATAGCCTATGCCATATGCCGCTGCGTACACGATGTGAATCAGTCCTATGGCATGGGCAAGATCGTGGCCGTGCTCAAGGGCTCGCAATCCCAGGAATTATTAAGTCGGGGATTGAATCGACTGCCTTCATATGGCGCATTGAAAGAGACACCAGAGGCAAGAATACGGGATGTGCTCAACCAGTTGAGCGTTGATGGTTTCCTGCACATTTCTGAAGGACGTCTGCCCGTTGTGGAATTCGGAACCAGATCACAGGAGGTCACGAGTGCACACTTCCATTACGACATCAAACGTATTGAGCATCGTAATGCCGGAGAGGTGCCGAAGAGTGGTGCCGCAAAGTTGAGGCCAGCGTCTTCGGTTGGTAACAGTGCATCGAATGCTGAGGATACGGCTCTATTCGAACGATTGCGTGCTCTGCGTCTGCAGATCGCCAAGAAGATTGGCATGCCGCCATACATTGTTTTCTCCGATAAGACCTTATTGGATATGGCCGCTCGTAAGCCTCGAACTGATGAGGAATTCCTGCAAGTGAGCGGTGTGGGTCAGCGCAAGCTGGAACAGTATGGCGAACAGTTCATGGAGGTTATTGACCAGTCGAGATAGGGAACGGTCGAAGAATCCCGTCACGAAGCGTTGCAACTATCGGTTCAGTATCTGCCACGTTGACGCAAGTTCTGGTATGCAAGGTACGCATTGTGAGCTGAAAGCTTTGTGTGCTTGCCGATTGGCGCGAAGCCGCATAGTCTGAAAACGACATGCCTCGGCATGCAGAGCAGACATCCACAACATTGGAGACCAGATGAGCGAGCAGAATACCAACGTTCCTGAGAGTTTTGAGTTGGACCATACCAAGGTCAAGGCTCCTTATGTGCGATATATCGATACGCAAACCGGTCCGAACGGCGATGTGATTTCCAATTACGACGTACGTTTGGTGCAGCCCAACGAAAACGCCATTCCTACCGCCGGATTGCATACCATTGAGCACACCATTGCCGTGCTGCTTCGTGAGCGCATCCCTGGCTATATCGATTGCTCGCCATTTGGATGCCGCACCGGTTTCCACCTGCTGACGTGGGGCGAGCACAGCACCGAGGATGTCGCCAAGGCATTGAAGGAATCCTTGGAGTTCATTGCCAATGAGGCGACCTGGGATGATGTGCCGGCGACCACTATCGAAAGCTGCGGTAATTACCGCGATCACAGCTTGTTCAGCGCAAAAGAGTGGTGCAAGGATATTCTTGCAAAAGGAATCAGTTCGGATGCGTTCGAGCGCAAGCTGGTGTGAGTTTTTTTAGGATTGATCCTTTGACAAGCTGATTGTCGAGCGTCCTTCCAATATCAGTTGGGTGTGCGATGCAGTTGTTTGCATCGCACACCTTTTTATGTTGCTTTCAGCGGGTCATACGCTCGAATAATGCCAACACTCATGGCGATGGTCATATAGCGCAATCGACGCTATCTATGAGGCGCAGAAGCTAGATTGGCATGGAAAAGCCGATTTGTGCCTGCCTTTCCCCATAATCTGCCCGTTGCAATCGCGCATATGTGAAGTGCTTCCCGGTAACTGTGCTGGGGCGGTGAGGTCATGCTGCGAAAATTCGGCGTGTGGAATTGTTTGGACGTTGTATGATGCAATTCGCGTTTGACGCAGTGAGGAAACGAAGCGCCATCGAAGCTTGTTGCGCACTGCATCAAAGCACCAAACTTGGACATGCGAAGGTCGCCACGCCTGAGGCGAACAATGAGCCTGTCGTGGTAATTTGTGCGTCGATTGTTATTGAACGAATGAGGTGGATATTTGGACGAAACTGTGACCGAGCGCCATTTCCGTCGCGCCACTATGGATGATTTCGAGCATATCCAGGAGAACTATGCCAAAGCGCGTGCCAGAATGGCGGCTAATGGCAACCCGACTCAATGGGGCTCCACATTCCCACGTGAAGAAGTGGTTAAGGATGATCTCGAACAAGGGCGCACGGTCTTACTCGTGGATGAGGAGCAAGGCCAAGAGCGCATACTTGCACAGTTCGCGTTATGCACTGGGATCGATCCCACCTATGTGAGCATTGACGGGGCATGGTTGGATGATGATGAATATGTGACCATCCATCGTCTGGCGGCCTCCGGGCTGGCCAAACGTGCAGCCCATGATTGCTTGCGTTGGGCTTTGGACCATTATGGCAATGTGCGCATAGATACGCATCCCAATAATCTGGCCATGCAGCATATTCTTGAAACCAATGGTTTTGCACGGTGCGGTCTGGTGCAGCTTATCGATCGCGATGTGGATACAACCCGTATCTCGTATCAAAGGCATGAGTGGTGAGCGTTTGAAACGAGCTCAAACACAAGCGTCTCATTTGCTGAGCAACGAGCACTTCGATTGAGGCTCCCAGGGCTTTCGGCAGACATAGTTTGGCCCGGCGGTTCCGGATTGCGAACCGCCGGGCCAAACTGTCGAATGAATCAACTGCTTACTGCATGAAATCAGGATTCCACTTGTTGCGTTCCACTCTCAGATGCGTTATTTGGATTGAGTTTGGAACGCTTCATGCTGTACAGGAAATACACGGCAAGCCCGATGGCGAACCAAACGGCAAAGCGCAGCCAGGTTTCCCAATTCAATCCGGCGATCAGGATCAGACAGAAGATAATCGAGCAGATCGGGGTGGAAGGAACGCCAGGTGCGCGGAATCCGCGATGGGCGTCCGGCTGGGTTTTGCGCATCCATAGTATTCCTGCGGACACGATGATGAATGCGGAAAGCGTGCCGATATTCACAAGCTCGAACAGAGTATTGATATTGATCAAACCACCCGCCAGAGCGGTGAGAATGCCAAAGAACCATGTGCCCTTGAAAGGGGTGTGGTACTTGGGGTGCACTTCGCCAAAGAATTTGGGGAATAAGCCGTCGCGGCTCATGGCATAGCAAATGCGGCTTTGGCCATACAGCTGCACCAGCATAACCGTGGTCATGCCGACGAGCGCACCCAGATTGACGACGAATGCGAGCCAGTTCATGCCAGTCGCAAGAATGACGCCGGCGACCGGCGCCTCGACGAATTGAGCGAATTGGTCGTATTTGACAATACCTGTCATGATCAGAGTCATAACAATATAGAGCACGGTGGAAACGGCCAGGGAATACAGGATTCCACGAGGCAGGGTTTTATTTGGATTCACCGTTTCCTCGGCAGAGGATGATACGGCATCGAATCCGATAAAGCTGAAGAATACGATCGATGCGGCAGGGACGATGCCCATGGGCTGGGTCGATCCTGGCTGGAATGTGTAAATGCCATACGGGGAGAAAGGTTTCCAATTGGCCGGATTCACATACCAGATAGTGCATGCGATGAACAAGACGATTATGGCGAGCTTAATCAGTACCATCACATCGTTGACGCGCTTGGTCTGATTGATGCCAACTGAAAGCACCCATGTGACCAGCAAAACGATGACAAATCCCGGAAGGTTGAAATAGGTGGTGACCCCGGGCGTTGTGCCATATGCAGCTGTGAGTTCCACTGGAAGATGCAGTCCGAATTCGGCGAGCATCTTATTGAAATAGCCTGACCATCCTGCGGATACGGTTGCCGCCTGCAATGCGTACTCCAAGATAAGATCCCAGCCGATAACGAAGGCGATCAGTTCGCCGAAAGCCAGATATGAGTACGAGTAAGCCGATCCCGAAACCGGAGCCATGGATGCGAACTCTGCATAGCACAGACCTGCAAAACCACAGCATATGGCGGCCAAGAGGAATGATACTGAAAGCGCGGGTCCCGCAGTGAGTGCGCCTTTGCCGGTGAGAACGAATATTCCGGTGCCGATTATGGCGCCGATCCCCAACATGGTCAGGTCGAAGGTTTTCATCGTGCGCTTCAGCGGCGTCGATTCCGATGCCAGCTGTTCCACCGATTTTTTGCGTAGTAAGTCCATTCGATCTTCTCTCGTTTACCGTGAGCGTTGAGGCGAACGGTTCCGCGTACGGAGCACCCGCCTGTGGAATGTGCGGAGAAAGTGGATAGCCTTGTAGGCTTCTTAACCGCAAGTAATGGTTATAGTCCATTGACACGACTCGACAGTATTGCTGTCCACGGAATGGTCGGGAATATGGTGCGTGCGGCATTATTTCATCCGTGATTTCAAATGTTGGACGAATATGTGGGAACGAAGTGATGGTTGCTTTCTGCGGTGTCAATGTCGCAGCCGCAGAGCAACAATGGATGGCATGAGCATGAGTGCATTGCCGCAATGGCATTTTTCATCCCCCCAAGGTCTTGCAAATTATGAGGCGGCCTGCCGTCATTATCCAGCGCAGGCGATCGTTGACCTCGTAGCTTTGCGAGACAATATGCGCCATCTGGTTCAGGTCTCTCACGAGGCTTCAGATGCCGAGGTCATGGGTGTGGTGAAAGGTGACGCATACGGTCATGGTCTGATTCCGACAGCATTGGCTGCATTGGCGGGTGGTGCGACATGGTTGGGAACCGCACAATCCCGCGAAGCATTGATGTTGCGTCGCGCAGGTATCGGTCCGGAACGCTGCAGAGTGCTCACGTGGATGTACAACGGCACGAAAGCACCATTCGAAGAGCTTATTGAAAATGATATTGACATTGCCGTTGGCTCAATTGATGGCATAGAAGCGTTGGCGCAGGCTGCGCGGCGATTGGGAAGGGCTGCGCGAGTTCATGTGAAAGTCGATTCGGGATTCGGTCGCAATGGCTTTACTCCAGAAGGCTTTGGCCCGGCGCTCAAGCGTCTTGTGGAACTGTCGTCCCAAGGCGTGCTGGAAATCGTCGGCCAGTGGAGTCATTTGGCTGTTGCCGATGCGCCGGATATTCCTCAATTCGTGGATGTCACCGAAGGGCAGATCGCTCAATTCAATACCTTCACAGCAATGATGCGGGAAGCAGGGATTGCGCCGAAGATTCGCCATCTTGCCAATACGGCTGCAACGCTGTCACGGCCTGAGATCCACTTTGAATTGACTCGGCCTGGTATTGGTTTGTATGGCTATGAGCCGGATCCTGCGATGGGCACTCCTTCGCGATACCATCTCCGTCCGGCCATGACCTTGCAGGCGCAATTGGGAACTGTGAAAAAGGTCGAGGCGGGTCATGGCATTTCATACGGCAGAACCTATGTGACTGCACATGAGACAAGCACGGCGATTGTTCCCATCGGATATGCGGATGGCATTCATCGCTCTGCTTCAGGCTTCGACACCCCAAGCGCTCGGCATACCGACAAACTCGGTGGTCCTGTGCGCGTCATGACGGCTCAAGGTCCGCGGATTATGCATGTTTCGGGCCGCGTATGCATGGATCAATTCGTATTGGATCTGCAGGGCGATGCGGAAAGCATGGGAGTCCGAGAAGGCGATACCGTCGAACTCTTCGGTCCTGGCAGGGGCGAGGAGTTCCTTGAGCCAACGGCTGATGACTGGGCGCGTGCAGCCGAAACCATAAGCTACGAGATTTTCACATGTCTGCGCACGCGCATACCGCGGTTGTATCTGGGGGCTTTTGAAGTTCTTGACGAGCATGACAGAGCGATGCTCGACCCCTCGACTCTGTTGTGATCCCTGAGCTATGCACTCGGATTGCCCTTCTGACGGTATGCTGTGTGCGCTAATGTAGTCACCAGTGACATTGCAACGTTCCGTCGGGAAGGGGAAGCATGGAAGAACTGCAACCCACCGTTACTCGTCAGATTGATGGATACACGGATTTCGACAAGGAGCGGTGGGCGCAGGAGCCTCCTAAATCTCGCTCACGTACCGCTTTCGAGCGTGATCGCGCCCGACTGATCCATTCCTCTGCATTGAGGAGGCTTGGAACAAAAAGTCAGGTGTTATTGGCGGGCACCGATGATTTCGCCCGCACGCGGTTGACGCATACCTTGGAAGTCGCGCAAATCGGTCGAGAGCTGGGTGCTGTGCTCGGATGCGATCCGGATGTCGTTGATTGCGCATGCCTTGCCCATGATTTGGGGCATCCGCCTTTCGGACACAACGGTGAGAAAGCCCTGTCGGATATCGCTTCGAATATCGGCGGCTTTGAAGGCAATGCGCAAACACTGCGTTTGCTCACCCGCTTGGAACCGAAGGTGTTCCACGCTGATGGGCGTAGCGCTGGAGTGAATCTCACACGTGCATCGCTGGATGCAGCTGTGAAATACCCTTGGCCGTTTGCTGAGGCTGCGCAGCATCCCAAGGGAGAGCGCAGTGCAAAATTCGGGGTGTATCCGGATGATATGGATGTGTTCCATTGGCTCAAACAAGGGGCTCCTCGTAATACCAAGCCTATGGAATGCCAGGTGATGGATCTTTCTGACGACATTGCATACAGCGTGCATGACGTTGAGGATGCCATGGCAACAGGCGCGTTCAATCCTCTGGCTCTGCGCGACACGCGAACCGTTGATGGCATCGTTGAAGCATCCCGGCAATGGTATGGGTCGCAATGGGATGCTGATCAACTCTTGGCTGCCATACGTCGGTTGCGACGCGAACACATGCTGCCCGAGCATTTTGACGGTTCGCGACGTTCGTTGGCGTTGCTGAAAAATATGACCAGTGCATTGATCGGACGTTTTGCCGGTTCGGTGGAAATGTCAACCAGAGAACGTTATGGTCAAGGGCCCTTGACCAGATATGCGGCATCCTTGGTTATTCCCGAAGACACTTCGTATGAAATCGTGGCGCTCAAGGGCATGGCGGTGTATTTTGTTATGGAGCCGCGCGAACGCGAACCATTCCATAAAGAGGAACGATCCATCGTGACCGATTTGGTGGATGTTCTCCTGGCGGATTCTCCCAATCCCAGCGATGCCTTGGAAACGGTATTCTTGGATGATTGGCTTGAGGCGACCAATGACGACGAGCGTTTGCGAGTGGCCATCGATCAGGTGGCGAGCTTGACGGATGCCTCTGCGCTTGCCATGCACTCCATTCTGTGCTGAGACGCGCTGGTTCATGCCGGAGTCGCCTTGGGTTTCAGGCTTCATGCGGTGAGCTTAGCTTAGCGGCGACAAGTCAGGGTAAGGTGGAGTGTTATGGCCGGAATGATTTTGAAAGAGGATGTGGAGAAGGTTCGTGCAACAGCAGACCTTTATGACATCGTATCCGCTTCGGTTACTCTGAAACCTTCTGGAACCGGTACTTTTGTGGGGTTATGCCCTTTCCATGACGAAAAAACCCCCAGTTTCAGCGTCCGCCCATCACTGGGAGTGTGGCATTGCTTCGGCTGCGGACTTGGTGGCGACGTTTTCGGATATGTCGAACAGCAGGAAAATATAGATTTCCGCGAGGCAGTGGAGCTCCTGGCCGACAAATACCATATCGAACTGCATTATGAGGCAGGTTCGCAGCGGTCTGAACATGCAGGTTCAAAGCGTGCGCGATTGCTGGAGGCCAATGAGGCGGCCCAAAGGTTTTTCATGTCTCAAATCACCAGTAAAGAGGCGCTTGCAGCACGGAAACTGCTCGGAGGCAGAAGCTTTGGCCAGGCTGACTGCGAGCGCTTTGGTTGCGGTTATGCACCTCAGGGATGGGATAATCTTGTCCGTCACTTGGCCGAGCAGGGATTCACGCAGCAGGAAATGCTGGATGCCGGTTTGGCAAGGCAGGGGCAACGTGGCATATATGACTATTTCCGAGGCAGGGTGACGTGGCCGATTCGTGATTCAACCGGGCGAACCTTGGGTTTTGGCGCTCGCAAGCTATATGAGGATGATGCGATCGCAGCGAAATACATCAATACGCCTGATACTCAGCTCTATCGCAAGAATCAAGTCTTGTATGGCATTGACTTGGCCAAACCCAATATTGTCAAGAAACGTCAGGTGGTCATTGTCGAGGGTTACACCGATGTGATGGCGTGTCATTTGGCGGGTATTGATACTGCAGTGGCGACATGCGGCACAGCGTTCGGTGCCGAACATGCGAAAATCGTGCGGCGGCTTATCGCCGATGATTCGCTTGGCGGCATTCAGCTGATCGGTCCTCGCAAGGTTGAAGGACGCCAATTGAGTTCTCGTGTGGTGTTCACCTTCGATGGCGATGCAGCCGGACAAAAGGCGGCTTTGCATGCTTTCGGACTTGATTCGGCCTTCTTGTCCCAGACTTTCGTGGCTGTGGCTGACGATAATCTGGACCCTTGTGACTTGCGTATTCAGCAAGGCAATGAGGCGGTGCGTTCGCTTATTGAGCGTTCGATTCCGTTGTATGACTTCGTTATCAATACGGTGATCAAACGGTTTGATACCTCGTACACGACGGGACGAGTCGGTGCTGTCAAGGCGGTGAGCGAGCTTATTGCTCAAATCAGGGATCGCTCTCAAATGGATGCGTATATGAGGAAAACCGCGCGTCGTATCGGTGTTGAGCTTGATGCCATGCGGCGAGAGGTTGAGTCGGCACGAAGGCGACTGCATGTGCGCGATGAGGATGCGTATGCTCCTCGGGATAGGCAAAGGCAGGGCAATGATGGCTTCTCCGATCGAAGGGGAGGGTCACCATATGCCAATCCTGCGGTTCGCAAGGCTTTGGAACGTCGCAGTGCGCTTGAGCAAAGCTATTATCGGATCGATGATGCGGTTTTCATTTGTGAACAGCAATTCATGGCAACTCTGATTCAGATTCCTTTGGCGATCGATCCGCAATGGTTTGCACAGCTGTCGTTGATGAATTTCATGACGCCGGTATTTCGGTCACTCTTCCAGGCAGTGGCCGCTGCGGGAGGTCTGCCTCAGCCGAATACTCCTCAAGGCCTGTGGATGCATAATCTCACGAAGGCTGCCGGTCCCATGTTGCAACAGGCTATCAATGAATTGGCAGTCATGCCTTTGCCTCTACCTGAAGAAGACGAGGATAATCACGGTTTTCGTGGAGGTACTGCCTCAGGTCCCGAGCCAGCCAGTGTGCAGCTAAGACAGCCCAGTCCTGCAGAACGCCAATACGCAGCTGAGCTGCTGGCTCGTCTCTTGGATAGTGGTTTTATGCGCAGGATTGGCTCTGCGATGCAGAAAATGAAGCAACTTCCAGATGGCGAGGAAAAGATAGCCTTGCTTGGTCAGATCGCATCCATGGAAACTGCTCGCAAGGATCTGCAAGCGCAGGTTTACGGCAATACGGTTGGCTGAGCGGGCGGGTCGATTCTGCCATTGTCTGTGTATGCATATCATCGAACAACATGATGTATCAGAACGAATCACGTGATGAGGCATCATGTTGAATGAGGAATGCACGCAGCGCAGGAAAACAAAAAAGAAGTGACCCCGGCCGGGTTCGAACCGGCGACCTACAGATTAGAAGTCAGTTGCTCTATCCAGCTGAGCTACGGGGCCGAACAACAATGCGACAGCCTACCACCAATACGTGACCAATTCGCGTCGACAATGCAGTGTAGACGTTGCATTTACGTAAATGAAAAGCTCATGCTGCATGCGAGCGGGCGTGTTCGAGTTCGGGTGAGTGATGTACGTAGCTGTTCGCTATTATTTTTGCATGCAGCAAGAAAAAAGTTTTGAAAAGAGCCGCATGCTCTCTGGCGAACTGTATATCGCGCAGGACCAACAGCTTCAGCACGACTCCATGCGTCGCCGCAGAATACTGCATGAGATCAATCACAGTGCATATGACGCATTTGATGAACGCGACCGTCTCTTCCATGAGTTGTTTGCTGAGCTGGGTGAGGGTGCTTCCATTGAGCCGCCGTTCTATTGTGATTACGGCAGCAATATTGTTATCGGAAAGCAGTTCTATGCCAATGTGGACTGCATAATGCTCGATGTCGCTCCCATAACCATAGGAGACAATGTGTTCTTCGGTCCAAGAGTGAGCTTGTATACGCCATACCATCCGATTGATGCACCGGTACGCAATGAGCAACTCGAAGGCGGGCGGCCCATAACCATCGGTTCTAATGTGTGGTTCGGCGGAAGCGTTGTGGTATGCCCAGGCGTCACCATAGGTTCGGATGTGGTGATTGGCGCGGGTTCCGTTGTGGTCAAGGACATTCCAGACCACAGTATTGCAGTGGGCAATCCGTGCAAAGTGGTGCGACCGATCACTCAAGAAGATCGGGAATATTGGCAATCCAAGGCTGACGAATATCGGCGTGCCAAGGATTCGCTCAAATAGAAAAGCGAAGCAGGCTTAGTAAGCTCGGCTCAAAACTTCCGCATATTCTCTGAAATATAAAGCAATGGCTGTTGCATTACTGAGTGCAAATGAAGTGTTCAGTATAAGAATGCCGGTGTCAGTGCGAATGAGACGCATGACACCGGCATAATTGCACAGCCGCCAAGATGGGAAATGAATGGGCTGCGCTAATTCGGGAGAAGACTAATCGCGACTACCGAAGATACGAAGCAAATAGAGGAAGATGTTGACGAAGTCCAGGTAGAGGTTCAAGGCGCATACGATGGAGAATCGCTTGATCATTTCCGGCTGACCCGCGTACTGCGCGAAGAGGGCTCGAGTTTTCTGTGCATCATATGCTGTCAGGCCGGCGAAAATCAGCAATCCGATCGCAGAAATCAGCATATTGGCGCCTGAAGTTGGCAGTATGAAGGCCATGATGAGTTGCCCGATCACCAACACGATCAGAGCAGTGAGAAGAATCGGACCTGCTTTGAGCATGTCGCGTTTCGTGGTCAGAGCCAACATGGTGAGGGCGAAGAAGAAGCCTACGCTCAGACCAAGAGCCATGCCGATTGAGCCCAGGTTGTACACAAGGAAGATGGAACTGAGCGTGAACCCCATGGTTGCGGCATAGATGTAGAACAGTATTCTCGACATGGCTGGGCTCATTGACATTACGCGAGCGGAAATAACGAATACCAAAACCAGCTGTGCGATTGTCACGCCGATAAGCCCTATCGTTCCTGTCGAGGACAGGAAACTCACGAGCAGTCCTGAATTGTAGCTGAGCACTGCGGAAACGATTGTGACCAGCAGGCCGATGGCCATTTCGGCATAAGCGCGTGTTATGGAAGAATGCACCGCGCTTTCGTATGTATATGTGGCCTGGGTGTCGATTGGGTTGCCACTCGCATATGGTTGCTGTGCGAATGCCGCCTGCTGGGCATATGCTGGCTGTTGTTGGTCCGCATAGTACTGAGCATTCTGCTGTGCCTGTGCGCTTTGTTCCTGCGCATAAGTCTGGCCGTACTGCGGCTGAGAAGACTCATAGGCTTGGTTGCCGTTCTGCCCGTTGTTCTGGGGCTGTTGGCCGTAGGTCATGACTGGCTCCTTATTCATTCTTCGCACTTGCCGTGCGAGCTACTATCCACTGTACCCAATGGGGCGATGCGAATACTGGTGTTATATCGGTGTTGCATGAATAAACGCTGAATTTTGCTCTATAAGCATATTCGTCGGTTGGAGCTTGCGGGTTTCTCGATAGAATGGCCGCACATATACATACGGTGTCGAAGCGTGCCTTTGTCTGCAAAATGATGCAGTATGCACATCCGCGGCCGTGGAGCAATAGGCGAAGTTGTCGGCACCGCTTTGCAGATGGGAATGAATATGGGAATTGACAATATCACCCTGAACAATGGAGTGCAGATACCACAGCTTGGTTTGGGAGTGTTCCAGACACCAAGCGGTGAAGTGACAGTCGAGGCTGTGCGCGAAGCACTGAAGACCGGATATCGTCATATCGATACGGCTATGATCTATCACAATGAGGAATCCGTGGGTGAGGGCATACGCCAGTCAGGCGTTGCTCGCGAAGAGATCTTCGTCACTACTAAACTGTGGAATGACGACGTTCGCGCAGGACGAGCCAAGGAGGCTTTTGAGGAGAGCCTGAAACGACTCGGATTGGACTATGTGGATCTCTACCTCATTCATTGGCCAGCCGATGGATGGGAAAAGGCTTGGGAACAATTGCAGGAATTGGCCAAAGAGAAGCGCGTTCGTGCCATAGGTGTCAGCAATTTCCAGCAGCACCATCTGGAACGTCTGCTCTCGATGAGTGATGTGGTTCCTGCGGCGGATCAGATTGAGTCTTCTCCTCAATTCGCCAACCAGGAACTCATTGATTTCGCGCACAGCAAGGGCATTGCCATTGAAGCATGGAGCCCGCTTGGAGGCACAGGAGGCAATCTGCTTTCGGATCCTCGACTTGCGCCGATAGCCGAGCATCATGGCAAGTCCGCTGCCCAAGTGGTGATTCGTTGGCATTTGCAGCGCGGTGTGATCGTATTGCCTAAGTCCACGCATGCCGAGCGCATTCGGCAGAATTTTGATGTTGCTGACTTTACGCTCGATGATCAGGAAATGGCAGCCATCAATGCCATTGATACCGGCAAGCGCAACGGTGCTGATCCGGATAACTTCAACTTCTGATACAGATCCATGAGAATGAGGTTCCGTCATTGCAGGCGGAACCTCATTCATATTTGGGCCATATTCCCGGGAAATCGCGACGTCGATATGAGAATCTCAACTGTTGCGAGATCATATTCGCGGTTCCATGGTATTCGTTATATGGCTTGAATTAAGCAGAAGGCGCGTTCTCAACCTGTGGAGCGCCATTGATATCGCGATGAATTCCCTGCATCTGCACTTCGATATTCTGCAAACTGCGAGCGCAATCCAAAAGCGTCTGGGAATGCTCGACCAGCCGGTCGTCGGGCAGGTCTGTTTTGTATCGCAAAGCATGTTCCAGGCTCGCCCAGTAATCCATGGCGATAGTGCGGAATTGCACTTCCACAGGGGTGTAATGAGCTCCGGACGAAAGGAACACGGGCACAGCATAAATAACGTGAAGGCTGCGGTATCCGTTCTGCTTCGGATTTTTGATGTAATCCTTTACTCGAAGCACTTGGATGTCTGATTGTGCGGACAGGTAATTCGATACGGAATACACGTCATCTCGATAATTGCAGATGACACGTATGCCGGCCACATCAAACAGATTGTCCTTCATGGCACGAGTGGTAATCGGCAAATCGCGGCGCCGTAGTTTGTCCAAAATCGAATTCACCGACTTGAGGCGGCGTTCCATATGATGGATCGGATCGTGAGAGAAACGTACCTGGAATTCACTGTCGAGAATTTCCAGCTTGGTGCTGATCTCATACATTGCACCTTCATACACCTGCATGAGATCCACGAATTCGGTGATCTGCTCGGGGGCGAATTGTCCGTCTTGGGTACCAGCGGCTCTCAGCCTTGCCTGCATCTCATTGGTATTGATGTGCTCATGTCGATCAAGTATCACGAAGACCATCATAACGCGCAAGGGCTGATAGAAGCTGGGAATCGTAGCGCGACTGCAAAGAATGCGATAGATGGCATAACAAAAACCTCCCACCGGTGGGTTATTGGCCAGAATGTGTGTCTGAAATCGCCTCTCATGCCTTGTGCTGCAAGGTCTGAGAGGTGTTTGAATGTGGCGGTGGGGACTTTCGAGGTCGGCCAGAATGTGTGTCCGGAACGGGACGTGGCGCGTTGCGGGGCAAGGCCTGGGAGCCGTTTGAATGTGGTTGTCGTGAATGGTATGAGAACCCACTTGCCCGAATGCCACGGAACGATGAAGAAGAACGGGAAGACCTC
>NZ_JGZU01000003.1 GCF_000741765.1 Bifidobacterium tsurumiense
GAGGTCTTCCCGTTCTTCTTCATCGTTCCGTGGCATTCGGGCAAAGTGGGTTCTCATACCATTCAGACAACCACATTCAAACGGCTCCCAGGCCTTGCCCCGCAACGCGCCACGTCCCGTTCCGGACACACATTCTGGCCGACCTCGAAAGTCCCCACCGCCACATTCAAACACCTCTCAGACCTTGCAGCACAAGGCATGAGAGGCGATTTCAGACACACATTCTGGCCAATAACCCAGATATACGGTTCCGTCATATGCAATGCTTATGCATGCACATTGCAAACCGCGTATCCGTCAGAGATCACTCTTCATCGCTCATATCGCGGCAGCATTGATCCAAAGTCTCCTGCAAACGCTTCATAAGGCATTCCGGAGCATGATCGGGACGCAAATATGCACGCAGGCCGACAATAAGTGCGCGTTCGTCTGCATCGCAACACGAGGGGTCGAAACAATCCTCATCATGCACCGGCATGTCATTAACCACGACTTCGGTATGAGAAACTCCAGCGGCGGTGCGCTCGGTTACTGAAATACGGCTATAACGTCCAAAAGTCCCATTCATGCCGATTCCTTTTCCTTGCGCCGATTGGACAACCAGCTCTCGCGGTGTCGACGAGAGGCGGTTCTTCACATTATGGCCTGTATGCGCGGATTTTGCTTTCGCGCTTGGTGAATTCCCCGCTTCGACCTCATGTGCAGACCTCACACCACCATACCCCCGGTCACGGGCATAGGATGCCAACTCTCGACGCAATTGGGTGCGAGCGCGGTTCAAGCGGCTCATAACCGTACCGATTTTCACCCCTTGCTCATCGGAAATCTGGCGATATGACTTGCCATCAATAGTGGCGTCAATGAACACCTGCCGTCTTTCCGGACTCAATTTCGCCAAAGCGGACATGATCTCCTCAGGAGCGAAGGCATCCAAATACTCTTGCTCTGCAGATTTCAATCCTTCCGAAGCATGTTCGGATGCGGAATAGATATCCCAGTCGTCATATTCCCCGGTGGAATCGTTGGCGCGTTTCGGACGACGCTTCGCCTTGGCGTATTGATTGAAATAGGCATTTCGTTCAATGGTGGTCATCCACGCTTCAAAATTGCTGCCCGGCTGAAAGCTGTCGAATGCTTTGAATCCCCGTTCAAAGGTGTCCTGCACCAAATCCTGAGCGTCTTCAGGATTATTGGTCAGTCGCATAGCCTGACGATACAGTGTATTGACAGCGGGCATGGCAAGGCGTTCGAAGCGTTGTCGTTTTTGCGCAACGGTTTCCTGTTCTGGCTCGGTCTGCTCATCAGTCACGCTCTCCATTCTAAGCTAAGGAGATTCTTGCTTCTGTGGTATGTCGCCCCGGCTCTTGTGGCGATGCGAGAGGCGATTCATGCCAACTTGTCGATTTGTGAGCGCACAATACACCATATGACTTCTCTTGAACGCCTTGCGGACGCCGTCGCCTTAGCACCTAAACAAACCGAGGAAACCACCCTGGATCGCTCATGGTTGCTTGGATTCGATACTGAAACAACAGGAACTTTCGCAGGCAAGGACGCCATCGTCTCGGCCACATTGGTGCTGCGAAACCCTGAAATGGGATCCGAGGGCGATGTGGTTGCGGAATGGCTTATCAATCCGCATAGGCCCATGAACCCGCGTGCAAGCCAGATCAATAGCTTTACCGATGCCTATCTTCAGGAACACGGGCAGGAGCCTGAGCGTGCACTCAGCGGTTTGGCTGCAGTTATCACCCAAGCCCAGAGCAAGCGCATTCCCTTGCTCGCATACAATGCTCCTTTTGATGTTCATATGCTCAATGGTGATCTGCGCCGTTGGAGCCTGGATACCCTTGATGAACGCGAAGCGGCGGACAATACCGATTATTCATTACTTGTTGTCGATCCTCTAGTATTGGATCGTGCCGTTTCCAGGCGTTCCGGAAGACGCAATCTGGCTTCGACCACCGAGTATTACGGCGTCGAACCACAGGGTGATTTTCATGACGCCACAGCCGACACGGTTGCCGCCGTTGACCTTATCGGCCCTATGACCACGCTCTATCCCCAGCTGGGAAGATTGAGCATGGGCGAATTAATGGATTGGCAACGTCAGGCACACGCCACCTGGCAGGAATCGTTCAATCGCTGGCTGCAGGGACGCGGCCGCGCCCCAATCCACGATTCCTGGCTGTAATCGACATCTAAAGGGCTTCAGCGGTCTCGCCTATGCATCCGATGCAGGCAAGACCGCTGTTTTGTTCATATGGGGCATCTCGCGGAGCTCTACCGGATGTAGCCAACTGCATCCCTCCATATCTCTCACCAAGATGAGTTGAATTCCCTACGTCTCCTATCGCTATGCATCGGCCATCTGAGCGACTGCACAGCGGGATATTACATTGCACCGTTGCATACCATGCGCAGCACCACTGCATCCCTATATGGGCGTCCATATGAAATTCATTTCGCTACTGGAATTTCAGCCTTCGGTCGATAACTTATAAGATAATCTTCAGCAAGACTCAACGATATGTAAACCTTGGCTCTCTAGCATCACAGAGCAGTGAATGAGACATGGCGAAAGGCACATCCCTATGAATACGGCACGACTCACATTGGCTTGCGCAACCGAATTGCTCCAAAAGCACGGTTTGTTACGAGAAGTCATATGCGGAGAAATGTGGTCGCTGGTGCCCGAACCCCAGATTGCCAATACCCAAGTGCAGCATATTATCTATGATTCACGCGAGATCATTCCTGGCACGATGTTGTTCATCAAAGGACGCTTCCGTCCAGAATTCCTCCGCGACGCCGATTCGCGAGGATTGACGGCATATGTCGCTGAAAAAGACTATTCATATGCCACCAAAGCCCCAGGCTTGATCGTTCATGATGTGCGCAAGGCGATGAGTCTGCTAGCCGCGGCATTCTACGGCCATCCAGAGCGTGATCTGGCAATGATCGGCATTACGGGCACCAAAGGCAAGACCACCACGGCCTACTTCACTCAAGCATTGCTGAATGCATATTCCGTGGGCAAAGCGGCACTGTTTTCCTCAGTCGACAATTGCCTTGACGGGCACACCTATGAAGAATCCGATCTGACGACTCCTGAGTCGTTGGATGCGTTTCGCATGATGCGCACGGCAGTGGACAACGGCATGCGCTACCTGGTCATGGAAGTCTCCTCACAGGCCTACAAAGTCCACCGCGTCCACGGCATAACCTTCGACATCGGAGCCTTCCTGAACATCAGCCCCGACCACATCAGCGACATCGAACACCCCACCTTCGAAGACTACCTCTACAGCAAACGCCGACTCATCGCCAACAGCCGCACCCTCATCCTCGGCGCCGACAGCACACACATCGACCTGCTCACCCAAGACGCCAAACAACACCACACCCCCACCACAACCTTCGCACTGCATGATCCGGAAACCGGGCATCTCACGCATGCAAATGTGCTGGCGACACCGGATGAGCAGGATTCCTCTCGATTCACGCTCTCCGTGGACGGCACGACCATCGATGGAGGCAGTCAAGAGCCTATGAAACTGGCCATGGCCGGTTCATTCAACGAACTCAACGCTGCAGCTGCGGCAGCCATAGCATTGCATGCCGGAGTCCAGCCCCATGATCCTGCCATGCGTGCCATGCAAAACGTGCAGGTTCCTGGACGTATGGAACGATTCGGATCCGGCAATCTGATCGCCTATGTGGATTATGCGCATAATTACCTGAGCACCAAAACCTTGGTGGATGAAATCGGCCATCATTTTGCCGAACGAAATCCGCGCATAATCCTGGTTTCCGGTTCCACAGGAGGCAAAGCGATCGACCGTCGCGAAGGCATAGTCAAAGCAGCCGAGGGCAAAGTCTCCTCCTATTACTTCACCATGGACGATCCCAACCGTGAGGACCCGCAAAGCATCGCCGAGGAGATGCGCTCCTATGTCAAGGATCCCGAGGCGATAACCCATGTGGTGCTGCCCAGAGAACGAGCTGTGGAAGAGGCATTGCAAGAAGCGGCGCAATATGCTGAGAACCGGCTCAATATCGTATTGGTTATCGGCAAAGGCAGTGAAACCGCCAATGTGGTCAATGGCAAGCGCATTCCATACGAGGGAGATGCCAATGTTGTGCGTCGGATGCTGAAGACCTTGCACATTCCAAACGATTTCAATGATTGAGTCCGCGCCCAGTGCGCAGGTCTTATCAACAAGACCGAACGCAAACGATTCCGAAACAGATTGATTCGCACATAAGCATAGTCTTCGTGCATCGTCGAAGTACCACCACAGAGTAAGGTGAATATCCATGAAGCAATTCCATCCGGTCCTTTTGGGCAGCGATATCAACGCCTATGGCATGGCACGCGCATTCCATGAGCAATACGGCATCATTTCCACCGCATTCGCTCATTTCCAGCTGTCTCCGACCAAGTTCACCTCGATTATGAATGTCCATATTGTCGAAGACTTCGACCAGCTGGATACCTTTGTGTCCACATTGATCGGATTCGGCAAGCGTATGAAGGCCGAAAACCCCGATACGGTTTTGCTACTCATTCCCTGCGGTGACCTGTATGCCAATCTCATAAGCCATAGCGGTGACCGGCTCCGCGAATACTTCGTATACAACACTCTTGACCCTCAGCTCAACCGACAGCTGAGCTACAAGAGCACCTTCTATGAAACCTGCGAGCGCTACGGTCTGCCGCATCCGAAAACCAAGGTGGTGACCAAGGAGGGCGTGTCCCGTGGGGATCATACCGATCTGCCATTCCCCTACCCCGTGGCGATGAAGCCGGTTGATTCCGCAGCCTGGCTGGATATTGACTTCCCCGGCCGCAAAAAGGCCTTCATCATTGATAATCCTGAGGAATTGGACACGCTGATTCGCCGCGCCTACGATGCCGGCTATGAAGCGGATATGGTCATTCAGGATTTCATTCCTGGTGACGATAGCCGTATGCGCGTACTCAATGCATATGTGGACCATCACCACCGCGTTCGGATGATGATGCTCGGCCACCCGTTGCTTGAAGACCCAACCCCCGAGGCCGTTGGCAATTATGCTGCGATTATCCCCGATTACAATGAAGGTGTTTTCGACCGCATCAAAGCCTTCCTCGAAGCAATCGGCTATGAAGGCGTCGCGAATTTCGATATGAAATATGACGAACGCGACAGCGAATACAAATTGTTTGAGATCAATTTGCGCCAAGGACGTTCCAGCTATTTCGTCACGCTCAATGGCTGCAATCTTGCCAAGTATTTTGTGGATGACCTGGTTGAGGACACACCATTTGACGGAAATACCCTGTATGCGCACGGCGACAAGCTGTGGCTGCAAATCCCGCATTCCATATTCCGCGACTATGTGGCCCCCAGCGACGATAAGAACCGCGGTCTGGACATGCTCGCAAAAGGCAATTGGGGTTCGACGCTGAAATACGACAAGGATCGTCATCTCAAGCGCTGGCTTATGCTCCGGCATATGGATTCCATTTATGTCAAGCGATACGCTGAATTCTTCAAGCAAAAGGCGGATTTGAAATGAAACGTCCATTCTTCGCCGTTTTGGGCGGCATGGGAACTCTGGCCACCGAGAGCTACATACGACTTGTCAACAAGGCCACCCATGCCCATAAGGATCAGGAATATTTGGATTATGTGGTGTTCAACGACGCCTCGGTTCCCGATCGCACGGCGTTTATCCTTGGCACATCCACAGAGGATCCCTTCCCCGTTATTGCGGATGACATTGCCAAGGCCTCTGCCATGGGCGCAAGTTTTATTGTGCTCATCTGCAATACGGCGCATTATTTCTTTGAGCGCTTCCAAGCCCTGACCGATGTGCCCATAATGCATATGCCACGTGGGGCTGTGGAACGCATGTCCGCAGTGTATCCGGCATCTACGCATCCTCGCGTAGGGTTCATGGGCACTGAAGGCTCACGGGCTTGCGGCGTGTATCAGCACGAGATCGAAGGGGCCGGATACACCTATGTGGCTCCGGACGAGACTCTGCAAAAGCGTATCGATTCCCTGATTTATGACGATGTGAAGGGTTCTGGCGATCTCAACAGAGACCGGTATCTCGCCGTCATCAACAAAATGCTTGATGACAACGGACCGTATCGCTGTGATGTGGTGGTATTGGGCTGCACGGAACTCAGCGTTCTCAACGAAGCCTTCCCTATGCCCCGTCTTCCTATTATTGACGCTCAGGCCATTGTGGTGGAAGATAGCGTGGCACGTGCCAAACAACTGCGGGAGCAGAAATAACAGCATCCACCTCAACTCGTGCAGTTGACCGATTTGCTCAGACCAATCCATGGACCCAGATCGATCTGAGCATTGGATTGTCGGGAGCCGATGTGGTCGCTCTGTTCTGTTCAAAAAAGGCGAAGCGGCGCTCACACCGCTGTGGAATCGTCATCCGTGCTGCGCTCGAGTTTCTGACTGACCACCGCGGTCACACCATCTGATCGCATCGTAATACCATACAAGGCATCGGCAATACTCATGGTCCGTTGCTGATGCGTGATGATGATCAGCTGTGCATGCTTGCGCAGTTCATTCAAGGCATTGAGCAAACGCGAAAGATTGATATCATCCAAAGCCGCTTCAACCTCATCCATAACATAGAAGGGGCTGGGTCGCGCGGTGAATATGGCGAACAGCAGCGCCAATGCGGTGAGCGATCGCTCGCCGCCTGACAGCAGGCTCAATTGCTTCACCCGCTTCCCAGCAGGACTTGCTTCCACCAAAACACCCGTGGTGAGCAAATCATCGGGATTTTCCAATCGCAGCCTGCCTGTCCCGCCCGGAAACAGTGTCGCGAACACCTTTTGGAACGCAGCTGCGGTATCCTCGAAGGCCTTGGCAAACACCTCAACCATTGTGGCATCCAGATCCTTGATGAGCTGCATGAGATCATCGCGGCTTTGCGCCACATCATTGCGCTGATCATGGAGATACTGATTGCGCGATTGGAGGGATTCGAATTCTTCAGCCGCCAATGGATTCACCTTGCCCAAAGCCGTGAGATCCTTGCGGGCTTTTTCCAAACGTCGCATCTGTTCAGCACGCACATATGGCACCGTGCGGTACTGCATCTTATCGCTAGCTTCGGCATTGGTTGGGGCGTCAGGCGTCGCCTCGCCCTGCTCGCTTGGATCGGCGTCCTCGGGATGCAATTCCACAGGGCGTCCATCGTCATCCAAAACAGGAACCGGCTTGTCAGGGCCATATTCCTGCACCAATTCCTCTAGGCCCATGCCCAGTTCATCCGACACTCGTTGCACCAGTTGACCGTGCACCGTGGCCAAACGTTCGCGTTCCACATCCAAGGCATGTTCCTGTTTGACCAATTGGTCGACTTGAGGTTCCATATCATTGCGTTCGCTACGCAATGACTTCAGCTGCGCATCATGGCCTGAGAGCTCGGATTGAATACGTTCACGGCGTTTCACCACCTCTTCGATATCCCGCTGCACCAATGCCGCCGCCTGCAAAGCATCATGGGCGATGCGCAGGGCATGTTCGGAACGTTGTCTGCGCTGCCTATTGAGCTGGTCCACACGAATTCGACGCTCTCGTGCCTGTTTCGCTTGGTCTTTGAGCAAATCACTCTGGCGTTCCAACGACTGCACACGCTTGGTGGCATCGTTCCACGTTATTTTGGCGGTGAGTTCCTTTTCTCTCGCGGCGTCGAGTTTGGTTTGCAGATCGCGCTCACGCTCTCCCATTTCTTCGAAATCGGTATGTCCTTCAGGAGAAGCCATTGCCTCTTGCAGGGCATTATGTAAATCTTCTAGAGCATGCTCATGTTCTGATCGCTCATCACGCACTCGCGCCCCGGAAGTCTCGACCTCTTGAATCTGCTTCTCCAAAGATTGCACACGTTGCTTCAACTCACGCAGATGTTGGGCAGCCTGCTGCGCCTTGATCCTGGCCTCGGTTTTCGCTTGGGCGCAGCGATCGACTTCGAGTCTGGCCTGATCCCGCGAGAGTGTGGCTTGACTGACTTGTGCATCGCATTCCTGCAGTTCTTGTTTCAGCGTGGCGATGCGTTCCAAAGCTTGATCGCGGCGTGCCACCAATGCAAGATTGCTCTGGGATAGGCTCGATCCTCCTATGGCAGCCGCTGTACGGAATATCTCTCCATCCTGCGTTATCGCAGCATCCCACGATCCTTGTTCCACAAATGCGAGTGCCTGCACACGATTCTGAGCACACGCCGTATGCGCAACAAGCGAACGCACTGCGAGCACGACCTGATCGGACAGCGTTTTGTCTTGTGCATGCGGATTCGCCGAGATCAACGATGCCGCTGAAAGCTTTGTATTGTCGTCTTGCGAAGCGTCCGGCGTGTTGTGCGATTGGACAAGCGGATGAAGCATAACCGCCTTGCCCAATCGCTCATCATGGGCACGTTGCACCGCATACAGCATGCTTTCCTGATCCTGGACAACAATTGCGGAAGAGAATGCGCCCAGCGCTTGTGCAATCGCTTCCTCCCAACCCTCGCGAACTCGCACAAAATCGGTAAGCATGCCCAAGGCGTGCACATGGTCATCATGTTGCAAATCGCCTGAGGCATTGCGACCACTCATGGTGTCGTTGAGCGCATCGGCTTTGGCTTGCAAGGCTATGATATGCGATTCAATGTCTCGATGACGGCGTTCCAGCTCTTCGAGCTCGTCCTGACGAACTCCCAATGCTTGTCGCGCAGTGTCGAGGGCCTCATCTTCATTGCCGTGGACCTGTTGCGACTCCTGTTCGCTGCGCTCGAGTCGTTGCCTCGCTTCCTGAAGTTGTGCAGCCAACTGCTCTTGTCTATGTGCATAGTCCTCGATACGGCTGGAGGCCAATTGCATGGCTGATTCCTTACGAGATACCAACTGCTTGAGACTGGCGATCTGCTCATCATGCTGCTTGGCCACTGTGCGCAATTGCGTCAGGGTCTGCCTCATGGATGCGAGCTTTTTCTCGGTATCCGCCCTGTATTCCGTCGCCTCGTCATAGGCAATGCGCAGCTTGCCGACCTGTTCTTCCTGGTCTGCACGTTGTTTGGAAAGTTCTGCGGCTCGTTGTTCCAACATATCGGGATCTTCGCCCACATGCTCAACAATTTGCCCGAGCATGGATCGAGATCGTTCCTGTGCCAAAGTGGCCAAGGATCTGAGCCTCTCTTCGATCTGTGTGAGTTCCTGCCACATCCGGTTGATTTCAGCCATGTGTGGATTCGACTGGGAAGTCAAGGCTTCCACTTCCTCAATGCGCAGCTTGATTCGTGTCAACTCTTGCTGCCGGGCATGCAGCTGCGCGCGCACTTCACCAAGTTTGTTGCGCGTGATCTCGCGCTTATTCAATGAATTGGATGCATCATCGGCATACAATCGTGCCTGGGCGTCCCGCACAGTGACTTGTATGGCATCAGCCCGCCTTGCAACCGCCGCTTGACGGCGCAGCGGCCCCAATTGCCTGTGGATCTCACGAAGAAGATCATCCAAACGAGCGAGATTGGATTCGGTATTCGACAACTTGCGCAAGGCCCGCTCTTTACGCTTGCGATGCTTGAGAATTCCTGCCGCCTCTTCGATGAACGCCCTGTGCCCGCTGGGATCCGCTCGTAATATGGCATCCAATCTGCCTTGTCCGACAATGACATGCATTTGCTGGCCGAGTCCGGTATCAGACAGCAATTCCTGAATATCCAGCAGTCGGCAAGGCGTGCCATTGATCGCATATTCCGAACCGCCATTGCGGAATATGGTTCGGCTTATCGTCACTTCGCTGTAATCGATATCCAGCACATGATCTGAGTTATCGATGGTGAGCGATACCTGGGCCCTGCCCAATGGAGGACGGGTTGACGTTCCCGCGAAAATAACGTCTTCCATGGAAGTGCCACGAAGATTCTTGGCACCCTGCTCTCCCATGACCCATGTCAAAGCATCCACAATATTGGATTTGCCGGAACCATTGGGCCCCACAACCGCGGTAATCCCAGGCTCGAACCGCAACGTGGTGGCCGAAGCAAAGGATTTGAATCCGCGGAGTGTCAGTTCCTTCAAATGCATGGATATGCCTTAGGCCAGATCTTCGTTACCGTCATCTGGCATTATGGTCGCCAGCGGATCATCCCATGCCTCGTTTTCGTTCTGAGGCAACGATTCGGCTGCATCCTCCGTATCGTCCCGATCCTCCGCTTCATCATGTGCAGGCTCAGGTTCGACCAGTGCAGGATTCACACGTTGGGACTTGGGTTTGGCAAGATCGGGATTGATATGCTCCTTGAGCATCGTCCTTGCATCGCCAGCCGTAACAAAGCTGCCGCAAATCAGCACGCCATGACCGTACCCCACGCCAAGATCATCATCGGCATCCACCATATTCACCGCTTGTTGAATGGCATCCGGCAAATCGTTGATGCGTGTGACGCGATCAGCACCGAATACGCGAATGGCAATGCGCTCAAGTTCTTCGGCGGGCATGACCCTTTCATGCCATGAATTCTCGGTGACGATGATATGGCTGAGTAAGGGTTCCAAAACGCCAAGATAATCCTCAACCTGCTTATCGGCCATCATTGCCACAACGCCGACGAGTTGGCGGAAATCATAATTCTCTTCCAGCGCATCGCGTAATGCTTCAGCGGCATTCACATTATGTCCGCCATCGATAATGATCGTCGGCGAGGTGCGCACCTGTTCAATGCGTCCCGGCACTTTCACCGTGGAGAGGGCCTGTGCCACCACATCGCCGTCAAGTGCGCCGTTCACCGGTATCACCACTTCGGCTGCGGCCAGTGCGGCCAATGCATTATGCGCCTGATGAACACCGAATTTGCCCACAGGAACTTCGGCATAATCCCCTTGAGGGGTTCGCAAGGACACCAACTGTCCGCCGACAGCAGGCATACGCGAAAGCACCTGCAATTCCTCCCCGTCACGCAGCACGGTGGCATTGTTCCTCCGCGCAGCTTCTTCGATAATCGGCATCACTTCGCTCTCGTGGGGCTGCCGGCCGACCACTACTGTGCATCCCGGCTTGATAATGCCGGCCTTCTCCCCAGCGATCTCCTCAACGGTATTGCCCAGCCATTGCATA
The DNA here is from genome assembly GCF_000741765.1 of Bifidobacterium tsurumiense. Classification (GTDB taxonomy): domain Bacteria; phylum Actinomycetota; class Actinomycetes; order Actinomycetales; family Bifidobacteriaceae; genus Bifidobacterium; species Bifidobacterium tsurumiense. The sequence continues at coordinate 11,127 of NZ_JGZU01000003.1, forward strand.
TGATCCATATCAATCGGCCCGATAATGGCCGCATCGGCATCCACCACATTGGTGGCATCCCAAGTACCGCCCATTCCCACTTCGATGATGGCCACATCAACAGGTGCATCGGCAAACGCCCAAATTGCCATGGATGTGAGCACTTCGAAAAAGCTCATCTTGGGCTTGTGCTGCTCTTCCATACGAGCATCGACCAAAGCCACCAGATCCTTGACCTGATCCCAGGCATCCACAAAGGCGTCATCCGACAAAGACTGCCCGTCGATGGCAATGCGTTCGTTGATTTTCTCCAAATGCGGAGAGGTATACAGACCGGTGCGCATGCCATAGGACCTGCATATGGCTTCTGCCATACGTGCCGTTGAACCCTTGCCATTGGTTCCGGTCACGTGGATCACCCTGAATGACTCCTCAGGATGTCCCATAACATCCAACATGAGATTCATGCGGTCAAGATCCAGATTCGTCGTATTGTGCTCAGGCGGCCGGGACATGATATCACGTTCGACATCGATTATGGTGGCCCCGTTACGATTCGGATTTTCGACAGACATGAAACCTCTGTGCCCCTTTGACTTTCGCACTCTATGAACACACATATTCTAGATGGTGCCATCGGCATCACGGAATATGGTCACAGCGATATTACTCCGGTGGCATAGCGGTGACTAGGATATGCTGTGAAGCATTCCATTGGCCGATATTAGAGGAGATGTGCATGAACGACGCCGTTACACAGAGCGCAGAAGAACAGGATAAGGAAGCACAGATGCATGGCGAGGACCAGCCGGTTGAAGACCGCGTGAACAATCGTTCTCTTCGTCCGGATAGCGATGCATTCAAGAAGCTTATGGTCACCGGATGGGATAACCAGGAGCCTGAAACCGAACGTCTGGAGTCCAGCGAATACATTCCTGCCCGACTCGAGGCATTGGGCAAGCGATTCCCCGGCGAACGCCTGGTGATTCCAGCAGGACAGCCCAAGGTGCGCAATAATGATTGTGATTACGCCTTCCGTCCCGACACCTCCTTCTCCTATTACACAGGTTTGGGTCAGGATTATGAAGCCGGAGCCGTCCTTGTGCTGGACCCGGTCGATCCGGACAGCGAAGAGGCACACGCTGGCAAGACGCATACTGCAGAGCTCTTCGTGGCTCCACGAGCTGACAATTCCACCGAGGATTATTACAGGGACGCTCATTACGGCGAATACTGGGTCGGACCTCGTGCAGGACTCAAGGAATTGACTGCGATGACAGGCTTGGAAACGCATGACATCGCTCAGCTTGAGGATGCCCTTTCTAAGGATGTTGGAGCTCAGGCGGGTTCTGTGCGCGTACGCATCGTCTCGACCGCAGACCCGGCACTTACTGCACGAGTTGAGAGTATTCGTGAGGCCAATGGCTTCCCCGACAAGGATGCCAATTCCCATGCCGATGACAAGCTGCATGAGGTTGCCGCCGAAGCCCGCATGATCAAGGATCAATACGAAATCTCTGAACTGCGAAAAGCGGTGGACGCCACCAAGCTCGGTTTCGATCGCTTGCTTTCGGCCATCCCGCAGGCCAAGGACCGTCCCCGTTCCGAGCGCATCTTGGAAGGTGCCTTCAATTCAGTGGCACGCGAACAGGGCAACGAGGTTGGATATGACACGATCGTGGCCTCAGGTGAGCACGCTCCGATTCTGCATTGGACGCGCAATACCGGTGTGGTGAGAAGCGGAGATTTGCTGCTGGTGGACGCCGGAGTCGAGGTTGACAGCCTGTACACCGCCGACATCACGCGCACCTTCCCCGTGAATGGCACGTTCACTCCTTTGCAGCGCAAGCTGTATCAGGCAGTGCTCGATTCGCAGCAGGCAGGTTTTGAAGCCGCCAAGCCGGGTGCCACTTACTCCGATATTCATCATGCATGCATGCGTGTCATCGCTGAGCGACTCCATGAGTGGGGCATTCTGAAAGTCGATGTGGAAGAATCCCTCTCCCCTGAAGGTCAGCAGCATCGTCGTTGGCTTGCCTGCGGCGTTGCGCATCATCTTGGTCTGGATGTGCATGACTGCGCGGAGGCAAGATATGAATCCTATCAAGGCGCAGCCATCACGCCTGGTATGGTATTCACCATTGAGCCTGGATTGTATTTCGCCAAGAACGATCTGCTTATTCCGCAGGAGCTTCGCGGCATCGGCATTCGCATTGAGGATGACGTACTGATGACCGAGCATGGACCCGAATGGATTTCCAAGGATATCCCTCGCGAAATCGATGATGTCGAAGCATGGATGCGCCAAGTCGCACAAGGACGGTGAATGATGCCCACTCCTGATTTCATATTGGAACTGCGCAAGCATATCGGGCACGCTACACTGCCTCTTTCCGGAGTCACTGCCATAGTCGAGAATGCTCAAGGCAAAGTGCTTATGGGCAAGCGTTCCGACACCGGCCGATGGGCTCTGGTATCCGGCGTATGCGAGCCCGGGGAACAGCCTGCGGATACGGTTGTGCGCGAAATCAAGGAGGAGACCGGCGTGGATGCGAAAGTGTCCGCATTGGTTTCCGTGATCAACGCGGACACCGCCACCGTTCATGCCAATGGAGACTATGCTCAATATATGGATCACCTATTCCTGTGCGAGCTGGATCCTCAAGGCAATACGCAAGCCTTTGTCGGAGACGAGGAAAGCTTGAGCGTAGGGTGGTTCTCCCCCGATGACTTGCCGGATCCGATCACTGCGAGCAGTGTGGAGAGACTGGGATTGCTCAAGCACTTCCGTTCACTCGAGGAACAAGGCAAGGGGCACACGCTGTTCATGCTTGCAGGTCAGCTGCAATAGCCAGAGCTAGTTGCATACGCGCAAACCACAACGGGCTTGGCCAAGGGGTTCCCTGGCCAAGCCCGTTGCTTTTGCACACATTCGGATTCATGCGGCAACCGCAGCATTCTCAAAACATGCCGGCTCGCGTCGCTGTGGGGGCATAACGCCATCTTCCGCGTTCCACGTTAATCGCCCCACGCAAATTGAGTCCTAGTTATCGGATTTGCCGTCCTGCGCACCACACATGCTGCACCGACCAATCCTTTGGATCCGCCAGAAGAATGTCAGCTGCATAGCCATCACTCAACAAACCCAAAGGCGCCTCGGTAATCGAATTGGGCACATCCAATCCCAAAGCCCGCGCAGGCGTAAGCGTTGCCGCTTCAACCGCTTGCACCGGATCCACGCTCAACACTTGCACCGCTCTTCGCACAGCCTCCTCGAGCACGAGAGTGGATCCCGCTATGGCGCCATTGGAAACCAGACGGGCGTGGCCGCCTTCCACGGTGACTTCCAATTCACCTAAGCGATACGAGCCGTCATCACAATCCGTCGCAGCCATGGCATCCGTCACAAGAGCGATACGATGCGGTGCCATGCGGAAAGCCAAGCGCAGAGCGGCATCATGGACATGGAATCCATCGTTGATCAACTCAATCGTGACACGAGGATCCTCCACTGCTGCCGGAATGGGCCCCGGATTGCGATGATGCAATCCATTCATGGCATTGAACATATGGGTCATCAATCTTGCGCCGGCATCGAAGCCCCGCTTGGCAGTGTCATAATCGGCATCGCAATGCCCTACTGCAGCCACTGCACCGCTTGCGCTTATGGTTCGTATGGCGTCAATGCCATCAGGCAATTCAGGCGCTATGGTGATTTGTCTCAAGGTGCCTTGTGCAGCATCAAGAAAACGCTCCACTATGCCGGCTTCAGGCGCTATGAGACATGCGGGATCATGGGCGCCTTTGCGGGAGAGTGCAAGGAAGGGCCCTTCCATATGGGAGCCCAAAACATCGGGCCTTTGCTTGGTGATCTGCGCAACGGTTTGCAGATTTCGGCACATCACATCCACAGGGTTGGTAATCAATGACAACACCTGTCGGGTGGTGCCATGCATGGCATGCCCTGCTCTTGCCACGGCAATGGCCTCTTGACCATCATCGAAGGAATGCTGCCATGCGCCATGTGCATGAAGATCCACATATCCGGGAAGCATAAGAGCTTCTTGCGCATCGATTATGGTGACGTTCTCGGCATCCTCCATGCCATAGGCACGCAATGCCGCCCGATAATTGTCACCTCCCGCGCCCTGTGCCAATACAACGCCATTGTCGCTAAGCAACCATGCCTGTGCAGCGATTCCACGTGCATCGATGCGCGTGGCGTGGCGTATTGCGAGGCGCTGCGCCGGACCGGTTACCGCAGCGCTTACTTGGCGAGCCTGCTGCTGTCGAGATTCTTCCATTGTCATCCCCTTATTGTGCACTCCCGCCCACCGATAACGCATCTGTCAAACCGGTGGACAGGAGAGGCATACCTGTCGGCAGATACTTCACGCAACTCAGATGCGCTGCCATTCGGGTTTGTGTTCGTATGCATACCGGTAATAATCGGCATGGATAAGCTTGGAAGCAGCTTCTTCGTCAACGATAACCGTCGCGTGTGGATGGAATTGCAATGCGGAAGCCGGGCACAATGACGAAACCCCGCCCTCGACTGCGGCCGCCACTGCATCCGCTTTGCCCTTGCCGAATGCAAGCAGAATAAGCTGCCGCGCCTTCATAATCGTGCCTATGCCTTGGGTGATGCAGTGCACAGGCACCTGTTCGATGTCGTTGTCAAAGAATCGTGCATTGTCGATACGGGTCTGCTCGGTCAAGGTTTTCATACGAGTGCCGGAAGCCAGGGACGAGCCTGGTTCATTAAAACCGATATGGCCATCAGAGCCGATGCCCAGAATCTGGATGTCGATGCCACCGGCCTCTTCAATGGCTGCGTCATAAGCCGCACCTGCTGTCTGCAGCCCTGCAGGATCACCGTTAGGGACATGCACGGATTGCGGATTCAATCCGAGAGGCACAGTCACCGTGCGGTTGATGGTGCTTCGGTACGACTCGGGATGCTCTGGATCCAGACCGACGTACTCATCCAAAGCGAAGCCTTGAACACCGCTGACATCAAGCTTTCGTTCCTTGATCAATGCAGCCAGTCGTTCATATGCCACCAGGGGGCTCGATCCGGTGGCCAAGCCCAAAACCGCATTCGGCTTGCTCTCGATGAGATCGGCCACACAGTGCGCATAAATATCGCCTGCTTGTTCCTGTGAGTCCACAATGATGATTTCTGCCATTTGCATGCCTCATTTCTTCGTTCAACGGCCATGGCCGTATGTACCGGCAACGTCCTCGTTGCGGTCAGACCGCTTCGCAATCAATACGAAACGAACTTCTGATTAGTAGTGTACAACCTCCCCACAACCTATATATAACAGCATTATATTTTAGTTAGTTTTGTTAATTTAATATGCATGAGTGCTGACCATCTCTCATATTTGCTTTGCATCGGATGACAACATGCGACACACCCCGACACGCCGAAATCCGAATGCTTGCCATAATAAATTAACGCCGTTAATATATGAACTCAGTTCAGATTCAATGGCGAACGGACAATTCCAGCCTCGAATCTAGGAGGTGAACCATGAGGAAACAGATCAGTAATGTTGCACAGGCATCACTGTCCGAGCACAACCGTTCCTGCGTACTCCGTCACCTCTATAACAACGGCATCAGCTCACGGGCGCAAATCGCCAAGGCATTGGGACTCACTCCCGCAGCCATCACCAAAATAACCGCAAGACTGCTCGAAGCAGGCGTCATCGAAGAAACCGGCGATATCGAAGGCAGCAAGAACAGGCGCTCAATCGGTCTGAAACTGGACAGCGATCGCTTCCATATCATCGGTGTGAAATTCGCCCGAAGCCTCGTAGAGATCGGGGTGTTTGATCTCAACGGCACAACCCTTCATCTGGAGGATTTGCCCGAAGTCAGCGATTCGACAATCGATTCCACACTGACAACCATTCATGAACGCATCGAAGACCTGCTTTCCGGCGATAGCTCCATAGTCGCCATCGGCATGGCGGTTCCCGGTCCGTATTTGCGCAATGCAGGACATACAGCGGTAGTTTCCTCAATGCAAAGCTGGCGACGCGTGAACTTCCTCGAAGAGTTCTCCACAGCGTTTTCCGTACCGGTATTTGTTGAGCAGGATGCGCGTGCAGGAGTCCTCGCACAGTATTTATTCGCAGACCATGACGACTGCGACACCATGGCATACTATCTGGTCGGCGAGGGTGTGGGCCTAGGGGTACTCGATCACGGCAAACTGATCAACGGCTCATTGGGAGCTGCCACCGAAATAGGCCATGTCAGCATTGATATCAACGGAAGACCGTGTGATTGCGGCAATGTCGGCTGTCTTGAACGGTACTGTTCAGCGGTGGCGATCCACCAGGAGATCAATCAATCCAACATCATTCCACAAAGCGAGGCAATGGGGCATTCGCAGGCGTGCATCGCATTGTTCGCCAAGGCGGCACAAGGCGATGCGCAGGCACAGGGCATGGTCCGAGCAATCGGACGCATCATCGGATACGGCTGCGTCACCATAGTTAACGCTTTCAACCCGGAACGCATTATTCTTGGAGATATCGTCCCCCAGGCAGGAGAACCCCTGATGCAAGCAGTGCGCGATATCATCCACGAACGCGTCATCGACGAACTTGCCTCCACCACATCGGTGGAAGTATCGAAACTGCCAACCGACGCTGCCGTTTCAGGAGCTGCAGCCGTGGCCATAACGGAGTTTCTGGATCGGCCGTCCATGTTTTTTGACGTCACATAAACAGAACTGACGCCAAGCACAAATTTCCACAACGGACACGGTAATAACAACCACGAGGAAAGGAAAACCAATGTCCAAGCCAATCGTTCTCTCACTCGGTGAATTGCTCTGGGATATGCTGCCTGGAGGCAAGCGTGCAGGTGGTGCGCCGGTGAACTTCATTTACCATTCAATGATGAACGGTACCGAGGGTTATGCCATTAGCGCTGTCGGCCAGGATGAACTGGGCGATGAACTGGCAGACGTGACCGAGAAAGCCGGCATCAAATCCATCATCCAGCGCAATGCATGGCCTACCGGTACTGTCGATGTCGCTTTGAAGAACGGCATTCCTGAATACACCATCGTCAAGAATGTGGCATGGGATCACATCCTGTTCACGCGTGAGCTCATCGAATTGGTGGAACGCGCCGACGCCGTGTGCTTCGGTACCTTGGGCCTGCGCTCCCCTGAATCGCATGACACCATCGTCGAACTGCTCAAACACACCATGCCGGGTGCCATGAAGTTCTTCGATATCAACATCCGCGGCGACCACTATTCCAAGGAGCTGATCGAGGAGCTGCTTCAGCAGGCCACCGTCTTCAAGCTCAATGACGCAGAACTGCTCCTGCTGCGTGATCTGTTCAACATCCGCGGCACTTCCGATGAGGTTGCATGCCGTTGGTTCATGGACAAGTTCAGCCTCGATTACGTGATCCTCACCGGCGGTTCAACCTTCAGCACCATCATTTCACGCTCGGGCGAGGCTTCCACCCTTTCCACTCCACATGTGGAGGTTGCCGATACTGTCGGCGCAGGAGATTCCTTCTCCGGAACCTTCACCGCGAAGATCCTCAATGGCGCAACACTCTCCGAGGCACACCGTGCGGCCGTGAACACCGCCGCCTTCGTATGCACCAAGGATGGAGCATGGCCTACCTATCCAGAGGCCATGACTGACTATCTGTCTGAGGCCGGATTGTAAATCCAAAGTCCCTCTCTCCTTCACACAGGCGTGACAGGTGATTCAGCTGAGTGCTGAGACCTGTCACGCCTCTTGCATGTGTCAGCCACAATACTGCATAGACCAATTTCGATCTGCAACTTCTTATTCTCTTGTTACATAGAAGGGAACCTCATGAGTAACGAAGCGAATTCTGCCACTCGCAGCGGTCTGAAAGCCCTTGCGCCTGTGATGGCAACATTCTTCGTCATGGGTTTTGTCGACCTAGTCGGCACTGCCACTAATTACGTTCAACCAGAATTCTCACTGAATGACTCTCAGGCGAATCTGTTCACCACCATGGTGTTCTTCTGGTTCCTGATCTTCTCGGTGCCGACTGGTGTCATGATGAACAAGATCGGCCGGCGCAAAACCGTGCTGCTCTCAGTCGTCGTCACTCTTGTCGCCATGCTTCTTCCTGTGATTGCATACACGGCAATCACCACCGCTTCAACGGCACGACTCGTGCTGATGATCATTTCATTCTCGCTTTTGGGCATCGGCAATACCTTGATGCAGGTTTCCCTGAACCCTCTGCTCACCGTGTTTGTTGGCAAGGATAAGCTGGCATCGACCTTGACGACAGGTCAGTTCGTCAAGGCGTTTGCATCCTTCTTCGCACCTCTTATCGCTGCTTGGGGAGCAAGCCGCTTCGGTCAATGGTGGGTTTTGTACGCCATTTACTTGGTCATCGGCATTGTTATCGGCATCGCCCTGGCATTCGACAAGATCGAAGAGCCGGAACCCGATGCGGGCAAAACCACCATTATCAACTGCTTCAAACTATTGAAGGATCGCGTCATTCTGCTGTGCTTCCTTGGCATTGTGGCCCATGTGGGTATTGATGTCGGCGTGAACGCACAGGCACCGCGCATTCTTATGGAACATACCGGTCTGTCACTGGCAGTGGCCAGCGGTGCGACCTCGGTGTATTTCGCATTCCGTACCATCGGCTGCTTCGTCGGAGGACTCGTGCTTCACCGTATCAGCAATAAGCTTGCCTTGCGCATATGCGGCATCATCATGGTGCTGGCAGCAGCCTTCTTCACGATCTTCTCGTTGATTCCGAACAACCCACCGCAATGGCTGTTCTACACGGCAGTGGCGCTTATCGGTTTTGGCAATTCGAATGCTTTCTCATTGTTCCTTTCCCATGGACTTTTGGATCAGCCGCAGCATCAAAACGAGGTTTCCGGATTGATGATGATGGGCCTGATCGGTGGCGCCATCTTCCCGCCTCTGATGGGCGCAGCCGCAGATGCCATCGGACAATTCGGTGGCGTTCTGGTAATGGCCGTCGGTGCAGTCTACGTCTGCGTTGTCGCTTTGGCCTACAACACCTTGTTGGAGAAAAAGCACTAGTTTCATTTGCATAATGAAGAACTGATCGGGCGGGCTTGAACCCGCCCTTTTGCAAAAGCAATCAGGAAATCGACACAAGTGAACGACCCAGGAGCCGACACAAGGTAATCCCAAGCCGAGGTACACCATATGGACGCCAAAACCTCTTTGGGCTACCTCGATGTAGGATGAGTCGAGCATCACAAGCCTTGATCGCCGACGCATGTCAGCCTGGTCAAGGCAGGGACTTCATGTGAAACGAGGAGAGGTACACGCATGTCCACACAGGACTCGTCGTCAGTAGCCGCATCATCGACTGGTGATAACAATCTCAAAAGAACACTTGCATCACGACATCTGACGATGATTTCCATAGGCGGAGCCATCGGAACCGGACTATTCGTCGCATCCGGTGAATCAATCTCCACCGCAGGCCCAGGCGGCGCCTTAATCGCATACACGCTTATTGGCTTCATGGTGTACCTGCTCATGCAGTCATTGGGTGAGATGGCCACATACATGCCGGTTGCCGGCTCCTTCGGCGAATACGGCACGCGCTTCATAAGCCCAAGCTTTGGATTCGCGGTCGGCTGGAATTATTGGTACAACTGGGCCATCACCGTTGCAGCCGAATTGAGTGCCGCGGCATTGGTGATGAAATACTGGTTCCCGGACTATCCAGGCTGGATCTGGTCCGCACTGTTTTTGGTCATTCTTATCGTGATGAATGCCTTGTCGGCACGAGCATACGGAGAAGGCGAATTCTGGTTCGCCATTATCAAGGTCGCCACGGTTATCGTATTCCTTGTGCTTGGCGTGCTCACAATCCTTGGCATTATCGGCGGCACCTCCCCCGGTTTTAAGAATTGGACCACCGGCGACGCACCCTTTGTAGGCGGCGGCATGGGCATTTTGGCCATTTTCATGGTGGCCGGCTTCAGCTTCCAAGGCACCGAGATAGTTGGCGTTACCGCCGGCGAGGCAGATAATCCTTCAGTAACTGTCCCCCACGCAATTCGCACTATCTTCTGGCGTATTCTGCTCTTCTATATCGGCACCATCGCCGTTATCGGATTCCTGATCCCCTACACCGATCCGAATCTGCTCAACTCGGATGTTGTCAATATCTCGATTTCCCCATTCACCTTGGTATTTGAGCGCGCCGGCATCGCCGCTGCAGCTTCGGTTATGAATGCAGTCATCCTGACCTCGATTCTCTCCGCCGGTAATTCCGGCTTGTATTCCTCCACTCGCATGTTGTATGCGATGGCTCATAACGGCAGCGCCCCGTCCTTCCTCGGTCGTACCAGCAAGCATGGCGTGCCAGTGAATGCATTGGCAGTAACCGCTTTGGTGGGAGCTGCCTGCTTTATCTCATCCTTGATCGGCGACGGTGCCGCCTACACCTGGCTGGTCAATGCTTCGGGATGCGCGGGATTCATCACCTGGATGGGCATCGCCTGGTCGCATATCAAGTTCAGGCAGGCCCTGAAAGCGCAGCATTTCCCCCTTGAAAAGCTGCCCTACCGTGCGCATTTGTATCCAATCGGCCCGATTATCGCCCTGATCATGTGCACTGTGGTGATTATTGGACAGAATGTTGAAGCACTGATGGGCCACGAAGATATGACCGCGCTGCTCTCAAGCTATATCGGCATTCCGCTCTTCTTCGCCATATGGATCATCCATAAGCTAGTCACCAAGCTTCCTAAGGTGAATCCTGCCGAGGCGGACCTCTCCGTTCCTGAGCAGTGATAACTGCGGATTACTGACAAGTACGGGATGTTGGCGCGAAGCCGGCATCCCGCACTGTTCTATGCTCGCGTGGTGTACGGATTATCAAGCCTTGCTCAGTGTTTGCTCGGCATGGCAACCTCAGTATCGACGCTTATGGTCACAGGTCCGTCATTGACCAGAGAGATTTGCATATGCGCTCCGAATCGCCCTTCTCGCACATTGATGCCTTCGGCTCGTATGGCAGCATTCAATCGATTCCATATGGCTTGTGCATGATCGGGAGCGCCAGCCGCTATGAAACTCGGACGGTTTCCTTTATGTATATCTGCGAATAGCGTGAACTGCGATATCGATAAGATCGAGCCTTTGATGTCTTGTATGGATCGGTTCATTTTGCCATCAGCGTCTTCAAATATGCGCATATTGGCGATTTTTCTCACCGCCCATGCTATTTCCTCATCCCCATCCTCATCGGTAACGCCGACGAGCAGAACAAGTCCTTCATCAATGCTTTGCTCTTGAAATGATAGATCGAGTTGTCCGCTTTCCTCGTCCATAACGGTGACACTGGCTCGGCTGACCCTTTGCAATACGATTCTCATACATTCCAGAGTAACGGCAGCAAAGGAGTTACACAGTGGTACACAGGTGCTCATTATCGGATCGTTCAGGATTGCGGTTGAGGCGTCGCTTTCGGCGATTTTGCGAGGTCGTTGATTACATGACTTGCGGCGCGAGTGAGACTTACCGCACAAAACGTCATGCGTGAGCGGTTGTTGACTCAGAGCGAAGTTGTATTAAGCGAGGTGTTGAGGTATTCTGAAGTGTCCGGTTCAATCCGGGATTGATAATTGAACATTGGGGCTGATCGGTTTCGACGGTGATCTGTTCGTCACAGGGAAGCGTGCCGAGAACGCGGAGTCCGCTCGTGGATGTCCTCCGCAAAAGAATAAGTGCTAAATCTAACCGCACTGAGTTCGCTCTCGCTGCCTGAGCTTCGCGCCAGGATTAACCAGTGAGCAGCCGCTCCGTTCACTCTCCCTCGTCTTTGGGGAGATGCTGAGCGTCGTTAAGAAGACTTGCTTGGATCATTGGACCGCAGGGTGATTCAGGGACTTTAACTGTAGATATGCTCGCCATCGGTCGTCTGCGGCACAGATGGGGGCAGAAAAACCGCCGTACGGCCAGCAGACTACGCACGTAGAAGACTGAGAGTACGGTCACCGGACCGGGGTTCAATTCCCCGCAGCTCCACCAATGAAAAGGTGTCGAACTTACGCTCGAGAGTGTAGGTTCGACACCTTTCTGTTTGCTATCGTTACCTGATCTTTCATTCACCAACTGATCAATGGCTCGCGTCAATGAGATGCAAACCGACAATGCAACCGATAAGGACTGCGACCAAAACTATTTTGATCAGTGATGCTGACTCAGATCCAGAAATAATCGACCATGCAACGGTGACGACAGCGCCGGTTCCGGCCCAAGCCGCATAAGCGGTACCAACAGGTATTTCTTTCATGGCTATCATCAAGCCGCCAAGCGAAACAATTGACCCGCCAATAAAGAAGAGAAGGTCAAGCCATTGGAATTTCTCGGCCATACGCGAGAGAGCGCTCGCCCACACGGTTTCGAACATTCCAGACACAACAAGTATGAGCCACGACATCATCGGCCCCTTCCATGTGAGGCCGTCCCCATTCGATACAACCAGCAGGTCGTCCAGCTGGCGGGGCAAGTTCAGGGCAATACCAGCACATCTTCCTATTTGGTATTGCTCGCCCAAATTCCATATGTCATCAGACGAAGTGATTCAGCAAGATGAATCAGCGCCGTCCGACAATTCACCCTATCAAAAACGCATTCCTCGCGTCAATCCAACCTATGGTGGTTTATGTCATTCCAAGTCCAACGCATCTGTCTAGACTAGTACGGTGACTGCCGGCCCAGCACTGGCACTGTCGGGCTATGCATGCATTTTGCAGTGATGCTGTCATTAAATATCAAGAGCCAGTGCATGTACATCGGATGATTGAATGGTTAGTCGCTCTGCAGCGCAAAACATCTGCTCATGACTACTTTGTTGTAAAACCTAAAAATGGTATGCCACCAGAAACTGCGTCTTACGCATATTCACTATCACATATCAACAGCGCTTAATAGAATTCTCATAGACCACAGTTGCAACAAGACAGTTATCTGGACTACTTAATAATCGGTCGATAAGGCGCAGACACATCCACCTGATGCTTGTCACCGATCTTCGTGGGATCATTGATGATCTTGTCCACAACAGCCATTTTGAGCTTCAGCTCAGAGGAATCACCCCACACGATAATGCGGTCTCCCCCATTGAGTTCCGTGGTGATCGAATCCTGCGTCTGCGCCTTGACGGCCGTGACAGAGCTACGCATCGATTCAGGCAATGCGCTCAAAATCTTCAGAGCTTCTTTTACCGCCCTGTTCTGCAATCCGCTATCAACGCTTTCGACCTCGATAACCGGAATGCCCTCGGCCGACGCACCGTTCACTGAATTGAGCACTCTGGCCTGTGAATCAACTGCAGTAAGCGCACTATCCCCAACCTTCAGCATGGCTGCCGGTTTTTGGGCGGTTACCGTCACTTCCATTCCCTGAGGGAATTTCCTTTTGGCTTCTGCCTGCGTTACACCAGGAATGTCTTTCAGCTTGGTTGTCACATCATTCGTCGATACCACAAGCAATGACTTTCCCGCCTGTTGCTGGGCTATATCACGTATCTGCTGCTCACTCACCCACTCGTTGGCACCGCTTATGGAAATATTGGCAGCCTCAAGCCGCAAAACCGGCGAGAAAAACAGCAACCAAACAAGACCTATCACCACACCGAGCGAAACCACGGTGATGGCAACATGTGAAACGATAGAGCGCAGACCAGCCTTGCGTTTTTCTTTGAGCCTTGCATTGAAATCAACCACTTTGGGGCGTGACATAATGCCCAGCGCCCCTGTGGTCTCTTGCAAGGTGCGATCAAGCACATCGTCATCTGCGAGCTTTCGCGCATCTACGAATGCTCCTGAAGTCGCTTTCGCGGCATCAGTCTGCATTCCGGACACTGAGCGTGGTTGACGCTCCTCATGCGAGTCGTGCTTCCTTCTGAATTTGAACAGACCCCGTCCTGAAGACTTGGCGTTCCCGACCTCTTTCGATAAGGTGTTTCCATCATGCCGTGCTGCGCCGGATCGTTGCGAACTCTCGACAAAGGAGGACTTCCTGTTTATCGCTTGGACTCCCGCTCCTGCCGAGCGCCTTGCGGATGCTGAGCGTGAGGGCATGCCCTGTTCATGAGTATCTTGTCGACGCGACCTGGCCTTTCTGGGATGAGCCGACCCGGTCGCTTTACTCGCCTGTCCAGCAGAATTTGAGGATGCAGATCTTCCCCGAGAAGATTTCGCGTTCCCGGATTGAGACGCCCCGCTGACTATTCTGCGTCCCATCAGTGTCCGCTGCTTTCGCGAGCCTGCAAGGCATGAACCACAACCGGCCCCATATCGGTAATATCACCGGCACCAACGGTGAAGACAACATCACCGCTCCGTACACGCAAAGCCACCATCTGAGCCGCAACCTGCATGTCTGCAACCGCGGAAATCCAATTATCCGAAGGCTTCATTCCTTGAGCCTCATCAACTATGCTCTGTGCCCCCACACCAGGGAAATCCTCCTGCTTCTCTCGCGCTGGATACACGCCCGTTACGATGACATCATCGGCCAATGAAAGCGCCTGAGCGAATTCATGCGCAAAGAACTTGGTACGTGAGAACAGATGAGGTTGGAATAGCACATGCAATCTCGCCTGCGGATAGCGGCGACGTGCGGCTTGCAATAACGCTTCGATCTCCGTGGGATGATGGGCATAATCATCAACCACCTGCACGCCATCTGCCTGACCGCGCAGCTGGAAACGACGCGATGCACCGAGAAAACCGGCAGCGGCTGCGCTAGCTTGCTCAATGCCCATACCCAACAGATGTGCTGCCACAATAGCCGCGGTTGCATTACGGGCATTGTGGATTCCTGGGATGCGAAGCTGGACAGGCACCTCGATTCCATCCTGCGCCTGGCTCAACTCAGACGGCCAAATAAGCGTAAACCGTTCTGCCCCATCCTGTTCATGCTCGCTTTCGTGCACGATCTGCACCAATGCCGCTTCATGCAAATCACCAAGCTCTTCAGCGCTGCGCGTGGAATAAACTATGGTATGTTCCAGCACCTGTGCATCAAGAGCGTTGAGAACCTGTAACGCGCCTTCGTCATCACCGCAGATCACGACATACCGCTTGGCATGCCCTGCGTGACGGACGAATGCTGCTCGATAGCGTTCCGCCGTGCCGTAATGGTCAAGATGGTCGGCCTCAACATTGGTAATAACCACAATGTCCGGATGATATTTATCAAAGCTTCCGTCTGATTCATCGGCTTCGGCCACAAATGCCGATCCTGAGCCAGCATGGCCGCCATCCAAAGTCCCGCCATCCGAACTTTGGATTGAACCACCTATTGCATAACTCGGATCAGCCAACGAGCCTTGCCCTTGGAGCAAAATATGTGCCAATAGCGAGCTCGTCGTCGTTTTGCCATGGGCTCCGGCCACAGTCACCGAATGCTTGGTTTGCATAATCAGAGAGAGAATATCGCTGCGATGCACAATCTGCGAACCTTGACGGACGGCCTCAACGATTTCCGGATTGTCAGCGCGCACCGCACTGGAATACACCACAGTCTTGGCTCCATGAACATGGGAGGCATCGTGGCCGATACTCACCGTAATGCCAAGGCTTTGCAAGCGCTGTGTTTTGGCATTGCTGCTCCGATCTGAACCGCTGACTTCAACGCCTTGCTCATGCAATATCTCAGCCAGAACACTCATACCTGCACCGCCGATGCCTATGAAATGAGTATGTCCCAGATCTTGAATACCCTGCGACGAGCCGAAAGCCGCCTTGGTTGGATCAAGCTTGATTGATTCCGCATTGCTCGTGATTTCAGACAAAACCGTAACACTCCCTTGCACAGTATTCAGACTTCCACCATTATGGCGTATGGACTTGGTCTAAAAGTCACGCCATATGCGATGTGCACACTATTACACCAATTCCAGAATGCGCTGCGCCATAACATCGGCAGCATCCCGTATGCCATATTTCCATGCCTGCGCACTCATATTGTGCAAAGTGCGCGTATCGGAAAGCAAAGACGGGAGTTGTGTACGCACCCAATCGGCGTCAAATGAAGCATCGTCCACCATCATGCCGCCGCCTGCCTCGACCACTGGCTGTGCATTGAACCGCTGTTCGCCATTGCCGATTGGCAGTGGCACATAAACAGCGGGAACACCCAAGGCGGAAAGTTCACACACGGTGCCAGCACCGGATCGGCAAATCACCAAATCAGCACAGGCAAAGGCAAAATCGATACGCTCCAAATATTCAGCCACATGGTAATCGCCTTGCATCGCATGCTCCGGCGCCAAGTCATTCAGCGCCGATTCGCCGATGGTTTCGCTCACGGTGCGTCTAACCTCATCGATTTTTCCACGACCAGTGAGATGAATGACCTGGGCCTGAGCCAACACATAAGGAGCGGCTTGGGAAACCGCCCTGTTCAAACTGAGAGCACCTAATGACCCTCCAGTAACCACCACTATGGGACGCATGGGATCGAGCCCCAAGGCCGTGGCTGCCCGCTTACGTGCATCAACACGGCTCTTGGTCAACTCACTGCATAATTGCGCTATTGCAGGGCGCAGCGGCAATCCGACTCTCTCCATGCGACCCGCTCCGCGAGTCCGCAAACCAGTATTGTCAAAAGCGGTGCCGATAAAGTCCGCCCACCGACTCGCCAGCTTATTGGCCATGCCTGCGCGGGCATTTTGTTCATGCACAGCAATCGGGATATGCAATTTATGCGCTGCCGAATAGACAGGAGCCGAGGCATACCCGCCGAATCCTGCAACCACTTGGGCACCACGACGCTGCAAGATCTCTTTCACCTTGCGATTTTCGCGCATCCACTTGGCGGGGAATTGCAGAGCCTGGGCGTTGGGTCTTCTCGGGAATGGAACCTTTTCAATGGCTTCCAATTCATAGCCCGCCTGCGGAACCAAATCCTTTTCCAAGCCAGACAAGGTACCGATAACACCGATTTGCGCATTCGGTTCGATTCGGCAAATGGCATCGGCCACGGCCAATAAAGGATTCACATGTCCAGCGGTTCCACCGCCAGCCAACACAATAGAAGTCACAGAACCACCCATATTCACGACCTTAGCGCAGAGACATCCGCTTGAACATGCGGATGTGAGCGCATCATCGATATGGCGACACCTGCTGCCGCCAAGCACATGATCAGCGACGAACCACCTGCAGAAACGAATGGCATAGGCACACCCATAACCGGCAGCAAGCCGACAACCACCATAATATTAACCAGTCCCTGTCCGACCAACCAGACGGTTACGCAAACCAAGACCATGGAAACATAGCGATCCTTGGTTTTTACGGCAACGCACAGCAGACACCAGCCGAGAACCACAAACAGGAGTATCACCATAGCGGCTCCGATGAATCCCATTTCCTCGCCGATTATGGCGAAAATAAAATCATTATGAGCCTCGGGAAGGTAATTCCATTTCTCGCGGGAATTGCCAATTCCCACACCCCATAATCCACCAGAAGCCATCGCATACTTGGCGTGCACCGATTGGTAGCACACACTGAGGGCATCGTCACCGCTGCAATCACCATAGGCTGCGAATATGCGATTGAGTCGATTGGGGCTGGTGATGACAACAGCAAGAATAAGAGCTCCCAGAGCGCCGATTATGGCAAGCATCCATTTCCAAGGGAAACCGCCGATGATGAATGCAGTGGCACCGATGAATACGACAATCATGGCCGTACCCAAATCCTTACCCAGCAGCACAGCACCGAGGCAGGCTCCAAACATCAAGGTTGGGAATAGAAAGGCTTTATCGCCTTGTTTAGCCGCACGTTGCTGCGCAATGGACATGGCTTGAGGAAGCCAGACGCACAAAGCCAACTTCATGACCTCTGCCGGCTGCATGGTGAATACTCCGGCTATATTGATCCAGCCTGTGTTGCCATTGACCTCCACTCCAAGTGGGGTCAGTGTCAGCAACTGCAGGATTATGGCGATTATGAGGAATAAACCGCTGAATCGCTGATAAAACCCCACAGGCAACTTCATCGCCACAAAGCCAAGCACAAGGCCAAGCACGCAATACATGCCCTGGCTGAGGGCTTGCTTCCACGGCGAAACACCTGCAGAGATCATGGTCACCGCTGAGCTGGAGAACACCATGACCACGCCAAAACATGTGAGAATGATGACTGCAATACGGAAACCGTGGTAGCACCACAGAGGATTGAGCATGCTCCGGATGCCGGTAAATCTGGTAAAAGCTTCCGCGTCTGCTGGAACGCTGCGATTCGAGGGGTGCGCATTACCCAAGGCATTGCGAGAAGAGCCTGTTTTCCTCTTCTTCGCCGGTGTTGCCTTTTTCGAAGAACGCAACCCTTCAAATGATGAGGAGGCACGGCTTGACTTGGCAGCCGTTGACGTCCTCCCCTTTCTCGAGGAGGCTGATGTCGATGAAGAGCGAGCCGCTTTGGAAGAGGCTGAGCGCGGGGTTTGTTTAGCGCCTGCCATGTTCCTGCACCCAACGACGTGCCTGTTCGGCGAACTGATTGCCACGATCAGCGTAGGACACGAATTGATCCATGGATGCGCAAGCGGGAGCCATCAGTACCACATCTCCGAAATCAGCATATGCTCCAGCAGCATCAACCGTACGCCGCATAACAGTTCCAGTGTCCGCAGGATCGATTCGCGTAATCGGTATCTGTGGCGCTTGGGATGCAAAAGCCTCCACCATAGGTTCCTGGTCGACGCCGATGATTACTGCCGCTTTGATTCGTGAGGCCTGTTCTTTCACCAAATGATCGAAGCGGCCACCTTTTGCCAGTCCTCCGGCAATCCACACCACACTGCCTTGGGCAAAACTGCTCAAAGAAGCATTGGCGGCATGTGCATTCGTGGCTTTGGAATCATCGACAAAACGAATTGCCGGTCCATTCGGATCATCATCGGACTGTGGCAGAGACGCAACGATTTGAATACGATGACCACCAGGAGCGAAGCCACGCAGACCCTCGATCGCCTTGTTAAGATCCGCGCCCAGTCCCAGTGCCAAGGCCAGAGCCGTCATGGCATCAGCCAAAAGATGCGGATACACCGTTCCATCGGGTTCGCATAAATGGGAGAAAGACCGTATTGCTGCGATCCGTTTGGGTTCACCGACCTTTGCACCGGCCACACCGCTACGATCAACGATCCACCCATCTTCAACACCGATCTGCCCGGATTGGGGCTCATGCAGCGTGAATCCTATGCGCAAGCATGATGCTTCGGTCTTCGCTCGCTTCGCCAAATCACTCACACGAGCGTCATCGGCGTTATACACCAAGGCCTTACGAACTCCTTGAAATACGGTGGATTTGTCTTTGACATAACCTTCGATGCCGCCATGCCAATCCAAATGATCGTCATCGATATTGGTTATTGCGGCGCACTCCAAAGCCAAGGACGAAGTGAAATGCAGTTGGAATGAGCTCAATTCCACACAAAGTGCATCATGAGAAGGCTCTAGTGCCGCATGGGATACCGCCTTGCCGATATTGCCCACGGCAGGGGCATCCATTCCGCATGCTTGCAACATGGCCGATGTCATCTCGGTTGTGGAAGTCTTTCCGTTGGTGCCGGTTATTCCGATCCAAGGAGCCGGCTGATCACTATGTTGCGCCTGAACTCGCAGACGCCATGCCAATTCCACTTCGCTGATCACAGGGATATTGCGCTGCTGGGCTTCGAGTATGAATGACGTTCTTGGATTGAATACCGGAGAGGTCACCACCAAATCGATTTCCTGCCAAGGAATATCGGAGAAAGCATGAATATCGGCTTCGGCCTTATGCTCATCGACGCTGAGAACTCGACGGGCACGCGGTCGCAGCACTTCCATAACGCTGCGTCCTGAAATCCCCAGTCCTGCCACAAGAACCGTGGTTTGTGCCAAATCCATAATCAATCACACTTTCCGTATTCCGTGTTATCAGAAAACACAGTCTTCATGCTTCTTAGTTCAAAAGACCTGAACGGCCAGCCCAATCCGCATAGAAAATCATCAATCCCGTCAACACAAACATGAGCTCGATCATCCAGAATCGGACCACGACCTTGGATTCGCTCCATCCCTTCAATTCATAATGGTGATGAATGGGCGCCATGCGGAACACTCGTTTATGGGTCAGCTTGAAGCACCCGACCTGAATCACATCGGACAACGCCTCGACCACATACAATCCACCGATGATTACCGCAAGGAACTCGCTATGCGTTGCGATGGAAAGCGCGCAGAACAAGCCGCCGAGAGCCAAGGAGCCGGTATCTCCCATGAATATGGTCGCCGGATTGGAATTGAACCACAGGAATCCAAAGCAGGACACCGCGGCGCACACGGCGATAATCGTCAGATCCAAGGGATCCGAGACCGCATACGCATATCCACCATGGCTGTTGCCTAGCAGATGGTAGCTTTCCCAGAATGCGATCAGGCCATATCCTGCGAAGGCGATCATCGAAGAGCCAGCGGCCAGGCCATCCAAACCATCGGTCAGATTGACCGCATTCGTCCACGCGGTCATGAGGAAATTCACCCAGACGACGAAGATGATAACCGCCAGAACAGGACCGAACATATCGAATCTGATGAATGGCTGTTCAATAAAACTGATACCCGGCTGCGCACTAGGGAATCCTGACTTTGTCGGAATAAGCAGAGCCAGCACTGCGTAAATAGTGGCCAAGATGAATTGGCCTATAAATTTCGCTCGCACTGACAAACCGAGATTCTGCTTTTTACGCACTTTGGCAAAATCATCGATGAAACCGAGCAAGCCCATGGACAGCATCGCGAATAGCACCAAAAGCGCAGAAGATGAAGGGCCGTCGCCAGTAATGATGAAGCGGTAGAGATATGAGGAAGCCCATCCCAGAACAATCGCCAGATTGATGACCACTCCGCCCATAGTCGGCGTGCCTCGTTTGAGTTGGTGAGACTGCGGGCCGTCCTGACGGATGTACTGACCATAATGCAGCTTATCCACCACATTGATGAGCAACGGAGTGCCGATGATCACCACGACCAGCGACACCACAATACCTATTATGAGCGAAATCAACGCTTGAACTCCACTTCTGCCATGCCCTCAGGGCCTGTTACGTTTTACTCGTTTTCCCAGTGTTCTGCCAAGGTACTTAATCCGGAGAAATGCGAACCTTTCAATAGCACCACCGTATTGGGGTGTTCTCGTGCGATATCGCAGACCAGCTCATCCGCCTGCTCTGTGTTATGCACCCAGTGTACTGACACGTTCGTATCGCCTTGTGCTGCATCGCTACCGCCCTGACTCATTGCCCCAGCCCAAGCGTCGAATTGTGCATCGCTTTCACTGCCCACGGCAATCAGGCAACGCACCCCTGATTGAACGGCGTATGCGCCTATTTCCTTATGCAAGCGTTCCGCATCATCTCCGAGCTCGAGCATGGCTCCCAAAACGGCGACTTTGTATGGCTGTGTCTGAGTGTCATTGCCCTGCCAAGCCATCATCCCGTTGATACCGGCACGCATCGAATCCGGATTGGCATTGAAGGAATCGTCAATAAGCGTGAAGCTTGTGCCGCGCCTCGTCACTGTGGACACCGCCATGCGGTGAGGGCTTATGCGATGCAGGGATTGAAGCCCCAGGGCCACCTGTTCCAATGACATGCCACATTCGAGAGCCACGGTTGCAGCCGCCAAGGCGTTCATCACATTATGTTCTCCACCGATGCCGAGCTGCACCCGGATGCCGCCCCGCTTGGTTTCCATATCGAATGCGGGTCGTCCCAAGCCATCCAACTGGATATTGCCGGCCTTCACCCCTTCGTGGGCATCACCCAAGCCAAACCACAGCACATGATCGCTAAGCGGCGCCATTGCTGCCACCCGTTCGTCATCCCCATTGAGCACAGCGATGCCACCAGGAACCAGACCACGTACTATCTCGCTTTTGGCCTGGGCAATATGCTCAACCGAGCCGAATTCCCCAAGATGTGCGACACCGACTTTGAGCACCACAGCAATATCAGGCGGGGCGATGCGAGTCAAATGGGCGATTTCACCGATATGGTTGGCACCCATTTCGGCAACCAGGAAGCGGGTATGCTCCCCTACCTGCAAAGCCGTAAGCGGCAGGCCTATTTCATTGTTGAACGAACCCACCGGAGCGACTGTCGGCCCTAGTGAGGAAAGCAGGGAGAACAGCATATCCTTGGTGGTGGTTTTGCCAACAGAACCCGTGATGCCGATTATCGTGAACTCGCCAGCTGAAGCTCTTCGCAGCTCAACATTGCGCTGCGCAAGCAATCCGAGTGCCGCAACGCTGTTATGGACGAGAATCTGCGGAATTGAAACGTCAGGAATCAAGTGCTCGACCAATGCCGCAACAGCACCGGCCTCGCCCGCACCTGCCACGAAGTCGTGTCCATCAACACGCTCGCCTTTGATCGCCACAAATACGCTTCCAGACCGTATCTGGCGTGAATCGGTTACCGCAGATGTGATGATCGCATCTGCATCACTTTGCGAACGGGTACGCAATTCACCCTGTACCGCATGCGCAACATCACCTACGCTCATGGGCATCATGGCTGCATTTTCCTCTGTATTCATGCTTTCTTCCTCACGCATCCTCTGAACCGGTGAAGGTTCCATGACGAAAACCTGCAAGTATTGTTTCGGATTGTTATCGGAGCTCTCGAGACACCCTCAGCGCGCTGCGGATATTAGGCTTGCGCACACCAGCCGCCATCACCATCGCGATGGAAAGCGATAGGTGGCGTTGCGAATCGGTATCATGCACCAAATCTGTTTGCGAGGCCAATTCATCGGATTCCTCGTCACGTATGCTCATGGTGGCTTGTCTATCCAAGGTAAAGCCATAGCGGTTGCGCAGTTGCTCCGTATATGCTTTGCGATCCCTGTGTGCTTCGGAACCCTCCGCTCCCAAGACATCCACTTGCACTGACTGCAATGCGCCTTGCCGCAAGGTATCGTCATCCAAAGCTATTATCGCCGCAGCGGCCCCGTCTTCTGCGCACACGGACAAAATATGCTGGATATCCAATATTCCCAAGGGATGCGTGACTGGCATCGTGCGTTCCAGCGAAGTCGTGCCTGCTGCGCTGATGACACCGACTGGATTGCCGAGCATATGAAGAAAATCCGCAAGGCGAATCACATTGGCCCACACATCATCCTTGTTCTCCCCGCCAATGGCGAACACCGCCAGCGCATTAGAAGGGGAACCTGCAATATCACTTGCCAGCAAACCCAGTTGCTGGTCTGTCGGCTCGGCGAACATCACCGGGAATTGAGGGGATTCCATAATCGGCCGCATGGAATGTGGCAGAACCGCAGCATAGGCGCCCTTTTCCTGGACCTGCGCCAATACGCGCTGACTGATCTTGGATTGAGGAATGAACAACGCACCCGGTCGCACTGAATCCACATCATCGGCCAACGATGTCACCGTAACCGCGGATGCGAATGAAGGCACCAGATCGAATCCGTACCGTTCAGGCACATATCCCAGCGTAATGCGCTGTGCTATGGCTTCGCTCACTGAGCTCATTCCCTGTGCCTTTCCAATTTCCGACCGTTACCACGTTACTGCAATAGCATCAGTGCGTGGAGTGGACGCGGGGACTTCATACTTCTGCATAAGGAATTCACTTATTTGCTTGAAGACAGGTCCCGATGTCAATCCGCCGTAGCTGCCCTGGGGATCTTTCATTACCACGGTCACTACGAATCGCGGATTATCAGCCGGGATTATGCCGGACCAATCACTGATGATAGAGGTAAGTCTTCCATCACTTCCGGCAACTTCGGCAGTGCCACTCTTTGCCGCTACGCGATATCCGTCGACCCCTGCGAATTTCGAGTAATGCTCTGCTGAAGATTCCATGGCATTCATCATCTGGGATGCGACCTGTTCATCGATGACCCGTGTGGGTTCACCGGTTTTCGCATCCTCGGTATGTCCATTAGCATCCGTTACCGATTTGATAATCGATTGTTGCTGCTTCACGCCCTTATTCGCAATCGTGGCGATGGCATTGGTCACTTGCAAGGCATTGGTTGCATAACCCTGACCGAACAGCACCGTATTTTGCGTACGACCGTCCCAGCTTGCGGCACTGGTGAGCACACCATCCGACTCACCTGGAAGTCCCAGGCCATCCTGTCCGATGCCGAACTTGCTCAGGAATTCATACCGCTGTTCATTCGAGAAGTTCTCACCGGCCATAACCATGCCGACATTGGACGACTGCTCAAGAATTCCAGCCAAAGTCCAGTGCTCATCACCATGTTGCGTCGCATCTTTAAAAGTCTGACCGTTCTTGGTGATCGTTCCCGGCACGGTGAACTGATCGGTGAGCTGATGCGCACCGGATTGCAGCATTCCGGCCATGGAGAACACCTTGCCAATGGAACCGGGCTCGAAGGTCTGGCTCACAGCCCTTGAGGTATTGAGCTTGGCGTCGTCGCTTCCGGCCTCATATTGGTCGGTATCTTCCAAAGCCAAAATCTGGCCGTTCTGGACATCCTGAACGACGGCAATCGCCCAATCCGCCTTGTATTGCTCCTTGGCATCGCTCAGCACCTTCTTGACATACCAATCAACATTGGCATCAATGGTGAGCTCGACATCACTGCCATCCACGGCATCCTTGGATTCAGTGACCGTACCGGGGATTTCGACGCCTTCACCACCGCGTTCATATTTTTTATACCCGTCAGTTCCGGTCAGCACCGCGTTCTGCATCTGCTCGATGCCGGCAACGCCTGCGCCTTCATCATTCACGCCTCCGAGCAGAGCGCCCATCAACGTGCCATTGGAATACAGACGTTCGCTGCTCAATTCACCATACACGCAGCCATTCAGTCCCAAATCGTCGATACTGCGCATGACTTCCGGGGTGACTTCCTTTTTCAGCACAACGTACTGCCCGGTGCCGCTCAGCAAAGCGCCCAGCTCTTTTGCATCCATGCCCAGAATGGGAGCAAGCAGTCGGGCCACTGCAGCCGCCCCGGTTGTTCCCACCGGCTGCCCGTCGATCTGCTGGCAGTTCCCAGCAGTCTTTTCTTTGCAATCCGTCGGGACGAAGGTCTGCGCCAATTCCGGATCAGCCACGACATTGTATCGTTCGACGCTTTGAGCCAACACAGCGCCATTGGTGTCGAGAATCTTGCCTCTTTTGGCGCTTATCGTCACGGTCTTTGTCCGGCTTGCAGTCGCCGCCTGAGCCGTGGACTTGCCATTGAGCAATTGCACCGAGGCGAGCTGCCCTAGGCATGCGACCGCCACAAAAGCGAGCAGCACACCGATAACAGTGCATTTGCCCATGAAGCGATTGACTTTGAACCATCTGCTGACGTTACGCACCATCGTAATCATTGCGATTGTCCCCCAGTAGCTTGGTAACCGCTCAGATCTATGGAGATTGAGCCTTGCTGCGGAATCATGCCCATGCTTTGCGCCTTTTCAGGAAGAGATGCTTCCAAGGCATCCAATTTGGCCTGATCGTCATCCACATCCTGTATCAATTTGGAAATATTGGATTGCACCTGTGATGCTTCGAATGAGTTCTGCACCATTTGGGTACGCAGAGCCAGAGACCCGAGCAATACTGCAATGAGGAACACCACTGCAAATACCACATGGAGCAGTGGCGTGCTCCGCGTCTTGGTCCACGTTATTGCCTTGTGGAATCCCCCAACAATCCCTCCGGACACGCGACCGCCTTCAACAACTCGCAATTGCGGGCGAGCAGCAGGCGCCGCCATCTCATGTTCGCGTCCCGCAGGCGCTGCATGGGAACGTGCACTTCTCACCGTTGCTGTCATATTCAGCCCCTCCTTGTGCGGTGTCGATTGGTGTCGGCTTTGGAATCTTGCTCGAATCGCTTCCGCCACCGCTGTGGCAGCTGGCGATTGAGCTCGACCGCTCGTAAGCGCACCGAAGCGGATCGTGAATTGCGCGCGATCTCCTCTTCATCGGCTTTTATGGCGCCACGGGTCAAGGCAGTGAAGAATGGCATGTTATCTTCCGGTATGACTGGAAGGCCTGCAGGGACATCGGCAACCAATCCCTGATTCATAAAGGACTTCACCGTTTTGTCTTCCAGGGAGTGATACGACTCAACAACCAATCGGCCATGGACATTGAGTCGATTGGCAATCTGAGGCAGCGTGCGCTGCAATTTGTCCAATTCCCCATTGACTTCTATGCGCAAGGCTTGGAATACACGTTTCGCAGGGTTGCCGGATGGACGGTTGGCTTGTGGCACCACATCATCCACAATCTGCGTGAGCTGTCCGGAACTGACAAAAGCTTGTTCGTCACGGCGCTGAACAATGGCCCTTGCGATATTTCGCGCATACCGCTCTTCGCCATACACCTTGAAAATATGCGTCAATTCGCGTTCGTCATATTGCGCAAGTATCTGTTGGGCAGTGAGCGTCTGCTGTGCATCCATACGCATATCCAAAGGAGCGTCATGAGAATAAGAAAATCCGCGTTCCGTCTCATCAATTTGCAGACTTGACAGACCGAGGTCCATAAAAACAGCATCGACTCCGGATATGCCGCGTTGAGCCATCACCTCTTCGAAAGCGTCGAATGCGGCATGAACCGGCACAAACCGGTCAGCCAGGCCTTCCTGCTCCATGCGTTCAGTTGCCAGACCCAGCGCTTCGCTATCGCGATCAATGCCAATAAGCGTCGCATTTGGTGCGGCTTTCAAAAAAGCGGTGGCATGTCCGGCAAGTCCCAAAGTGCAATCGACGATAACTGATCCGGGACGAGTTGCAGCGGGAGCAACCAAATCCACGCATGCCTCGAGTAGCACCGGGCGGTGAATCGTTGAGTAATCATTCATTGTGCTCTCCATCAGAACTCCATCGCAGGCAATACGTCATCGGCTATATCCGCATATCCGTCTTCCTTTTCAGCCAGGTAGTCTTCCCAGGCCTGTCGATTCCAGATTTCAGCGCGGGTGCCTACGCCTATGACGACGATGTCATCGCCCAAATTGGCGTAGTCACGAAGCATCTGAGGCACCAGCACACGGCCTTGTTTGTCAGGATCCTGATCAACGGCGCCTGAAAGAAATACGCGGAGATATTCTCGTGCCGCCTTGTTGCCCATTGATGTGCGTTGGATCTGCATGGCAATGCGACGGAATTCGATTTGCGGCAACAAATACACACAGTGTTCCTGACCACGAGCAAGAACTAATCCATCCCCCAATTGAGTACGCATTTTTGCAGGGAGAGCCATACGACCTTTGGCGTCGATTTTGGGAGCGTATGTGCCAAGCAACAGTGGCGGAAGCCTGCAAACATTGATGTTCCTTGATTTTCCGCGGTTTCGGCAGGGTATGCTTCGTCGCGTTGTGTTGACTGGCCAGTCATGCTCCCCCACCTCCTTATCAACGGAAATTCACTACACGCGCAACTGCCTCACCACTTTACCCCACAGTTCACCATTTTTCCCCACCAATTCATAAAAATCTCACTCTTTCGCTCCACCTGTGCCACAAATTACGACACGCCGAAATATCGAGAGTGCTTGAGCACGCCCGCCCAAGGCTTGAAAAATAAGGAATCACAGAGGCCATCGACGCATATTCATGCTGCATACAGCCTTCCTTGGAATGACTGCAACATTTGAATCAAGAACGCGACCATTCCATATGCGCACACATCCATTTGCATACACATCCATATGCGCATAGCCATCCTTGGAATGATTGCAAGATTCGAATCACAGACACGGACAGTCCATATGCCCACACCCATATGCCCACACAATCCGAGCTTGCTTCCCAGCCAGCATGCGCATAATGCGATACTCGACTCAAACCGATGCCGCACACTCTTCCTCATCGTCACCAACGCTGGATGCCATATCAGACCGATATGCAGGCTCAAATTCAACTTGGGCGAAAATGATGTTTCCAAGCCAAAACCGGGATCATCGATGGCCTTCATGCCGAGAACAACAACCGAATGCTTGACGATTGGGAGTTCAACCGGCTGAAAATTCACTCACGGTTCACTTCTGAGGTTCTTGCGCAAGGCAAAACGTAGAGTGCTTGCGCTACATTTGAATGCCTGAGTTTTCGTATCAAGGAACGGATGTCCATGTCGACTTACTCCTCACAATTGCACGAGGAACAGCAGTCAATCGATCGTGCCTACAACCGACTTGACGCATTGCGCGCACAGGCCAGATCACGTCTGGCCGACGTTCGCGCGGCCGGTTCCCACGGCTCCCCAACGCAACGCACTGAGCGCGATTCCTTTGCCGCCATGTATGAGGACCGCCTCACGCAACTTCGCGCCGTTGAAGATCGTTTGGTTTTCGGACGCCTGGATGACACTCAAGGCGAGCGCCGATACATCGGGCGAATAGGACTTTCCAGCGATGAGCACGAGCCCATCCTTACCGATTGGAGAGCCGAAGCCGCACGGCCCTTCTATGAGGCGACACCTTCAAATCACGGCGACATCGTTATGCGCCGTCATATTACGCTGAGTTTCCGCGAGGTAGTCGGCGTTGAAGATGAAGTACTCGATATTCATTCCGATCAGGTCAGCGAGGCATCATCAGCCGGAACGCTTACCGGCGAAGGCGCGTTGCTCGCGTCGTTGAGCTCTCGCCGCACCGGCAAAATGACCGATATCGTTGCAACCATTCAAGCCGAACAAGATCGCATCATTCGCGCTCCTATGGATCACGCGATAGTCGTGCAGGGAGGCCCTGGCACAGGAAAAACCGCCGTGGCTTTGCACCGCGCTGCGTATTTGCTCTACACACATCGACGCATGCTCGAGCGTTCCGGAGTTCTGGTCGTCGGACCAAGCTCAACATTCCTGCACTACATCGATCAGGTTCTTCCTTCTCTTGGAGAGACCGGCGTGGTCAGCCGCACCATAGCCGATCTCATCCCCGGCATTGAAGCGACGGCAATAGATTCCCCTAGGGCCGCAATGCTGAAAGGCGAGCGCCGCATGAGGCATGCCATTGCCAATGCCGTCGCCGCAAGGGTTCGCATTCCAGAGCAGTTGCCGACAATACGCATCAACGGATTTGCCGTCCCCATGCTGCGCAGTGATATCGAACAGGCTCAGCTTGATGCCAAGCGCACTCGACAACCGCATAATAAGGCACGAGAAACCTTCATTCGATCAATGCTCTCGACCCTGCGCGTACGCTACAGCGAGCAATTGGATTACACACCAGAGCAGGCTGAGCTCAACGATGTGATGATGCAACTACGTATGAATGACACTGTGCGCAAGACTTTGAATCTGGCTTGGTTGCCCATGACCGCAACCTGGCTTATCGATCAGCTGTTCTCTAAGGCCGATCAGTTGCGCAAATACGCATCCTGGCTCAGTGAAAGCGATATCTCAACCTTGTTGCGCCCCAAGGGTTCCCCTCTTACTCAGTCCGACATACCTCTTATTGATGAGGCGATGGAATTACTCGGACCGGATCCCAAAGCGATGGCTAGACAAGCCGCCCTTGACGCAAAACGTGCCGAAGAAGAGCAATTTGCCAAGGACACCTTGGCTCAAGCCGGAATTGGTTCAGGTATTGTCACATCACAAATGCTGCTCGACCATATCAACGGCGCCGATGCGGAACTCACCGCACAACGCGCGGCAGCCGATCGCGAATGGACATACGGTCATGTCGTGGTTGACGAGGCACAGGAACTGACGCCTATGGAATGGCGTATGCTGATTCGCCGCTGCCCCACCCGATCGTTCACCATCGTCGGCGATGTGGCGCAAACCACCGCTCTTGGCGGCACTCGCCGCTGGAGCAAGACCATGAACGCATTATTCGGAGAAGCCAGCTGGGATTTGCATGAGTTAACCATCAACTATCGCAATCCTCAGGAGGTTTCTGAACTTGCTTCTGATTTTGCGCAATCCGAGGGCCTTTACATTTCCACGGTGAATGCAGTGCGTACCATCCCCGATTCTGTTGCTCGCATTACGACAAACACCAACGCCGAGCTTATGGATGAAGTGAGCACACAAGCTCTTGATCTGGTTCAGCAATTCGTTGCAGATGACGGCACAGGACGTGTGGCGATTATCGCCCCGCGCAATCTTATTAACCCCTTACGCAATTCGATACGTCATTCACTCCATGAGCATCTGGATGCCGATCGATTTGAACGGCTTGATCAACAGCAGACCTGGGATGAACAGATTAGTGTCTGTGACACCCAAACCGTCAAGGGTTTGGAATACGACGCCGTCATCGTCGTCCAGCCTGGCGCCATCCAAGAGGAAGCTCCTTCACGACTGGTAGCGGCATCCGATCTGTATGTGGCCATGACCCGTCCGACACAACGTCTGCTTATAGTGCGGACACAGGAAGGCGAAAACGAATTAGCGTTCTAAGGTGGAACCATGCCTAAAGCACTGTTATTGGAGAATATCCATCCTTTTGCCGCTGAATCCTTACGAGATCACGGCTTTGAAGTTGAGACCCGCAAAGGGGCTCTGTCCCAAGACGAACTTATTGACGCTCTTGAAGGCGTTGACCTTTTAGGCATACGATCTAAGACCAATGTGACCCAGGCAGTTATAGACGCGCGTCCTGAACTGAATGCTGTCGGATGCTTCTGCATTGGCACCAATCAAGTGGATCTGGAATATGCCGGGAAACGCGGAATCGCCGTATTCAATGCACCATATTCCAATACACGATCTGTGGTTGAGCTGGTTATCGCCGACATCATTTGCCTCTTGCGCCGCATTCCCGCGCATACGCACCATATGAAGCATGGCATGTGGGACAAAACCGCATCTGGATCCCATGAGGTGCGTGGCAAAACGCTAGGCATCATCGGTTACGGCAATATCGGCTCCCAGCTATCCGTACTTGCAGAAGCCCTCGGCATGCGTGTGATCTTCTATGATCTGGACGAAAAGCTTGCCATGGGCAATGCCAAGCGTATGCGTAATCTCAATGATCTGCTTGAGCAGGCCGATGCAGTAACCCTGCATGTCGATGGTCGCAAGTCAAATACCGGTTTCTTCGGCGAAGAACAATTCGCTCATATGAAGCAGGATGCGATTTTCATCAATCTTTCCCGTGGATTCATCGCGGATCTCGATGCCCTGAAGCGCCATTTGCAGTCAGGACATCTCTCCGGCGCCGCAGTGGATGTGTTCCCAGTCGAACCCAAGAGCAGCGGCGATCCGTTCACCACTTCTTTGGCCGATGAAGACAATATGATTCTGACTCCTCATATCGGAGGCTCGACACTTGAGGCACAAGAGGCAATCGGCCATTTTGTCACTCAGCGTCTTGAGGATTATTGGTTCAAGGGATCAACCATGCTCTCCGTGAATCTGCCACAAATCACGCTTTCAGATTATCGTGGCGCGGCACGTATTGCGCATCTCCATGACAACTTGCCTGGAGTTCTTGCTCGCGTCAACCAGGTCTTGGGCTCAGAAAATATCAATATCACCGCCCAATCTCTTGGCACAGAGGGAGAGATTGGCTATGTGGTCACGGATGTTGCCCAGGTTCCAAGCGAATCGGCATTGGAAGCCCTCCGCAATCTCGAAGGCACTATTCGTATGAAGGTTATGAAGTAGCCTTAAGCACTTCATCGAATATGGCAAGATCCCGGTTCAGCTTGAATCCGGGATCTTGCCATATCTGAAACGCAGCACATTGCAATCTGTCGAAACATACCGTCATGAGGCGGGATTGTCACTGTTGCTTGCCTTGCTTCAATTCCTCGATTGCACGTTCAAAATCTTCCAGACCCTCGAAGTTCTGATATACGCTGGCAAATCGCAGGTATGCGACCTCGTCCAAATCATGCAGAGGCTTCAAAATAGCCTTGCCAACATCTTCTGATTTGACTTGAGCCAATCCCCGAGCCCTTAAATCCTCTTCGACCTTGAGCCCGATCATTTTCAAATCGTCTTCATTGATTGGCCTGCCCTGGCACGCTTTGCGCACACCGGAAACCACTTTGTCACGGTCAAAAGGCTCGACACTCCCAGAGCGCTTCATCACCAATAACATCGTGGTTTCCACTGTGGTGAATCGTTTTCCACAACTGAGGCATTCACGCCTTCTGCGAATGGAATGGCCGTCATCGCTAATTCGCGTATCTACGACCTTGGTAACCGGATTTTGACAAAATGGGCAATGCATGCACCCAAGAGTACCATTGCCTATTCAACAGGGACAATCAATCGTTGCCCAGGGCGTAGTGAAACCGAGTCCAAATTATTCAACTTCATCAAGCGATCAACACTTTGCGACACATCCTGGCCTGCAGGCGTGATTTCAACAGCGTATGACCATAGAGTATCGCCCGGCTGGACTGTGTAGCTCACCACTTGCGTGGGACCGGTCTGGGAATGCGCAGACTCAGGAACCGCCACAGACCACAGTGTCCAAGCGCTCACCACAGCAAGCAAGACAACAGCCACGCGTCCTCGCCAGTTCAACTTCACTTTCGACGTCTTGCGAGACGAGGCCCCATCACGAAACCGAACACCTGACGCCGTGGCATGGGAATCCCTACGAACTGCGACCACCGACATTACTTCGCCCATCTTCGTTCCTTTCGAACACATGTTCTATCGAACATCTGTACGTATCTTCGCACATCTGTTCGACTAATGCAAGGAAAACTCTCGAACAGATGTTTGATTTCACACGAAACACACGTTATGCTGGAAACATAAAGCCGAAAGGAGCCATTTGTGAGCACCACCCCATTCCCCCACCCACGTTCGCAGGATACGCAAGCCGAGAGCTCGCTCACCGAACGTCAGCGCAAGGTGCTTGGCGCCATTCGAACACATATTGCACAGCATGGCTTCGCACCTTCTTTCCGCGAAATAGGTGAAGCCGCAGGATTGAAAAGCCCGTCCTCTGTCAAGCATCAGCTCAATGTGCTTGAGGAGAAGGGGCTCATTCGCATGAACGCCAATAAGGGCCGTGCACTTGAACTTGTCGAAACCCCTCAAGAAACACCCGCTGAAACACAGCAAGCCTCTGCAACGATCCTCCCCTTCCCGCAGATCGGAGAACGCACCGAGTCCATCCTCGCTTCGCGCGATGTGCCACTTGTCGGACGAATCGCAGCAGGAACCCCCATTACCGCCGAGCAGCATGTCGATGATGTGATGCGGTTGCCAGAAAGGCTTACCGGAACCGGCAATCTGTTCATGCTCGAAGTCCATGGTGATTCCATGGTTGATGCTGCAATTTGCGATGGCGATTTCGTGGTCGTACGAGAGCAGCATTCAGCATCAAACGGCGATATCGTTGCGGCTTTGCTTGATGATGAGGCCACAGTCAAAACCTTCCGCCAAGACAATGACCATATTTGGCTTATGCCGCACAACCCCGCATACTCTCCCATTGACGGAACTCATGCCACCATCATGGGAAAAGTGGTGACAGTACTGAGAAAGGTGTGAGGCCGAAATCCACTCCGGCAACAATCGCCAACAAGATAAGAGGAACGCACGATCCTGCTTCTTGAACATGTCAACGCATTACGCAAGGTGCCGGATCGACTCTCTTCGGCCCAAAACTTGGGGCCAACTGCTCAGTTACGCATAACCGCAAGGCAGGCGAAACCCGAACCAGTTGACCCATCACACCAACGTTGAGCGATTGGCGAATGCGAGTCGCATCCAAGAGCTTTTTCGGTCATGCAGATTGCATTCTGATATTGGTTTCATGCCCAAAATTAGCCGGCCAATACATTGCACAAACGGCTATAACCCCAGTCTGTTGAGGATGCCGTTATTCGCAGCTCTCAGAGCGCCCACCATCAGGCATGCACTTCTTCCTGTGCATCATCGCTATACCCCAAAGGCTCCAACTGGAAGGTGGTATGCGGAACCGAAACCGGGAAGTGTTTTTGTAAGCATTGCTGTAATTGATGCAGAACCTCAGCAGCCTCTTCCATGCTCAAATCCGGATCCACAACAATATGGGCCATAAGCACCGGCATACCAGTAGACACCGTACTCGCATGCAAATCATGGACTGCAATAACGTGATCACCTTCTTCAAGGTGGGCTCTGACCTGATCAAGATCCAATCCTTCAGGAGCCTCTTCTAATAGCACTCTCACCGCTTTATGCAAAAGCTTCAACGCCCGCGGAATCATCAGGAGTGCGATAACGCCACCTGCAACCGCA
Source organism: Bifidobacterium tsurumiense (assembly GCF_000741765.1). Classification (GTDB taxonomy): domain Bacteria; phylum Actinomycetota; class Actinomycetes; order Actinomycetales; family Bifidobacteriaceae; genus Bifidobacterium; species Bifidobacterium tsurumiense. Next base: position 45,360 of record NZ_JGZU01000003.1, read on the forward strand.
TCGAATCCCGACCATCCAGTACTCAACATAACTATTGCTGAAATGACAACAGCCACCGACCCTAGGGCATCATTCATCACTTCAAGAAATGCCGCACGCATATTCATATTGTCCGCACTTGAAGACACCAGTAATGCCATGGAAACCAGATTCGCAGCCAAGCCAATGATGCCGAATATCAGCAGCAGACGGATGTCATGAATCGCATCATCCGTCGAACCAAACAGCCGCATCCCTGACTCGACAACGGCATATATGCCAACCATCAGCAACACCAATGAACCCGCAGCTGCAGTGAGCACTTCCAAACGAGCCCAGCCCCATGTTCGCGAACCTTCGGGCTTGCGGCGCATCAGCACGGCGGTAATCGTAGAAGCAACCAGCACCGAGACGTCAGTAAGCATATGTCCTGCATCAACCAAAAGAGCCAGAGAACCGGTGATCAAGGCACCTGCGACTTCGGCGATCAGCACGCCGCTTGTCATAGTCAATGTCAGCATCAATCTTCTCTGATGGAGTTCGGCTCCATGATTATGTTCGCTCATATTCACACCCTATGCGCGGATGCCACCAACTCGCAACCCTTCGGTCACCCCATCCGCAAACGGTGAAATACCGAACTCAGAACACTCAACCATGTGCGATTCACTGGTGGTTTACAACTTGGAAATACGAACGCAGGCAAAACAAAAAGAGTCCGACTCGAAAGCCGGACTCTTCAAAGAGACGAGAATGCAGATTAGAAACCGAACTTTGCAGCGGTCTCACGCAGAGTTTCTGCAGAACGCTTCAATGCGGCAAGTTCCTGATCCGAAACCGGGGTGTTGATACGGGAATCAATGCCGGAACGGTTCAGCAGCGTCGGCACGGACATGCACACATTGGAGATTCCATGGAAATCGTCCAGCAACGAGGAAACCGGAAGAATGCGGTTGGTGTCACGCATAATAGCCTCAACAATGTCAACAGCGGACATTGCAATGGCGTAGTTGGTAGCACCCTTGCCGTGGATGATCTTGTATGCAGCGTTCTTGACTTCCTGATGAATCTCTTCGCGCTTTGCGGCATCCAGAGGTTCGCGACCAGGCAGTTCCTTCCAATCAACCATTGGAACACCGCCGATGGTTGCGGAAGACCACAGAGGAACCTCGGAATCGCCGTGCTCGCCAGCGATGTAGGCGTGTACGTTCTTGACATTCACACCGGTCTGCTGTGCGATCAGGAAACGAAGACGGGCGGAATCGAGGTTGGTGCCCGAACCGAACATCTGGTTGGTCGGCAGACCTGAAAGCTTCAGGGAGACATGAGTCACCACATCCACAGGATTGGTGATAAGCATGTAGATGGCGTTTGGTGCAACCTTGACCACATTCGGGATAATCGACTTCATGATATTGATGGTCGCGCCGGCCAAATCCAGACGGGATTGACCTGGCTGCTGACGTGCGCCTGCAGTGATCACTACCATATCGGCGTCACGGCAAACCTCAACATCGTCAGAACCCTGGATGGAAACGGTTGGATAGAAGCTAGAACCGTGCTGCATATCGAGCACTTCAGCTTCCACGCGCTCCTTGGAGATGTCCTCGAGAACAATTTCGCGTGCGATGCCGCGCTGTGCGGCTGCAAAAGCGAGGGTAGAACCGACTGCGCCGGCTCCGATGATAGCAAGCTTTGTGGGCTTAATTGGCGAATCCACCATGTGCTGAACCTCTCCTAGCAGATGCTCCGGCTCCTGGCCGGATTTCATTTCGACAACATATTCACTCTATCCACACAGCATGACCTTTTTGGGCTCTATGCCCCTTGGCACACTGTGCGTTTCCTCACAATTCCGCGCCTGAAAGCAGATGCAGCCATGCCTCATTCAGGTAGCATTCCAATAACATCCAGGCATCGATAATGCGCTGTCATTACCTTCCAAAGCAGCAGATCGCCACATGCACGTAGCCGCATGTCACCGCGGCTCTTCAGCCTTCTTGTGGTGAACATGACGGCTGCATCGTATGCCGCCAATGTCCGTCAATCTATCGAAGCGTCAATGACTTGTGCGGCAAGATGATCATCCACATATGCGTGCACCATAACGCCGTCATCACGGTATTCTATATTCTCCACCTGCCCGTATTCGCGCACCCGCGAAACCAGGGAACCAGCGGTATACGGAAGCAGAGCCTCGACATACACATCCGGAGTGGGCAGCATCCCTTCCACCACGTGACGGACTTCATCCACGCCCTCGCCGGTGAACGCCGAAACCACATACGCATCGGGCATCAGGGCTTCCAAACGTTCACGCGTGGCTTCGTCTATGCGATCCGCCTTGTTGAAAACCACGATTCTCGGGATGTCCTCTGCACCATCGATATCGGCAAGCACATCGTTCACTGCATCGATCTGAGCGAATGGATCAGGATGGGAACCATCGACCACATGGACGATGAGATCAGCATCTGCCACTTCCTCGAGTGTGGATTTGAAGGCCTCGACCAATTGCGTCGGCAATCTGCGTACGAATCCAACCGTGTCCACATAGGCATAGAGACGACCATCCTTCGCTCGGGCGCGGCGCACAGCCGTATCCAATGTTGCGAATAATGCGTTCTCCACCAATTCAGAAGAGCCTGTCAGACGGTTGGTCAATGAAGACTTGCCAGCATTCGTGTAACCCACAACAGCCACAGTAGGCAATCCGAAACGACGTCGCGAACCTCGTTTCACGTCACGAGCCGGCGCCATTTGTGCTATTTGCCGCCGGAGTCTTGCAATACGAGTGCGAATCACACGACGATCCAACTCAATCTGTGTTTCACCAGGACCTCGGGAACCAATGCCGCCATCAGCTCCTGCCGCTCGACCGCCTGCCTGTCGGGACAGTGCCGCACCCCATCCTCGCAGTCGAGGGAGCATGTATTGCAATTGTGCCAACTCAACCTGGGCCTTGCCTTCACGACTGGTGGCGTGCTGGGCAAAAATATCAAGAATGACCGCGGTGCGATCCACCACTTTGACTTTGGTGGCATCTTCCAAAGCACGACGTTGACTGGGAGCCAGATCATCATCTGCAATGATGGTATCCGCTTCGTTCAAGGCAACGATATCCGCTATTTCCTTGGCTTTTCCGGATCCCACATAGGTGGCCGCATCAGGACGGTACCGATGCTGCAGAACACCGTCGCACACCACTGCTCCCGCTGTCTGCGCCAAAGCAGCCAACTCACGCAATGACTCTTCGGCTTGTTGCTGCGAACTCGTCGCACTAGACCACACACCGACCAATACCACTCGTTCAAGGCGTACCTTGCGGTATTCGACTTCGGTGACATCCTGCAACTCTCCCAAGCCGGTGACATGTTTCAGCGTATTGCGGGATTCACGCTCCTGCCATTGCCCACCGGCATCCCAGGAAGCATCCTGTCCATCATCAAGCAGAACCTGCGAGTGCCCCGACAGCACGCCCTGATCATGCTCTGTACCATCAGCGCCGGCCATTTCGCCCATGCCATCGGCTTCACGTCCATCGTCACCGTGTATTGCACCGTATTGTTGCTTCAATGCCACCTCTCGCAGCCGCTTCGCCCACTGTTGAACTTGTTTATATACTCGGAGCATTATTATCATCGATTTGTAAGACAAGCAACGCATTGATTAGCGGGATATTTGCTTCCACAACATGCATGAATATCCTTTACATCGGATACTTGAGGGATTGAGCGGCACGGTAACTGCCTACTAATGCCGCGATATCGGCGGAATGGAGCGATTATGGAGCATAAGGCCACAAACACAAGCAACGGATCTGAACAGTATTTCGCATCCACTCCAAGCTCTGAAGATGTTCGCCTGAGGCTTACCATTCACACTCGCGAACACGAATTCAATGTGACGACATCACATGGTGTGTTTTCGATGCACCGGCTTGATCTGGGCACTTCGGTTCTGCTCAGGCAGGCTCCACAAGCTGGTAATAGCGGCAATATGCTTGATTTGGGCTGCGGATGGGGTCCGGTTTCCCTCACACTGGCCGCAGAAAATCCCGATGCCACCGTGTGGGCATTGGATGTGAACGAGAGGGCATTGGATCTCACCCGAGACAATGCAAAGGCCAACGGCTTAGACAATATTCGACCCGTATTGGCAGATCAGATTCCAGCGGATATGCAATTCGACTGCATTTGGTCCAATCCCCCGATTCGCGTCGGCAAAGAGATACTCCACGAATTATTGATGACATGGCTTCCTCGTTTGAAGCCTCAAGGTTCCGCCTATTTGGTGGTTCAAAAAAATCTTGGCGCAGATTCGCTGATTCCTTGGCTGGTTCAGGCACTGGGAGAAGAGTTCTCCGTATCAAAATACGCCAGTTCCAAGGGCTACCGTGTTATTGAGGTATTACGCAAGGCATGAAATACGATTACCCATCCGAACTTCCTGTAAGTGCGGCGCATGATGACATTATCGAGGCCGTCACCCACGCACAAGTAGTTATTGTTTCCGGGCAGACAGGATCTGGAAAAACAACACAAATCCCGAAAATGCTGCTGGAAATGGGCCGCGGAACCCATGGCAAGCAGATCGTGCACACCCAGCCTCGCAGACTTGCCGCCCGCACTGTCGCAGAGCGCATCGCTTCTGAAATGCAGGTGAAACTCGGTGATGAGATCGGATACCAAGTCCGTTTTACCGATGAAAGCTCCGCGCATACTCGTCTCCGCGTTGTCACTGACGGCATTTTATTGGCGCAGATACAGCGGGACCCGCATTTGAGCCAGTACGACACCATTGTTATTGATGAGGCTCACGAGCGCAGCCTCAATATCGATTTTTTGCTGGGATATCTCACAGCCTTGCTCCCCCGCCGCCGTGATCTCAAACTGATTATTACGTCGGCAACCATTGATTCTGTGAAATTCAAGCAGCATTTCGAACATGCTCTGCATACTGAGGTGCCCGTTATCGAGGTGTCGGGCCGAACCTTCCCTGTACGCATTATGTATGAGCCTTTGGGAGCACCGCCATCACTTATGCAGCATGTTCCAGGTTTTGCCTCGGCAGTGGATGACGACAGCGATATTCCCGGCATGGATATGGCCACGGCTGTGGCGCGGGCATGCGCTGAGCTGGTGATTCATTCCAGTCATGACCATGGTGCGCGAGATATTCTCGTATTTGCTTCGGGCGAGCGCGATATCCATGACTTTGAACAGGCATTGCGCCATCATTACGGTCCACGGGCCGCCGATATGAGACGGCCGGATGCCATCGAAATCGTCCCGCTTTTCGCAAGGTTGTCCGCCAAGGACCAGCATCGAGTGTTCGAATCGCATGCGCATCAGCGGATAATCATCGCCACCAATGTGGCGGAGACTTCCCTGACCGTCCCGGGGATCCGCTATGTGGTCGACCCCGGTATGGCGCGTATTTCACGCTATTCCAAAACCGCCAAGGTGCAACGCCTGCCCATTGAGCCAATTTCGCAAGCCAGCGCAGATCAGCGTTCCGGACGATGCGGACGTATTGCCGACGGCATCGCAATCCGATTGTATGCACGTGACGATTATGAGACGCGTCCCCGCTTCACCGAACCTGAAATATTGCGCACCTCGTTGGGAGCCGTGGTGCTGCATATGCTTTCTGTGGGTGTGGCCAGGACAGCGGACGATATTACGCAGTTCGGATTCATCGACCCCCCGGATATGAAGGCTGTTTCGGATGGGTTCAATGAGCTCACCGAGCTCAGGGCCATAGCCCGTAAACGCGGAGAAGTAACGCTGACCCGCATTGGCCGGCAACTTGCTCGCATCCCCATTGATGTGCGCTTGGGCCGCATGATTATCGAGGCTGCACGATCCAGTACGCCGAATACCCTGGCTGCCGTATTGGTCGTGGTCGCATTCCTCAGTCTTCAGGACCCGCGCGAGCGCCCTGAGGAACACCGCGAAGAGGCCGACCGGATCCATAATCGCTATGCCGACGCAAACAGCGATTTCCTCACCGCATTGAATCTGTGGGATCGTGTTTTCCAAGCGGATGGCGAGCCAAGCAATTCCGCCATGCGACGCATATGCAATGCCGAATACCTCAATTTCCTTCGCTTGCGGCAATGGCGAGATTTGGTCAATCAATTGCGTGAAATGTGCAAGGAATTGAAATTCAAGGTCGGACAGCCCTTGCCCGCTTCCCGTCCGGCTTTGGAAATTCGACAGTTGCCCATGAATCAACAAGCCGCCCATAGTCTGTGCTGCTCGTGGGATGCGCAGGGCATTCATTCTTCCATGCTTTCAGGGTTGCTTTCCATGATGGGCATGCAGGTCATCAGAGAACCTAAGGCTTCAGATTTTGCTGGGTTGAAGGGCGCTGCAAGAGCGAGAGCCATGAAGCGTGCGGCCAAAATGTCACATAACGACTACCAAGGCGCACGTGGCACACGATTTGCGCTCTTCCCCGCTTCGACTGTTTCCAAAACCACTCCTCCATGGGTTATGAGCACCGAGTTGGTGGAAACTTCGAGATTGTGGGCAAGATATTCAGCAGCCATCGATCCGACTTGGGCTGAGCCACTTGCCGGATCATTGACGCGCACCACCTATGCCGAGCCCCACTGGTCCGCTTCACGAGGAAGCGCAATCGCCAAGGCGAAGGTGCTGCTCTATGGTTTGCCTATTGTGCAGGATCGCACAGTGCAATGGGGACGCATCAATCCCATGCAGGCACGAGACCTGCTGATTCGCCAAGGACTCATAGAAGAAGGCATACAGCAACGCTTCTCCTATGACGATTTTGTCGAAAACAACCGAGAGGTATTGGAAGACGCTGCGCAGGATGCGAGTCGCACACGACAAATCGCACAAACCGTAAGCGATGAGGACCTGTACGATTTCTATAACTCGACGCTTCCCCATGACGTGACCTCCGTTGCCGAACTCGCATCATGGTGGAAGCATGAACATGACGAGCATCCCGATCTGCTCAATTTCGATCCGTCATCGGTTGAAAGACTGCAATCTTCGGATAGCGTGAGCTTGGATGATTACCCAGATCATTGGCATACCATTGGCACAGACGGCAATCCTGTTCATTTGAGACTCAGTTACATCTATGATCCTCAGGATCCTGCTGACGGCGTGACCGTACACATCCCCATAAGCGTGTTGTCAAGAATCACTCCTGAACAATTTACGTGGAATGTGCCCGGCTTATTGGACGAGCTTATTATCGGCTTGATCAAGTCACTGCCCAAGGCATTGCGCGTTCAATTTGTTCCTGCTCCGGATACCGCTCGTGCCATTCGTGATTATATCGACGCACATTATCCTCATCTTCCCGGCACAACGGATGGAAAGACCCCCGCACTCCCCGAACCGGAACTGCAAGCTCCTTCAGGTGGTTGGCCAGATATCATCCATGTGTTCACACAAGCAGCCATACATGTGGTAGGCGCCCAATTGCACCCCGAAGTATTCAATACAGAACAATTGGCCCGACTTGCACCTCATCTGCGCATGACCTTCAGCGTGGAACAACCCTTGCCTTCCATGACACATCGTGGAAGGCGTCGTTCCCCTCGCGCAGTCAAGGTCCTTGGACACGGCAAATCCTTGGTCGAATTGCAGCGTCACTTTGCTCAGCAGGCGGAAGCTTCGGCTCGCAAAGTGGTGCACCGCAAGGCGCAGCAGGCAAGTGACAAAGGCAATATGGTCGAACGCGCCAATCTGCTGCATCAGGCCGGAGCGACCACACAATCCCGCGCTTCAATGCTTTGGCAGGCTGCATTAGAAGGCTTGCGCCTGCCTCCAGATCGCATCTCTTCTCGTTGGTTGGGCGCTGAGGCACTGATGCTGGCTTCCGCACCGTATGCTTCGACAGCCCAATTGGTAGAGGATCTTCAACTTGCTGCCGTGAAACGGCTTATGCCATCGATAGATTCCTTGACCAATGACGCAGCACTGGCTCAGGCAGTGGCAGACAATGAGCAGGTATTTGAGGATACCGTGTATGAGGTGTGCCATGACGTCATCGAGATTATGCGCCAATATGCACAGGTCGAACGAGCGGTTTCCGGAAAGGCAGACCTGCCGATGCTCTCTGTTTTGCAGTCGATCAGAGAGCATATCGCCACTTTGGTGTACCCGGGCTTTATCGGCAAAACACCGCCTCATTATCTGAAGAATATTGCCAAATATCTTCATGCCGATGCTTTGCGTCTGGATAAGGCACGCATCGATAAAAACCGAGATGTGCGGTGGGCTTGGCAAGCCGATGAAGCGCGGCAACTCAGCGAGAAAGCAGCGACTCGTGCACAGCATGAACCTGCCGGGCCTCGTCATGAAGCATTGGCGAATGTTGCCGAACAGCTTCGTTGGATGCTCGAGGAATTCTACGTCTCGCTATGGGCTCAGGAATTGGGCACGGACCACCCCATAAGCATCCAGCGTATGCAGAAAGCGTTGAAGGCAGTCGAAAAATAGGCCGCCGATCGATTGCGGAGGTTTGCAGGCCTTCGCAATCGATCGAAGTGTCGGCATACCCACAGGACCTTAATGGAATACCCGTTACAATAATCGCGGTAGGCCTTCGCCCGCAGGGTGGGGCGATATAGTTGCACTCGATTGCGTAGCGACTGCGAACGCTTGTACACAGAGCAAAACCACACAGAAGGCAACGGCATGAATTCACGGACATCAGGAAAGAAATCCACTTCGGCAAGGCGTGCCAAAAGAAAGAAGAAAAGCGCCAATCCGGTGTTGCACCCCATTCAAGCCTGGTCGACTCGTTGGAACAAAGCAGGTGTTGCTGCTCGCACTGGAATGGTCGCGGGCACAATCGTTGCCATATTGTGCGTCATAGCAGTGCTGTTCACGACCATTCGATATGTGGATTGGTCTGTTCGCGTCTCCGAAGCTCGAAGCGTCCAGAGCGAGCTAGCTGAGCAATATGACTTCAATCCGGGCAATATCATTTCCGATGGGCAGTTCTTCAACTCCAATGCAATGAGCGAAAGCGAGGTGCAGGCCTTCCTGGATGAGCAGGGTGCCGCCTGTACTTCACAGCAATGCCTGCGTACCATGACCTTCGACACTGAAACCCAGGCCGCCGATGAATTGTGCTCCGAATACACAGGAGCCAGCTCACAAACAGCTGCGCAAATCATCAACGGGGCTGCAAAAGCATGTGGCATAAGCCAGAAAGTATTGCTCACCATGTTGCAAAAGGAGCAGCATTTGGTAACCGCGACAAGCCCTTCCGATTTCCAGTTCAAATCGGCCATGGGTTTGAGCTGCCCGGATGATGCCAGCTGCGATCCGAACTATGCCGGATTCTTCAAGCAGGTGTATGGTGCCGCAAAGCGGTATCGCTATTATCTGGCGCATGAAAGCAATTACGGATACCATGCCGGCGATCTGAATTATGTGCAATACAATCCCGACTCCAGTTGCGGGGGCAGCACGGTGTTCATAGAAAATGATGCCACAGCGTTGCTGTATATCTACACGCCATATCAGCCCAATACGGCAGCATTGCAGGCAGGTGTCGGTGAGGGCGATTCGTGTTCGAGTTATGGCAACCGTAATTTCTCGATTATCTATGACGGCTGGTTCGGCAATCCTCGCAAATAAACCCACGCGAATAGAACTCATGCGCAAAGCTATAGATACTCGTTTTTCCGAACATATCTAATAAGAATCAAAGACATTATAAAGATTAGAAAACCGCTGATAAACATAGCGATACTATACGGTGAACAAGTTTTCCAAATCGAGATAGCAGACCATAAAATAATGTGGATTGCTACAATCCCATTCAGTCCAGCGAATAAATATAGAACCTTACTCATGATTATCGCCTAGCCGTTAATGCAAGAAATAAATTGGCTTAAGCTACCACTGCCAACAGCAACAAACATACCTACACAAGCGAGACATGCCGGTGCAGTCACTCCGGTGAATGCACCTACACATGCGCCTGTGCAGACTGATGCTACCAATGCGGCTAATCCTGTGCTAACTCCGAACACTATGCTTGCACACACATTAACGCTTCCACGAGTCTTTGGCTGGTTGAATTCAGCTCTTGAAACGAAGGGCACGTCCGTGTCTTTTTGTAGATAGAATTCGCCATTGATATAGCTTGTTACAGTTGAATTCCCTTTATTGTTTTCATTAACAGAAGATTCATTGTACTGAGTAACTTTTCCGCTTTCATTAAATACAATGGTCACATTGCTCAGAGGACTAAGTGTATTGTCAGCAGAAATTGTTATCAACGTCAGATTCTGAGAGGAATTAAAACGATATACAGAAAAAGCATTGTAATCTAGCCTATCATTTAACAAATGAAGCTCAACATCAGAATTACGGATAGCTTTTTCAGCTTCTGCAGTTACTTTTTGTGCTTCATCTGGTGAAACTTCCTCAATCTGAGATGCAGCGGTTTCTATCTGATTGATGCAATTAGTATCAGTGCTACAAAGAGAGCTCTTTTCAGCAGCTGATGCAGGTATTGCAAACGTTATGGTTGCTAATATGGCAGATATAAAAGCAAGTACTTTTCTAGTTTGAATAGTATTCATTTTCGCCGCTTCTCATTCCTATCTGCACCGTTGCAGGTAGGTTCTATGATACCACTGATCCAGTCAGATGAAGTGAGAAATTCAGCCTTAGCGGTTGTGTCACCTACGGGTCTGCGGCGTCTTTCGTTCCGGGTCCGTGTTCGCCTTCTCAAGGTTCTTGTTCAGCGTCACATTGAACGCTGCCTTGAAGTCCTTGCGGTTCTTGACCGGATTGTGCTCCGGTTCCGTGCCGCGCCTGACGTTTCCGGCTTCGCTTTCCTTGGCCTTCGCCAGTCTGGTTTCGAGTTCGGCTATTCGCCGCTCGTACGGCATGAGCACGTGCACCATGGTGGTCTTGTCCGCGTTGGCGCTGAAGGTGTTGACCTCGCCGTAGGTGACGGGGATTCGGGTGTCCTCCAGCCACGGCGCGGCCTGCTTCAGGAGCGCGGATCGCTCGACGGCGGTCTTCTCGGCGGCTCGGCGGAGCCGTCCGCGCGTGAACAGGTTCGCGTTCTCAGCGTCGAGCGCCTTGTCGTGCACGGGGCGGATGATCTCCCGCACCTGTCTCACCTCGTCGGGCGGCATCTCGCGCATCCGCTCCCGGACGGTTTCGAGGTTCCGTTTGGCGTTGGAAAGCTGCGCCGCCAGTATCTTTGATATCAACCACGCGCTGGACGAACCCATATGGAAGCGGCGCGTGCTTGCAGGCGCGTTCGATAATCCGCTCGCGCGTTCCATAGGGTCTGGTCGCCGACACGTCCGGCCTGTTGTCCGAGACAGGTCTCCATGAGGATGTCGCGCAGCAGCTGCACGTCTCCCGGCTCCCTCGGCTCCGTCAGCGCCGCCCAGTGATTCTGGAGTTTATATCATGCGGTGATGCTGCGGTATTTGGCGAGTACGAGCGGCACATAGCCGAATTCAAACAGCACTGCAACGCCAAGGGTCTGAAAATCGGCGAAGCCATCAACCAAGCCATAAGGGACTGGCTAAACAATGATATTTAAATATATGTATTTAAATATCTAAGGTTTTCAGGTGTCGAGGACGAGCACGAGCCCAAGAGCAGACCGGCGCTCTTAAGCCTTCCGACTGGTCCTGCCGGCATCAACCAACGCGATTCTTGCCCGGTTGCAGAGCTATTCGATCCCTGTCTTGCCCGAGCAGGGACCGTCCTACCCTTGCATTTCACAACCGTGGCAGATATTGCTGCAGCTCATACGGCGTGACCTGTCGGCGATACTCTTCCCACTCCCTATGCTTATTGCGCAGGAAATACTCGAATACATGCTCGCCCAGTACTTCGGCCACGAAATCAGACTTTTCCATAACCTTCAGTGCATCATCCAAAGAAGATGGCAAAGGACGAATGCCCATCGCCTGACGTTCTGCATCGGTGAGCTCCCACACATCGTCACTGGTGGGTTCTTCCAATGTGAGCTGTTTTTCAATGCCATCCAAACCCGCTGCAAGGAGCACGGAATATGCCAAGTATGGATTGGCAACCGGATCCAAGGCACGGAATTCCATACGCGCGGAATTACCCTTGCCTGGCTTGTATTGCGGAATGCGCAATAACGCCGAGCGGTTGTTATGGCCCCAGCAAATATAGCTAGGAGCCTCATTGCCGCCCCACAGCCTCTTGTACGAATTCACGTATTGATTGGTGACAGCACAGATTTCGGCGGCATGATGCAAAATACCTGCGGCGAATTGGCGTGCGATCAAGGACATATTGAATTCCTGACCGGCTTCATAGAATGCGTTGCCATCGCCTTCGAACAGACTCAAATGAGTGTGCATGCCCGAACCGGGTTGGTCAGCCAAAGGCTTGGGCATGAAGCTGGCATACACGCCGCGTTCAAGCGAGATTTCTTTCAAAACCGTGCGGAAGGTCATGATATTGTCAGCGGTGGTCAGTGCATCTGCATAGCGCAAATCGATTTCATTCTGCCCTGGGCCTCCCTCATGGTGGGAATACTCGACGGAAATGCCCATTTGTTCGAGCATATTGACCGAAGCCCTACGGAAATCCATGGCCGAACTGCGTGGCACATGATCGAAATATCCACCCTCATCTATGGGGACAGGCGGTCTCGACCAATCATCCTGCTGCTCGAACAGATAGAACTCGATTTCCGGATGAACGTAGAATGTGAAGCCCTTTTCCTTGGCCTTGGCCAACGTATTCTTCAACACATGACGAGGGTCAGCCAAAGATGGCTGTCCTTCAGGGGTCAAAATATCGCAGAACATGCGTGCTGTACCCTGGGAATTCCCTTGCGTCGGCAAGAGCAGGAATGTGGACGGATCCGGCTTGACGATCATATCGTCTTCGGAAACACGGGTCATGCCCTCTATGGCTGAACCATCGAATCCAATGCCTTCGTCAAATGCGGATTCCAATTCAGCCGGTGCGATGGCCACGGATTTCAACGTCCCCAAAACGTCTGCAAACCATAAACGAATGAATCGAACATCGCGTTCCTCGACTGTGCGAAGCGCGAACTCCTGTTGTTTATCCATGTCGACCATGGTTGCACGCAAATATTACGGACTGTTAACAGTAAACGCTCTGTGTCATGGCATATGGATGCCGAGTTGAAGCAGGGATTTCAGCCCATAATGCTTATGTCCCCTTGGATCGAGGCCGCACACTCCGAGGGATTCCCTGCGAGCGGCATGAAGGTGGATCGTCGGGGCATGTGAGAAACATACAAGACATACAATCAGTGCAGCTCGTGCCGTAAGCGATCATCATAGGTATCGCCTACGGCAGTTCTAACCTCTTATATCCCATCGAGTCACAGGCCACTGTGAACCATGCGAAGTACTCGACAACGAAGATCGGCGAAAATCGGGGGCAGGAAGCAACTGCCCCGAATATGCGACTAATCTTCCTGAGCCACCTGCAAAGCCTCCTCCAAAGTGAAGGCTCGGGCATACAACGACTTGCCCAAAATTGCGGAATCCACGCCAACTTCAGACAACTCTTTGATGGCACGCAAATCGTCAAGTGAGCTGATGCCGCCCGAAGCCGTGACCTTGGCCTGAGTACGCTCCGCCACTTCGCGAAGCAGTTCGATATTCGGACCGCTCATCATGCCGTCTCGCGAAACATCGGTGACCACATACCGTGAGCATCCTGCCTCATCCAGCATGGCCATGGTCTCGAATAGATCGCCGCCTTCTTTGACCCATCCACGGGCGGCAAGCGTATGGCCACGAACATCCAATCCGACAGCGACACGATCCCCGTACCGTTCGATCACCTTGGCAGTCCATTCGGGATTTTCCAAAGCCGCAGTGCCGATATTCACACGTGCCGCTCCGGCTTCCAAAGCTGATGACAAACTGTCATCATCACGGACTCCGCCGCTCATTTCAATATGAACCTGGTCTCCCAATTCACTGACGATATCGCGAAGCTGGGCACGATTATTGCCGGTTCCGAATGCTGCATCCAGATCCACCAGATGAATCCATTCAGCTCCTGCTTGCACCCAAGTACGGGCTGCTTCCAAAGGGCTGCCGTAATCTGTTTCCGAACCGGATTCCCCTTGGCGAAGTCGAACAGCCTTGCCGTCGCGCACATCGACGGCGGGTAGCAAAGTAAGGGACATGTCATGCCTTTCTGTGTGGCGGGTGGTTATTGCGTCCTGTATATTCGGCGGTATTGTGTCGTGGTTTTCGATGAAGTCTGAACCGTATCAACGGTATTGCTTCATCGGCATTATTGCTTGCAGACATCCAACCAATTGCTCAACAGTCTTGAGCCGGCCTCTGCAGACTTTTCGGGATGGAATTGTGTCGCGAATAACGAGCCTCGCTCATAGGCTGCGACGAATGCGCTATTCCCATAGGTGCACCATGTTATGCGCTCGTCATCCTGCGAAGTATCGATGCCGTATTCCGTCAAATCCGGAGCAGACGCCTGCATGGCTGCATATGAATGAACGAAATACATCCTTTCATGCTGTACTCCGTCAAACAACCTAGAATCCGCAGGCGCCTCGACGGTATTCCAACCCATATGCGGCACCACATCGGCATCGAGCATACGGACATCGCCTTTGATCACGCCCAGTCCTTGTGTTGCGATCCCATGCTCATCCCCACTGGAAAACATGATCTGCTGGCCAACGCATACACCGAGCACCGGCTTTCGTTCTCTCAATCTATCGATGACGACCCGATCGCCACCGACCTGCTTGAGGCCTTCCATGCATGCGCGAAACGCTCCGACTCCCGGGACCACCAAACCATCTGCCTCAACAGCTTGGCGGTAATCCGATGTCAAGCTCACATCGGCTCCGATATTCGCCAAAGCGCGCACCATGGAACGCACATTGCCGAAGCCGTAATCAAAAACCACTACCGAAGTCATTATTTGCTCCTTGCATCGTGACTATGAGCGAGCACGCGAACTTGGGAATGCTCAGTCCTAATCGCGGGGAGTTTTCCCCTCTCGGCCAAACCTCATATGTCGTGCGATAACCGCCATGGCGTCATCCCTGGTCAAATCCGCCGAATTGCTCGAATGAATGCCTTGTTGCTTCAACATATCAACCGAGGCCAATCCAAGCATCACATCCTCGACGAAATTGGGCGCCGAGGCAAACACGATGGGCGGGGACAATGAGTCGCCGGACTGACCTTGCACATACAAGGTCGTTTCCAGTTTGTCTGCTCGATTCACCACAAGCACAGCCGATAATCCTGAAACCACTGTGGTCAGATCCTTGATGGCAGCTTCGGGACCGTCACCATCCAGATTGTGCAAAACCGCCACAGCACCTTGCTCAGAGGCGAGGCAGTCCGCAGAAATATCAGAAAGCTGACAGAATGCCGCCAAAAGTTCATCCGAAGCCAGTCTGGTCACCATAACCGCGGCTTTGGCCTTATTGCCAAGCAGTCCCTCGAGTTCGTCGTCAAAACCGCTTATCGGATCTTGTGCATCCTCGTCCCCGGCTGCTGATGTGTTGTCTCCATCGGATTCTTGCTGTGCAAATTCCTGTTCGAATCCCGCCAGAGCACGCTCCAGATCCTCGTCACTGAAATGCGACTCCTCAGGATCCATATCATCATTGTGTTGAGTTCCGGAAATACCGTTATCAGAGCTCATTTACAGGGCTCCCTTGGTGCTGGGAATGCCGTGGACACGCGGATCAGGTTCGATTGCGACACGAAGTGCACGCGCCAAAGCCTTGAACTCTGCCTCTGCAATATGGTGCGGATCACGGCCTGCCAAAACACGCATATGCAGGCAAATACCCGCATGGAATGCTATGGATTCCAAGACGTGCCGTACCAACGAGCCGGTGAAATGGCCTCCTATCAAGGCAAATTCAAACCCTTCCGGTTCTCCTGTGCACACTGCATATGGCCGCCCTGAAATATCGACCACTGCGGTTGCCAGAGCCTCATCTAATGGGACCGTGGCATCTGCAAATCGTCTGATGCCGCGCTTGTCTCCCAATGCCTGACGCAAGGCTTCACCGAACACGATAGCCGTGTCTTCGACGGTGTGATGCACATCGATATCAGTGTCTCCACTCGCCTTGATATCCAAATCGATAAGAGAATGCTTGCCCAAAGCGGTCATCATATGGTTGTAGAAGGGGACGGAAGTGTCAATATGAGTCTGACCAGTACCATCCAAGTTCAAACTCAGTTCAACTCTGGATTCGCTGGTTTCACGAACTATGCTCGCAGTGCGTGCCATAACGCTCCCTCTTCCGGCAGCTTCTCATGCCGGATGCTGATATTATTCCGCTTCGACTATACGCAAGACTTCGGTCAAGGCCTTATGGAATTGTTCCATTTCCGCATCGGTGCCTACGCATACGCGAAGCCATCCTTGTGGACCGACGACGCGAATGAGTACGCCTCGCTTGAGAAGCTCATCGAATATGCGTTCGCGCTTGTCGAAATGGCCACCGAATAAGATGAAATTCGACTGCGATGGAGCCACCTGCAAAGGCTTGCCCTTATAGGTTTGTTTTGCAAGCCAACGGGCACTGTGTTCACGCAGATCCCGCAAATGATCCACTTGGCTCAATTGCTCATCGGTATGCTCGAATGCAGCCAAAGCAGCCGCCTGGGTCAACGCGGACAGATGGTACGGCAACCGAACGATACGCACAGCATCGATTATGCCTTTGCTTGCCGCAAGATATCCAACGCGGGCACCAGCGAAAGCGAAGGCCTTGCTCATGGTACGGCTCACCGCCAAATTGGGATGGCGCTCGATCAAACTCAAAGCGCTCGGAGTGCCAGGATCGCGGAATTCGGCATATGCCTCATCCACAATCATCACAGGATGCACACCAGTCAAAGCACCTTCGACATCAACCTCATTGCACACTTCGAGCAATGCTTCGATATCTTCCAAAGGCAGTGGGGTACCTGTGGGATTGTTCGGACTGGTCAGCACAACCATAGAAGGCTTCACTTCCCGTATGGCCTGAGCCGTTCGCTCGACATTCACGGTGAAATCGTCATCACGAGGAATGGTATGCCATTGCGTAAAGGTGTCACGCGCATATTCCGGATACATGGAATATGACGGATCACAGCTCAGTGCACTCCGGCCGGGTCCACCGAAGGCCTGGAAGAGCTGCAGCATAATCTCATTGGAACCATTGGCTCCCCAGAGCTGCTCAACCTCGAAATGCACGCCGGCTTCCCGCTCGAGATACGCTGCAAATGCCTTGCGCAATTCGATATGTTCACGGTCAGGATAGCGGTTCAGGCCTGTTGCTATTTCGCGCACGCGACGCGCTATGGCTTCCACCACTTCAGGGGCCGGTTCATAAGGATTCTCATTGACATTGAGGCATACGGGCACGTCAAGCTGAGGTGCACCATATGGTTCCTCCCCTGCCAAATCATTGCGCAAGGGCAGATATTGCGGAATGGCATTGGATGAGGAATCACTCATCGCAGACCTGCTTCCTCTTCTTGACTGCGAAGTGTCGCCTTGTCGTAGGGATCCTTGACGAAACGAGACAATACGCTTTCGCCATGGGCCGGCAAATCCTCTGACACTGCAAAAGTGTTGATGCGTGAGGCAAGAGCCTTCAGACCCTGCTCGTCATACTCGATGACCTCAACGGGCTTCATGAATGTGTGCACACCGAGGCCAGCCGAGAACCGTGCGGTACCAGAGGTAGGCAGCACATGGTTCGATCCGGACATGTAATCGCCCAATGGCACTGGAGAATATGGACCGCGGAAAATCGCTCCGGCATTGTGGATGCGCGGCACAATAGCGTCAGGATCCTCAGTCTGGATTTCCAAATGCTCGGCTGCATATGCATTGGCGGCATCGATGGATTGATCCAATCCATCGGTAAGAATTATGCCGGATTGACGACCGGTAAGCGAAGTGTGCACACGCTGGGCATGCTCAGTGCGCGGCACGCGGCGGTCAAGGCTTTCCTGAACCTTGCGGGCCAACTCTTCACTGTCGGTAATCAGCACCGATCCTGCAAGCTCGTCGTGCTCGGCTTGACCGATAAGATCGGCCGCAACCCATTCAGGATTGGCCTGAGCATCGGCAATAATGGCGATTTCAGTAGGTCCGGCAACCGAATCGATGCCCACAATCGAGGAGACCAGGCTCTTGGCGGTTGCAACGAAGATATTTCCCGGGCCGGTAATCTTGTCAACCGGTTCGCACAGAATTTCGCCGTCCTGTGGCTCGCTGCCGCGAGCGCCATATGCAAACATGGCCACCGCTTGCGCACCACCGACTGCATACACTTCGTCAACACCCAATATTGCGCATGTCGCAAGAATGGTCTTGTCTGGCAAGCCATCGGCATTCGCACGGCTTGGAGGGGTTGCCACTGCCAGCGATTCGACTCCAGCTGCCTGAGCCGGAACAACATTCATAATCACCGAGCTCGGATACACTGCCTTGCCGCCGGGGACATATAGGCCGACTCGTTGCACAGGAATCCAACGCTCAGAAACGCGAGCGCCCGGAGCCAGATCCGTGTGGAAGTCCTCCGGAACCTGGGATGCGCACACTGCACGAGAACGCCTTACGGATTCCTCAATAGAAGCGCGCACATCTGCGTCCAACTCATCCAAAGCCTTCTGCATCGCTTCGGCAGGAACTCTGAGATGCTCCACGCGCACATGATCGAATTTCTCGCCGAAATCGCGCAAAGCCGCAGCTCCGCGGGACTTGACATCTTCGAGAATCGGGCGCACCAGATCGGAGGCCTCATTGGTTCCCATTTCGGCACGTGGCATGGCGTCAAGCATCTCTGCCCGAGTAAGCCGCTTTCCACGTAGGTCTATGATTCGCATGGTGTTCTCACTCATACCTCACCATCGTAACAACCACCTGTCACGAAACCTGCGGATACCAAGCAAATCAACCATATGCTGAGACTGAGGCATTCCAGATACACAGTGCCTCCACCCGTTGTTTTTACGGATGGAGGCACAATCATCTGCAATCTCAGGCCCTCATCAGGTCACAGCGCTATGCCGCAGGCAGACAACTTGGGCCGAATAGGGTTTTAATTTCCGCAAACAAACTGGTATCTCGCTTCACCCTGAACCTGTCACCGAAGGTCATGACCTTGGCATTGCCCTTTTGATCGAGCACAGCAAGCCTGACTTCGCAATATCCCGGATGGCTGCTAATGACCCTTCCCAATTGCATCATGCGATCACAGCTCAAGGCGATCAGAGGCAGTGTAATGACCAGCGGACGCTCATCGGCTGCCTCAAGAGTCGGCACTTCCATTTCAGTGGCTCGCAGGCTCACGGTCTCATCTCGCACTTCCACCTGGCCTCTGATGCGCACCACCTGGTCGATGGCAAGATCCTGGGAAGCCGCTTCATACACCTTGCCAAAGAACATACATTGGATTGAGCTTTCCATATCTTCTATCGTGACGATGGCCCATGGATTGCCTTTTCTGGAAACACGGCGATCCACGCTGGTCACCAGACCGGCAAGGGTTACCTGCTGCCCATCGCCCATCGTCTTGGCACGATCAACCAGGTGTGCAATCGACATTTCACGCAAGCCGGCAAGAACCGCACTCATACCGCTCAATGGATGATCGGAAACATACAGACCCAGCATTTCTCGCTCGAAATTCAGCTTGGTCTTCTTATCCCACTCTTCAATATCGGGGATATTCACCTGGGCATCTCCCATGGCTTCGACACCATCGTCCACATCGGCGAAGAGATCAAACTGGCCTTCCGCCTGCTTGCGCTTGAGGCCGACCACCGATTCGATTGCGGCTTCATGAATCTGGAACAAAGCCCTGCGATTCGGATCAATGGAATCGAATGCACCGGCCTTGATCAGGGATTCCACCAGTCTCCTGTTCAAAGCTGTCAAAGGCACTCGGCGGATAAAGTCCATAAAACTGACATAGCGTCCGCGAGACTGCTCTCGTTCCTCGATAATGCCCGCCACCGCTTTATCGCCGACATTGCGGATGGCGCCGAGTCCGAATCGGACAACATCTCCGACTGCTGAATACTCCAAAACTGATTCATTGACATCCGGTGGCAAGACCCGAATGCCCATACGACGAGCCTCACCCAAATACAGGGCGGTTTTATCCTTATTCGTGCGTTCGTTCTGCAGCAATGCCGCCATGAATTCGACCGGGTAATGCGTTTTCAGATACGCGGTCCAGTATGAAATCAATCCATATGCAGCAGAGTGCGCCTTGTTAAAAGCGTATCCGGAGAACGGCACCAGCACATCCCAAACGGCCTGGGCAGCCTCTTCGGAATATCCATGCTCCTTCATTCCCGCGAAGAACGGAACCTGTTCCTTGGCCAGCACCTCCGGCTTCTTCTTACCCATGGCTCGACGCAGCACATCTGCCTTGCCCAAGGAATATCCAGCCAAAATTCGTGCCGCAGACTGCACCTGCTCCTGATAGACAATCAGGCCGTATGTTTCGTCAAGCACCTCTTTCAAAGGCTCGGCGACCTCGGGATGAATCGGTATGATCTCCTGTAAACCGTTTTTGCGCTTGGCATAGTTGGTATGCGAATCCATATCCATAGGACCTGGACGATACAGCGCGATCAAAGCGGAGATATCATTGAAGTTATCCGGCTTCAAAGTGCGCAGCAATGAACGCATGCCGTCGGAATCCAACTGGAACACACCCAAGGTGTCGCCTCTTGACAGCAGTTGATACGTTTCCTTGTCATCAAGCGGAATCTGCGTGTAATCAATGGGGTCTTTGCCATTGTTCTTGACGTTGCGCAACGTGTCTCGAATAACCGTCAAATTGGAAAGCCCGAGGAAGTCCATTTTCACCAAGCCGAGCGTTTCACAGGTGTGGTACTCGAAAGTGGTGGTGACGGTGCCGTCGGTGCGTTCCAGCAAAGGCGAGGTATCGGTGATAGGAGCCGAGCCCATGATGGTTGCGCAGGCATGCACACCTGTTTGGCGAATCAGGCCTTCGATGCCCATTGCCTGTTCGGTTATGCGCTTGACATCGTTATCTTCGTCATACAATTCGCGGAATTCGCGTGCCTCCGCGTATCGCTTCGAGGATTCGTCGAAAATATCCTTGAGACTGACGTCCTTGCCGTTTTTGCTAGGAGGCAGAGCCTTAGTTATGCGTTCGCCCGTCGAGTAGTCGAAACTCATAATGCGCGCGGAATCCTTCAAAGCCTGCTTGGTTTTGATGGTTCCATAGATCACGCATTGCGCGACCTTGTCACGACCGTATTTGTCGCCGACATAATCCAATACCTTGGCTCGTCCGTCAGGATCGAAATCCACATCGATATCAGGCAACGAGACTCGCTCAGGATTCAAGAAGCGTTCGAAGATCAGACCATGCTTCAAAGGATCGAGTTCGGTGATGCCCATGGCATACGCAACCATCGCACCTGCCGCGGAACCACGGCCCGGGCCAACCATGACTCCGTGATTCTTTGCCCAATTGATGTAATCAGCCACCACCAGGAAGTATCCGCAGAACTGCATCTGACAGATAACGCCGCACTCATAGTCGGCCTGTTTCAACACCTCGATGGGCACATTGCCGTTGTATCGCTCTTCCAAGCCTTCCTCTACCTTGCGCAGGAAAAGTGAGGTCTCGTCCCAGCCTTCAGGGCAGTCAAAGCGTGGCATGAAGGCGCCATCCTCATGATCGTCGAAGATGACATTGCAACGATCGGCTATCTCCAAGGTATTGTCGCAGGCCTCGGGAAACTCCTTGAAGAGCTCGCGCATTTCCTGTGCCGATTTGATGTAATAGCCTGAGCCATCAAATTTAAAGCGGTTCGGGTCATCCAGGCGGGAGCCCGAATTGATGCACAGCATGGCATCCTGCGCTCCGCGATCCGCCTCATGCACATAATGGGAATCATTGGTAGCCAGAAGCGGTGCGTCGAGTTTCTTGGCAATCTCCAATAATTGTGAGGTGACTCGCTGCTCGATGGCCAAGCCATGATCCATCAATTCGATATAGAAGTTATCTCTGCCGAAGATATCCTGCATTTCTCCGGCAGCTCTCAGGGCCTCGTCGAACTGCCCGAGGCGCAGGCGCGTTTGGATAATTCCCGACGGACAACCGGAGGATGCGATAACGCCCTTGGAATATGTGGACAATACGTCCTTATCCATACGGGGATACCTCATGACGCGGCCTTCGAGATTGGCCACGGAAGAAGCCTTCATCAGATTGACGAGACCTTCATCGTTTTCAGCCCACATGGTCATATGGGTGATCAAACCGCCACCGGACACGTCGTCAGATCGCTGATCTTCTGTGCCCCAATGAACCCTTGACTTGTCTTGACGGGCCGTTTCAGGCGTCACATAGGCCTCTATGCCGATTATGGGTTTGATTCCGGCCTGCACGGCGGTGCTCCACAGTTCATAGGCACCATGCATATTGCCATGATCGGTTATAGCGATTGCAGGCATCTCCAGTTCTTTTGCACGTGCCACCAAATCCGGTATCTTCGAAGCACCATCCAACAACGAATAGTGTGTGTGATTGTGCAATTGAACAAAATTGCCTGTTGAACCGCTCCCTGTTGCCATGCCTAACAATCTAACCGTTGAATCTGACCTTATGCTCGTATAGAAACTCGATTATGCAACCCGCACCGCAAGCCTGCAATCAACACGCCGGATTCAGGCCGCATGTCATGGACGCTGCGCCGTGCTCAAGCATGCAATCACCAGACAGGGATTATTTGTGACGGCTTCTCATCATTTCCAAAGCCTCACGCAGATCCTTTGGATACTCAGATTTCACCGTGGTCCATATATGGGTTCGAGGATGCCTGAATTCAAGCTGCATGGCATGCAACCACTGGCGTTCCAGCCCTAACTCGGCAGATAATTCAGGATTGGCCCCATACATGGGATCTCCGACAAGAGGATGACCAATCGAAGAAAAATGCACGCGGATTTGGTGGGTGCGGCCTGTTTCGAGATTCACCGATACCAGCGTCGCCTCGCCGAACCGTTCAAGCACATCCCAATGGGTAATGGCTTCCTTGCCCGCTGGGGTTACCGAAAATCGGAAATCCGAAACCTTGGCACGCCCTATTGGCGCTTCGATCGTGGCCTTATCCTGTTTGAGATTGCCCTGCACCAAAGCATGATAGGTTTTGACCACTTCGTGTTGGGCGAATTGGCGACGCATTTCCTTATATGCCAGTTCTGATTTGCATACGAGCATCAAACCACTGGTGCCCACATCCAACCGACTGACGATCCCCTGCCGGCCCGGAGCGCCATAAGAAGTGATATGAACACCTCTTGCCAAAAGACTTCCCAAAACTGTGGGACCGGTCCAGCCGACTGAAGAGTGCGCTGCGACGCCCACCGGCTTATCCACCACGATGATGTCATCATCCTCATATGCCACGCCGAGATCCTGGGACAGAGGTTCCGGCTCTGGCCGCTCTTCGACAATATCCAATTCAATGGTGTCACCGGCTTGCAAAATGCCGGATTTGGAAACTTCCCGCCCCAAAACAGTGGCCTGCTGCGACTCGACCAAACCAGCGGCCTTCATCCTGGAAATGCCCATCATCTTGGATAGTGCCACATCGAAGCGTTTGCCTACCAAGGCATCGGGCGTGGGCAAAAGACGACTCATCGTGCCCCTGCCTGTGACGAATTCGATGAACCGTCATGCTCCTCGCCTGCGCTTTTTACCAGCTTGATGCTGTCTTCGTTGTAGAGCACACCATTGGAATCCTCGCTGAGGTGGAACGCCCTTTCATCTTCAGCGGGTTCATGTGCATCCTGCGTAGTTTGCCGTTCCAATTCAGCTTTGCTGAAGGGCTCGGCACTGATGATGAGGATGACTATGGCGACGCCCGCAATCATCAAAAACACATCAGCGACATTGCCGACAGACCAGCCATAATCCAGGAAATCAACGACTTTGCCGTTCAGCACACCATCGGCATACACAATGCGATCGATGAGATTACCTAGGGCACCTGCAAATGCCAATGCGAGGGCAGAAGTCCAACGCATGGAAATCGTCTTATAGGCAAGCACCAAAATCGCCACGCAAGCGACCATGGCCAGAACCGTAATCAGCCAGGTCATAGAGGATCCCAAACCCAGCGTCGCTCCGGGGTTGCGCACCAAAGTCAACGAAAGCAGTCCCTTGAGAACGGGAATCGTGCGGCCATGCGAAAGGGTGTTCAGAGCCCAGTATTTGCTGACCTGATCCAGAACCAGCGCAGTGGTCGCAATACAGCCGAAGACGGCCGCACGTATGTGCGACCGCCCTCGGGACACAGTTGTTTCTTTGCTCATACCGTATTAGTTATTGGCCTGCTCAACCTTGTCGTAGTTGTTGGAATCAGATACCTGAGAAACCAACTGACCCAGGAACTCGGTCAGACGAGCACGGTATTCGGTCTCGAACTGCTTGAGGCCCTGGATATTGCCTTCGATGACCTTGGACTGCGCCTCGAGGTTATCGCGAACCTGCATAGCGTAGTTGTCGGCGGCAGTGCGCGTCTTGCTGTCGTAATCGGCTGCGCGACGCTGCACCTCTTCCTCATAACGGTCGATCTCAGCATGACGGTTCTTCGAGTACTCATCGGCATCATCATGGGTGTTGGCCGAATAGGCATCTGCATCCTGACGAGTACGGGCGGAATACATATCCGCATCCTGATGGGTCTTTGCAGAGTATGCGTCGGCATCCTTACGGGTGTTGTCCGAATAGCCATCGGCATCGTCGCGGGTCTGCTTGCTGTATTCGTCTGCCTCATTGCGGGTGCGAGTTGAGTAATCATTGGCCTTGGAGACCAAGTCCTCGTACTTGGCCTGGCTGGCTTCGGTAATCTCCTTGGCCTTTGCCTTGCCCTTGTCCACGTACTGATCGTGCAGCTGCATGGCCAGCGTCAGCATTGCGGTCGCACGCTCCGGCTCACTGGACGCCATAGCCGCGGCACCTGCGATCTTCTGCAGGCTGCCGGTCTCGGTGCTCGGTTCCATCTTGGAAACCTGTGCACGCAATTGTTCTTCGCGCTGCTTGGATTCTTCGAGCTGACGCGAAAGCTCCTGCACCTGGTTGACCTGCTGCTGGTTGATTGCCAACTGCTGCTTCACGGTGGTCAATTCACGGCTCAGGTTCTCGTTATTTGCGCGGAAATCGTCACGCTCACGCTTGACTGCATTGAGTTCCTCACCCAAAGCCTTGTTTCCAGAAGCCTCTGCTGCTTGCGCGGTGAGCTGATCCACTTGGGAGCTGAGTCGATCGATTTGCCCCTTGAGTTGCTCATTCTGCGAAGTGAGCTGCTCATTCTGGCTGGAAAGCGCCCTATTGCTTTCCTCGGCCTCGGTGAGCTTGGAAGCGGCAACCTGAGCGGCCTGCTCGCCCTGCTCATTGGCTGCCGACTTCAAACCTTCGTTTTCATTCTGCAAAGACTGCACCTGTGCAGTGAGCTCAGCAATCTTGTTATTCAACCCCGTGACATCGGGACCGAGGGACTGAGTGGACTGGCCGCTCTGCACGGCTTGGCGCCCCAAAGCCTCAACAGTTTCGGTCACCTGATCCAAGAAATCGTCGACTTCATCGACGTCATACCCCTCTTTGAACCGTACGGTGGTGAACGTATGTTCCCTGATTTCACTTGGCGTCAACAGTGCCATAACTTCTACACCTCGCTTCGAGTACGATGCCTCGCTGTGTTATATCACCTACCGATGCTAGCACGTCCACAGCGTTTTTTCGCGGAACACGGCGCTTTATATAAGGATTCTCGCAAGAATCAGTATGAAATACAGCACAATGAAACTCGTATCGAAGGCTATCGCGCCCATACGAATCGGCGGAATATAGCGCCGAAGCCATCGCAGAGGCGGTTCGGTGAGCTGATACACAATGTCGATAAGGGACCACACGATGCCACGCGGAGTCCACCGTGGAGCCAGAATACGCACCCAATCCAGGATCATACGAATGAATAATACGGTGATATACGCTTCAATCAGCCAAGGGATAATACTTGCCACCAAATACAAAAGCATGTTCCAGAGTATCAAGTTGCATATCAATACTCTGGGAACATGCTGACAGAAAACTGTAAGTGACTATTCGATCTTCAGACTTCAGTTGGAGAACAAATCGTGACTTGGATTATTGGCCTGAGGCTCCTCCACTTTGATATTGACCTGCGCAGGACTGAGCAGGAACACCCTTGGGGTAACTCGCTCGATTGATCCACGAACTCCGAATACCACGCCTGCGGAGAAATCGACGATACGATACGCAACCGCTTCGGAAACGCCAGTGAGGTTCAGTACCACAGGAACGCCATCGCGAATCGCCCGTCCCACCAATTGTGCATCCTCGTAACTCTTGGGATGAATCGTGGTGATACGGCTCACACGACCCTGGAATGGGCTCTTGTCGCGATTGGCAGACTGGGTGGTGGTTGACGCAGACTGTGCGATCGGCGTAACGGTGCGGTCAGAGTCGAATGAAGACTCGGATTCACCGCTGGTCTCGAAATCCTCGTCCTCGTCCACGACGTCGGTCATGCCCAAATACGACATCGCATTCTTCACAAATCCTGCCATGGCTTCTCCTTACTGACGATTCACGCTTAACGGAGGAAATCCGGGATGTCGAGATCGCCTGGATCGTTTGCCGAAATCACATCATGAGTCGGCATTTCAGGTTGACGCACGGGTTCAGGCTGATGAACCGAAGGAGCCGGCTGTTGCACCGCCGGAGCGGTTTGTGCAGGCTGGGGCTGCACCAGTGGTTCGGCTGCGGCTGCAGGCTGAGACTGTGACGAAGAATCCGCGGACTGGCGAGAAGTCAGCAAATCATCCACTGACTTCTGGTCATTGGTTTCATCGGTTGCTGACTTTTGGCTTGCTTCGAAACCAGCCGCGATAACCGTGACGCGCACTTCGTCGCCATAGGAATCATCCAAAGCCAGACCCCAGATAACCTGTGCTTCAGGATGAATGGCTTCGCTGACCAGCTGAACTGCACCAGCAGCCTCCTGAAGGCCAAGATCCGTTGGACCTGCAATATTGACCAAAGCACCGTGAGCGCCTTCTATGCTTTCCTCAAGCAAAGGCGAGCTGATGGCGATCTCGGCCGCCTGCGTCGCTCTATCCTCGCCACGAGCCGAACCGATGCCGAACAAAGCCGTGCCTGCACCACGGAGGATGGCCTTCACATCGTTGAAGTCGACGTGAATATAAGAATTCATGGTGATCAGATCGGTGATGCCCTGAACGCCTGCGAGCAGTGCGGTATCGGCGGTTTTGAACGCATCCATAATGCCGATCGTGCGATCGGAAAGCTCAAGAAGACGGTCATTGGGGATGACAATGAGTGCATCCACTTCATCGCGCAGATTTTCGATGCCTAATTTTGCCGATGCACCACGACGTGGCCCCTCAAAGCTGAACGGACGGGTCACCACGGCAATGGTCAGCGCACCTTGCTGACGTGCGGCACGGGCTACGATCGGGCTGGCACCGGTTCCTGTGCCACCACCCTCGCCGCAGGTCACGAATACCATATCGGCGCCCTTCAGCGCCTCTTCGATATCGGACTGGTGATCCTGTGCGGCCTTCGCTCCAGCCTCGGGATCGGCTCCTGCGCCAAGGCCTCGGCTGGTGTTATCACTCAAAGAAATCTTCACGTCAGCATCGGAACGAAGCAGATCCTTCGCATCGGTGTTGATTGCCACAAATTCAACGTTCTGCAAACCCTCGGCGATCATGCGGTTCACCGCATTGCCGCCGCCACCACCAACACCGACAACCTTGATGCTGGTCTTGTCGTTGAAATTGTCAGTCTGGGCAATCTCGCTCACCATTGTCTCCTGTCACTCACGTTTACGCACAACTCTATCGCAATGCCCACGATATTACCGCTAATTACGCGGCGTGTATCGAAGTTTTTCACGATATCGTATCGATTTTCCGCTTCTCTCACCCTTCGCACTGCAAAACCCCGCAACGGCAAAGCAATGCAAGTCTCCCAACTCTCCAACTTGGCCGATCTCCCTATGCTGCCCATCCCTTGAGTCGATTGCATCCTCTCCGTCATGCAATCCACGAGGACTAGTAGCTCGCATCCATGGGATCATCCCCAAAGAGCGCTTCACGCATATCATGCGTAGTTTCTCTGGAATCAAGCCATCCGTATGGCAAGTGTACCTTCTTCGCAAAGCGAACACGGCCACGTGGCTTATTCAATACCTGGGCCGGAAGTTGCAATGTGGGATCGAGTCGGTCGATTTCCCTCTCCACGTCAGCCAGACTCTCGCATTCCATAAACGCCTTGCGCGTGGAGCCACCCACAGGATATCCCTTGAGATACCAAGCGACATGTTTGCGCAGATCGTGCACGGCCATACGCTCATCGCCATCAAAGAATTCCGTCAAGAGCTGAGCATGCCGCAAAATAATACGTCCAACCTCGCCAAGGGACGGATTGACACGCTCTGTCTCGCCACGGAAGGCATGGTCAATATCGGCAAATAGCCATGGGCGTCCTTGGCAACCGCGACCAATGGCAACACCAGCGCAGCCGGTTCGAGACACCATGGCCAAAGCATCGTCGGCGCCCCAGATATCACCATTGCCGAAAACAGGAATATCAAGCGCATCTACGAGCTGGGTAATCCTATCCCAATCGGAATGGCCGCCATAATATTCAGAAGTGGTTCGTGCATGCAACGTTACAGCTGCGCAACCCTCCTCCTGCGCAATATGCCCCGCCTCCATAAACGTCTCGTGCTCATGATCGATACCGACACGGATCTTTGCAGTAACCGGTATTCCTGCGCCATCGCATACCTTCACCACTCGATGAATCAGTTCCTGGAAGATATCGGTCTTCCAGGGAAGAGCCGAACCGCCTCCGCGACGAGTCACTTTAGGAACCGGACAACCGAAATTCAAATCCACATGGTCGGCCATGTCTTCGTCCACGACGATTTTGGCCGCCTGTTCCACGATTGAAGGATTGACTCCGTACAACTGCAAGGATCGAATGGATTCCGAGGGCGCGAAGCGGCAAAGTCGCAATGCCTTGGGATTGCGCGCAACCAAAGCGCGTGCAGTAATCATTTCCGCAACATACAGTCCGTCAGGGCCATACTCCTCGCACAGCACGCGGAAAGGCCAATTGGTCACTCCAGCCATTGGCGAGAGTACGACAGGCGTTTGCACATGCACATTGCCCAAATCAACCGGAGCGATATGCGGTGCATCGGCAACATGGGAAACAGGATGATCGGCATACGATGTATCGCCACGTCGGTCATCCTGCTCTCCAGCCCTATCCCGAGACGGCAAGATCTGCTCAGTTATCATTGTTGTCCTTGTCGTTTATGGCGTTCCTACACACAGCTGCACAGGAAGTCACCGCAGCACTCTTGCATTGCAGCCCTGCCCAATCGCGCCGAGCAAAGCAAACGGAGCCGCGCAATCGCTACGGCTCCATGTTGTTCATACCGTTGGACGATGCAAACCGCATCATCCAAAACAGCCATCACAAGTGCATGCCTGAAGACATGCGTCAGTGATTAATACAGTCCGCCCGCTTGCGCGATGCTGACGGAATCATCCCATGCTTCGCCGCCGAAAGCGACTGGCTTTTGCGGGATACGTTCGCGCTTCTCCCCTATGCGCTCAGCAACATAGTCGGCGACCTTCTCCAAGGCCACTCGTTCCTGCTGCATGGTATCGCGCTCACGAATCGTTACCGCATGATCGTCCACAGTATCGAAATCAACGGTAATACACAATGGCGTGCCGATTTCGTCTTCACGACGATATCGGCGACCGATGGCACCGGATTCGTCATAATCGATCATCCAGTCGTTCTGGCGCAGATCGGAAGCGAGATCATGCGCAATGGATTGCAGTTCAGGCTTCTTGCTCAATGGGAGCACGGCTGCCTTCACCGGAGCCAGACGCGGATCCAAACGCAGAACCGTGCGCTTATCCACGCCGCCCTTGGTATTCGGGGCCTCGTCTACGTCGTAGGCATCCACCAGGAAGGCCATCAACGAACGAGTCAGACCGGCAGCAGGCTCGATGACGTATGGCACGTATTTCTCACCGGTAGCCTGGTTGAAATAGCTCAGATCCTCGCCGGAATGCTTGCTATGTGCTGACAGATCGAAATCGGTACGGTTTGCGATGCCCTCAAGCTCTCCCCAATCCGAACCTTGGAAACCGAATTTGTATTCGATATCCACAGTGCGCTTGGAATAATGCGAGAGCTTTTCCTTTGGATGCTCATAATGACGCAGATTCTCAGGCTTGACGCCCAAATCCGTGTACCAACGGGTGCGGGCATCGATCCAATACTGATGCCACTCTTCATCCGTGCCGGGTTCGACGAAGAATTCCATCTCCATTTGTTCAAACTCACGGGTACGGAAGATGAAGTTGCCCGGCGTGATCTCATTGCGGAATGACTTGCCCATATTGGCGATGCCGAATGGCGGCTTGGACCTTGAAGAAGTCATCACATTCTTGAAGTCCACAAAAATGCCCTGAGCGGTTTCAGGACGAAGATAATGCAGGCTGTTGTCATCCTCAACGGGTCCCAGATGAGTGCGCAGCATCATATTGAAATCGCGAGGTTCCGTCCACTGGCCGCGAGTGCCGCATTCAGGGCAGACGATATCCTTCAAGCCATTCGGAGGCATCTGATCATTGTGCTTCTCTGCATACGATTCTTCGAGCTTATCGGCACGCTGACGCTTATGGCAGTTCAGGCATTCGATCAATGGGTCGTTGAAGACGGAAACGTGACCGGAAGCAACCCAGACCTCAGGAGGCAGAATAATGGAAGTGTCCACCCCGACCACATCGCCGCGGGTGATCACCATGGAACGCCACCATTGACGCTTGATATTATCCTTCAAAGCCACGCCAAGCGGGCCGTAATCCCAAGCCGATCGCGTGCCGCCGTAAATCTCACCGGCAGGAAAAACAAATCCGCGACGCTTCGCGAGGGATACTACTTCATCGAGTTTTGATACAGCCACAATGCACCTTCTGGTTTGACGGTTTTGGGGACTTCGTTTGCGCGCCCAAGTCTAATGGCACACGGTGACAGTCCCCGACTGACAGGCAAATCCTCTTGTATCAGTCCAACTTCATGCATTGCGTTACAACAGCATGACGGTGAGTGCACCCACCAATGCATATTCCGCGATGCTCCCCAATGCGGGAAGCTGTGCGCTCATCAACACTCAAGGCCATAATGGTATTCGAGAGCATCAGTAAAGGAGTTATGCAATGGCCGCCGATTCCGCACAAGAATCAATCGAGGAAACCCACAACGAATCACATCAATATCTCAACACAGTTGCAGCCTTGGCTGTGGCTCCCAGCGGTGTGGGAGACGAACTGAGCGAATATGTCGCACAAGTCGTTGATGTCATCCGCAATTCGGGTCTGCCCAACGAAACCAATGCCATGTTCACCAATATCGAAGGCGATCTTGACGACGTGCTGCGTGTGGTTCGTGATGCTGCATTGGTACTGGCTAAGGATGGCTACCGCACAGGAGTGACACTGAAATTGGATATTCGTCCAGGCTTTACCGGCCAGATCCATGCAAAGCAGCAGCTCGTGGATCGCATTTTACAAGGGCATCAAACCCGATCAGACTCCGCTGAATAGACGTATCGAGGACGCCATCATGGCCACAATGAAAGAAATCGCCCGACAAACCGGCGTATCCGTCTCCACGGTTTCGTTGGTTTTGAATAACCGCGACGAAGGACGGGTGAAGCCTCATATCGCACAACAGGTCAGGCAGACTGCTGAGCGATTGGGATACGCCCCCAATCCTCTGGCACGATCCCTACGCACGAGCCGCACAAAAATTCTCGGCTTCATCAGCGAGGAGATCGCCACAACCCCATTCGCCGGCGGAATTATTCTTGGCGCCCAAGATGCAGCCAGCACCTTGGGATATATGATGATTACCGTCAATACAGATGGCGTTTCCAATGAGGATGATGAGATCGCAGCCCTTCAGCGCTATGGCGTGGACGGATTCCTCTACGCCAAAATGTCCAATAGATTGGCCCAGATTCCCCAGAGCATAACCGATTATCCGGTCGTCTTGGTCGATGCCACCAGTGAAGGGCATCGTTTCCCCAGCATCCAACCCGATGAATTCCGCATTGGATATGATGCGACCAAACGTCTTATCGAAGCAGGTTGCACAAAAATCGCCTATATCGGTTGCGATGATGACATGCCCGCCCAGATTGGGCGTTTGCAGGGTTATCGCCAAGCACTAGAGAATGCCGGATTGCGTTTCGATGAACGCAGAACGGTAGCGATAGGAGGCAATGGCCCTGCCCTGTCAGCAGTCTCCAAGCTTTTCGATAATGAAGGCCCGGATGGATTCTTCTGCTTTAACGATGCGCGTGCCTGGTATGTCTATGAGTGCGCCGCTCGCTGTGGCCTGACAATCGGCCAGGATATCAGTGTCGTTGGCGTAGACAACCACCGAGTTTTTGCAGAGACGCTGCATCCCCGACTGACCACCGTCGAATTGCCCCATTATGAGATGGGTTACTGGGCCGTGTGCCGATTGGTGAGCGAAATCGAAGACCGCCCACCCAGTTCATTCATCATGCCTGCAACGACCGCGCAAATGCCCGCTCTGGACGCACCCGCGCCCGCATCCATCCATTGCACATTGATCAACAAAGAATCCGTGGCTCGACAGGCTTAGGCGCGAACGAGCATACGAGCATTCGAAGGACAACTGCAAAACCATGCGACTTTCCAGGCTTCCACGACAAGACAGAGAATCTTGACAGTTTTGGCAGAACACCTTCGCACAGTTTGTTTCCTTCGCCGCACTTTCGCCTTATTTTCGCCGCAGCACAAGGCCTTATCTACCTCGGATAATCATGGCATGCATCACGTCAATCGATTAGCGTACTCTGAACACGTTGTGCCCGCACATCGGCATTGAAAGTATCCTGCCACTTTCAATCCCATTTTGCATTAACCGATGAGGTAATTCATGACCGGTTCTCCTGCGACTTCTCCAAGCCGCAATGCTTCTATGCGCTCCTCCTCGTATTTTCAATCGTCATTCGGCGTGCTGTTCTTCTTCTGCGCATTGGGAATATGGTGGCCGTTCTTCCAACGCTGGCTCACTTCCTTGGGTCTCAGCGGCATGCAAATCGGCACTGTATATTCTCTGAACTCATTGATCGCCCTCATAATGGTGCTCGCCTATGGCGTGATCCAAGACAAGCTCGGCATGAAACGAACCTTGATACTCGTTGTGTCGACCATCGCCGCCTTGATCGGCCCCTTTGTGCAATTCATCTATGCCCCACTGATCACGCATAATCTCATACTCGGCACTGTTATCGGTTCACTGGTGTTATGCGCCGGGTATATATCCGCAATATCTCTTGTCGAGGCGGTCACCGAGCGGTACAGCCGCCATTTCGGCTTTGAGTATGGCCAATCCCGGGCTTGGGGTTCTTTGGGCTACGCCATAGCGGTTCTATTGGCCGGCATTACTTTTAATATCAATCCATTCATCAATTTCTGGATCGCTTCGCTCTTTGGCGTAGCCATGCTATTGGTGTATGCAGTGTGGTACACACCGGAGCAACGCGCCGAACGATCACAGGAATCACTCTCCGATTCACTTCCCAAAGCACCGTCACTGCGTGAAATGGCACGTGTTCTGCTCATGCCTTCGTTGTGGAGCATGATCATATTCGTGATGCTGACGTGCACCTTCTACACGGTTTTCGATCAGCAATTCTTCCCTTCGTTCTACACCTCATTATTCCCTCAAGAATCAGTGGGTAACACTGCCTATGGCATCCTGAATTCCGCACATGTGTTTGCCGAGTCCATCATGATGGGCACCGTTCCCGTGTTGATGAGGCGCATCGGTGTGCGCAAGGCAATGCTTTTGGGTGCATGCGTGTTGTGCTTCCGCATTACCTTATGCGCGCTTTTCACCGATCCTGTGATCGTTTCCGCTGCACGAATGCTGTATGCGATCGACTATCCTCTGCTTGCGCTTTCCATTTTCCGCTATTTCACGCTCCACTTCAATCCTCGTATCTCGGCTACGCTGTATATGGTGGGATTCCAGATTTCCGCACAAATTGGCCAAGTCATTGCAGCCACGCCTCTGGGCATCGCCCATGATGTGATTGGCGACCGAGCGACGTTCTTCATTATCGCCGGGGTCATCGTGGCAGCCATAGCCTACGGATTCTTCGTTATCAAACGAGATGACCAGCAGGTTGACGGAGAACCGTTGATAACGGTACAGGGCTAAGTCTGCCGTTATCTATCAACTTGTGAAATTCATCGGTTCAAGTGACCACAAGGCTGCGGAGCATCCGATTCGCTATTCAGGCACATGCACAATACGTTCTTCTATTGGTGTGATCCTCAGAGCTACCCCTCTTATGTGTGACTCCTCGGGCGTGCAGTTCTTCTTCATTCCTTTATTTCCTTCGGATACTGATCCGCTCGCTGCCGATCTGATATATAGCCGGGCATGAACCGTAACCACCTCATATCTCCTATATTGGAGTCCTTGACAACACGAACGTCAATCGTTTGACGTTATGTATTTCAACGGGTATCATCTCTACAGGAACTTATACATCAACGAGCAGTCGCATAGTCGCACCGCAAGCATATAACTCATGAGAAAGGCCTCATATGACCACGCACGCCGATACAAGTGCATCTGAATCTTCACCATTCGCAGCAAAAGGCATAACCACCCCAGTCGTTGAACGGCAAGCGCTCGAACAAGCCGAAAAAGCGGTATCACATCTTGCTTCACAACGCAACAATCGTTGGTATCCCGCCTTCCATATCGCTTCGAATGGCGGATGGATCAATGACCCCAACGGGTTGTGCCAATATCACGGCCGCTGGCACGTGTTTTACCAACTCCACCCTTACGGAACACAATGGGGTCCCATGCATTGGGGACATGTGTCCAGCGCTGACATGCTCACCTGGCAACGCGAGCCCATAGCCATGGCGCCCACATTGCCAGAAGAACGCGATGGTGTCTTTTCAGGCTCTGCGGTTGTGGACGATTCCGGTGATTTGCGCTTCTATTACACCGGCCATGTCATGCTCAATGGAAAAGATGCAGAAAACGGCACCCGTGAGGTGCAGATGCTGGCGAAGGCCGACGGTCCTGAGGTGCATCATCTCCGTAAACATGGCCTTGTCGTCGACTTCCCCGAGGATTTGGTGTTCAATGATTTCCGCGACCCCAAGGTGTGGAAACAAGATGATGTCTGGTTCATGATTGTCGGCGCACAATCCAAAGAACATAGGGGACAAATCCTGCTCTTCACCTCAACGGATATGGAAACCTGGAATTACGATCAAATCCTATTTGAGCATCCTGATCCGAATGTGTTCATGTTGGAATGCCCTGATTTCTTCCCTCTTGCCGCGCCGGACGGAAAGCAACGATGGATCATCTGCTTCTCTGCCATGGGCTCCAAGCCGAGCGGATTCATGAACCGAAATGTGAACAATGCGGGTTATATGATCGGTTCTTGGCAACCCGGCAAGGCCTTCACTCCTGAATCAGAGTTCAGGCTGTGGGATTGGGGACACAACTATTACGCGCCGCAGTCCTTCGAATCCGAAGACGGACGCCGCATGATGTATGGATGGATGAGCCCCATGGTTCAGCCGATCCCCATGCAGGATGACGGCTGGTGCGGCAATCTCACGCTGCCGCGCGAGGTGTACCTCGGCGAGGACGGTGACGTTCACACAGTACCGGCACACGAGCTTCTGGGATTACGCTCGGACACCACAACTTGGGATGCTATGCAGCTGGCTAGTGGCGAAGAGCGGACGATCCTCGACAATGCCGAAGCCGTGGAGCTTGAGCTTGATATCGATCTGTCACAAACCACCGCTGAGCGCGCCGGCGTCAAGCTGCATTGCACCGAAGATGGCGCATATACATACGTAGCATATGATGCGCAGATGGGTCGCGTGATCCTGGACCGTGGCGCCTGCTCCAATGGTGATCGAGGATATCGTGCAGCGCCTCTCAGCAATGCCGAACTGGAGGCACAGCATATTCGACTGCGCATATTCATTGACCGCGGCTGCGTGGAAGTGTATGTCAACGACGGTTCGCAGGTCCTGAGCTCGTATAGCTACCCTTCGCAAGGAGCACGTGCGGTTAAGCTCTGCTCGGAATCCGGTTCGGTATCGATTGCTTCGTGCAAGGTACACACCTTGAGAAGCATTGGCTTGGACGAGTAGCGACCTGATTGCTGAATCGATCGCTTTGCCGTCGGTGATGAAAGAACTGTGCTGCGACATGTGACCGCAGCACAGTTCTTTTATGAGAAGGTTATTTCGTCACTCCGCCGAAACGACGATCACGGTGAACATAGCGGTCGATTGAACGCCACAGCACCTCTCGCCCGCAATCGGGGAAGAGTTCTGGCACAAAATCCAATTCCGCGTAGGCGGCCTGCCAAGGGAGGAAATTGCTCGTGCGCTGCTCCCCCGATGTGCGCAACACCAAATCACAATCGGGGATGTCAGGGTTATACAGATGATCGGCGACCATGGACTCGGTAACCCGGTCACCGCGTATGCGACCATCGCGCACTGACCGTGCTATGGCGGCGCAGGCATCGGCAATCTCGGCGCGGCCTCCGTAATTGATGCAGAACACCACATCAATAACCGAATTATGCTTGGTTCTTTCCATGGCCGACTCGAGTTCATCGATAACGGATTTCCAAAGCCGCGGACGTCGACCTGCCCAACGCACACGCACTCCCCACTCATCCATTTGCGCCACTCTGCGGCGGATGATATCGCGAGAGAAACCCATGAGGAATCGCACTTCCTGCGGGGAGCGCTTCCAGTTTTCTGTCGAGAACGTATACAGGCTCAGATAACGGACGCCTGCTTCAATGGCGCCTGCTATGGTGTCGAACACCACCGGTTCTGCGGCCTGATGCCCTTCAGTGCGCACCAATCCACGCTGCTGCGCCCAACGGCCGTTCCCGTCCATGATCACACCAACATGCCGAGGCACTTTCCCCTTGGGGAATTGGGGAATAATCGACTTATCGGAAAATGGCGCCGCAGGAATATCCAGCGACTTGTAATCGACATGTTCAAAAGCCATAATCACGAATCTAACAAGCGCAGTGAACGTATGGGGCGTTCCAAATAATATTCTCCCCATTCTTCAACAAGTTGACAGACCTTTGATGCGGCACCTGCCTCATCCAACACATGCCAGTCCCCCTCCACCAAGGCGTCAAACTGCTCACGGCAGAGCAAGTCCACGGCCCTGGCATCCGGGGTGTGATCGTTGGCGCACATCACGCCTCCTGAGCGCACGGAAATATAATCCAGATGGTCGCGGCTTCCGCACACCACGCAAGAATCCATACGAGGCGTCCATCCTGCCAAAGAAAGCGCTCTCATCACATAGGAACGGGCTATGGCATCGGGAGCATGTTTGCGTCTTGACAGTGCTCCTAAGGCGGCTATCACAAGCCGGTACTGATCGGCAGAGGGTTCATGTTCGGTGCTGACAATGCGATCCGCCGTCTCTGCGATGACATTTGCCGCAGCATATGAGGCATAATCCGCACTCACCCGACCGGAATATGCGGCAATCGACTCTGCTTGGGATACCGTGTCTAAAGACCGGCCTTCGGCAAGCAGCACATCAACGCGCATAAACGGCTCGAGGCGGCCACCAAACCGAGACTTGGTTCGGCGCACGCCTTTCGCGACGGCACGCACTTTGCCGTGTTCGCGAGTCATCAACGTGATGATGCGGTCGGCCTCTCCCAGTTTGACCGTGCGCAACACCACACCCTCATCACGATAGAGTGCCATGCTCTAGAGAAGACCTCCTGCTGACGCGTTCCAATAGTCCAGTGTCGTTGGGTTATTCAGCGCTATGCACGCCGCCTTGGATAGGAACAACCACAGGCCCGGTTGCAGTTGTTGGGATTTCGCCATTCTCCTGCATCTGAGATGCGATCTCATGAGCATGCTCAAGCAGAGTAGGCACGATCTGATCTTCGGGAACAGTCTCGATAACCTTGCCCTTGATGAAAATCTGTCCCTTTCCATTGCCGGAAGCCACGCCCAAATCGGCCTCACGAGCCTCGCCAGGACCGTTGACAATGCACCCCATAACCGCCACGCGAATAGGCGCCGTAATATCCTTCAACCCTTCGGTTACTGCTGAAGCCAACTGAATTACGTCAACCTGCGCACGGCCGCAGCTCGGGCAGGAAATAATATCGAAATGACGCTCACGCAAGCCCAGATATTCCAGTATCTTGCAGCCAACCTTGACCTCTTCGACAGGAGGCGCCGACAGGGACACTCGGATGGTATCCCCTATGCCCTCCGCCAAAAGGGATCCGAAAGCAAGACAGGATTTGATGGTGCCTTGCCAAGCCGGACCTGCTTCGGTAACACCCAAATGCAGAGGCCAATCACCCTTGGAAGCCAGCAGACGATATGTCTGCACCATGGTCACGGGATCATGATGCTTCACTGAGATCTTGAAGTCCCTGAAGCCCACGTCTTCGAACATATGAGCCTCTTTCAAAGCCGAAGCGACCAAGGCTTCGGGAGTCGGACCGCCATACTGTTCGTAGAGTTCCTTGTCCAGCGAACCTGCGTTCACACCAATTCGCAACGAAATGCCGGCATCGGTTGCCGCCTTGCAAATACTTGGCCCGACTTCTGAGAATTTGCGAATATTGCCTGGATTGACACGGACCGCGGCGCAACCTGCATCGATGGCTTGAAATACGTATTTGCTTTGGAAATGAATATCCGCGATCACCGGAATCGGGGACTTCTTCACAATAATCGGCAACACATCCGCATCGTCTTGGCTGGGTACGGCAACTCGGACGATATCGCAACCCGCTGCTGCCAATTCAGCAATCTGCTGCAATGTGCCATTGATATCGGTTGTGGCGGTATTGGTCATTGACTGCACCGATATGGGCGCACCTCCGCCGACCGGAACCGGTCCGACATTGATCCGGCGTGACTTGCGGCGCGGATGAAGAGGCGTTTCGCTTATGGCCGCCTGTCCGGTTTTTCTAAACGGCTTTTCGCTTGCAATCCCCTGTTGCTCACCAGTCGGCGTGAAAAAATCTACGTTCACCTTACTCATGCTTTCCATTCAAGCGACACACGGTAAGGCGACCAAAGACACACACGCCCACCGATTGTCGTAACGTCAACACGATGCCAGGCCGGAAGACGAAACGCTGCACAGAGCTTTCGAGTTGCCAGCCTGCAACACCTATCGTTGTATGTTTATCAGACTATCGGCGCGTGCACGAGCTTCAAGCTCAATCTGTCCCATTTCCTCCACGGACGTAAACAATGGCGCTCCGCGAAGTTCTGCATCCATCTGATCCAGCACATCTTTTACAGTGTCCACAATTCCCAGATATGGCAAGCGACCATTCAAAAATGCGTGTACCGCCTGTTCATTGGCTGCATTCAGTACGGCGGTATGCTTTTCCGAAGACTGCAGGCATTCCCTGGCAAGGCTCACCGCTGGAAACGCTTCATCATCCAAAGGTTCAAAAGTCCATTGAGCGGCTTTGGTCCAATCGCAAGCAAGGGATACGTTATCCAAGCGTTCCGGTGCGGAAAGGCCCAAAGCAATGGGAAGCCTCATATCAGGCGGCGATGCTTGGGCGATGGTTGCCCCATCGCGGAATTCAACCATGGAATGCACGATAGATTGCGGATGAACGGTCACTTCAATGCGCTCTGGAGGAATATCGAACAGACGGCTTGCCTCAATGACTTCCAATCCCTTATTCATCAAAGTCGAAGAATTGATGGTCACGACCGGGCCCATATTCCATGTCGGATGGTTCAAAGCCTGATCGGGGGTGATATCAGTAAGCTCTTCGCGATGACGTCCTCTAAAAGGACCGCCGGAAGCAGTGACAATAAGCTTGCTCACCTCGGCATGGGTGCCGGAACGCAATGACTGCCATATCGCCGAGTGCTCGGAATCCACAGGATTGATTTGCTGAGCCCTGATCTGAGCGTCAAACAGCAAATGGCCGCCGGCGACCACGGATTCCTTATTGGCCAAGGCCAACTGAGACCCAGCCTGCAAGGCTGCAATCGAAGGCTCCAACCCAATGGATCCCGTAATGCCGTTGAGCACCACATCCGCTCCGCTGCCAGCCATATCGCATATGGCCTGAGGGCCCGCAGTGATATGAACGTTGTTCGCACCGGCCGCATCCAACGCCTCGCGCAATTGCGATACGACAGTGTCGTCAGACACGGCCACATTGGATACGTTGAACGCGGCAGCTTGTTGCGCCAACAAAGGAATATGAGTTCCTGCCGCAGCAAGCCCCGTGACTTGGAAGCGATCGGCATGCCTGGAAATAACATCCAATCCCTGCGTACCAATTGATCCAGTGGATCCCAGTATTACTACTGTCGTACGATCACTCACTGAGCATCCTTAGTCTCGCTGTCTTCCGCACGCTCTGCAGGCGAGGCAAGGGTTTGCGGAGTGAAAGTCGGGAACGACAGATCAGGAATATCGAAGCTGAGGCTGGTTTCTGTCGGCAATGCCGGTACCTCAGGCAGTGTTTGTGCAAACGATGGTTCTTCATGAACGGGCGGGAACACCGGCTTGCGTTCTTCTGCAACAGAATCGGCTGTGCCGTCCTGAGATGACTCAACGTGCGTTTGCGACGATTCGTCTGCCGCTTCATCAAATGATGGCAAATCCATCGCCGAAGTAGGGGCGCCTCCTTCAGTAGGCGTTGTTGAGCGGCTTGCACTTGCGAGTGCCGCCAAAGAGGAACTTTCGCCAGAAGCCGCTGCCGACTCAGATTCAGCAGGAGCAGCAGTAGCCGAAGTGGGCGTGCTTGGAGCAAAGGTCTGCGTTGCGAAGGTATTTGCGCCTTGTGACTCTTGAGCTGGGCTCAGCACATTGGCTTCAGACTGCGGATTGTTGAAAATCGCCTCTTCTGCTTTATGCAGTGCGTCGAAGGATTCCGTAGCCGCCTCATAACCCGAGGGCGCGAAGGAAACCGGCTGATCCGTTGTGCTCTGAGCGGCAGGGGTGAAGAGCGGCGAGACCGCTGCTGCAGGACGAACCGGCGCAGGCGCCGTCTCCTCAGGTTCCTTGTCTGCGTTAGTCACGTAATCCGCAACCCGAGCAAATGATTCAAGACGCGACAGGAGACGCACGCAGGCATTCAGGAAGTAATCTACCTGACGCTCGTCATAGCCCTTCTTGCCCTTGCGCTGCGTAAAAATCACATTGGCAACGGTATTGGCGTGGAAATCGACCAGACTGTCATCATTGGCATCTGAGCCTTCAATGCCTAGCCCAGCCGCTGCCTTGTCTACGACTTTGTCAACGAGACGATCAACCTGCTTGCGATCATATGACGGCTGCTTCGCCGTTCCATCGCGGAATCGTTCACGTTCTGCTCGCTCTGTGCGCTTTGCTATTGCGCGATACAGTTCTTCTGTTTGTGCCTTCCAAGCCACTCGGCCATGCTCGGTGATTTCCCAATTGGTTCGCTGATCAACCACTGCACGTTCAAGGCGTGCCAGTGCGGCATCCACTTGTGCTATTGCATAGCCACCTTTGCGCAAGTCAAAGGACACATCTTGGATATCCTCTTGCGACAGCTGAACACTCTCGCTCTCATACAGCGAATGTGCGCGCTCGAGAAACTCATCCACTTGGTCGGTGTCGTAGCCCCATTTACGCTTGCCCACACGCGCTATGCCAGGCGTGTTACGCTCGCTTTCAGCTTCCTGAGCCATCGGCTATCTACCTCCTATGAAGAAGTGCTATCAGGTTAACTTTACGTGACTATTGGG
The DNA here is from genome assembly GCF_000741765.1 of Bifidobacterium tsurumiense. Lineage (GTDB taxonomy): Bacteria > Actinomycetota > Actinomycetes > Actinomycetales > Bifidobacteriaceae > Bifidobacterium > Bifidobacterium tsurumiense. Next base: position 87,341 of record NZ_JGZU01000003.1, read on the forward strand.
ACGCTGTACAATGCGAGGCGCTATATCACGCCAAATAGTGGCGAATCCCACTGACAAACACGCCGAAAAACTACGCTCGGCATACCTTGCTGTACAGTTAAACGTCGCGGGCGATTAGCTCAGTTGGCTAGAGCGCCACCTTTACACGGTGGATGTCGGGGGTTCGAGCCCCTCATCGCCCACATATTTTCTTCTATATTTGTTATTCAGCGCGCTCCTCTATCATGAACGAGAGCTTTTCATTGCCGCATTGCTTCATCACGACTGTGGAACATCTTGGTATCAGACAAGTCATTGGAGCGTCGCGGTATCACAACAGGAGCGCTCTTGAGCCTTTCATTCCTGAGAACAATGTCCCATTGGCTGTACATGCGGCAGGTTTCCCGAAATCATGAGCGCCTGGAATACCAACAGGCCTATAGCCAGCGACATCATCGGCAGCTCATGCGACTGAGTGCCCGAAACCATTGATGAATGGTGTCCAAAAGGCTTGGTCACACATCGGTAGAGTCCGGCTGCGTTCATCGGGTAATGATCAACGAGAATTCTAGATCAGTCCCATACCACTTATAACAAAGGCCGCACACCTACTCGTGTGCGGCCATTGATCTGCCTCAGCGTCCTTTGCCGAAGGCCCTTAAACGGATTCCGTTCCAGTCCTTGCTCACGGTGAGAGGAGTGGCGGCATTCATGCCTGCCGTTTTTGCGGCAGACTGCACAGTGCTGGAACTTGCAGCACCAGGGCGGCCAGGCTTTGGAGCCAGCACCCAGACCGGGCCATTGTCTTCCAGCATGGTTGTGGCGTCAACGATGGTATCGGCGAGAGTATCCTCGTCATCCCCATCTCTCCACCAAATGACAACACCATCGACGGCGGTGCCATAGTCCTCGTCTACCAGATCCTCCCCAGTCAGATCCTCGATTTTAGTGCAGATCGAGTCATCCACGTCGTCATCCCACAGCCACTGCTGCACGATGTCGCCAGCGTGAAAACCGAATTCTTCAGCGTTTTGCGATGCCGTTTGATTCACGATGCACAAATATAGCAAAGCGTCCGGAACACCGCGCCGCCTGTGTCAAAGAACGGCAACGATTTCGGACGCTTTTCGTGCAGATTCCCACTCAATAAGCTGCATTCATGCAGTGCAATGTTCCAACCCTTGAGTATTCCCCGAACCGATGGCCACCAGTGCCTGATATGCCTCGTCAATATTGGAAACCTTGACATCGGTCAAACCTGGAGGCACATGCCCTACCACCTCATCGCAATTCGAAGCCGGAGCCAGGAACCAAGTTGCGCCGTCACGCTTGGCGCCGATCATTTTCAATCGAATACCGCCGATAGCACCGACATTGCCATCCTTGTCAATTGTTCCGGTACCGGCAATCGTCTTACCGCCGGATTCATCCTGCTCGGTCAGCTTGTCGATAACGCCCAAGGTGTACATCATGCCTGCCGAAGGACCGCCGATATCATCGATATGCATAGACACTTTGACATTGGAAACATCAACTCCGAGTTTTTTGGCATATGCCAGCGCAGCGGTCTGTGCTGCGGACTGTGACTCGCTCATCTCTGCGTCCGTCTCTTCTTGATATTCCTCTGCGGTCTGTCCCTTCGGGAATATCGCTTCCTGAGGAAGCACCTCCATATGAGGACTCGCCCAGCCCCACAGCGCATACACATTCGGCACGGGATACCCCGGTAAACCCGATGCATTGACGGTGAGCATCAGCAGCTGTCCTGTATCGGCATAGGTTGTTGCCCCTGAAATACTGATGATCTGAGACCCTCCGGATTCACCCAAAACATTGCGTGTGGGACCTGGGATCTCAACCACATAAGGGCTCGGCATGAATAGCATTGCACCGGCAAGAATCACTCCGAAAATGCTTATGAGATATCGCATCGAATGCGCCTGCAAATATTCTTGCCAGCGCGTCACCGACCTGTCGAGACGAGCCAACACCCCCCTGTCCTGCAAGCTCTCGACGTCCTTGCCATCATCGTCAAGCAGTTCGTAACGGCGTGCATTCTTGGACCGAGTGGATTGATCCTTATTGGCATGATGCAATATCGGCATATCGCTCATCATAAACAAACCGCGTACCTTTCGGCGGACTCGGATGTTTCCTTCAGCGAAACACTGGGATAGTGAGGCAATACTATGGAGACAACGATATGGCCGCACCTATATGCGTCGATTAATGACACACTGTAGAAAACGGCATCAGCAGATACACAAGGTGGCTGGATTATGGACGAAAACGCTATTCACCAATGGTTGATCGATTGTTTCGGTCCCATACAAGGTGAGATGGCATGGAATCAGCTCTCCCAACTACCCCCTGAGGTTCGCGACCAACTCATGAGCCAGGGTGTTGACAAGCTGCCTAAACCCGAAGAGGTCCAGGCGCTTATGCAGGCTTTCGCCTCCGGTGGATTGAATACACCGAGCGAGATGCAGCAAACCGTCGAGCAAGGCCCGATCAATGTCAAACTCGCCACTTCGATCGCTTTGCAGAAAGCGAATGAAGGCGGCCAATCCACTGTGAATGCAGAGGATGGTGAAAGCGCTCGCAAGGCAATCAGCGAAGCCAATCTGTGGCTTGACACAGCATGCGAATTCAACCCGGCTCCTGGCGAGATGCAGGTGCTCACCCGTGCCGGTTGGGTCGAGCAGACACTGGACGCTTGGGCACAGTTCGCCGCGCCTGTGGCTCAGTCCATGAATAACGCTCTGTCGTCGGTAATGTCTGAGCGTTTCGGTGACTCGTTTAACGGCGAAGTGGCAGGAATGTTCGCTGGCCCCGTTCCCATACCGCTGCCAGAGGGGATGAATAATCCGGCACAACTCATGAAGTTGCTGGGCAATACGTCCTTTGCCATGCAGTTGGGGCATGCCGCCGGGGATTTATCTCAGGAAGTTCGCGGCAGCTACGACCAGGGCATCGCTTTGCTGAAGAATCCTGCAGGCGCCTTGATCGTGCAGAATGCACTCGAATATGCCAAGTCCCTGGGCATTGACGAGCATGAAGTACTGGCATTCCTCGCACTTCAGGAAGCCGCCCATGCTCGACTTTTCGCATCCGTGCCGTGGTTGATGCCACGCTTCGAAGCCTTGATCGGCAAGTATGCCCGCGGCATCGACATCGATCTGGATGCCATGGAGTCCCAGCTTCGCGATGCCGGCGCAATGGATCCTGAATCCATTTCGGATGCGGTCAACCTGACTAAGGTCGCCATTCCCGACACTCCTGAGCAAAAGGAGGCATTGGCCAGCTTGGAGAATCTGCTGGCCATTGTGGAAGGCTGGGTCGATAGCGTCACTTGGCGCGCCGGCATGGCTCATATTCCGCATATCGAGCAATTGCGTGAGATGCTGCGTCGCGAGCGCGCTGTCGGCGGACCTGCTCAACGCACATTCGAATCCTTGCTCGGCCTCAATCTGCGCCCCAAGCGTATACGTGAGGCGGCAGCGCTGTGGGATCGCATCGGAGCAGAGGAAGGAGACGCCGCACGCGACGGCAAATGGGTGCATCCTGATATGTTGCCGGGTCTGCCAAGCGAAGCGACTCAGACACCAGCAACAACCGAAGCTGAGACCACAGACAACGGCACCCAGAATGCAATATCGAGTGATGCCAACCTGTCTGCAAACGCAAAGACTCCTGACTCCATTGATTGGGATGCAGAATTGAGCAAATTGCTTGAGGACAACCAGTCTGCAGATAGCGAGGAAAACAGCGACCAAGGGCAAACCAATCCCGAAAACCGTGAACAAGACGGCAATCTGGACGAAACCGGATCAGACGAGGATGCAGACCATGACACCGATTCTCGCGATGAAGGCGAAACCGGAGATAACGGCGCCGAAACACAGGAACAATAGCTCAGCCGCTCTTGATTGAAATGAGAAACGGACCATCCAGCAGTCCTAAACACTCCATCTGCGAATGAAAGGCTTCCGGCTTGAACATTAACCGGAAGCCTTTCACTATGCGTTGTGCGCGTCAGATCAGATATTGAGCATTATCCTCACCCGTATTCATTCCGGAGCCCGAGCTCGGTTGCTGAAGAATTCATCTCAAACGCAACATCTCTGCCATAAGTCATTCCGGTAAGCCGCCCGCGTTTGAAAGAATACTTGGATTATAGGGAGTCCCAAACCATTGAAGGAGCATCAAACATTAACGAAGTCCAAACATTCAGGGAGTCCTCAACTGTTACAAGAGCCCCCAACCTGTAAGGAACCCAAAACCTTCAAGGAACACCAAACCTTGAGGCCGTCCCAAACGACCACACGAGGAAATAACCACAAGAAGAAACTGCTCACGCGAGGAAACGGCTCCCCTGTCTTGACGCAGCCCCTCCCTGCTCCTTGCTCCGCGCAAACGATAGTTGCAATGAATCTTGGGCTCGCGTTATGCCCACATACATCAATCGCCGTTCCTCTTCCAAGTCATCACCCGGATCAGGAGAACCATAAGGCATGAGTCCTTCTGAACATCCCACAATGAACACATGCTTGAATTCCAAGCCCTTGGACGCATGAATAGTGGATATGGTGACAGCTTCCTCTCTTGCAATACCATGAGCAGCCAGAGCAATTTCCTTATCAGAGCCATCAACGTCCAGCGCAGACTGCTGCCATCCAGAATCCCTGCGCACTCGATACTTCAAGCCTTCCTGATACAGAGCCCTCGCAATAACCGACTGCTGGTTGTTAATGCGCGTCAAAATGGCGCAATCGTCAAGAGATACGCCTTGACGCTTCCACTGAGCTATGCGTTGTGCAATATCCATAGCCTCTTGAACGTCATGGTCATATGCAATTTTCAATACGCGAGCGCCCTTGGGTCTCACGGCGTTCAGTATAAGATAATCTTCCCGGTTCGGAGCTGCCTGCAACACGGTATTGGCACAATTCACCACTTCAGGCGTTGAGCGGTAATCGGTTGCAAGATTAACGTCCGCGGCAAGTGGCGCGAACTCCTCAGAGAAATGCAAGAGATCATAGCTGCTCGCACCCGCGAATGAATATATGGTTTGCGCAGGATCCCCTACGACGCACACATTGGTATTGCCATTGAGCCATAACTTCATGAGTCGGTGTTGCAAGGGGGAGACATCCTGATACTCATCGACTGTGAGCCAGCCTATTGAAGAGCGGATGGTTCGCGCTGCCTCAGGAAAATCATCCATAACATGGCAGGCAATGAGCAGGATATCGTTGAAATCGATCTCCCCTCTGTTGGTTTTTTCCTGTTCGTAGGCTATGGCAATATCTGCGAACCGTTGGGAGTCGATCCCCGCAGGAGGCTGCCTATGCAATGCGGAGCACACACGGGGATAGTCCTCGGGTGCGATGAGCGAGACCTTGCACCAATCCACCTCATGCAGCAAATCCCTCATCTGCACTGGATGAAACGGATTGTCGCCCGCTATGACACGCTTCAAGGCACGGTCCAAACATGCCTGCGGATCACGAATAACCGTCGGGAAATATGAATCACTGATATCGCTCCACACGCGACGTAGCTGGTGGAGAGCGGCGGAGTGGAATGTTGCCGCCTTGACACCCTCGCCGACAGACAATGCCGCCAATCTGGAACGCATTTCCGCCGCAGCCTTGACAGAGAAGGTGACCGCCAATACTTTCCGCTCATCCCATCGACCACTGGCACATGCATATGCAATACGCCTTGTGACAGTGCGTGTCTTGCCCGCTCCTGCGCCCGCAATGATACGCACCGGCCCCTGCACAGTAGTTGCAGCAAGACGTTGAGCCTCGTCCAGCCCTTCGAGAATCGATTCAGCGGATGCATTCATAGCGTCCATTGTGTCAGCCATCCCCAACTTCAATGCCTGATATCGCGTTGCACGAACACCATGAGTCCACGAATTAGTACGCAAATCGACAGAATAAGTCGTTTCTAGCCCCCACTGTGTATTAGTGTGGAACTGTGAATCAACGAAGCAAGCTTATGTTGGCAGCGCTTACCTCTGCGGCCATGCCTGGCATTTCCATAGCCGGAGTGCGCGAGGGAGAGCAAGCGAACGCCACCGACGAAGTCAAAGGCATCAGTCAAGCCGTGGTGCAAGATGCCACAGGCCGCCTGTTCGATGTGTTTGCCACATCGCAGGAAGATGGCCGCAAACGGCTTGCAGGACGAGTGCGGGCAGCTCGCGCATTGGCACAGGCACGTGAACCCGGTGGCCTCGGATTTGCCCTTGACCAAGTGGCGGCCGCTACCGATGGCGATGAAGAGCATTGCGCAACGGGAGACACCTCCGTTATGGTTGCCGTGCACCACGACGGGCAGGCACGATCCTTGTCATTGCTGACATTGGAGGATTGCGCCAGTGTTGGCACTGCCATTGGCGCGATTCATAGGCTACGGCCCAACTTCCTGCAGGAAGCGGGATATCCCGTATTTTCCACTGGTCAGATTCGTGCGCAATTGACGGCTTGGATCAAGCGTCTGCGGCAGGCAGGTCATGTCCCCTCTGAGATCACCAGCAACTGGTCGGACATTATGGAAACCGATGGCCTGTGGTCCTTCGCGACCTGCCCTGTGCACGGCGGATTCGCCGATGGGGATTTCCTCTTTTCCGGATCAGCCATTACCGCCGTCACCAATTGGCAAAATATGCAGGTCAATGACCCTGCTCGGGATCTGGCTTGGATTTTCTCCTCGTTGGATGACGCGCACCGCAACGCGGTGTTATCGGCGTATGGTCGCATGCTGGGATCTCGACTTGATGACCTCATCATGCTCCGAGCCAATCTGTGGCTGCAGATGGAAGAGGTCGGTGAATTCATTCAGGCCTTGAACCGCGCTGACAATGCGAAGATCATGCAATTCAAAGCCCATGTTGAACGCCTCGCCCACCAGCTGAGCTTGGCAACAAAACGGAAGTCTTCTGCACCCTCTCGTGCCGCCGATGCGAATGGGAAGACGTCGGGCAATCCCCCATCAACGATCACCGTGGGAACGCTCTTGCAGGATTCCGATAGGCGCAAGGCCGCGGCACAGGCTGCGCAGCAGGAACGTGCTCAGGATGTGAGTGACGAAACCGGCGAAAGCGACCGCACTGGTTCAGCACAGATTCGCGTTGCGTCACAGGATGATTCCACTGTCGACAGACCTGTGCAATCAGGCACCGCAACAGTTGCATCGCCTGCTCCAAGCGCTGCTGAGAAGACCGGCAATCCATCTGATGTCACGATGGCGATCAGCGATATCGAGGCTTCGGCTTCTTCGCATGATCGCGATATTCTCGATGACACGAATGAATCCGGCATCGAGCAATCTTCCCGAACGTTTGAGGACAATACCGCAACAATCGCCATCCCGTTGCTAGAACGCGAAGAGCGTGCAATGCGGGATGCAAAGGCCGGACTGGAAACCGAAGGCATGGTCTCCCCTAACAACGAGCAGCAGGAGGATGAAACCGTCAATGATGATACGAATGACAACGAGCGGCTGGATCCGGATGACACCGGCGAATCCACGCCGAAAGCGTAACCGTTCGCGTCTCTGCCTCGGCACCGGCCACAATGGCACGTAAACAAGTTTGCGCATGATTCTGATTGTCCTGTGACTTTCGGAATGAAGTGCCAATCAAGACAGCACAACTCACGAATAGGAGTACGAATGGATATCGAATTGGGTATCGTCAATGTCGCCCGCCCGGTGAATTTCTCCACCGATGACAACGCCGACCAAGTAAGCGCAGCCATTGCCGATGCAGTGGCGAATAACGGCATCATCAACCTCACCGACACCAAGGGACGCCATATCGTAGTGCCTGCACATGCACTGGGATACGCAATCATTGGCTCTGAAACCAAGCATGCAGTAGGCTTCGGCGCCCTGTAATGCTTGTTGCTGCCGGAGCACAGGCCGTTTCTTATGACTTGCTCCGGCTCTCTGGGAAGGCTGTGGTGAGCGCAACTGCACACCACAGCCTTCTTCATATTTTGATGCATTCAAGTTCGTGTTGCTTCATTGCTTATTCGTAATGCAGAATGCAGCATTTCTTCAGATAACCATTATCACGAATGATGCTACCCAAGATTGGCCGCGTCAACACCTGCCAAGGAAATAGCACCGCGTGCCACGATTTCCTTGACGGTATCGTCATCGGTCAAGCACTCGCCCAGCACATTGGGTTTGCCGGCCCCGTGCCAATCAGATCCACCCGTGACCAATAGATCATGACGCTTGGCAATACCAAGCAATCGGCGTCGCTGGAACTCATCATGCCCGCGGTGCCACACTTCCAGCCCATCGAGCCCTTCATCAATGAGCGTTTCTATCTGTGCGTCGCTGAGTAGTCTCCGATTGCGCATGGGATCGCCTGCATGGGCGATAACGCAAACACCTCCGGCTTCCCCAACAGCACGGACCACCTCGTGTGTGGTCGGAGAAGGAGTCGGAACATAGTATCTGTTCCGAGTGCTGACAATACCGGCAAAAGCTGCGGAACGATTCGGATACACCCCAGCCGCCACCAAAGCATCGGCAATATGAGGCCTTCCTATGGTAGTGCGTTCTCCCTCTTTCACCTGAGCCAGCACATCATCCCAATCAATGGGGTAATCCTGCGAAATCAGCGCCACCATTTTCTTGGTTCGTTCCAGTCGAGCTTTGCGCGTATCCGCAAAGAGCCTGGAGATATGTTGGCTGCGTGGATTGTATTGGAATGCAAGCATATGGACGGATACACCGTCATCAACCGCTGTGATCTCCGTGCCTCGAACCACGGGTTCGCCCAGACGTTCCGCCGCCTCCTGAGCCGCGGTCCATCCCGCAGTAGTGTCGTGGTCAGTAATGGCCACGCCATGCAGCATCCTGCGCCACGCCTCATGCACCATGAACTCGACGCTTTGCGTGCCATCCGAAAACACGGTATGGCAATGCAAGTCCCAGCCAGACTTCGGCGGCAGCACAGAAAAGTCGGTTTCAACCATAATCCCTATCGTATTCGCTCGCGTTCTATTTTCCTACGTAATGGGTGTTGGGCGGTTCCACGAGTCAGCGCGGACATTACAATATCTGTTGAGGATCGTCCGAACAGATGACAAGGAGTGGAGTCGCATCGTCGCTCCAACACAACTATGACCACACAGAACACACAGAGCCAGAACAATGACGGCACAGTGGCGCAATCTTCTTCACCTCATTCCAACCCAACCGACGCTTCGCAACCCGGTGCAGCTCAGCTCAAGGGGTGGAGACATGGTGCGACTTGGGTGTATGCAGTAGCACTGATTGCGTCTGCCGTAGCCTTATTCGTCTCATTCATCTTGTCGGCAGAGACATTGCAACTCGCTCGCCATCCAAATCAAAGCCTGGGATGCGATGTCAATAGCGTATTGTCCTGCTCGACGGTAGCGCAGTCTTGGCAGTCGGAATTCATCCACTTTGCGGGATTGAGTTTCCCCAATGCTTTCTTTGGCATCGCTGCCGAAAGCGTTTTTGTCACCATAGCCGTTATCGGATTGACACATGCAAGACTTCCCCGCTGGTTCTCCATATGCACATGGTTCGGCTCTCTGGCAGCCCTGTTCTACTCGTACTGGCTGTTCACACAATCCATGTTCGTCATCAATGCTTTGTGCCCGTGGTGCCTGTTATTGATGTTCTCTACCACAGTCCAGTTCATGGCATTTTCACATGCTTCAATAAGCGATCGCAACCTCGCATCTAAAGCCGGGTGGCTGCGCACATATTATCGCCTGAACTACGATCTTATGGTCGATGCAGTGTGGATTGTGGCACTGATCGCTCTGATTGCCGTCAAATATGGCCCAGCCCTCATCGGTTGATCTTGCATAAGGCTCATACAACCTGATACACGAATGCCGGTGTCGGTCGCAATGCGATTTGTCATTGCAACCAACACCGGCATTTGTATATGGTGTCACTCGTCATTCACCCAGTGACACCGGCATTGAAAACTACAACAGTTCCACCTTGCTCACCATCATGGCCGATCCGGTAAGCGTCACGTCATCATCGCTGACATCGACCAGCAAAGTGCCGCCTCGCATCACGATCGTCCAGTGATCGATTCCGGTCTTCGCTTGCAACACAATACCCGTTGCGCATAATCCCGTGCCGCAGGACAGGGTCTCTCCAACACCGCGCTCATTGACGCGCATGGTCGCAATACCGCGGTTGTTTGCTCCGTCAATTTCATCGATGCTGACGAACTCCACATTCTGATCGGTCTCGATGGTCGGAGAGACCAAAGGCTTCACACGGAGATTCAGCATATCCATAGCCGGCAGAGTCGAGGATTCTTCGCTGATCACAGCCACGACGTGGGGATTGCCCATATCAACGAAAGTGCCTCGCGCGGCTCCTTCAGATCCTGGAATGGTTACGGCGTAGGCATCGAGTTCGCCTCGTCCCCATCCACCCATGTCCACACGGAAAGTGTTCTTGCCGCAGGGTTCCACATCACCCAAGTAGGTCAGGGTCTTGACGCCTGCTCGGGTGCCCAGTTTGACCGATTCACCCTCGCTCAAACTGATCAAGCCCTGATGTTGTGCGAATAACGTGACCGCTCGAGTTCCGTTACCGCACATCTCTGCGAGAGAGCCGTCAGCATTGCGGTAATCCATGAACCACTCGACCTGCTCCTCGGCAAACAGCTGCAGCGTTTGCTCATCAAGATCAGGCACGTCCTTGACAGCAGCCAAACGAATCAGACCGTCAGCGCCTACCCCAAAATGTCGGTTGCACAGAACACGGACCTCAACGTCTGTGGGATCGTACTTCCCCTCCGGATCCGCGTACACAATGAAATCATTGCCTGTTGCGTGCGTTTTATACACAGTTGTTGGAATGCTCATTCTCTTAAGAATACTAGTATTGCGCGATTCATGATATGCAGCGTTCTCTCAGTGAAATATGAGCATCGCAGATCATTGTGCGCTCGCACAGGGATCGTCTGGAAGCAGGAGCGTGCCATGAGTACATGCCGCATTGGCTGCATTGCCGACAGCGGAAGCCGAAGGTCATACCTCTGAGTTCCGATACCATATTTGCAATATATGGCGCACACAATAAGTACACGAGGACTGTCGCCAGCAGACCAATCTCAGACGAACAATCTCGAAGAAAGCGCGATTGAGAACGAAGCAAGCCGTGGATAATTCCCACACGTAACTGCCCCCGAGTACGCTGAACCATGAAATTGAGGAGGCTATATGACATCCACAGCGCCAATCGGAGTATTCGATTCAGGATTGGGAGGCATATCAGTAGTCCGCGAATTGCGACAAACCCTCCCCAATGAGCATGTGGTGTATTTCGGCGATTCCGCACACGCACCATATGGCACGAAAACTCCTGAACGAGTGCGCGAACTATCCTTCTCCATAGTCGACCAGTTCATGAGCCAAGGTGTCAAGGCCATTGTTATCGCTTGCAATACCGCCACTTCAGCAGCGGTCGATGATTTACGCAAGGCTTATGACATCCCGATTATCGGCATGGAACCGGCACTCAAGCTTGCTTGCGATCGCGGTCAGGGCAAGCCACAGCGGGTAATTGTTGCGGCTACACCCCTCACATTGCGCGAACATAAATTCTCTGCTTTGATGGAACGCTTCCAGGCAGGACATGATATCCATCCCCAGCCATGCCCCGATTTGGTGAGCATTGTCGAACATGGCCAACTCGACGATGATGAACGAGTCATGAGTACTTTGCATCGATTTTTTGACCAATATGATATGGAAAAGACTGATTCTGTAGTGCTTGGATGCACCCATTTTGTGTTTTACCGTGACTATTTCAGGAAGCTTCTGCCCGAAACAGCAGCGATTATCGACGGCAATGCCGGAACGATACGCCATCTTCGTGAAGTGCTTGAATCCCGAGATGCCTTGGCTCCCAAAGATCAGATCGGTTCGGTCGCCATTTCGAACTCAGATTCTAGTGAACGCATTCACACCTTATCGATCGACCTACTCAATCGGGATTGATGTGCACTAAACGCTTTGCCATATGCCGGCCATATGCCGGCCAGCCTCCTCTCCAAAGTGTTCAACGAGGCGAATATCGTTCACAAGGTTAGGCTTTCAACTCCCTTATCTTGAAACACAATGTGCGCAGTGCCCAATCCGAGGCACTGCGCACATGGATACGCGAGAAGTTAAGCGTATTGACTACCTATTGCGGCCGTCACCATGCTGAACCTCATTGGCAGTAAGCATGGCCTTGGTCGTCTGCTCATAGAGTTCCTGATAGCCACCAGGCGTCGAAGCGGGCAACACAACAGTCTTCGCATTATCGGATTCCGCAAGCGAGCGCATCACATCCAAGTACTGGTTGAAGAGCACGACATTGTTGACATCACCGATATTCATACCGACCGCTTGCAAGCTTTTGATCTGGTCGACAATGCCGTTGGCGATTTCGCGACGGTAATTCGCCTGTCCCTCACCCTGCAGCCTCGTCTTCTCGGCTTCAGCGGCAGCCTGTGTTTCTATCTGAATGCGCTGTGCCTCTGCCCTCTGGCGAGTCGCCTCCTTTTCGCGTTGAGCTGCATTGATGGAATCCATGGCGTGCTTGACCTGCGGGCTGGGGTCAATCGCGGTGATCAACGTTTTCACCACCGTGAAACCGAAGCGAGACATCTCGTTGCCCACGGTTTTCTGCACATCGGCCGCAACATCATCCTTGCGCGCGAAGGCATCGTCCAAAGTCAGAGCCGGGATAGCGGAGCGCAATGCATCTTCCATGTATGAACGCAGCTGTCCCGCAGGATCGCGCAGTTCGTAGTATGCCGTTGCAACGTTTTCCGGATTGACGCGAAACTGCGTGGATGCCACGACAGTGACGAATACGTTGTCCAATGTCTTGGTTTCCAACTTCACATTGAGCTGAGAAACTCGCATATTCGTCTTCATGGCAATGCGATCCACGAATGGAATGCGCATATGTATTCCTGCGAACATCACCGACTGGAATTTTCCGAAGCGTTCAACGATATATGCCTGTTGCTGCGGGACGATGAACACCGATGCAGCGAGGAATGCAATAAGAATAGCAATCAGGATGATGATAGATACCATTGTGGCTCCCATCTCTGGCCCCCTTAGGACTGTGATCCGAGCCGTCCATGGCTTAGATTCAGTTTTCAGTCTAGCATTGCGCGATTATTCATGTTTGCGATACTCACCGATGCGATTCCACGGCTGATTTCCAGTTGGCAAAACGCCGAATATTCCAAAAAATTGGTTACATTCTGAAACACCTTCGTGCCAATACCACATATTTTTGCCGAAATATCGCCAATACCAACAACTTTATGAAAATATGTTTAACTTTCCGTTCCGCGAACAAGGTACATCTATTACACTTGAGCACGCAGGTAACGATGCCAAGGTTCGGAAACGTTCCGAATATGGCTTCGCCGCCCCGCATGATGCCATATACGAGCAGCAAAGGAGCTCACATGACTACTGTCGCCATTGTCGGCTGCACCCACGCAGGTACATTCGCCGCCACTTCTATTCTGAATAACCATCCTGATTGGACTGTGCATGTCTTCGAGCGTAACGACTCCTTATCGTTCCTCTCTTGCGGCATTGCACTGTGGGTTGGCAATCATGTGAGCGATCCGAATCGTATGTTCTATTCCTCTCCTGAAGCGCTTACCGAGGCTGGCGCCACAATGCATATGCAGCATGATGTGCTTGACGTTGACGTTCAGGGAAAGACTCTGCATGCCAAGGATATGAAGACCGGCGAGGTCACTGAATACACATTCGACAAGCTGGTGGTCACCACAGGTTCCGCACCGGTTCTGCCTCCTATCGAGGGGTTGCACGAAGCAGTCGAAGCAGGATCAGTGCTCCTGTGCAAGAACTGGGACAACGCGCTGACGATCAAGGAAAAGGTCAAGGATGCAAAGACCGCCGTAGTGATCGGCGCTGGCTATATCGGTGCCGAACTGGCTGAGCAACTCGACAGCATTGAGGTAAAGACCACTCTTATTGACGCACTCCCCCATGTTTTGGAGAATAATTTCGACCTTGCCGTTAGCGAAGCCGTCGAAAAAGCATATACCGATAACGGCGTCACTCTGGCTTTGGGCCAGAAGGTCACCGCATTCCGTCCTGCGGAGGACGGCAAGGGAATCACCGTTGTCACTGAAAAAGGTGAATACACTGCCGATCTGGCAATCATGGGAGCTGGATTCCGCCCGCGCACCGATCTCTTCCGTGATCAGTTGCAGACCATTGACAACGGAGCCATCGTCATCGACAAGTACATGCGCGCCTCTGCCCCAGACGGCACCGTGCTGAGTGATGTGCTGGCTGCCGGCGATAGCGCAACAGTGCATTACAACCCTACCGACGTAGCCGATTACATCCCGCTGGCCACCAATGCCGTGCGTCAAGGTCTGCTGATCGGCGAAAATATTGTCGAACCGACCCACGAATATCTCGGCACTCAGGCGACCAGCGCAGTGCAGCTCTTCGATCTGACGATGTGCGCAACCGGCCTGACCCATGCCTCAGCCGTCAAGCGCGGATTCGATGCCGGTACGGTAACCATTACCCAGGATTATCGTCCTGATTTCATGCTGACCACCACTCCAGTGACCGCGACATTGGTGTGGGATAAGAGCAATGGCCGCATTCTCGGTGCCCAGTTCCTTTCGAAGCATGATGTGTCCCTGGCCGCTAATGTGGTCTCCGTTGCCATCCAAGGCAAGTTCACGATCGCTGATTTGGCCGGCGCAGATCTGCTCTTCCAGCCGAACTTCAGCCAGCCGATCAATTTCATCGGCGCTGTGGCAATAGCCGCAACCCAGCAGTAGTTATCCTCTTCGCCGTGCTTAGTATAAGTTGCTCAAGCAATTGATACCGAGCACGGCGAAGCTGTTTTCAATACACTGAGAACTCATAGCGGAGTCCTGCTAGTATGACGACTGCACACCATGAATTTCCAATGAAGGACTAAGACATGTTTGAACCTACCAGCGTGTACACACCGAATCCGTCACGATATGACTCAATGACATATAACCGCAGCGGCAAAAGCGGGTTGATGTTGCCCGCCGTTTCCCTCGGTCTGTGGCACAATTTCGGCGATATCACCCCGTATGAGCAAATGAAGCAGCTGTGTTTCACGGCATTTGATAACGGCATAACCCACTTCGACCTTGCCAATAACTATGGCCCCGAACCAGGCAGCGCCGAGAAGAACGCGGGCCGTATTCTGCATGAGTATTTCTCGCATCATCGTGACGAGCTCATTATCAGCACCAAGGCGGGCTTCGAGATGTGGAGCGGCCCTTATGGCGATTGGGGAAGCCGCAAGTATTTGTTGGCAAGCCTTGACCAGAGCCTTGAGCGTCTTGGACTGGAATATGTGGATATCTTCTACCATCATCGCCCTGACCCGGAAACGCCACTTGAAGAGACCATGGGAGCCTTGGCTCAGGCAGTTTCCAGCGGTAAAGCGTTGTATGTTGGTTTGTCCAACTACGACGGCGAGCGCCTCGAACAGGCCAAGGCTATTTTGGATGAACTGCATGTGCCCTTTGTGATTGCTCAGAACCGATACAACATCTTTGACCGCACTGTCGAAAATAACGGCCTCAAAGAAACCGCAAATCGGCTGGGCAAAGGATTAATCACTTACTCCCCACTGAATCAAGGGCTATTGAGCGACAGATATTTGGATGGCATTCCTGCCGATTCCCGCGTGGCACATGACGGGCGTTTCCTCAATGAGGAGGCCGTCAATCGTGTCCATGACAAGATCGTCAAGCTCAATGAGATTGCTCAGCAGCGCGGTCAGACCCTAGCCGAGATGGCATTGGCGTGGCTTATGCATGATGGCAAGGTGACCAGCGTGCTTGTCGGTGCATCCAAGCCACAGCAGATTCTTGACAATATCGCCGCATTGAAGAACACCACCTTCAGCGATAAGGAGCTCAAGGCAATCGACGAAATCGCAAAGTAGTCCCTGTGCTGTTTCGGCTGCATATATCACCGAAACGGCTTAAGTTGAGTTGGGCCCACGTCTCGCTGAGCGTGGGCCCAACTCATACGTGCCGATAGTCATTCATTGTTATGCAACCTGATTCCCAGCAGCAGCTATTCGCACAGTCCCACCACCTTGCCAAGCCGCACTTTCGTCATATGCACCGCTTTCAGCCCTCAGCCTAGGGAAGGACGACGCTACTCCGGCGCCACATGCTAGTGTGATTGATGCCCTGATCTGCGATAGATGGGGGTTCCTCCCAAGGCACTGACCACCGCAAATAGAAGAGAGCGATGCAATGTCACAGAACCTATCTTCAACCACGCCTCAAACAGCATGGTTGCGTAACGTTATTTTGCTCATAGGCGGCCAATTCATTTCTTTGTTTGGATCCAGCTTGGTGCAATATGCGATCTGGTGGGATTTGGCAATCCGCTCCAATTCAGGCGTCACCATTATGTGGGCCACCATATTCGGTATGTTGCCCCAAGCCTTCATTTCCATATTCGGAGGGGCATGGGCAGATCGCTTCTCGAGACGACTGCTTATTGTCTCACCAGATGCGGTTATTGCGGGTATCACCTTGTGCTTGGCCATTGCATATGCCACTGGCAATGCGCAAACCTGGTTCGTTTTCGTGGTGCTCTTCGTCCGGTCGGTCGGGGCAGGTATTCAATCGCCCGCAGTCGGCGCGTTTATTCCGGAGATCACTCCGTCGCAACATCTGATGCGAGTGAATTCCTTGAACGGCACGCTGCAATCCTTGCTCAATATTGTGGCGCCGGCTATCAGCGCCGTGCTTATCGGACGATTCGCCCTACAATCGGTGCTCTTCGTCGATGTGTTCACTGCGATTATCGGCATCGGGTGCATTCTGCTGATCCGAGTAGAGTCCCCACAAGAAGGCCAAGCCACTTCACATTCGACGGCAACGCTGTCACCCGAAGAGACAGAATACAGCACAGTAACTATTGATGGCTCCGATCAAGAGCACCAATCTGCTTGGGCGGATATCCGAGATGGCATTCTGTATAGCTTCCAGCACCCGACGCTGCGACGCATGCTCATAGGTTTTACGTTGGCATGCCTGATCTGCGCGTCCCCGACCATGCTTTCCTCGATTTTCGTCAATCGCAATTTTGCCGAAACACCTTTTGACCTTGGGATTGTTCAGTTGACCTCCATAACCGACAAACTCGGATTCTTCGAACTGACCTTCGGTATCGGCATGGTCGTAGGCGGTATGATCATGACTGCTTGGGGTGGATTCAAACGTCGGTTGGCATCCCTAGGCATCGGTATTGCAGGAACAGGTATTGCCAATATCATCATGGGACTCTCGGCGAATACCCTGATGAATTCGATGTGGGTTTATGTGATTTCCTTCGTGCTGTTTGGCCTTTTGATTCCATTGATGAATGCGCCGACCTTCACCTACATCCAAGAATACGTCCCTCCCACTATGCAGGGTCGAGTATTCGGACTGGTGAATGCGTCTATCTCCTTCTCCATGCCTTTCGGAATGTTGTTTGCCGGGCCTCTTGCCGATTTCGTTCCGATTGAGTGGATATTCATCGTTTCTGGAATCATCACCGTTGTGGCCGGCATATGGACCATGTGGCCTACTGGCATTGATGAGGAAGCGAATTAGCGTTCATCCTGCACATGCATGAAATCTTCAACTCGGTTCCACGCCACGGCGTAACCAGCGCCATGCGCGCAGAATACTGAGTCCGGCGTGTGGTTTGCATCGCCTTCTGGATCGTAATGCGCTTGCTCGATTATTTCTTCAGCATTATGGCATGGTTTATAACCCGCAACACGGCAATCAAATCGGCCTCGTCCATGTGTGAAAGCATGCACTGTTATGGCATAATCTCGCATCTGTTCCACAGGTGCAGTGCCAGATACCATTGCAAACTCGCCATCCACAGAAGGCGCCTCGCATTGCCCCGACATGCGCTGCACATCAGCCATCACACGGCCAATGAATTCCTGCGGCACTTCCGCATGGAATTCATACCATGGCTCAAGCAATACGCTTTGCGCTTTCATCAATCCTTGTCGAACAGCCCGATATGTTGCCTCTCGGAAGTCGCCACCTTCAGTATGTCGAGGGTGTGACCGACCTGAAATCACCGTCAATCGGATATCCGTTATCGGGGATCCCGTAAGCACGCCGAGATGTTCGCGCTCTTTCAGATGGGTCAGCACCAAGCGTTGCCAATTCGGCGCTAGAATATTGTCGTCGCAATCCGCAGCAAAGCTGAGTCCACTTCCTTCTCCCGTTGGTTCCATCAAAATATGAACCTCTGCATAATGTCGCAACGGCTCAAAATGGCCCACACCGATAACAGGCTGTTCAATGGTTTCCTTGTATAAAATGCTTCCGGGACCGAAATCCACCGCATATCCGAACCGATCCAGCATCATCTGTCTGATCACTTCGAGATGAACTTCGCCCATAAGTCTGACTCGGACCTCACCGACATGCTCATCCCAGCGAATATGCAGCAGCGGATCTTCATCTTCGAGGATTCGCAGAGCTTGCAATGCCTTGTGCACATCCACTTCGCCAGGCAAAAGGGTATATTCCAAAACCGGTTCCATAGTCGGGGCAGGAGCATTCGTCTGAGTACCATACCCATCTCCTGCCCGCGTGCTGGTCAGGCCGGTTGCTGCGCATATCGAGCCGGCAGGAAGTTCATTTGCCAATTCGAATTTGGCACCCGAATACACTCTGAGTTGGTTGCTCTTCTCTGTCGGATTGTTTGCAGGATCCAGAGGAGACTTCACTTGGAGTGTGCCGCCTGTAACTTTTATCCAGGTCAGTCGCTCGCCGCGCGGATCATGGGAAATATTGAAAACCTGCGCCCCAAACTCTTGAGCATACACAGGTTCTTCTGCATATCGTCGCAGACCATTGAGCAGCGTATCGATTCCTTGCAGCTTCAAAGCAGAACCGAAGAAAACCGGTATCATCGCGCGCTGAGTGATCAAAGAACGAATGGTTGAGGTCGAAATGGCACCGTTATCGAGGAACTCTTGCGTTGCCCCATCGCCCAACATGGCAACATCTTCTTGAAATTCCGGGAGCGTGGCCGATTCGCTGTCATTGACGCTGGATGACAAAGCATTTGGATTGCCTAATTCATCTATTTCAGATCCATGTGTAATCTCTTGGACGACTTTATCTGTCGTCAATCTGCTCACACCTGAGCAGTCGATGCAGTTCTCTGAAAGCCTTTGGCGAAGCTCGTCTAGGATTGCCTGTTTATCTGCGCCATCCGCATCCATCTTATTGATGAAGATGAAAGTTGGTATGTTGCGATTACTCAGCAAACGCCACAGCCGCTCTGCTTGCCCCTCAACACCGCCTGAGGCACTGATCACCAGGATGGCATAGTCGAGAACCGAAAGCGTTCGTTCCATCTCTGCCGAAAAGTCAATATGGCCCGGCGTATCCAATAGTGTGAGCTGCAGGTCATGATAATTCAGCTGAGCCTGCTTGGAAAAAATGGTGATACCGCGCTGTTTTTCCATCGCATCCGTATCAAGGAATGCATCGCCGTGGTCCACACGGCCCAGTGTTCGCAGCTGACCGGATTCATGCATGAGCCCTTCCACAAGCGTGGTTTTACCCGCATCGACGTGCGCGAGAATCCCTGCAACAATACGGGTCAACTTGGCTCCTAAAACTGATACTAGATACCACTAAATTGGAACGGGTTCCTATTGTACGCTGTGACTCGCCCGCCGAACATTTCAGATACTTAAACCCAACCGTCTAAGAATTCGAGCATCCTCCTGATACACCAGATTCACGGAATGTTTCAGGCTAAACCGTTCATTATTAGAGCTAACAAACCCTGCAAATACTAAAACTGCACCTCAATATTAAACCGCAAGATTTTCGATATTGAAGTGCAGTCTGGTAAATTCAACTTCTACTAAATCATTGCTGGGATTTCCGAACTGCCGTCTGAATTGGCTGTTGAGACCGACTTGTTTGAACTGGCTGAGCCATCATGGTTGATTGTGCTGGAATTGGTTGAGTCGACATTGATTGAGGTGTCATGGGCTGACCCTGTTGTTGTGTCATAACAGGCTGCAAGAAATATCCATTTCTCTCTGCAGTCATCTCTGCAACACGTGCAATGCGTGCAACATTCTCGAATAGTTTGATAAGAAGCAGATATGGAAGCAAAATAATGACCCCAAGCAGGATACCAACGATGATCACGAATACGTAATCACTCGAATCGGAGTCAGACATTTCCGAAATTCCAACAAGTACCACGATAATTGTCAGTATTACGCCGACCCACGCCAATACTTTTGCTGTCGCAATATACCCAAAGCCATACCTTGAATCCACATTCCTAAGCATCGGTGGTTGAGTTTGCATTTTCTGATACTGTGGGTTCCCTTGATTTTGCGATGCTTGATTTATATTCTGTGACATGGCTTCCCTCCCTGCCTTTATATAGTCACATGCTCTTAAGGCTAGTGCCATCGAACCATTTCTCATAATATCTGTAGATAAGTCTCGAATATTGATCCATTTCAAATAGGAGTAAATACGACACCATCGTTCTGATTCCACGTTTTAGCTGATTCTCGTTTCCTGGAGTGATGTAAAGCGCACATCATCAGCTAACAAGAAGTAGCACCTATCATGTATTCGGCGTAATTGTTAAGATAGCTACAATGCAAGCCACCCGAACAGGCTGTGAATTAGCTTTCTACCCTCTTGATAAGATTGTGTCACCATTCTTGATGTTCGAGAACCTGCTGTGAATTAGCTTTCTACCCTCTTGATAAGATTGCTTGGAAACACTGATGAACGCCGTCAGGGCTGTGAATTAGCTTTCTACCCTCTTGATAAGATTGAACGAACAGGAATTCCTCGACGGGCACGGCTGTGAATTAGCTTTCTACCCTCTTGATAAGATTGAGCACTAATCAGAGCTTGGCCGGATGCCGCTGTGAATTAGCTTTCTACCCTCTTGATAAGATTGTGCGACAAAGGATATGCGGTGACCGAGGGCTGTGAATTAGCTTTCTACCCTCTTGATAAGATTGCAGAGACATCTTCGACATGCTCTACCGGGCTGTGAATTAGCTTTCTACCCTCTTGATAAGATTGAAAGTGCTGCAAGAGACAGCAGAAAAAAGCTGTGAATTAGCTTTCTACCCTCTTGATAAGATTGCATTTCCTCCTTGGACAGCTCTCCCAGCGCTGTGAATTAGCTTTCTACCCTCTTGATAAGATTGCATCAACGGCATCCAGCCCGTCGAAGCCGCTGTGAATTAGCTTTCTACCCTCTTGATAAGATTGAACGAGGATGACACATGCGAGGATGATTGCTGTGAATTAGCTTTCTACCCTCTTGATAAGATTGGATTTTGTGATTTCACGGATTCCAAAGCGCTGTGAATTAGCTTTCTACCCTCTTGATAAGATTGAGACTTCCACGCACGACGAAGCCACGTGGCTGTGAATTAGCTTTCTACCCTCTTGATAAGATTGATCAATCTCGCCAAGAGGGTAGATTTCAACGTTTTCAGGTTGTTTTGCGTTTAAAAAAGCAGCAAAGTGTCAGGTGTTTCATCTTCTAGTTGAGGCCTTAAATTTGCAAATCGGAGAGATTTTGACCATTGCTTATCGGTTATGTGCAAAATCCTCACTTTTCCATTAGGTGGAAGATTTTCTTTGACTTTCAAAACAGTCGTACGGTTCCCATCTGCCGTTGGTGAGTAACGGGCATACACGGAAAACTGAATCATGCAATATCCCATATCCTGGAGCAAATGCCTGAACACAGCAGCATCATGACGTTCTCGCTTGGTCAAAACAGGAAGATCGAACATAACAAGACACCACATTCCACCACTATCCTCGTCGATTTTCATGGTTAATCCTTGACATATTGTGGAATTTCAATTTTGTCTAGCTTTCGCTCCACATACAGTGCATACTGCTGGCTGAAATCATTGATTTTGCTCGGAATCGTTAATCCTTCGCCATTGAATTGTCTATTAATGTTGGAGATCAGATATCGCTTGACTTCCTTGTCAATTAACGAATCATTTTCGGATAGCTGTGAAACCTTTACGTCTACTGTAGGCCTGAAGACCTCTATCAAGTCATCTGCCAGACAGAAATAATTACCACCATTATGATGATGTATTCCCAAACATGGGCATAAACCAGCTGCGATAACGGCTTTGATCGTGAAGCCTCTCAGTATGGTATATGCGTAATCTAGTTGCCCGTTCCTAGGATCACCGCTACCGGGGATTCTATGAAAATCGGAGTCTCTTGCAAACAGTGCCGACCAGTAATCTCGTGCAGCTCTTCCTTCCACATTTGTTAAATCCCCTGAACGGACTCCGGCAGCGAGTCCTCTAAGATGACCGCCACCGTCAATGCCTAAAACATCCAGTACCGCTGCTTGTCCTCGGATCTTCGACTGAATGATTCGTCCCCAGAGATTCTTCTGCCGAGGTATCGTCTGTTCAATCTGTGCCCTATACCGCACGTTAATACGCGTATTGATATTTGACCATGGATGCATAGCCGAAATGGGGATACCTCGCCAGTCGCAAGTCATCACGGAAACGCCATACACAGAGCATTGATGCAATAAACCGGCGGAACAATTGCAATGCAGTCCAATAAGCAAAACAGCAATATCAGATAGTGGCGCATCCGTGGATGTGTCTTTGACCGAGTCATAAACCAGCAATCTGCCACGCTCATACTTCAATGAACCATGTAAATCACAACAATCCACGATGCGCCATGCACTTTGCATCTCTGCCTTCTTTACTCACGCCATCGATACGAGACAGGCAATCCAGAATTAGATGACCATCGAGGTTCACCTAGGCCATTTCTGCGTAGAACTTCAGGTTCAAAGCTTGACAATACGTCTACGGCTGGTAACCAACCGGGCTTAAACATCTTGCCTAACACGCCTTGCTGCTCTATCGGCATCTTATCAATGCCCTCACTTGAGAGGAACAAAGGCCGCAGTCTTAGCCTTGAAGGACTGTAATATCCGTCAATCACCCAGCTTGAATAGATATGCGGGCTACTCGAATCCCTCAATACCTCTTCGTACTCTTTCACTTGACCCGTGTAGTTGACTTTCCCGAGATTTAATCGAATCTCGTCACCTATAAACAAGTGCCCTACAAACTCAGCGTGGCCACTCAAAATGGCATCCACTGTTCTTTTCTCACCATATCGCATGCTGAGCGATTGTGGCGGGAGCTCTGCGGAGAGTAAGTCTTCATGAGCGGCATGCACTAAGTCCGCAGCAAAGACTCGAATCATTCCGTAGAAGAATCCAGTTTGCTTCCCTGCTTTATTGAATTTTGCACACTTATAAACACGAGCATGATGGAATCCATCGCCAATTTCGACTGAGCCGCCATTGACCATAAGCTGTGCCGCGTCGGTTGCAAAGAACAGTACATCATCATCTGCCGCATAATGTTTGCCATTCACAGTGATTTCCCGGTCGCTATTTTCAGGCAACCCGTTTTTTGGATTGTATTCTGGAAGACGAGTGAGGGCAGCATACAGTGCCGGCGTGGACGCCTTATTGATTTGCTTCGCATCCAGAGCATCGCCCAGTCGCACTTTGACTAATTTGTGGATCGTGTCCTTATGGGCACGGGAATTGCCGAGTTCCAACCTAATGTTTCGAAGGACCTTTACTCGATCAGCATCCAGAGCATTGTTAATGAGTTCAAGCAATGAGTGCATGTCGTCAACCCACTCAAAATAACGAGGGCCTTTGCTGGTCCCAGCAGGATATTCTTTCCAATCCATCTCATTCTGATTAAGTTGATTTGTGTAGAACTGCGCCATTCTCAATTCATTTTTCTCATTGAGAATCATTGCCATGCCATGATGCATCAACGCGATAACCGCTGCATCGACAGCATGGTGCCTTCGATCAAGCCTTGTCTTTCCATGCGGACCAGCAAAATGAATCTGCTTTTCAATCCCCGAAAAGCGCCGGGCCATTGCCGTTACCTTGCCTGCATACACGAATACTTCAACTTGCCGATCCGGCAAATTCTCGGTATCTCGAGAAAGATATCGTTCAGAGTTGTAATACCAGTCAATGCGTTTGTGAAGTTCATCCGCCATCCAAGCCACTGATTCTATTGAGCGATTATCAGGGGCCTCGTCCTCAGTCTTCTGTTGCAACCTCGCCTTGACCGCACGCATAAAGTTCAGGCTTTCCCTTCTGTTATACATACCGGCAGGAAAGAGGAAGCTATCGACGCGCTCAAGTGCAGCCTTGAGGGTTATTCCGTGTTCGCTTGCATAATCACTATGGCACCACCTCGAAAACAAAGTATTCGACTTATTCCTATTGCAATTTGCGCACACCGCAGCCAAATTTGTCTTGGTATTGGTGGCTCCAACTCCCTTTCGAGGCACAATATGGTCTAGTTCGCAGCTTGAGAAGTCAATGAGTGATCCACAATACAGGCACTTACTCCCCTGCCGTTGGACCGCTTCCCAGCGCTTTATCTGCGAATCTTGATATCTATCAATCTTCGGATCCTCGCGCTTCATCTCCTGGAATATCGAATCCCTGTACTTCGCTCTTTGCTCTGTATCACGCTGATACATGCGAGCAACTTTCAACGAGCTAAATCCGTCACGAACGTGTTCGATATTAACACTGACAGGACGGCCCCATCGATTCGTCACATTCATGAGATATCGATTCACGATTTTCAGGACTCGATCAACCGAAGGGTTACCCACGGGCTTACCAATGGGCTCTTGTGGCGGTCGCCAATTATCGGTGACCCCCATACAAGTATTTGCGCGCCTCATGCAGGTTATCGGATGTGTTGAGTATACGATCCGCCATGTCAAGGCAGGCCCGCACTGAATATGCGCTCGTCCGCTTGGCAGTTTGAGATTATCGAGTTGTGCCAAAGCCTCATCGTCAAATGAATCAATGAGATCAAAAGCGGAGGCATAGTCCAAATCATCTCGTACAGAATCGATATCGATGGTATTGCTCAACAATTCAATAAGATGTTCCCGTTCCTGGTCACTGGCTTCATTCCACCATGGGAGAATGACCTTCACGACCAGTTTTTTCAGAGCACCTTCAGCATCACGAAGCGCAAAATAAGATTCCACGACAGGAGCCCTATTCGAAACCCTATCTTCACCGTCCTGAATGCCACCGATTCCCCTGATTTCTCGGCGGGTCACTCCTAGACTCTGCGCAACATCTGACCATGTAGGTCGATCTTTGACATCCATATCGGCCAACACGTTGAATGCTCTTTGCTTTTCGCTAATGTTCAGCGGTCTTACGACCCCATCAACTTTTATACTGATATTCGAGAGTGCGGCAATTATTCTGAACCTCTGGAACGCCAGCGAAGCTTTCAATGCACGTGGTTCGCCGGTTAACACATCCTTGCCCACTCGATCCTTGGCCGAACCACGAGGTGATTTAGAGTCAAATATCTTGCTTATTATCGAATGTTCCGTATCCTCGTCTATCCCTTGTTGCTGGCAAATATACGAAACCTCATATGCGTTATCCTCTTGCATGAGGCGCTGAGGAAAAAGCGTTTGGTTGTTCGAATACTTCTGATTCGTGCTCTTTCTGAATCTCGGAGCTGGATTACCGGCATTAGCTCTGACATATTCCACAGCGATTTGCGCAGGGGTGAGACCGTCTTCCTTGTCACAACCACCCGAACTGCACAGAGACTCGTATTGCTTGGACAGATCATCAACATTCAGATCGTATAGTGACTGAACGGATTTATATGGGTTCCTCCAACCACGATGCCGTGCAATATGGCGGAAGGCTATCGAAAGAAACCTCTTACGAGTTTCCTCGTCCTCAATATACGCATCAGCCAGCTTTGCACGAACCACCCAAGGCTCAAATGATTCGTCTCCATACTCTTCTATAGGCAGACCCAGTTCAGACAAAAAATGATCGAGCTTAGCCAGTCTTGCCCGCCTGCGTCGACGCATCCTTCTAGTTCGTCTGGCAATGCCAGAAATTAGCTTTCTAGTATCTCCTGTTTTATTGGAATTGGGATCAACACCCCCGTCATGAATGACGCTTTGCATATTGAGGATTCTGATTGGTTTACCTTCCGAATCGACCTCAATAGCAGCCAATCCCGTTGAATTTAATCCGACGTCTACTCCGACGCGATACATAATACCCATTCGACAATCATATCACCCGAACAGGCGAACATCATTTTGCATGTCATGATATAAAAAAACGGGGAGGCATTGCCTCCCCTGCAGAATTCTGCTTAGCATTCAAAGCGGCTAACTAGTCCGCTCTTACTGTGAATTAGCAGTTTCATGGTATCACTATTCCTCAACAACGCAACCGACCGGCTAATATTTCAAATATTCAATACGTCCCGCTACTCGGCATGTCGCGGATAAATTGAGTATTTCTACCATGCCTCCAAAACGGTCTGATTTCCGGCACACGGCTTCTTGATGAGAATCCAGTAAACCTCTACTACATTAGACTGAAATATCTAACAAATTCTCGTGTGAACATTACGTTTATCACAAGTATTTATAGGTAACAAATAGTCTTTGCAACGTGGTAATAACTTTATTTCAGAACGTGTTTTGGTTTATGGATATCAGTGACGATATCTTCCTCCCAACACTCTTTCTGAATCCCTTCCAGTACTGCAAAGGTGTGGCAATGACGGGATATTTCTACTCACCCCACTCTGCACGCGCACAGCCGAGGCGTAACCGACTGTTAGGCAGAGCAATAGCAGCAATCTGCGGTATGGCGCTCACTGCAACAGGGCTGTTGAACGTGCCCGCGACCATCGCAGCCGACACTCAAAGTTCAGTCATGGACTCAGTAACCAAATACACCCCCTCCCGCATTACTTTCCCAGGAAATGACAGGCAACCTCATGAAGTCAGTTTTGATGTCCGTTCCTTCAAAATCGACGGCGAGCGCATCAACATATGGTCCGGCGAATTTCATTATTGGCGTCTTCTTGATGTAAATGGCTGGTGTGATATCTTCCAAAAGATGCGAGCCCATGGCTACAATGCGGTCTCCCTCTACCTGTTCTGGGGATTGCACCAGAGCGAGGAAAATGGTCCGTTTGACTTCTCCCCCGGCACCGTCAAAGACCTCGATCTGTTGCTGAGCCTGGCCGAAGAAGAGGGGTTGTATGTCATTGCACGCCCTGGCCCATACGTCAACGCCGAGATTTCCATGGGCGGTCTTCCTGCCTACATGTCCAATTACGGCGGCGGATTGCGTTCGATGGATTCCAAGGCTCTGGCCGCCTCGGAATCATGGCTGACAGTAGCAAACGCAATCATTTCCAAGCATCAGGTCACCGATGGCGGCGGATCCGTCCTACTCTCTACCAAGTAGAGAATGAGCTGACTGAAGGCAATGCAAAGGATCAGGAATTCCTAACCGAACTGGGCAGGCACGTCAAGGCAACAGGCATCACAGTCCTCTTGTTCCACAACGACTGGGGCATGGGCGGCCGCTTGAGCAAATACCACCGCAACAGGGTTGGATTTCTACGCCTACAACAAATATCCCGTCGGATTTAATTGCAGCGCTGGCCGCAACAAAATCGATGATTCGGAAGCCAATTTCCGCCGTATCACTTCGACCAGCTCCAACTTCATCACTGAATCCCAGGGCGGCTCCTTCATCCCTTGGGGTGCAAGCTTCAACACCTCGGATTGCTACAACTACACTGATGAAGCTTTTACACGTCAATGGGGCGTGAACAATATCGGCAATGGAGTAACGGCTTTCAACTTCTATATGGCCTATGGCGGAACAAACTGGGGATGGACCGGAACTCCCGCATCCGGTTTCACTTCATATGACTACGGTGCAGGAACAACCGAAGATCGTTCGATGACGCTGAAGTCCTCTGTCCAGAAAGAAAGGGGCTACTATATGCGTGCGGTGCCGCAAGTCGCTGCCATGGCACCGCAAAACACCGCCGCTGCCACCGATGTCGATGGCGACGAAGTGTCAACCTATTACAGAAGAGACCAGTATGCCAGCGATGCCACACTTTCGGCGACCGGCAACGGTTCCCAGATTATTGCCGCACGTCTGAAGAACTCCAATTCTGAAACTGAGACCCGATTCCATTTGCCACTGAGTTTGGATCCACAAGCCGGAAGCGGTCCCGCATCCTCGACGACTCTTGTGGACGACACAACTCCTCTCAGGTGGAATACACAGGTTCGTGGTCACAAGTGGACGATGCAACGGCATCCGAAGGCACCATTACCCGTTCCTCCACTCTTGGAGACTCAGCAACATTCAGCTTCGTGGGCACAGGGATGCGACTTTTGGTCGGCACAGGCGTCGATCATGGAAAATTCTCCGTTAGCATCGATGACGGGGACCCGGTCGAAATCACCAAGGCTACCGTCGATACGGAGCAGAATAAGCCCGCACAACTGGAAGTCTTCTCGGTATCCGATCTCTCAGAAGGCGTCCACAAGATCGTCATCACCAATCTCGGCGGCGATACCGGTGACGTGATCTCCTTGGATGCATTTGAAGTCACCTCATCAACCTCGCCAAAGGTAGTCAATAACGATGATGCGTCAATAACTTTCTCACCCAACTGGGATTATGCATCTGGAAAGAAATGGACTTCCGGTGACATCAATGGCGACGAACATTTTTTCCAAGACTGACGGCTCCACGTATTCCTTCACCTTCACAGGAGTGGGTTTCGATCTGGTATCTGCATATTCCACAAACCATGGTTCTGCAACGGTTCGCGTTGACGATGAAGTCGTGGGCCAGACCCACGAGGAAGTCACCAGCAGCGCATAACTGCAGAAAACTATGTTCAGCTGGCGAGCGGCAGACACGTGCACACCATCAGAACACACAGTGTCAGTCACTGTGGATGGTCAAAGTTTCGTCGGCTCTTCCGACACTTTCGTCTCTTTGGATGCAGTGCGCCAGTACCTTACCGCAGCATCATTGCCTGCGTATCCTTCAACTCAGCCGCGAAGCCCTGTAAGCTGGACGATCCCTCAAAAAGAAGGCACTGCGCTCACCCTTCACGGTCGCGACGCCTTACTGTTGACTGCAGACACCGTCATTGGAGGACACCAGCCGTATTACACCACCTCACAACTGTTCGGTGCGTCTATGGTCACGGATAACGCCACGTTGCAATATGCCGTTGGCGTGAACGGCGATGACGGAGAAACCGTATTGCACTACTCGGCGGAACCCACCGTCGAGGCACCCGAGGGCGTAGAGAAAGTATGGGATGCTGCCACAGGACAACTGAGATTGAATTACCGGTACAAGGAGAATCCGCAGTCCATCACCATCACGCCAGCTGCTGATGACAATGAAGCGCCGCTTACTTTGCGTCTGAGTGACCGCACGAAGGCGAAAACCACCTGGATCCTGGACGCAGCAAAATCCGATGGCACAACGACACCGGCTGCTGTCGAAGGCGTGGAACTCGCTCGTACTGCAACCTTGGATGGAAGCAATCTGGCATTGACCGGCTCTGTGTCTCAGGCATCCTCGGCAACGGTCATCGCTCTAGCAGGAGTAACCACTGTCACATGGAACGGTGCAACACTAGGCAGCATCACTGATTCTGTGGCCAATGGTGAAACTGCAGACCCTCAGGAAATTACCCCGCAGACATTCACTTTCGTCACCGCCCGCGATGACGGCGAATCAACAGTGGATTACGATGATTCGCAGTGGACTGTGGCCGACGACACCACTTCTCATCAAAGTGAGGATTACGATGGCATAGTGCGATACAACAATCGCGATGGGAACCAACAAGGGCATGGAACCCGGGGCGTCGTACTTGACGCCAATCACTATGGTTTCCACACCGGTTCTGTGTGGTATCGCGCGCATTACACCGCATCATCTGACGATCCAACAATCCGTCTCAAGACGACTGCATCAGCTGGAGCACCAGGACAAGGCAAGAACCCCGGATTCGCTCAAGTTTGGGTGAATGGACAATACGCAGGTTCCGTTCCAGCGACTGATGCAGGAAAATGGGTAAGCGTCTCAGCCCCCACTGGTTCGGTCAAAGCCGGAGAACCTGCGGTACTCGCCGTAATGGTGCATACTTTAGGACTCTCGCTTGATTGGAATAACGGAGCATGGGGCACTAAGTCACAGTCCAAGGAAAACCGAAGACTCTACGATGCCGAACTCAACGCCCAAGGAGCTGTCGAATGGCGCATCATGGGTGCCGGCACCGACTCCGCCAAGGATGGGAACAACCCCTCCGGCACCATCTACAACAATGGTGGACTAGGAGGTGAACGTGCAGGATGGTATGCCGAGAATGTCGATGATTCCAATCGGACTGAGGCGGCAGATCTCCATGCAGATAAGACTGGCATCGCATGGTACCGTTCCAAGGTGACGCTGAATGTTCCCAAGGATCAGGATGTGGCCTTCAGACTAGATCTCCAGTCCGAAAAGTTCAAGACCTTGCAAGATCACTCGCAGGTCGCGATTTTCGTGAACGGCTAGAACACCGGTGTCTATATTGGCGATATGGGTCCGCAGACCTCATTCACCATCCCGCAAGGATTCCTCAACCTCAATGGAGAGAATTCGATTGCCTTGGCTGTGGCTGCCAAGGAAGCGGGTTCCGGACCAGACGTACCATTCACAACACAACAGCTCCTACGGAAGCAGAGGCAGTTATTCCGACAGGTGTAATAACTGATTCCTTTAATGTATCCACTGTGGCAGGAACGGCACCCGTGCTGCCCGAGAGCACAAAGGTGTCGTGGAGCGACGACAGCCAGACAGACGAGACCATAACATGGGATGAAATGCAAGCCGACCAGTATGCACAGGCAGGAACCTTCGGAGGTCAACGGCACCGTGACCGTGCCAACGGCAGAAGGCGCCGACCCACAGGTCTACCAGGTCAAGGCTACAGTCACGGTCACTGCTGCAACAGCCTGCGTATCGTGAGATCCAGAAAAGTTGCCGACTATGGCCACACCTGTGGCATTGAATAATTGTTCCAGCACACCTGTTGCGGCCACTGGCAGAGCAAATCTCAATACACGGTTCCAAATAGGACCGTTCAACATGTCAATGCTGTTGCTCTTGTGATCTTGAGACGCGACTTGGCGCACTTCTCCTTGTTCTCGTTCCGTAATAACTTCCTATCCCAAACAAACATCTATAAGCGGGTACTACTGATGCAATCTGATAAACACGTTGTGTACTATGCACTTCCTGAATACGTTCCGAGCTCAGTCGGCACACGTTGAGGGATGCATAGGAATACCGAATATCACGCGTACATATTACCGTTCAATAAAATTGCAGCGGCTATATTACCCTGAGCGAATTCTCGAATACCAATGCCCGAACCGCATAACCGACCATGCCCAGAAGGCAATATAAGAAATGAGCCATGCACTATCAGGGATCCTGCCACCGTCGCATTCCAGCAGCTCTGCCGTATGCACTGCTTAAGCCCAAGTCACATGATAAAGCCTGGGTAGGTGGATACTGCCAACCTACCCAGGCTTATGCTGTTACACAGGCTTGTGCCGTATACAGGCATCAAAGTGCCATTACGACGCTTTTAGTCCTCCAGCTTTTCCACGCTTACCGAGCACTCGGCCGCGTTTGCGTCCGGAATGACTTCCAGCGAAGTGGCCAAGGTTTCTTCCATGATCAAATCACGGAATTGCTCGGTCTTGGCCGCGTCAGCCTCTGGCACGCGCAAGTGCAAGGCGATGCGATCAGATATTTCTAGTCCGGTTTCCTTGCGGGCATCCTGGACCGAACGCACCACGTCACGGGCATAGCCTTCGGCGATGAGGTCATCGCTCAACTTGGTATCAAGGATGACGAATCCTCCTGTAGACAATGAAGAGGAAACAGTATCGGCATTGCCGTCACCATTCTGCTCTTCTATGCGGTGGATAAGCTCATACTCGCCTTCGACCAAGGAAACCTCGCCGTTCGGCGTTTCCACAACAGGCGCACCGCTCGCCGCATCAACATGCCAAGCACCGGTCTTGGAAGCCTTGATGGCGAACTGCACTTGCTTGCCCAGACGCGGTCCGGCTGCACGAGCGTTGACCCGCAACTCGTTCACAATACGCAATCCGTGTTCAGCGGCATCTTCCAATGTCGAGAAGATGACCTTCTTGACATTGAGTTCGCCTTCCAAAACATCTGCATATTGCGCGAGCGCAGCAGGTCGATCAGCGACCACGGTCATATCAGCCAAAGGCTGGCGTACACGAATCTGGGCGGCCTTGCGCAGCGACAGCGCGCCGGATACGATCTCGCGCACCTTGTCCATCGAAGAAACGAGTTCTTCGTTATCCACCAAGACCTTGCCAAGTTCAGTCGCCTCGCCGGTCTTCTCATCTGTCAGGAATGGCCAGTCGGCAAGGTGGACAGATTCACCTCCGGTCAAACCACGCCACACCTCTTCGGCTTCCATTGGAGCCAAAGGAGCCAGTACGCGCATGAAGACCTCCAAAACGGTGTACAACGTGTTGAACGCCGTCTCGTCCTCATTCCAGAAACGATCTCGGGTGTTGCGGATGTACCAATTGGTGAGCACGTCGATGAACTCGCTCACTGCAGCGCAGGCATCGGCGATCAGGAATTGATCCAGGGATTGCTGCACCTGTTCGACAAGGCGACGGGTGCGTGCCAGCAAATACTGGTCCATGCGATGCAATCCTGCGATCTCATCCTCACGCAATGCACGGGCTTCATATCCTTTGCCCTTTCCCACTGCGTTGGTATACAACGTGAAGAAGTAATATGAGCTCCACACCGGCAACATGACTTGTCGCACAGTATCCCTGATGCCTTCATCAGTGACGATGAGATTGCCGCCGCGCAGAATCGGCGAGCTCATGAGGAACCAGCGCATTGCATCGGAACCATACTTATTGAAAACGCCGTTCACATCCGGATAATTACGCAGATGCTTGCTCATCTTCTGACCGTCTGATCCGAGCACGATGCCGTGGCAGATCACATTCTTGAATGCGGGACGATCGAAAAGCGCTGTCGACATCACATGCAGCAGGTAGAACCATCCACGAGTCTGACCGATGTATTCCACGACATAATCCGCGGGGAAATGCTGCTCGAAATACTCACGGTTCTCGAATGGGTAATGGAACTGCGCAAAGGACATCGACCCCGACTCGAACCAGCAGTCAAGCACGTCGGAGATACGGTGCATATGGGATTTGCCGGTCGGATCATCAGGGTTGACGCGGGTCAACTGATCGATATAAGGGCGGTGCATATTGATTTCGCCCTTGTCATCGCGCGGATAATCGCCGAAGTCCTCCTTGAGCTGATCCAGAGAACCATACACATCCACGCGCGGATACTTTGGATCATCGCTCACCCACACCGGGATAGGAGAACCCCAGAAACGGTTACGGCTTATGGACCAATCGCGAGCGTTGGAAAGCCACTTGCCGAACTGGCCATCCTTGACATTGCCGGGGATCCAGTTGATCTCTTGGTTCAGCTCTAGCATGCGCTTCTTGATCTTGGTCACCGAAACGAACCAGCTGGAAACCGGCTTGTAGATCAGCGGGGTTCCGCAACGCCAGCAGTGCGGATAGCTGTGCACATAGCTCTTCTCTTGGAAGAGCAGCGCGCGGCGCCCCTCTTCGATCTGGGCCAAAGGACCGTCTCCTGCACGCAGATTACGCAAAATGGGCAGATTGGCGTCGAAGACATACGTACCTTCGTAATCAGGGCATGCCGCGGTGAACTTGCAGCTCTCGTCCAAGACATCAATGCTCTTGATGTCATGCGCATTCAGCGTATTCATATCGTCTTCACCGTAGGGAGCCTGATGCACCAAACCGGAACCTTCGGTGGTATCGACATAATCCGCGGTGAAGATCTGATACGCATTCGGTCCGGGCACATTGCCTTCGCTTTGCGCGGTTTCGCTTGCAAAATACGGGAAGACCGGCCAATAATGCCAGCCGGCCATTTCCTTGCCCTTGAGCTCACGAACGACTTCGTAGTTCTCGCCCAATTCCTTGGCATATGAGGACACCAATGCCTTGGCGAAGTAGAACTTCTTCCCAGCAAACTTGCCTTCTGATGGACGGATTTCGACATAATCGATATCCGCACCGACCACGATTGCGAAATTGGAAGGCACTGTCCACGGCGTTGTCGTCCAGAAGACCGCATAGGCATCTTCTTCGTCGCGCAGCTTCACGGCCACCGAAACCGAGGTATCCTGACGATCCTGATAGACATCGGCATCCATGCGAAGTTCGTGTGCGCTCAAAGGAGTGCGGTCATTCGGGCAGTAAGGCAGCACACGATATCCCTGATAGGCCAGGCCCTTATCGTAGAGCTGCTTGAATGCCCACATAACGGATTCCATGAAGGGGATATCCAGCGTCTTGTAACCGTGATCGAAATCCACCCAACGCGCCTGGCGATGCACATAGTCTCGCCATTCATTCGTGTATTTGAGCACACTGACACGGCAAGCATCGTTGAACTTTTCGATGCCCATGGCCTCGATCTGGTCCACTGACTCGATACCGAGTTCTTTCTGTGCTTCCAACTCAGCAGGCAGGCCATGCGTATCCCAGCCAAATACACGATGAACCTTGCGGCCTTTCATGGTCTGGAAGCGAGGGATCACATCCTTGGCATAGCCGGTGAGCAGATGGCCGTAATGAGGCAGACCATTGGCAAAAGGAGGGCCATCGAAGAATACGAATTCATTGTTGCTTTTGTCGCCCGAAGGACGTTGATCGATGGACTTTTGGAAAGAATCATCTGCATCCCAGTACGAGAGGATGGATTCCTCAAGCTGGGGGAAATTCGGGCTCGGGGTGACGCCCGACCCAGTGGTTACCTTGGGATATGCCACAGCTATGCTCCTCGCTCGGCGTGATTACTTACCTGCACGAGGACGATGATTGCCATACCACCGCGGTACCACCTCGATTGCCGCAGATTCCAACGAAACTACGACCTCTTGTGTCCGGCTGTGACGGGCCGATCCCGTCGGTTCTACTCAGGCACTTGCCCTTTCTTCCGAAAGCTCCCCGCTGATAACGGATCACTGCTTGATGTGCGGCCATAATAACACTTCGTCGTGGACAGGCAAGCGCTTCGTCCACGGTGAACACTGGTGACTGCACAGATCATTCAACAGACCATGCAACAGTCAAATCACGACCAACGCACAACGGGCCCGGCAACAAACTGCCGGACCCGTTGAAATCAGTGGAAACTCACCACTATTGACGGACAAAACACCTCAGGCTATTCCAACTCAACCGCACCCGTGTAGAGCTGGTAATATTCGCCGCCCAATGCGATGAGCTCATCATGCGATCCACGCTCGATAATGCGGCCGTGGTCCAGAACCATAATCACATCGGAATTGCGAACAGTGGACAGACGATGCGCGATGACGAAAACCGTGCGCCCTTCCATCAGAGCATCCATACCCGCTTGCACCACTTCTTCGGTACGAGTATCGATTGAGCTGGTCGCTTCGTCCAGAATCATCGCCGGAGGATCGGCAACGGCTGCGCGAGCAATGGAGATCAACTGACGCTGGCCTTGGGACAAACCGGATCCGTCGCCTTTCAGCACGGTCTGGTAACCATCAGGAAGCATGCGAATGAATCCGTCCGCATTCGTGAGCTTAGCAGCTTCGATGCACTCCTCATCAGTGGCGTCCAAACGACCGTAACGGATATTATCCATAACCGTTCCCGTGAAGAGGTTCACGTCTTGCAGCACTATTCCCAAGGAACTGCGCAGATCAGCCTTGCGGATATTCTTCACGTCAATGCCGTCGTAAAGAATCTGCCCTTCCTGAATATCGTAGAAACGGTTGATCAGGTTGGTCACCGTGGTTTTTCCTGCACCGGTGGCACCCACCAAAGCAATCTTCTGGCCGGGCTTGGCGAACCAAGTGATATCGTGCAGCACAGGCTTGTCAGGATTGTATCCGAAGGTGACGTTGGTGAATCGCACATCGCCGCGCAGCATGGTGTAGCGGCCATCAGCTGAGGTCACCGCACTTTGCTCTTGGCCTTCAGAGCGACCTCACGAGCCTGCCCTTCCAGCTTGGCCGCTGCGGCCAGCGAGCGCGTGCCATCGTCATCCGCGGCACGCTTCCAAGCCCAGTGTCCGGTTTCATGGTCAACCTCGGTCATCGTGCGGCCATCATCACCGACTTCGATATTTACCAACTCGACGCTGCCGCCATCCTTTTCCAACGGCTCATCCATCAAGGAGAAGATGCGCGAAGCACCGGCCAAAGCCATCATCACCATATTGAATTGCATGGAGACCTGACCGATTGGGTTGATGAATGCACGACTCAGGGTCAACAGTGAAATCAGGGTGCCCAGTGTCATCGTTCCCGCGCCCGACAATCCGAAGTTGCCGATGCCGGCAAGACTGACGACGCCGCCAACGATTGCGAGCAGCACGTAGAGCATATATCCCATATTGCCCACAACAGGCATGATGTTGTTGCCATAGGTATTCGCCAGAGCCGAGGCTTCAAAAAGCTCCTCGTTCTTTTTGTCGAAGGTCTCTGCCGTGGCGTTTTCATGGTTGAACACCTTGATGACCTTCTGACCGTTCACCGATTCCTCGACGAAGGCATTCACATCACCCAGCGAAACCTGCTGCTTGATGAAATACATGCCGCTTCTGGTCACCAACACTCGCACAATCACGATAAGCAACGCGGTGAATACCAAAGTGAACAGGGCAAAAGGAATGGAAAGCCACAACATGGCAATCATGGCGGCCAAGGCGCTTATGGCCGAAGAGAACATCTGAGGGAAAGACTGCGAGATCGCCTGACGCAAAGTATCGGTATCGTTCGTGTACCGGCTCATGGTGTCGCCATGCTCATGCGTATCGAAATACACAATCGGCAGATGCTGCTGATGAGCGAACATTTCGTCACGGATGGCTTTCAACGTGCCTTGTTCGACAGTGACGACGAGCCAGCCCCACAGCCAGGTGCTGAAGGTACCCAGGGCATAAAGGATTCCCATAAGGGTAAGCGCCTGAATCAACGGCCACCAGTCAGGCTGGCTGGATCCAACCAAGGGCAGGATATACGTGTCGATCAGGGATTGGAGGAACAGAGCTGCGCCAGCCTGGGCTATTGCACCAATCACTATGCACAGCACAATAATGGCCACGCGCCACTTGTATTGGAAAATGTAGCCGAAAATACGCCTGGTTGTGCCTGGAGCCGCCTTGTCCATGCCGCGCTTGCTATTGTCTCGTTCGCGTGACTCACTCATTGACTTCCCCCTTTTCTTCCGTTCCTTGATTTGACTGTGTGCCCTCAATCTGTTCCGGAGATGCCGAATTACGCACCTGGGATTCGTAGATGGACCGATATTCCTCGCAACTGCGCAGCAATTCGTCATGCGTACCCATATCCATGATCTGACCATCGTTCATCACAACGATCACATCGGATTCCTGCACAGAAGCCACGCGCTGAGCGATAATGATCTTGGTGGTATGGGGAATTTCGTGATGGAATGCCTCACGAATGGACTGATCGGTTTTGGTATCAACAGCGCTTGTGGAATCATCCAAAATCAAAATCTTTGGATTCTTGAGCAATGCCCTGGCAATGCACAGTCGCTGACGCTGACCGCCAGAAACATTGGTTCCTCCCTGTTCGATATATGTGTCGTATTTGTCAGGGAACTCCTGAATGAATCCATCCGCCTGAGCAAGTCGGCAGGCATGACGAATCTCTTCATCAGTGGCATTCGGATTGCCCCAGCGAAGGTTCTCCGCAATGGTTCCGCTGAAGAGCACATTCTTTTGCAAAACCATGGCCACATTGTCTCGCAGCACCGTCAGATCATAGTCACGCACATCGTGACCGCCCACTTTCAGCGAGCCATCGGTGACGTCATACAATCTTGCAATCAACTGCACCAAGCTGGACTTGGAGGAACCAGTGCCGCCCACAATACCCAAGGTCTGTCCGGACTTGATATGCAGGTTGATGTCGTTCAAAACCGGTTTTTGCGCCTGCTTGGCGTATTTGAAGGTCACATGGTCGAAGTCGATGCTGCCGTCCTTCACCTCCATGATGGGGTTGTCAGGAGTGGTCACCGTGCTCTGCTCTTGCAATACGCTGACGATACGCTCCGCAGAAGCCTGCGAAATGATGAACATGACGAAGACTACGGAAAGCATCATCATCGACATCAGAATCTGCATGGCATAGGTCACCAAAGCGGTCAGATCGCCTGTGGTCAATCCCAGAGCCCCGTTGTTGCCCGAAGCGACGATCTGCTGGGCGCCGAGCCAAGCGATCAAAATCATGCTTACATACATGCAGAACTGCAGCAGTGGCATATTGAAGCTCAGAATCTTTTCCGCCTTGACGAAATCCTTGAAGATGCGCTCGGAAATCTTGGAGAATTTGGAGACCTCATAGGATTCGCGGTTATAGGACTTCACCACGCGCATTCCCTGAAGATTCTCATCAACCACGGAGTTCAGGCGATCATAGGTGTGGAATACTCGTTCGAATACCGGATGCACCAAAACGACCAGACCGATCAAGCCCACTCCGAGCACAGGGATCGCACCGAGGAAGACCATGGAGATCGACGGTGAAATACGGTAGGCGAACAGCCAGGAAATAATCACCATAATCGGGGCTCTGACTCCCAATCGCAGAATCATCTGATATGAATTCTGCAAATTGGTGACATCAGTGGTCAGCCTGGTGATTATTGAACCTGTAGAAAACTTGTCAATATTGGTAAAGCTGAAATTCTGCACTTGCTGGAACAAATCATGGCGCAGATTCTTGGCGAATCCCGCAGAAGCGATTGCGGAGAATCGTCCCGCCATAAATCCACAGAGCAAAGAAACCGCCGACATACACACCAATATCAGACCGAAGCGCCATACCATCGGCATCGATCCGCCACTGATGCCTTGATCAATCAAAGCCGCCATAATCGTCGGAATCAAAATCTCCAGAATGCCTTCAACCACCACAAAAGCCGGTGTCAGCAATGTGGCTTTTCGATATTCTCGCAGGCTGTTCAGCAGTGTATGAATCACGTGTTTGGGTCGTTGTTGCTGGCTCATCTGTGCCAGCTCTTCTGTCTGGGTTGCAACTTCTGCCATTATCGTTCCTCCTTATCCTCTTGTTCGGAGCGCCGTTCGCGTTCCTGCTTGGTATCGTCTTCAAGCACTTCAAGCAATGCCTCATCGATATTTGCACGCATCTGACGTATGGTGTCTTTGGTTTGGCGCAGTTCCCCCTCGGTGATTCCCTCGAGTAGCAGCTCTTCCATACGGTGCGCGTTACCCCTGAGGTCCTCGACGATTGCATTGGCATCATCAGTCAAAACGATGCGTTTGAGCCTAGCGTCCTGCGGAACGCTTATGCGTTCTATCAGCCCTTTCTTCTCCATAAGCGAAAGCACTCGGGATGCCGTGGATCTTGTTATGCCGAAATGTTCCTCGATATCCATTTGAAAGATCTCCCGATCACGATCACGCGCAAGGAACATGATGATGCGAGCATTGCCATTGGTGGCATTATGCGCCTTTTCCGGCATGGTCAACGACAGATATCGTTTAATGGCCTTAACAAGATTCTGCAACTCAATACTCAATGGTGGAGCATCCATATTGATTACAACCTCGATTGATACATCAGGAATATACCTGTTATTTAAGCGATCGGTTTCATCATAATGCATAGCATATACAACTGTTGTATATGCTTCATATATTGAACATATCAACTCAGGCAATGTGCAGTCACCATCGGTTGGAACTGCCAAATATCAAGGAATCTGGCATGCATGAATTGAGAGACAACACAAATGCTCCCCGCAGGATAGACAGATATTCAGTCCGTCCTGCAGGGAGCATCTTGACCTTGACTTGCTTTTCGCGATGCTTTAGATCGACGACAAACCTGTTTCACCTATCTCATGCATCGTTGCCATCTTGCACATCCAGAATCGTATTCAGTGAAGACCGTCGGTTTCCTTTGCATATTCATCCAATAGGAATTGGGTCAACACCTTGCCATCCTTGCCCAGCAAAACCGACATGGAATTGATGGGCATGGCGTCCAGGAACAGCTCAGCGCCTAGATTGTTCTCCGGCAGAGCGGGGATGCGGCCGTCCCGGCCTTCTTCGAACATGCGCTTGACGATGGGACCGCCAACCGGATCCTTGCGCCACTCGGACATATTGGACCACTCATTCAAAGGAAG
The DNA here is from genome assembly GCF_000741765.1 of Bifidobacterium tsurumiense. GTDB lineage: Bacteria > Actinomycetota > Actinomycetes > Actinomycetales > Bifidobacteriaceae > Bifidobacterium > Bifidobacterium tsurumiense. The sequence continues at coordinate 127,737 of NZ_JGZU01000003.1, forward strand.
GCTCTTGCCGTCACCTTCCAGCTCAATATCCAAGCGTTCGACGATATCGCGACTCGAGGTCGCCACCTCGATGCCATACGTTCCGGCTTCGATATGCCAATCATTGAAACGTTCGGACCAATATGCGAAGGCCCGCTCATCCAAATCGATGCTGATTTCCTTGGATTCCCCGGCTTCCAGGAACACCTTGGCGAAGCCCTTGAGCTCATGCACAGGGCGAGCCACTTCTGATCGGCCCGGAGCCACATATATTTGCACCGTCTGAGCTCCGGCAGTCTGAGAGACATTGGTCACCGTCGCACGCACACATGCCGTATTGGCTCCTGTGCGCTCCACAGACACATTGTCAATGGAGAAATCGGAGTAGCTCAACCCAAATCCGAAGGGATATGCAACTTCCTTGGCATAGGTGTCGTAGTACCGATAGCCTACGAACACTCCCTCGCCATAATCGACATGACCCTCTTCGCCAGGCCAATTGAGCATGCTCGGATCGTCGAGGATGTTCAGCGGGATGGTTTGGGAGAGCTTTCCAGAAGGATTGACATCACCAAAGAGCATATCGGCGATCGCACCGCCACCGGACTGTCCCAGCAACCAGGTTTCCACAACGGCCTTGGCCTGATCTTGCCATGGCGTAAGCGAAACAACGGAACCATTGGAAAGCAATACGACCACATTGGCATTGGATTCCCGCACCTTGGACAACAATTCCAGTTGCTTTGCAGGAATATCCAATGACGTGCGGTCGAATCCTTCGGATTCCGCATATTCAGGCAGACCAAGGCACATCACTACCGCATCTGCTTTCGATGCAATATTCACCGCTTCATCGACAAGCGACTGCTCCTGCTCACCATCTTCCAAAGTGAATCCCGGAGCAAAATCATATTCGATGCCACGCTGCTGCAGAGCATCGAGCAGACTCGTCAACTGCGTAGGCGTGATATGCGAGGAACCACCACCCTGATAACGCGGCGTACGCGCAAACTCACCGATTACCGCCACACGGGCATTCTTGGACAATGGCAATATATGTTCATCATTCTTCAAAAGCACCATGGACTCGGCCGCGGCACGGCGCGCGATATCGTCATGAACCTGCGCATCAAAGCGATAGTCCTCAACGCTCATAGCCTGACGCGTCTTATTCACCAGACCGATCATGCCCTGAGCCATGTCATCAAGCTGCTTTGGACTGATTCGACCATCTCGGGCCGCAGACACAATCTGATCATCGGTGAAGCTTGGAGGCATTTCCAGATTCAGACCGGCATTCAACGAGGCCACTCGATCATGATCGGCACCCCAGTCACTCATGACGATGCCCTTGAATCCCCACTCCTTGCGCAGCACATCAGTGAGCAGCCAGCGGTTCTGTGCTGCATACACTCCATTGATGCGATTGTATGCGCACATAACCGTCCATGGCTGTGCGGTTTTGACAATATGCTCGAAAGCGGGCAGGTAAATCTCACGCAAAGCGCGTTGAGAAACGCGAGCATCGATGCGCAGACGATCCGTTTCCTGGTTATTGACGGCAAAATGCTTGAGCGAAGTGCCGACACCCTTGGACTGCACGCCTTTGACAATGCCCACGGCTTCGTGACCAGCCAAATACGGATCCTCTGACCAATACTCGAAGCAGCGCCCGCCCAAAGGATTGCGTTTGATATTGACTCCAGGCCCCAGAATCACCGCAACCTTTTCCTGAATGCACTCTTCGGCCATGGCCTGACCGACCTCTTCGACGAGTTCGGGATTCCATGTGCTTGACATCCCAGCCGCAGGAGGGAAGCATGTCGCCGGCACGGTATGCTCCAGATCAATGGCGCCTGTGTCGCCTGCGGTTTTGCGTAGGCCATGAGGACCATCGGTAATCATATATCCCGGAATGCCTCGCTCCTCAATGGGCTGCAAATGCCATGCATCACCACCGGATGTCAAAGAAGCCTTCTCTTCCAAGCTCAGATCGTTGACACTTGGATATGTGGAAGATGATGTCTGCTCACTCATAAGCTAACTCCTCGTTGCGGTATCAATCTCGGCGTTGAGCGCACGCTGTGCGGTTGATCGGCTGGAACCCGTTGCAATATGCCCATAACGGCCTATCCAAATCTGTACCTACCGGTCGGTAGGTACAGTGTATCATGAATGTATTCGACACACCACTCGCGACGAAGCGCAATTCGCTTCCGCAGGCGATATGTCAGGAAACAGGTATGGTAGAGGCATTCTCTACTGATTCCAGCAAGGACGGACACGGATGGCAACGGGCAGAGCATACGCCGGCACTTTTCAAGATGATCCCCACGGGGAATTGGATCGCAAGGCGCAGATCATGCGGTCCGCCGTGGAATGCTTCGGCAATCTGGGCTATTACGGCACATCCTTGCAACGCATCGCCAACCAAGTTGGCTTGACCAAACCCGGTCTGCTCCATTACATCGGCAGCAAAGAAGGCCTGCTGAATATGGTGCTCACCGAAATGTATGATATGGAAACCGACCGTATCGTCTCTGATCAATCCAAAGCCGGCCCCTTGCGCATCCCCTCGGTTATGAGAGCCATAGTCGCAGTGAACGCCCAACGCCCTCAACTCGTGCACATGTTCTCAACTTTGAGCGCCGAAGCACTCTCTCCAGAGCACCCAGCGCATGAATACTTCCGTAACCGCGAGCGCGAAGGCGTTGATGCCATGATGAATATTGCATGGCTTGTCCCCGATGGAATCGATCTGAAAACGACCATCATTACGGCATGGAGTGCCATGGACGGCATCCAATTGCGTTGGCTGCGCTCCCCCGGCCAAGACCTCAATGCCATGTGGGCCGATTGCGAAAATACATTATTCCCACTGCCGGTTTGGGAGCACTACCGGTAATCAATCGACAATATTGCCGCCTGTTGGGCACTGCCCTCTTCCACAGTGCGGCACGATGCCATACACAACCGCCGCATGACATCGCACAGGCAATCGCAAGGGAATAATGGCATTTCATACGCCGGCAGGATCTCACGAAAACCTCTTCACACCGCCGAAAACACCATTGCCGTTCGCCTGTACACACCATATTTCACAGACGAACGGCAATGAATGGTGATTCTGTAGATCACACCACCATGAAGGTTGTGCGATGCAGGTCATCACGTCGACTCGAATGGCCGATCAGCAATTCGAATTCTCCCGGTTCGACAATGCGTTCCGCCCGGGCGTTCACAATCGTGCATTGCGCGACCGGAATATCGAATTCCACGGTCTTGCTCTCACCAGGCTCAAGGCTTACGCGCTTGAAGGCTTTGAGTTCACGGTCGGTCCAACTGTAGGACGTGACCATATCCCCGATATAGAGCTGCACCACTTCCGTTCCTGCGATATCACTCTCATTGCTCAGGGTGATTTCCGCATGGACCACATCGCCTTCTCGGAAATTGCCCTGCTCTCCCGTTCCCTCATTGGTTATGAGAGGCTCAGAATAGGAGAATTTCGAATAGCTCAGTCCCTCACCGAAGGCAAATGCCGGATCCTGAGTCAGATCAGCGTAACGATTGCCATGCTGTCCGCGAATCTGGTTGTAATACACCGGCAGTTGTCCTGCATGACGCGGGAAGGTTATGGGCAGTCGGCCACTTGGGTTTGTTATACCGAGGATGATTTCGGCTATGGCCTGACCGCCCTTCATGCCAGGGCTGGGAGCCCACAGCAGAGCGCTCGTGCCATTGGCTTTCGATTCATCGACTATCACTCCATTGGCACCGATAACACATGCGGGCAACACCATGGGCTTGGAACTCATCAACACCACGACCAACGGCCTCCCCGTTGTTTCTGCGACATGAGCAAGTGCCTCAAGCAGTGCATTCTGGCCACCCAGAAGTTCCAAAGTAGCCGTGGAACAGGTCTCACCGATGGTTTGCACCACATCGCCTACAACCGCAACCACCAGATCGCTTCGCTTCGCATTATCCACGGCCTTGTCAATGAGCTTCTGGTCGACCTGCGCTGACACGCCGATCTTGGGACGAGGCTGCCCGTCGGGGAAGGTCTCCCCTTCCGGATCGGGAACCAAATCGACGATATTGGCGCCGCGCGAATACACCACTTCAGTGCTTTCATCCACCAAGGACCTGAAAGCGTCGAGCACCGTCGTGATCATATGACGAGGATGACCATCCGGCATCCAATTCACCTGACCTGAGTTGCCCGCCCAGTCACCCAGCTGACCTTGCGCATCGTCAGCCAATGGGCCGACCACTGCAATGCGCTTTGCATCCTTGCGTTGGAACGGCAAGGCGCCATCATTCTTCAACAATGTCACTGATTCCCTTGCCACCTGGAGATTCACTTCCTGGTGTTCAGCTGTTCCTATTTCTTGTTGTATGCGTTGCGCATCGGGAAGCCGTGGATCTTCGAAGAGACCCAAACGGAATTTCAGTGCCAAAATACGTTCCACGGCGGCATCGATCAACCCTTCATCAAGCAGTCCACGATGCACCGCCTCGATTGCACCCTCATAGAATTGCGGCGTGGTCATGACCAAATCGTTGCCGGCTTTCACGGCATCAGCTGCAGCATGCACATAATCCGGTTTGATATGCTGCTCCCACACGGCACGTCCGACATTATCCCAATCGGTTATCAGCGTGCCACGATAATCCCACTCGCCACGCAGCTTGTCAGACAGCAACCAGGAGTTGAAAGTTACCGGAACGCCGTCGATCGCCTCATATCCAAGCATGAAAGTTGCGCACCCCTCTTTGGCCACGCGCTCAAAAGGAGGCAGGAACCAAGATTCCAGCTTGCGATGAGACAGATCTGCTTCAGAAGCATCACGGCCTCCCTGAGTCTCGGAATACCCCGCAAAATGCTTGGCACAAGCCAAAATGGCATCCTTAGGAAGTTCCTCACCTGCTTTGGCGCCGCCTTGGTATCCCCTCACCATTGCGGAGGCAAGCTCACCGATGAGCATCGGATCCTCGCCGAAGGTCTCCCCCACACGACCCCAACGAGTATCGCGTCCTATGCACAGAACCGGAGAGAATGTCCAATGTACGCCAGTGGCAGACACTTCCTTTGCGGTAACGCGACCCAAAGCCTCGACTTTTTCAGGATCCCAACTCACGGCCATTCCCAACTGCTCAGGAAATATGGTCGCCCCGGGCCAGAAAGAATATCCATGGATGCAGTCATCGCCTATGACCAAAGGGATATGCAGACGTGTCTGAGTATTCACCATATCCACTGCGCGAGGAAGGTCTTTCGGCGAAGTATGCAGAATCGAACCGACATGTTTGTTGACGATGAGTTCTTCCAACTCGCCGCCACGGGCGTCAAGCTGCAGCATCTGCCCGACCTTCTCCTCCAGCGTCATACGCCCGAGCAAATCGGCTATGCGCTCTTGTGTTGGAAGATCAGGGTTCATATATGACAATTGGGTTTCGCCTGTCATCAGAACCTCCACATTGAAGTTAGTTACCAGTTGGTAGTTATAAATAGTAACAATAAGCTTTATGCTTGTCAATTGCTTGATTTACCGAGGTTCCGCAGCGTGTCTTATGGCTCACTCACCCATGCCACACTCAACGATAACCATCCCACTGCGGAGAGGGGAACAGCATGGGTTCAAGGCTCATCCACTCCTCGACCAAATCCACTTCCGTATTGCTCAACCATTGCAACTGCACACCATCCATGACTTCCATGGCACGTCGAACCACCGGTTTCATATGCGCCTGCCATGGACGCAATGGCTCCGGAATAAGCCAGGGCAGAAGACTGTAGCCCTGCCATATCCCCTCATAGCGTTGCGCGAATTCGTCATGCAATGGGTGACTGGGATTGAACGACTCCGTTTGCAACATCGTAAACATCTGCACAAGCATGCGTCGTTGGGCATTGTATTGGACAAGATATCGCAGATATGCGGGGAACAACAGCCGATCCCGGGCACTACCGGGCAGTCCGGATGCCATGAAATCCTCAGGGCTTCCCATGCGGTTGTAATATTCCCGATACACCATGGACAGCAGATTGTCTTTGTTGCCCACATATCGGAGCACTCCCTGCTTGGAGATTCCGACACGATCCGCGACATCCTGAATCGATATTCCGTTGAATCCTCGCTCACTGATCAGCCGCACCGCTGCATCGAGGACTTCCGCACGCCGTTCCTCCGGAGATTTGCGAACACGTTTCGCCGTCGACTTGATTGCCATATTCATGAGTGTAATGCCTCTTGCCCAGCCATAACGACACGGTCATCACAGCTGGGCGCAAGGACAATCAGACATATCGAACAGTAATCCTCGATTCAACTCATGACTACGACCAGATTCCATGCAGGCACGACCAGATCCTCACCTTGAGAGACCTGATGGCCTTGCTGAAGAGCCTGGTTTCGGGTGGCCTCCTCATCCACTGTGCCATCGAATGAGATGATGCGCGGCGCAACTACCACCGTGCCGGAGACAGGACTTGGCGCCGAAACCTCAGCATCCGAATAATTCAACATGTAGGTCAGCGTGCGACCTTGAGCATTTTCGCCTTGCCGCACGCTCAATACCCCCGCGAGCGCCAAGCCGACTCCCGCAACTCCCGCATGTTCCACAGCTTCACGCATTACATTGCGCAGCACATCCTCTTGAAGATCGGTAGCGATCCATTCAGCATCTCCATCACCGAAGGAATGTCTGGTTATCGCGGCGTAAGCGCCCCACGCATAGTGTCGGTAGCGCGCCAACACTTCGCAGTCAGTGTCCGGTTTGAGCAACTCGATGATGTCTCGCGCCTCGGCTCCGTCCAAATCATCCAATGGGCCGTTGAATTCCACAGCAACCGATTGCGGACGAGTGAACTGGTTGTAACTCATGCCGAACACATCATGCAGGTCATGCGGCGCCTTGTCATGCCAAACAGTGACATCCTCGTTCGAGACAAAAGATCGCATGGTCGAGACCAAATGCCCTCCTTGACGAACGTAATCTCGCAGAGCGTCTATCGTGTTTTGCGAAGCGCAATACAATGCCGGAGTAATAACCATGCCATAGCGCGAAAGCGTGTCGTTCGAGGCATCCGTCGGAATGAAATCGCACTCAACATTCAAATCGAATAATGCGTCATACACTCGCCGCACCACTTCGTTATATCCAGTCTGTTCCTCCCCGGAGCCGAGCCGACTCCCACTGCCCGCACCATACGGATAGAAGCGCTGCATAGCATTCAACGATTCATTGGACACCATAATCGCCACCGCATTATGTTTGCGCATATGAATCAGCTGCGAAGCCAATGGATCCTGCGCAATTTCGCGACCGAATACGCCTGCTTCGCGATATGTGGGATTGGGTTCCAAATCATGGCTCAGCAGTCCACGCCAATAGGTTTCGAAGGAGTTATGAATGGAATGCCAATGCCAATACATCACACCATCGGCACCTGACGCCAGATGGCTGTAGGCCTGCAGCCTCAATTGCCCGGGGTACGGCAGCCATCCATGCTGCCCCTGCGCTTCGGTTTCCAGGACGATGTAATTGCGTCCTCCCTTGACACTGCGCGAGACATCACCGCCGAAGGCAATTTCCTTGCCAGTCAAGCCGTCTTCTGAGGGATGATAGATATCCACGCCGGCGATATCCACGGCTTCGGCGGCTTTGAAATGATCTACCGCAGGTTGAATGCCGAAGGAATATCCACGCCAGTCGTAATCGAAGTTATGCGTTATGAACTGGTCATCTCGCGCAACCTCGCGCACGATATCGCCCTGCCATTGGAGGAATTTGGCGACCTGGGACCTACGGAAAGCGTCAAATGCGCCACTGAGCGAAGCGTTGATGGAGTTGGAAACATCCGGGAAGTCCTCCCACGCATCAATGCGATTCGACCAATAATCCAAGCCGAATGCGGCATTCATGGCATCCAGGTCATCATGGAAGCGCTTGCGCAGATGCTTGACGAACAGCATCTGCATATCAGGACTGACCGAATCGTAATACTTGGTTTCATTGTCGATTTGATACCCGATAACCGAGGGATGATAGGCGACATGAGAGATCAGTGCGCGTATCACCCGCTCTCCGTAATATCGATATGCGGGGTTGACGATATCCATAATCTGGCGAGGACCGTATTTGCCTTGGCCGGCGGGGGTTTGGGCCAGAACATCAGGATGCATTCGCACCAGCCACGCCGGAACGGCATAGGTCGGCGTTCCAACGATTACCTGAATGCCATATCGCCGTGCCGCATCCAGGGCCCTGTCAATATGGGTGAAATCAAACTCCCCCGGCTGCGGTTCACATGTGCTCCAGGTGGATTCGGCGATACGGATCACATTGATTCCCGCATCGCGCATCATCTGCATATCAGTATCAATGCGATCGATATCGCGCGGAATGTATTCGTCATAGTATGCAGCACCGAACAATATGCGATCTACTGCTGTTTTGGCCATGGGATCTCCTTAGATTCCGCTTGATCAACTCGATTGGCGACTGTGCCGTTCCCGCGCCAATTCGAGTATCAGTTCTTCTTTGGCTATTTCTCGAGTACGAATGTATTGAAGGACCGTGGTGCCAGCTTCACCGATACCGCCAAGGACGGGTTGCGCGGATCGGCAAAATCGAATGGCAATTCACGTTCCAAGGCATTCTGCACCACAATGACCACTGAGCCATCGGGATTGCGCAAGGCGATGCCCATGGCATTGAAGTGACCTGTTGCGCCCAGCACCACTGCGCCAGGGCGCACATACTTCGAGAAGTGCCGCATAACATACCACTCCGGATTGCGTGTGATCTCGCCCGTCTTGCTATCCACGCTGTAGAGCGAATTTTGCTGCCATCCCCAGGTGCTCACGATCTCGGTCAGCACCATATTCCAATAGGTATATGCTGTCGCGCCATTGCGCAGATAATGATTGATGAGGTGGAAAATGTATTCCGCATATTCCCAGGAATTATCGCCCATGCCGCATTCCGACTCGGTCATGAGCAGCTCAAGCTCGGGCCATGACTGGTGCGTGCGCGCGATGGCATGCTGCCCTGCCCACTGGTAGCCCACCCCTGCGATGTATTTCCTGGCTTCATCATCAAAGAGGATATTGTCGACATAGCGACTGTAATTATCCAATTTCATGCCATAGCCGCCACCTGTCCAGGACATATCCTCAGGACCATTCAGCGTACCTAGGAAAATGGCGGTATCAATGCCTTCCTGTGCGAAAATCGGCCCCAGATAATCACGCACGAACACTCTCATATCCTCGCTCGACCACAGACAGCTGGGGAATTTCTGGTCAGCGAAAACCTCATTCTGCACATGGAGCTGATTGATGTGAATGCCTCGCTCCGCATACGTCTTGATGTATTTGACGAAATAATGGGCATATGCGGTCAGGTTTTCAGGCGTCATCACGATGCGACCGAAATTGTATACCTTGGGGAACTTCATCCAAGTGGGCGGACTCCAAGGACTTGCAAAGAGTTGCAGATCGGGCTGATATTGCTGCGCCTTGCGAATATACGGCACCAATGTGGAATCATCGTGCTCCACACTGAAATGCTTGAGATCGTAATCGCCATCCTCTTCGTCGTAGCTATACCACTGTTCCGCGAAATCATTGGCTCCCACAGGCGTGCGATTGAAGGTGAAATTCAATTCTTCCGGACTGAACAGCTCGCGGAACACGGTTTCTCGGTCTTCGGCACTGACGTATTTGGTAAGCGCTTGGTATCCGAGCTCATTGAAGCATCCCCCGAAGCCGCGTAGCTTCTGGAATTCTTCACCGTTGAGTTGCAGCCCCTGAGCGCTTGAGGCAGAGAGCCGTTCCAGAGTCGTTTCCACTAGGCGATGTTCGGGCGTGGATGCGATCCATATTGACATGACGACGTCCTTTCTTGAGAAGATCGATGCGATATTGCGGCGGAAATCATTAATCCACAGACTTGATAGACATTATGAAAATGCAGCCAAGCAGTGCGAATACGATGGCCACGGGGAACGCGACGGAATACCCCACGCTGACCACCAAGGTCGACATGACCACAGGACCCAGCATCTGGCCAATTGTTGTGGCCAGATTCAGCACTCCCAGATCCTTGCCGGCTTCTTCCTTATTGGGCAGCACATCCACATTGAGCGCCTGATCGACCGAGGAATACACCCCATACCCCAGACCGCCGATGCCCGCGAACAGATACATGCCCAAGGTCGAATGCAGAACCCACGGCAAGACGATACCAATTGCAAACAGCACCGACGCCACCACCACTGGGATCTTCCTGCGACCAATAAGATCAGAAATCGGACCTGCCAGAAGCGAGCCCAACAATGAGACCACCATGGTGATTACAGACATTGTGGCAATGGCGACGCCTGCATCGGTTACGCTGAGTCCCACGTAGTTTTCCAGAATGAACAATTGATAGATGGATATCATCTGATAGCTCAGCAGCATGCACAAACGCCCTGCAAACGCCTTGTAAAAATCATGAGCGACGGAAAAACGCGGCGGAGTAAAGCTTTTGAGCACATCAAGGAAGGTTTCCTTATCCGTGGGCAGATAGTCAGCCGGCCCTTCTTTGGGCAATATGATCACGGCAACGATGCCGCCAAGGAACATCAATACGCCCGCGAGCGCGAATCCCGGCGCACGATTGGTGATGAAGTATGCACCCAACAATGTGCCTATAGGTGCGCCAACCGTCTGTCCTGCTCCGAAGAACGCCGACATGGTGCCGCGCATTCCTGAGGGAATTCTGTCGGAAATCATGGCGACCATGGGCGCCAGCATGCAGTTCAATCCGAACATGCACAGGCAATACACCACAGTAAGCAGAACAGGGTTAAACGTCATGCCGGTGAGAAATAGCGTCACACCACCCAGAACCGCTCCCGCAAGGATAAACGGCGTTCGCCTTCCCCTCCGCGAACGGGAACGGTCGGAGAAGTTGCCGAACAGGAGGTTGGCGATAAGGGATGCGAAAGCCGTGAATGCATTCACCACACCCACCAAAACGTCCGGAGATACGCCCTCGACGCTTTTGTAATGTTCCGGGAGTAGGACTGCAGAGACCATGCCCAATCCCGACATCCACAGTATGCCGAACACCAGGAAACCGATTCCAAAACGGATTCTGGTCTGGGACGGCATCGGTTTGCCGGTTTCCGGAGAAAGCGTTGGATCTGCTTCTGCAGCCATAACCGCATTGCGATGAAGAGCCCACCGCAATCCCATATCCATGGGCATCCTATCTTCCATGACGAGGCCTTTCCAATATTGATATTCAATGGTCATCTTTGACGATGCATCGTTGCTTATCCAATTTATCTAATAATTATTAGATATAAAATGAGCATATGCTTCTTTGCCATGGATGTCAATCCCGCAATATGAATACAAGATGGAATAATAGCAACAAAGGCTGCAAAACAAGCTAGTTGATTGATAATCCTAATAGACTATGGCAGTCAAAGACCTCGTAAACGCAAGTCTCCATATTCGCCGACCATGGTTCCATATATGAAATATATCGCAATAATTCGCAAATATATTGAATATTTATTAAGTATCAAAATGCGGCATCTCCCCATACCAAAACAGCGCCATAGTATCCCTGCTACGAGCGTTCATGCCAAGACATTGTGTCAGCGATATAAATCCCACAGAGGCGAGGGGAAAATCATTCGCTCGAATGTCACCCACTCATCCACCAGATCGATGGGTGGCTCACGCAGCCATCTGAGCTGAATGCCATCCATGGCTTCCAGGCTTCGACGCACAATCGGCCTCATATTCGCATCCCAAGACCCCATATGCGGAGGAATTCTCCATGGGATTTCGCTGTATTTCTCCCATACCGAGTCCGGGCGATGCAGGAAATAATCATAGAGCGGATGCTCCGGATTAAACGCCTCGGTTTCCAAAACCATATACAACCGAACCAAAGACCGGCGTTGAGCATTATGGCGCACCAAAAAACGCAGGTATGCGGGGAAGAACGGCCCATCCGGATCGCTGCCGGGCAGACCCGATGCCATAAAATCAGCAGGTGTGCCTGAAGTATCGTAAATATCGGTGACCAAGAGGGAAAGCAAGCCTTCGCGATTGCCCACATAATGCAGCAATCCCGGTTGAGAAATCCCCACTTCCTGTGCAATATCCTTCAGGGACAATCCGTTGAATCCCCCACGCTCAGTCACCAGACGAGCGGTGACCTCTACGATTTCGCGCTTGCGTTCTTCAGGATCCTTGCGGATACGCTTCTTTGTCCCTTGAGCCATATCGCTAGTGTAAACCGTCGAAACCGACCACGGCGTGTCACATCGACTGCGATCGTCTTAAGCCTGGAAAACCTCAGGATGGGCATCATCCCCCGGCACATCGGAAAGCAAGCCTTCCAACCCAAGGAACTCCTTCCAGAATTCCAAAGGCTGTCCATATGGCTTGCTGTCTTGGCCATGGGCCTGCAAATCAGCCTTGGCCGCAAGCACATCCAACTCGTTCACGCCATCAAAATACGAGGTGAGTCTCGAGAATTGCTCATCGCGATAGAACAGTGAAGAGACCATTTCCATCAATCGTCCCACCCCTGGCAGAGGCAAGGAATCCCAATGTCGCAGCTCGACGAAATTCTTGAGGCGAACGTCATTGAAATGCGTGGACAGCACATGGTTGATCTCATATGCATTGAATTCGCGATCAGGATAGACTTCTGCGGCATTGTCCCTGAATGCGGCGCGATGCTGCTGAGCCACAGGCAGGTCGGCAGCCTCCGGCGTATGTGTCAGATCGGCGAACATCATCGGTGTGGATAGCACATCCACTGCATAATCCTCCCAGCCGAAGCGTTCATCATACAAACCGGGGATTATGCCGGTTCTTTGCGGGTCGATAGCATCCCACATCCGTTGACGAAGCAATGGATACGGATTGTCACGTCCTTCAAAATATGGACTGTTCCTGAAGAACCATGCCGTAATCGGCCCTATTGCCGTGCCGATTCGCAGCTTTGCCAAGGCGTCACGTTCATCACAATAATCGATGCTTATCTGAGTCGCGGCCGAACACCGCATCATGCACAGACCGTACTGACCCACACGACCCAAATAATCGGTCATGGCATCATAACGACTCTTCGGATTCACTCGCACATCTCGCCAACTTGATTGCGGCTGATAACCGTAATTCACCAAACGAAAGCCCAGTTCGTCGGCAATCGGATCAACTTCGGAACGGAATGCGCGATACAAACTGCGCAGCTCATCGATACGGTGAATCACGCCCAATGAGCATTCCAACTGCGCACCGGGCTCCAAAGAAACCGAGACACCTTCACGCCCCAAACCGACCAATCGGCCGTTATCCCAATATTCTTCAGATTTATCATAGAACGGGCGGAGCCTATGCAGGAGGACTTCAATACCCGCATCCCCGTAATATCCCACCGCAGCATCATCAGCGTTGCTCACCGGCAGATGCTCGATTTCCACGCCGTAGCCCTCATGGCTTGCATCGGTGCATCCCTGTTCAAAGAACCTCAGCAAGCTGTCAACATGCTTGGGATTCACCGTCGCGTTCATATGAGCATAACTGATCTGTGCAGTATTCATAGTCGGTATGGTAATCGAGGCTCTGCAGCCACACGAGCCATGAGGTATACGAATAATCGATAACGCTTTGCCAAGGCTCGGATGGCCGCCTTCCTCAACACGCCTCACACAATAGGTTCTGCCCGGTATTCCCCCGCGACCTACCTGTTCTTCGGTACCGTAGTGCCTGCCAGAGCCTTCTCCCCTGGACGCGCAAGAACTCCGACAAGGTCATGGGCCACATATGGCTCCTCAAGAAACGCTATTTCCTCTTCACTCAATGAAATATCCACTGCATCGGCTGCTTCATCCACACGTTGCGGCTTTGAGCAGCCAACGATCGGCGCCGATGCACCGTGCACCCAATGCCAAGCAAGTGCGATCTGAGCCATAGAAACACCGCGACGCTTCGCCAATTCGTCAACACGCTGCACGATCTGCATGTCATTGTCACGTGCGGAATCGTATTTGCCGCGTACCACCGAATCCGTTTTGCCACGCACGGATTCACTCTCCCACGTCGGACGTGCAAGATGCCCGGAAGCCAACGGCGAGTATGGGGTCGGCAAAATGCCATATTGCCTGCAAACAGGCAGCATCTCTCGCTCATCCTCACGGTACAGCAGATTATAGTGGCATTGCATCGTGGAGAAACCAGCCCAGCCATGCTCCTGAGCGGCATGAATCATATTGTGGAACTGATAGGCATACATGGCACTTGCACCTAAAGCACGCACCTTGCCTTCTTTCACCAGCTCGTCAAGCGCTTGCAAGGTTTCTTCGATAGGGGTGTTGTAATCGAAACGATGAAGAATATACAAATCGAGATAATCCGTGCCCAAGCGTTTGAGGCTCCCCTCTATCTCGCGCTTAATCGCCGGGGCGGAACTGCCGCCTTCGTTGAAGAAGACCTTACTGGCTAGCACCACGTCTTCGCGTCGAACGCCCAGTTTGCGTAGGGTCTGACCAATGTATTCCTCACTGGTCCCATGCGCATAGACATTCGCCGTGTCGATGAAATTGATTCCCCGCTCTAATGCGCGGGCTATCACTTCCCTAGTTCCCTCGGGATCCAGCGTCCATTGATGCCAGTCTCCACCGGCCTTACCAAAACTCATACCCCCAAGGCACACCTGCGAAACCTTGATATCGGTATTGCCTAATGTCGTGTACTTCATGATGACCATCCTTCATATATGATGCCACTTCGATGACAAGAAGTCACATTGCACTACGCAGTGTCTTCTTCATCCTAAAACTTCAAGCCCACTTGAAGTCAAGAGAAGATATCTATACGAAATGATCCCTCGGCTCAGGCCGCATACGAGCGAGAATTGGAAGCTTAGGAATCTGAGCTCAATTAAAGCGCATGCATAGAGCACATCAGCGCAAGCAAAACCAATAATCATTGAAAAAACACGACAACCAAATATCAGGGTTATGGGCCAAATATCGCCAACCGAAAGGACGGCTGGCGATATTCATGGTTTGGGCGGCAACGTGACGGGAGCTATTGCGTTTATTGCTCAGAAGACTGGCGTAGCCGCCTTTTTTGCCGCGGCGATCATCAGCTTGATGCGATTGAGCTGATTGGCCTCGGATGCGCCCGGATCGTAATCGATGCTTACGATATTGGCCTGAGGATGCAAGCGCCGTATCTTGCCGAACATGCCTCGCCCCGTCACGTGGTTGGGCAGACATGCGAAGGGCTGTGCGCACACGATATTAGGACAACCCGACTCAATGAGCTCCACGATTTCGGCAGTGAGCAGCCATCCTTCCCCTGCCTGAACGCCGACAGAGGTTACTTCTGCCGCCTTTTCCACCAATTCGGGCATCGGCAGATCCTGACTGAATTTGCCGTGGGATGCAGCTATGGCCTTGCGGACCGGGCTGAGATATCGATCGACGCCCCACCTCATGATGGCATAGACCACGGGATTACCCTTCATGCCCAGATTGTGTTCATTCCAATCAGCTGTGTATGGCCTGGTGGTCATGAACTCCATGATTCCTGGCACCACGGCCTCGCAATCCTGTGATTCGATGACATCAACCAAATGGTTATTGGCATCGGGATGGTATTTCACCAGGATCTCGCCGACCACACCAACCCGCGGCTTGCGTGGGATATCACGCAAGGGCAAGGCGTCGAAGCTACGCACTATCTCCTTGACCAGAACCCCATATGGCAAATATCGCTTGCCAATATTGCGTGCCGCAGTATCCGAGAACCCGTGATGTTCCAAAGTCTCTCGCACTATGGCATCCCACATGCCATACAATGCGTCAGCACTGCCCGCCTCTTGTTCGTACGGCCTTACGCGTCTGAGGCATTTGAGCAGCAGATCGCCGATGACCAAGGCCTTCACAGCCCTATGCAGCAGCGCCGGAGTCACTGAAAAACCGGGATTATCCGCAATTCCCTGCGTAGTGAGCGCCAATACAGGCACTTGCGGGTAGCCGGCATCGATAAGGGCCTTGCGAATCAGGCCGAAGTAGTTGGTCGCCCTGCACATGCCACCGGTTTGCGTGATGGCCAATGCCACGTGATCGGGGTCATATTTGCCTTGGACGATGGCGTCAACCAATTGACCTACCACCATAATCGCCGGATAACACGCATCGTTATTCACATATTTCAGGCCTATTTCCACATCATCACGGTCGGCTTGTTTCAAAATGTCGAATTTGTATCCGCCGGAACGAATGACCGATTCGATAAGTGACATATGAATAGGGCTCATCTGCGGGGCGACAATGGTGTAATCCTTGCGCATCCGCTTGGTGAAGGCAACCTTATGCGCATATCGCGAGAGCGTGGCCGCATGCGCAGGGGAAGTCTGCGATTGGTGAGACTGCCCCTCTCGTTTCGTTGGATGCACAGTCTTGCCTTTGCCGTTGAGATGTTTGCTGGATTGCAATACCGCATCAAGCATGGCTTGACGCCCCGGAGTCGGCGCAGGTTTGCCCGTTGCCCGGAAATGGGATGTTGGCACGTCATGATCAAGACCCGTGTCCTGCGTCTGTTCCGCAACTTTGAGGCGCTCTTCAGCTTTGGCCAACGCCTGACGTGCCTGTTCGACCTGCTGCCGAGCCGCTTTCAAAGCCGCGTCGTTTTCGGATTGACCATTGACGCTAGCTTCGTGCTGAACATGTGCAATACGTCTCTGATTGGCTTCACGTTCCTCAACAGCAGCCTTCAAGGAGCGCAACCTGATCTTTGCAGCTCCCAGATTGCTGACCTCGTCGATTTTCAGCAGCGTGTAGACATCTGCCTTGTCCGCAAGGATCTCACTGACCTGATCTGTGGTGATGGCGTCCAAACCGCAGCCGAAGGAATTGAGCTGAACCAGTTCCAAGCCTGGATACGAAGCGACAAATTGCGCCGCCGCATACAATCGTGAATGATACGCCCACTGATTGGTGACGCGCAGCGGCATCTTCGTCACCTTGCGGTCTTCGACATGCCGGAAGCCCGCCTTATCTTTGGCACGCGGATTGAGTTCATCCCTGTCGAGATATTCACTGATCTGCAAGGTATCTTCAGGATTCAGATTGCTTATTGAATCCTCAGAAAGCACCACCATGCCCAGAGAGCAAATGGTTTCAGGAATGCCGTGATTGACCTCGGGATCGATATGATACGGCCGTCCTGCCAGCACAATTCCACGGCAATGGTGTTCCTTCATATAAGCCAAGGCACGCACGCCTTCTTTGCGGACATCATCGCGGAATACCACACTTTCCGCGTATGCCGCCTTGACTGCGACTTGTGCCTCTTCACGACTGACATTGGCCCACGCGAATTCCTCCACTATGCGATCCACCATCAGTTCATGATCGGCCATATTGAAATACGGCTTCATAAATCGAATGCCAGGCTGCCTCAACTGCGGCATATTCGCTTCGATAACCACAGGGTAATTGGCGACGATCGGGCAGTTGTAATGGTTATCCGCATCATCCACGAACTGTTCCTCATAGGATACGCAAGGATAGAAAATCGTCTTGATGCCCTTGTCCAAAAGCCATGTGATATGCCCGTGCACAAGCTTCGCAGGATAGCAGATATTCTCCGAGGCTATGGACTCTATGCCTTTCTCAAACAGCTCATGATTGGATCTGCCGGAGATGACCACTTTGAATCCCAGAGACGTCAGCAGGGTGAACCAGAAGGGGTAATTCTCATACATGTTGAGCACGCGCGGAATGCCGATCTCCCTTCGCGTGGCCTTCTTGTCGGTAAGTCGGCGGTATGCGAAGCAACGCTTGTATTTGTAGTCGTAGAGATTGGGTCTGTCAGAACGCTGCTTGGTGGCATCGCCGCCGCGCTCGCATCGATTCCCGCTGACATATCGCGAACCATCATGGAATGTGGTAATGGTTAGTTTGCAATGGTTTTGGCATAGCTTGCACACATCACGCTCAGTGGTCATGGACAGTTCATCCAGTTCCTCACCGCTCAGAATGCTCGACTGAGTGTGCTGTGCAGGATCGTTGGCATCGTGACCATCAGTAGCAGCGAAATCGCCTTGTTCGAACTCATCCACATAATGCATGCGGGCGGTCAGCGCTGCGCCATATGCGCCCATCAATCCGGCGATATTAGGACGTGTGACTTCCCTGCCGGTAAGCAATTCGAATGCACGCAGCACCGCATCATTCAAGAATGTGCCGCCTTGAACCACGACGGTGTCTCCCAGCTCTCCGGCATCACGAAGCTTGATTACCTTGTACAGGGCATTACGCACCACCGAATAGCACAATCCAGCGGCGATATCTTCGATTGAGGCACCCTCTTTTTGGGCCTGCTTCACCGATGAATTCATAAATACCGTGCAACGGGAGCCCAAATCCACCGGATGCTCAGAGCGCAGAGCGGCCTGCGTGAATTCCTCAATGCTCAGTCCCATGGAACGGGCGAAGGTCTGCAGGAATGAACCGCAGCCCGCCGAACAGGCCTCATTGACGGCTATCGAATCGATAACGCCATCGGTTATGGCCAGATATTTCATATCCTGACCGCCTATGTCGATAACCGCGGTGACTCCTGGACTGACCAGTTCCGCACCGCGATAATGGGCCATGGTTTCCACCACTCCCTCATCAAGATGCAAACCCGTCGAAATCAGCCCTTCGCCATAGCCTGTGGCGCAACTGCGCGCAATATATGCACCTTGAGGAAGGCTCGACTGAACACGTTTGACGATATCCACAGCAGCAGTCAAAGGGTTGCCGTCATTCGTGGCATATGAGGACCACAAAATATCGCGGTCATCATTGACCAGTGTTGCTTTGATGGTCGTCGAACCGGCATCGATCCCGAGGAAATGCGGGCCGCTGGCGCCATCGAGATTCCCTATCTGGACGTGTGACTTGTTATGCCTTGCCTCGAATGCATGACGCTTCTCGTCTGAGGCAAATAAAGTGGGCATAGTAGGCGTATTGCCAATCACATTCTGCAGCGATTTCACTTCGTCGATAAGCGCCTGGCATGATTCTGCACGAAGAGGCGTGTCGAGGCTTTCAGGCTCCCCTGCCATCAATGCCGCACCGAAGGCCACATACAAATGGGCGCTCTTAGGCACCACAAACTCATCGACTTTGCCTTCCAGAGCGCGGTGGAAGGCCTCGCGCAACTGCGAAAGGAAGAACAGCGGGCCTCCAAGGAAAATAACCGTGCCATGGATGGGTCTGCCCGATGCCAAACCTGCAATGGTTTGCGTTGCGACAGCGGTAAAAATAGAAGCGGCCAGATCAGGCTTCTCGGCACCGTCATTGATCAGTGGCTGCAAATCAGATTTGGCAAATACTCCGCAACGCGAGGCAATGGGATAGAGCGTCGTGTATTGCTTGGCATAAGCATCCAAACCCGAGGCATCAGTATCGAGCAGAGTGGCCATCTGATCGATAAAAGCGCCGGTTCCTCCTGCACAGGAGCCGTTCATGCGCTGCTCAGGAGTTGGTTTCAGATAGGTTATTTTGGCGTCTTCGCCACCGAGTTCGATAATCACATCGGCTTGAGGATATTCCTGATCAATGGCTCTTGTTTCTGCAATGACCTCCTGCACAAAAGGCACATGCAGGCTATCCGCCAGTCCCAGACCGCCCGATCCGGTTATGGTGAGCGCCAGCTGCTGATCCTCTCTGCCCTGCTTGCGCAATTCGGACTGCACATCCTGAAGCAGTTCAGCCACTGTTGCGCGCACATTGGCGTGGTGACGACGGTAATCTGCAAACAATACTTGTTCCAGACTGTCTCCGTCTTCCAACACCACGGCCTTTACGGTGGTCGAACCAATATCGAGCCCGACACGCAGAGTTGCTGAATCAGATTTCGTGTGCATTCCCACCCTCATTCATTGAATTGCCATACGGTAAACCGTTGCTTTCCAACGTTTCTCGGAATATGGTAACCCGACGACACGTCAGCATATGAATATGCATATAGAAGCTTACGAGCATCCAAAACCCAAGAACGACAAGGGAAACGTGAATTTCGTGTAGGCATTGCGCTCGCGTGTTGTCTATCACCGCAATTGTTGTCAATGCGGGCATCGATGCCATATCCACGAAGCTAGGCCGTCTCACGAAAAATGGCATTACACATACCAGGCATACGCGCAGTAAACAGCAAAAGAACATCACCCGCAGTTATTCGGATATAAGCCTTCGAGCACAATCCTTCGGGCGCAATTATTTAGGCGCAATTCTTTAAGCGCAATTCTTTAAGCGCAATGCAACCCAAGGTGAATGCGCCAAATCAACCGAAACCGACGAATCTCAGGCTTTTCCTTCGCCCTCGGCTCTTTCCTGACCGTAGATCTCGGGGATGAAGCGTTCCTGATCATGCAGTTTGCTCCACTGCACAGGAGCCCCTTGTGCCAATGATTGCGGCACATCCAGGATCCGCTGATTTCGGGAACCGCGGAATTGCAATAGCGAATCATGAAGAGTTGCGATATATCGGCCGTCAACCAGAATATCGACATAGCTCAGCAACTCCATTTTGTCCTGGCTTTCGCCGGGGCGCATAAGTTCTTCCCATGTGTATCCGGTCCAGCACCAGATATCCTTGTCATGGCCGAATTCACTGCGAATGCGCTTTGACAGCCTGAGCAGGACACGGGTATTCAAAAGCGGTTCTCCGCCCAAATAGGTTATTCCCTGAACGAATGGCTGCGCCAGATCCTCAATAATATGATCTTCCAATGCCTGGGTGTATTCATGCCCTGCCTTGAAATCCCATATGGAAGAGTTGAAGCAATCCTTGCAATGGAATGGACATCCGGAAACGTACAGCGAACAGCGGATCCCTTCGCCATCGGTCATGAGGAATCGTTTGTAATCGGCCACCATATCCTGACTTAA
The DNA here is from genome assembly GCF_000741765.1 of Bifidobacterium tsurumiense. GTDB lineage: Bacteria > Actinomycetota > Actinomycetes > Actinomycetales > Bifidobacteriaceae > Bifidobacterium > Bifidobacterium tsurumiense. The sequence continues at coordinate 148,699 of NZ_JGZU01000003.1, forward strand.
CCGCTCGCTGGTCCACTGCCCTGCACGTGGATTATTGGCAAGCTTCGTCGGAATAAAAGGTCCGCGATCGGTCTCATTCGCAGCGAAATCATGCAATTTCATCTCAGCCATGACATATCCCTCATTCACACATTCCAATACAAACGCCGTATGCGGCGCAACACTCCTCGCAGAGCCTGCGTCACTGCATACAAATGGGGTGCATCGCAGCGAGTCACCAACGATGCACCCCAGTAACTTCACATCACTTAGTGTCTTGGAACCATTCGCGATCAGTGCCATCCTTAAGCGTGACATGGCCAGTTTCTCCGGCCATATGCTTTACACGATGTGCGATCTCCTCATGACGTCCATGAACCATAGGACGCTGAACCGGATTGCCCAAGTAACCGCATGTGCGCTTGGTGACATTGCACTTGTCTGGATCGTTATTGCCGCACTCCGGGCACTTGAAGCCTTCTTCGGTCGGCTCAAAATCACCCTGGAAACCGCATACGAAGCAGTGGTCGATTGGAGTATTCGTACCCAAATAGCCGATGCCGATGTTGTAGGCGTAATCCCAGACCGCTTCCAATGCCTTCGGATTGTCTTGCAAGCAAGGGAACTCGCAATAGTTGATGAAACCACCCGATGCAAGATACGGGAAGTCCTTCTCATAATCGAGCTTCTCCATAGGAGTCGGCTGCAGCCAGACCGGATAGTGGAAGGAGTTCGTGTAGAAGTCGTGATCCGTTACGCCTTCGATCTTGCCGAACTTCTCACGATCCATACGGTTGAAGCGGTCGGTCAGTGACTCGGCGGGAGTGGAATACACCGAGTAATGGTAGCCTTCGGCGGCACTCCACTGCTTGCACAGCTCATTCATGCGGCGTACCAGAGAAAGCGCAAACTCCTTGCCTTCCTCATCCCAGCCATGATCGCGCATCCAGTCTTTGCCATAGAACACAGCGGTCGCCTCGTAGAGGCCGATATATCCCAAAGAAACGGTTGCACGCTCATTGCGGAAGAGCTGATCCACATTGTCATTGGCGCCCAAACGTCCGAATGCACCGTGACGGAAGAGCGTTGGGGCATTCACAGGAGAAGCCTGCTTGCAACGCATGATGCGGAATTGCAGGGCCTGGTGAGCCACTTCCATGCGCTCTTCAAAGGTCTTCCAGAAACGATCGCGATCTCCATGGGATTCGAGCGCGATACGCGGAATATTGACCGTCACCACACCCAAATTCATACGGCCGTCTTCGACGTTTTCACCGGTTTCGGGATCCTTCCAACCTTGCAGGAAGGAACGGCAACCCATAGGGGCCTTGAATGAACCGGTGATCTTGATGATGTTCTCGTAGAACACCACATCCGGATACATGCGCTTGGTGGAGCATTCCAAAGCAAGCTGCTTCAGATCATAATTCGGGTCATTCTTGTCAGCATTCACACCATGCTTCACCGTGAAGACCAACTTGGGGAAGATCGCAGTGTGGCGGTCCTTGCCCAGACCGCGGATACGGTTGAGCAAGATTGCACGCTGAATCTCACGGGCGAACCATGAGGTTCCCAGACCGAAGCCCACAGTGACGAAAGGAGTCTGACCGTTGGACACACGGTTGGAATTGATCTGATATTCCATGGTCTGCATGGCGTCATAAATTGCCTTGCGAGTCATGATCTTGGCATAGATCTCGCGCAGCTGCTCGATTGGCGAAGCATCTTCATTGAAAGGAGTATCCGCTGGCAATGGAGCACGGTTCTCAAAGTGCAGGCTATCGGGCTCCTGGGCCTTCATGCCGTCCACCATATTACGAATCACTTCGATCGGCGTGGAATCAGGAATCATGGCACGAGCCATTTTCAGATTCTTGTCATAGTCGCGTCGTGCATATGGTTCCAACATTTCATCGGCACGGTTGACGGTCTGACCGCCGTATTGGGCGCCCGCAATATCCTTGATAATCTGCGTGATCTGCGTAGCTGCGGTACCGATGGACTTTGGTGAATCCATCATGGCATTGCCCAATGCGAAGCCATGGGCCAACATATCGCCGAAATCAGGCAAAGAACAGTTGGTCATTGCGGTAAACGGCGAATAATCAGCGTCATGGAAATGAATATCGCCCTTCATATGTGCGTTCGACACCACGTCAGGAAGCATCGAGAACGCCGATGCCTTGGACACCGCACCCGCCAGCAAATCACGCTGGGTGGCATAGACATTGGAGTCCTTGTTTGCATTCTCACGCACCAGCGACTCGTCATGATTGACCAAACGGCTCACCGCTTCGTTGATATCGGTGGCCTTCGCCCGGTCGATATCCTTGTTCAAGCGATAATTGGTATAGGTTCGCGCCACTTCATACAAGTGGTTCTCAATCAAACCATGTTCCACCAAATTCTGGATATCCTCGATTTTGGCCGGACCGTTGTATCGTTCCTTGATTTCGCCCTCTATTTGGTCGGCCAATTCGCGGATCATGCTTTCCTCTTCAGGACCGACTTCTTTGCCCAGATCCTTGAAAGCCGATTTCACAGCACTGATGATATTGATGGAATCGAATTCCACGATGCGACCGTCGCGCTTTTCCACCAACACCGTTTCCTTTGTTTGTGTGGCAGTAAGCGTATGCAACATTTGCGTCTCCATCGTTTCATCCTTTCCTAATCCCGACATGCTTCGCCCAAATCACATTCATGTAATTTGTGGGCCTTGTCATACTGTACCCCATTCCAAACACGACATCTAGTACATCAACACTGCCAATCACCCAGATATAGTGGTCGATTGGCTTGAAGCCGCCACTCCCACGAATTGTGAATTCCTAGGGAATTCCACCCATCCGCGTGTCGCCGGAACAAGTCGCGGACCTTCGGATTGGATCGGCTCCGGCAAGGCCGCAACAACCATACGCGCCGTGGCAGAAGAGTGAACTCGAAGATCTTGCCAATCAGTGAATTTCCCCACGCACATCACCGAACACACCGGCAACGCAGGACGTTCGGCACAGAGCATGCACTGCGAGTGCCCCGGCGGAATGTCCCTTGAATGAGAGAATCTGAATGCATGAGTTTTACCGGTTATGACGCGACTTCATCGCTAGGCATGGGGATGGATGCCAAGCAAGCACCGACGCCGGATCGCCTCCCTCGATTGGCTCGCGACACCACCGCCCGATCCCCTTGGCCAGTCAGTGTGCTCAGCCAGAAATTCCATGACGCCGTGACCAAATGGCCCGGCGCATGGATCGAAGGGCAGATCGTCGAGATTAATATGCGACGCGAATCTTCGGTATACATCACACTGCGCGATAATTTCGAAGACGTCTCGATCAATGTCATGGGTTTTCGCAACTTAGTCGCCATGGCACGCGATTTCCGCCAGGGCGATCGAGTGGTCGTTCATGGTCGACCGGATATCTGGATCAAGGCCACGCGACTGAGCTTTGTCGCCGACGACATTCGGCGCGTGGGTGCCGGAGATCTGAAAGCACAGATCGACGAGCTTCGCAAGAAGCTTAAAGGCGAGGGTCTTTTTGACGCAGATCGTAAGGTGCCGATACCCGAATTCCCTTCATGCATCGGGCTGGTCTGCGCCCCGCAGGCACGAGCAGAAGGCGATGTCATCACCAATGTCAATCTGCGTTGGCCTGCGGTACGGTTCAACGTGGTCCACGCCCATGTGCAGGGACCTCAATGCCCTCCTGATGTCATCAAAGCTATCCGACAACTGGATGCCGATCCTTCTGTCGACGTGATTATCGTCGCAAGAGGCGGCGGCAGCTTCGAAGATCTTATCGGCTTTTCAGACGAAGGGGTGATCCGTGCGACAGCGGTCTGCCAGACTCCGATTATTTCGGCCATCGGCCATGAAGATGATTGGACGCTTATCGATCTGGCCGCCGATTTGCGCGCATCCACTCCTACTGACGCCGCCAAGAAAGTCGTACCTGACGTTCGCGAGCAATGGCAGTTAATCGTCGGCGCCCAACAGCAAATGCGCATGCGCATTTCCGCCAATATCAATAATGAACTGCGATTGGTCGAGGGATATGCCAGCAGGCCGAGCCTGACCAAACCGCACACCATGCTCGAGCCGCATGAAAGGTTCCTGGAAGATAGCGTGCGGCGTATTCGTCAGGGATTGACGAGAATCGTTGACGATGCCTCGTTCACCGTTGAAAAGCGGTTGGCCACATTGACTGCGCTCAGCCCACAATCCACATTGAATCGAGGTTATGCCGTCATCCAGTCTGCAGATGGGCATGTGTTGGATGATGCCGCAACCGTGCATGCCGGAGACAAACTCACCTTGACACTCAGAAAGGGCAGCGTTGTCGCCACAGCGGATGCGGATGGACAAACCGTGGATACTACTTCCCAAGCCTGAGCAATACCGCAACCAAGGCATTGACGGCAGCTGGAGGCAATCAACCAACTGCCTCCCTCCTTCCGCACAAGCAATTCATTCAGCACACAGTCAAACCATCAACACAAGAAGGAGTCAATAATGAGCAAGGAACAATCCTCAACCACCCCAGCAACCACCGCTTCAACTCTGAGCGACAGTGAGCGCGAGGCCATCGCCACAATGCCATATGAGGAGGCACGAGACAAGCTCATTCAAGCCGTGCAAGCCTTGGAAGCAGGCGGCTTGAACCTTGATCAGTCCATGCGCCAGTGGGAGTTGGGGGAGGCTTTAGCCAAGCGTGCACAGACTCTTCTGAACGAGGTTCGCGCCAAATTGGACGCGGCACAAGCCGAGCAGGAAGCCACTGCAGACACGGCTGGCACGCAGGCCAATCTGGACTGATAGCGTTCATCTCTTTGCAAGTTCGCACTGAATAAGGAGTGGGGGTTCTGGATGCCGGTCATCCAGAACCCCCACTCCTTATGGCATATGGCATAAGCGAGCTATTGCACTTCCAATGTTGCAAGCAATGCCTTGTGGTCAGATCCGGATATGCTTCTGGTGCTCACTTGCCCGGCAACGATGCCTGTATCCATCACCACATGATCAATGGCTGTGAATGCTGGAATACCGGAATGATTCGCAGGCCATGTGAAGGTGAATCCTGTACCAGCCTGATAGGCCGCATCCGAGAATCTGTTCCCCAAGAAGTTCCTAAACGGCGTGTGATCCATGGTGGCGTTGAAATCGCCCATGAACACATATCGATACTGCGTATTTGAACGAAGTTGGGCCAATTCATCCAAGGATTTGCGCCATTGTGACCAATAACCCTGAACAGGTGATGTGGTATGCACAGAGACAAAGCGTAATTTGCTGTTTCCTCCATTCAATGTCACCGTGCCTCCCGGCATGAATGATGCACTTGAATCCACATCGTCGTCCGAAGGCGAACCCAGAGCAGTCGCCGACCACAAACCATTGCCATACACACCATCCGAGGATGAGACCTGTGAATACGGCAGATAGGAATGGATGCCGGCATCCTCCAAGGATTGCACGAAAGAGTCAGTGGTCTCTTGCAAGGCCAAAACCTCTATCCGCTCATCGCGCACAGCCTCGACGATTTGCTGCGCATCGGCGTTGCCTTTGTACACATTCAGCGTCATCACTCGCAGATACGCATCATCGGTATTGGGGTTGGCAGAGGAAACCGCAGCAATGGCCGCCTGGGAGAGTCGATTGGAAGCATTGAAGAACGGCTGCTGCCACCACACCTGAACGCCTATGCAAGCGAGCGCAAGCAACGCCACTCCCCATCGCCGCGACCCGAGCGCACACAGCAAGGAAATCGCTGCGATAACGGCAAACCATGGTGTCAATGCCACGATATTGGGCACATATGGCAAGGCTTGGAGTTGTTCCGGCAATATGCGCGCAATGCAGCCTGCCACGGCGACAAGTGAGAGCAACGCCGCCAGCACTCCCAAAATGAAGCGAGGAAAGCGCAGAGGTGCCGGTGCAGATACAGGCTTGGGTGCAGTTCGTGCCATTCGGTCGATTCCTTTCGTTCATGCACAGACGGTACAGCAGCAATCTGCAAGACGCCATCATCCTGAAGAACCATATGCCATATCATCACGAGTTGCGCTTAAGTCAGGCATCGCGGCAGAACCCAATATCGACACCGAAGATTGAAAGGCCGTCTGCCCTTGCTGTACAATGCAACATGTTGCCCGGGTAGCTCAGTGGATAGAGCACCGCTCTCCTAAAGCGGGTGTCGCGCGTTCGAATCGCGTTCCGGGCACGATTTCTTGCACAACAGACCCGTGCATCATCCTGCGGGGTTTCACGTCATCCGGCCATGCACAATCGCCAATCCAATTTGTCATCGGATCGACATCACCAAAAACGAAGCTCTGCAATACAATCTTTGTCATATTCATAATGAATACGATCATTCAAAAATCCCAAGCAAATATGATTACGATATTTCCGTGTCATTTTCCTTCTTTCCGGGAGCGAGGCGATGAGAGCGGTCCCCTTGGCATGTATTGCCCGAGGAAAGCCTCGCCTTTGTGGGAGCTTGTTTACTTTGAACGCACCTTTTGCATTTCAAAATTCCCTTATATTGCGGCATTCCCTCTATGTCTTGCTTCATGCGGCTGAACCATGTATGAAGCAACTGAGCCACTAGCGTGAGGCATCGAGTTGCAAAAGTGATATCATTTTCATATCATTCTAATATCATCAAAGATGATGCCGAATGGCATCGAAGGAAAGGACCTTAATGATGAGCGCCAACACCACCACCCCCGCAACCGACACCTCCCCCACCGCTGAACGCCAGGGAAAGGCTGGCTCCGGCTGGCCCGTATTGTTCTGGGATCTCCTTGGATTCGTCGCGTCCATAGCACTATTCGTCGCATCGATTATTATGGCGAACATCTCCGAGGATCCGCTCGCTTTTGCATTGATGACCATCTCCATCCTGCTGTTCATCGTCATGTGGATTGTTGCCATCGGATTCTTCACACTGCAGCCCAATGAGGCGAAATTGCTGGTGCTCTTCGGAGAATACAAAGGCACGATTCGTGGAACCGGTTTTTATTGGGCCAATCCATTTTTCTCAAAAACGCTTTCCACGTCATCCGCAGCATTGAATGACGACGACGAAGACGGCAAATCCAAAACGGCCGAAAAGCCCATCAAATCCAAGATTTCACTTAGGGCTCGCACCCTCACCGGCCCCAAACTCAAAGTGAATGACAAAAACGGCAATCCGATTCAGATCGCAAATGTCATCGTATGGCATGTCAGCGATACCGCTCGAGCCGCCTTCGATGTCGATCACTATGAAGAATTCGTCGCGATGCAGTCAGAAACCGCACTGCGCCACGTCGCCAGCCAATACGCCTATGACCACTACGAAGACACTGACGACAAGGCACAAGGCCAAATCACGCTGCGTTCAAATATCACCGAAGTCTCTCAAGCTCTGAAAACAGAACTTTCTGAACGTCTGGCACAGGCCGGAGTCACTGTGGATGACGCCAGACTGACACACTTGGCCTATGCCCCTGAAATCGCCCAAGTAATGTTGCGGCGCCAGCAGGCCGAAGCCATTATCGCAGCTCGCACCAAAATCGTTCAGGGTGCAGTGTCAATGGTCAATGAGGCCATAACCGAACTTGACCGAGAAGGCACCATAACACTGGACGAAGAGCGCAAAGCCGCCATGGTTTCCAATCTCATGGTGGTGTTGTGCGGCGATAATGATGCCCAGCCTGTTATCAACACCGGCACTCTGTACAACTGATCCGACGTATCCAACGAGGTCGGCACTCATCGGTTACGCAGCACTTGGGGTATTCGTGTCCTCTTTCACACGACAACACGAATACCCCAAGGCATTTCGATTCATGCGTGCCAGCTCAGCTGAATTGCTGCTACGGTAACGCAGCAATATCCCTTGAATGCGATGAAAGTCACCCTGCGTCAATGGATTTGCACATCCTCAGAGCATCCACACGCGATATGCGGACATCGACTACACTTATCACACCGTAAAGGAGGTCCCCGTGGCAGGGAAAAAACAATACCCGCTCAGGGTCAATCCTGAAATATGGGCGGCGGTTGAACGATGGGCCAACGACGAGCTGCGCAGCGTCAACGGCCAGATGGAATACATTATCCAAGACGCATTGCGACGTGCCGGCCGCCTGCCCAAAAATGCCAAACCCGGCAAAACCAATGCTCGCCGCACACCTTCACAAGAGTGAGCCAGATTGCAGATCGGGTCTTGCTGTCACCTACCCACGCATCGAACCCACACCCATCGATCCCACACACTGACCACACGAATTGTCCCTAGCCTTTCAACCGCAATCGTTGCTGTTCCTTGTGCTCTCCGGCCTTGCAACAGGCACTTCATGGATCTGCTATTTCAAGGCGCTTTCACAAGGCAATGTCAATGTCGTGGTCCCCCGTTGACAAGCTCAGCATCCTGGTCTCGATCGCTTTTTCCCATGTGGCATTCAGGGAAAAGCTCACACTGCGCCTCTTCGTGTGGCTTGGCGCTTATGGTGATCAGCACCTTGGCCATGACGATATTTGCCTAACAACCTTTGCAGCACGGATTTTGCCCAACAACTTCGCATAACGGACTTTGCCTACGATCTTTGCGCAGTGCTCTTTCGTTACAAGACCTCAGGCAACCGAATGATGCATTCATAGCTCATAACCCGGCGCGGAATAACGCGGCAGCGTAGAACATAATGTAATTCAGCGCCGACTCATCATTGCCGGTCGCGTCCTTACCACTTAACCGTGGATAAACAACATGTGCCGGAGCGACTCTTTTCGTCACTCCGGCACACGGCTATCAAATACTCGACACGCGATACCTCAGCACTCAGCCCAGCAAAGTGAGCACCACAGGAATCACCACAACGAATAGCACCGTACTGATGGTGACCAGGTTGGTGGCATATTCGCGATCTCCATCGCCTTGATCGGCAAGAATAGGAAGCACTGCCAAGGCGGGTGCCGCCGACTGGACAATGAAGGTCTTGAACTCGTTCGCAGGCAAATTGCCGCCAGCGATGCTCAAAATGGCAAGCATAACCAATGGCGCCACAATATATCGTCCAGCCAATGCGCCAATCGTATCCTTGTCCACACGAATGCTCTTGAACCCTGCACGGGCCAGCACAATACCGATATACAGCAGCGACATAGGCGTCACGATGTTACCGATATAGGTCAATGTATTGATGGCAAATGTCGGCACTGGAATATCAAGAAACAGGAACATCAAAGCAATCAGGAATCCAACGAGAGGCGGCGGAAGCAGCTTCTTCCAATCGAATTTCGCGCCGGCCTTCTTGCCTTCTTTGGAATCCGCGGTGATCAAATAGACACCGACCGTCCACGTAGACACTGTGTTGGCGATGTAGTAGATCAGGAAGTACGGCAGCGCTTCATTGCCGAATAACGCAATATTCAATGGCAGACCGATGAAAATAGTATTGGCATTGACCACCATATTGACGAAGACGCCGCGCCTGCCTGCAGGCACTCTCAAAATGGCGATCATAATGAATGCAAAGACGTAGCTTATGACAAATGCCCCGAAGACATAGAGCAGGCCACTGGAAAGGCCAACCAACATGCTTCTGTTGAGATACTTGAGTACCGAAACAAAAATTGATGCCGGCAGGCCCACATTCATAATCAATTTGGAAATATTGCCGCTGAACTGGTCAGAAAACCAGCCCCGCACTTGGAGAAAATATCCCAACGCAATAATCAGAATGATTGGAAGGATATTTTCGAGTGAAGTGAGGAAAATCATTAGAACCTCCTACCCAAACCAAATGTGTATTCGAATTATTATTCGCCCCGTTCAGCCATGCGTTCTAACCCCAGTCCAAACGGCACGGCCGGCTTTGCTTCATCACCAAGAGATGAAGAACACGTATATGTTATAAAAGAAATCGAGGCGAGAACCCAATTATCGCTGACTGTATATGTGATATTAAGAACATTTAAGCTTTGAGATTCAGAGGGCGAACTCGGCAAATATCAACGACTTTGTTGCTTTGTCAATATTTTCTTCCTAATGGCCAGACACTGTTCGTACACCAATTAGGGATACTGCTCTAGAGTAGGAGATCCATCTTCGGAATTCTCAGCCCACTCCCCCACGATTTGCGAATACAATCGGTCCAATCGTGCTTCACGTTCGGCTTTGCGCAACTCGCACTCCCAAACCACGATGACATGCCATCCCATGGCTTCCAGCTCTGCATGCTGACGTGCATCCCTGTCCTTATTCCTGTTCAGTTTCGCCGTCCAGAACTCCACATTGGATTTGGGGATGGTGCATCCCTTGCATCCCTCGTGCATATGCCAAAAACATCCGTTGACGAATACCACGGTTCGCCAGCGCGGCAGCACGATATCGGGATGCCCCGGATATCGCCTGTCGTTCTTGCGGAAACGCAAGCCCCGGGCAAAGAGATATCGCCGAACCATGACCTCGATTGAAGTGTCCTTGCCGCGTATTTTCGACATGATATAGCTTCGCGTGCCGCGCCGATACCGCGAATCCGCAGTGCCGTCCTTCTCTGCCTTGGATCTACGAGCCGTCCCATCCCCGTTTGCTGTGGCGCCCATGCCATGTTCAGGCAACAACGGCTTGCCATCAACCACATTGCGGGACATGCCCTCCCCTTTCCAACGAACAGACGTTCATCATACGTCATATTCCCAACGATCAGCCTTGCGACAAGCACATCGTCACACAGCGATAGCATGGTTGGGACAGACAAGATGCGTTCGGGCATTGCATGTAAAGCCCGTTCAAGGAGGAACATATGAGTCGTCTCAATGGAAAACGCAGCGAAGCCGAGTCCCAGGGTTTGAAGGTGAATGTCGCCATTCTCGGCGCAGGCGGAATCGCTCATGCCATGTCGAAAACCTTGGTTGGAATGGCAAAGGATCCCAAATATTCCGCGCTTGTCGCACCATATGCTGTGGCGGCACGCGATCTTGACCGCGCCACCGAATTTGCCAAGCAATACGATTTTCCGGTTGCCTATGGATCATACGAAGAACTGCTTGCCGACCCACAAGTCGATCTGGTATACATCGCCACGCCGCACAGCTTCCATGCAGAACAATCGATCGCATGCCTGAAAGCAGGCAAGAACGTCCTTGTTGAAAAGTCGTTCACGGCGAATGCCGAACAGGCACGACAACTGCTTGATGTTGCCCAATCGTCTGGATTGCTGTGCACCGAAGCCATTTGGACCCGATACATGCCTTCACGCACAATGCTCGATGACATCGTGGCTTCCGGAGAGATCGGCGAAGTTCACTCGGTATCAGCGAATCTGTGCTACCCGATTACCCGCAAAGAGCGCCTTACCGATCCGGCCTTGGCTGGCGGCGCTTTGCTCGATGTCGGTGTATACCCTCTGAACTTCATCGATATGGTGCTGCAGGGTCGTCGTCCGGACCGCATCGTCACCTCGATGCAGCCTTATGAGACCGGAGTGGATGCTCAGAACTCAACCACATTGTATTACGGTGATGGTGTAATGGCCGTATCAACTTCTTCTATGCTCAATACATCCGACCGCGACGGCGTTGTCTGGGGCACTGAAGGATATATCAAATGCCAAAACATCAACAATATTGAGTCGATTGACATCTATGGCAATGACCATCAGATCAAGCGCCATGTCGACATCCCCCAGCAGATCACTGGATATGAATACGAAGTCGCCTCTGCTGCGAATGCCATCTTGGACGGCAAGCAAGAATGCTCCGAGATGCCGCATTCCGACACTCTCCGCATTATGGAACTTATGGATTCCCTGCGTGCCGAATGGGGTCTGCAATATCCCTTCGAAGCCTAAAATCATGCGATCGACAGCATAGCGGCGAAATAGGCCACTACTGTCGATCACTTCTGAATATGAGCGGTATGCGCAATCCAACACATCGGGTTGCGCATACCGCTTTGCCTATCTCATATCCTCGATTCGCCTATGCGATGAACCATCAATATGCATCGCTCGCCCGCGGTGACTCCTCGCATCATTCGCGAAATGAATCACTTATGGCGCCTGCCTCGGATCGGTTCATCGATGCAATAATCCGTTTGCATTCACCATCACTCATGCGATGAATCTTCAGCCTCCGCCTTCGGCAGAGTATGCATGAGCACAATGGCATATGCGAGCGCAATGCCGATCATGACCACACTTGCCATGATGCCGCCAATACTGAAGGCTTGACTCTCGGCAGAGAAAACGCTGGTGGCATTGATCACGGCATGAGCGATAATGCATGGCCACAAGCTCCCTCCCCGATAGAACATCATCACGAAGAGGAATCCTATGGCGATTGCGCCGACTATCTGGGAGAGGTTTTCAACCAGTCCAGCCCCATTGCCGTTGAACATATTCACGATATGACCTAAGCCAAAGGTCAGGCTGGAGACGATAATCGCGGGATTCACATTGCTGCGTGCCATTGCCTTGAAAAGGAACCCTCGGAATATCAGCTCTTCGACGAATCCCACGAAGAGCATTCCGACCATCGTGCACACCATCCCAGCCCAAGGCAAAGATATGGTCACGCCATTCCAAAAATTCCTGGTCATCAGAATCACGAGCGGCACATAATAGAGGAATTGTCGTGCCGAAACACGGGGAGCCTGAAGCCCGTAACGCTCGCTCAGACCATTCTTGTGCACAAAGCACCACAGCAATCCCGCTTGGATGGCACAGGCTACTGCACTTGCCAAATAGGGAACACCAATGAGCTCATCCAATGAAAGAGCCGCAGATTGCACAACCACATATACGACGATGCATACGATGGCGAATGTCAATTCACTGCGCTGATATAACCGTTTCATCACTCTTCCTCCTATGCCGTCGATGGCACCACTACGAAGGGATAATCGCGAGTCATCAGTCTCTCTCATATGATTCTCGCTCATATCCACTGTAAAAAAGAAGTTCGCCGGTGAACGCCTTGGGGCGTCGGATAGCAGTGCGGCAAAGACCGTTGAGCGCTTTGTGCACAGCAGAACGCCTTGCACACAGCTGAGTGCTTTGTGCACAGCCGTCTGAGCGTATTCAACCCAAAGCAAAGAGCTGCGCTGTTTCATGGATACAATGCCATAGTGAATACGACTGCGTGCAAGCGTCACGATTAAGGAAGGTACAGCGTGGATTTTGCCGGGCAACGTGCTCAACACGACGATGAGTCCTTCGACACACATGCGCAGAGCATGTCTTCGGATGGCCTTGATCCTTGGCAGGATTTGAGTGATTTATTGACTTTCGCCAACGAAAGCTGGCTACACAGCGAGGAATTCAACGGCCCGACACTGCTCTGGTCCCACACTCTCGCCGAGGCCTCGGTGCATGCTGATGAGGTGCGCAATGACGCGCCGGTCGCCATGCCATCCGAAGCGGAAACGGTGATGACCCTTCCCATGCAATGGTATGTGCAATCCTTGGCGTCGACGATTCCCACTGCGCAGAGTATGGACGGAGCCACGGAAATCCCGCGTAACGACATGCCCACATTCCATTTGGATTCGCGTGCTCTTTCTGGCGTCGAGGCCGTGGTGGGCAACGCCCTGAGCAGCACACGTTGGGATGATTCGACACAAAATCTCGCCAAGGCCTTGTCTCTCACTGCTCATTTTCTCGGAAGCGTCGCAGACCGAGACAATGAGGGCTTTGATTTCATCAAGGATCTCATCGACGATGTTCGCATGTATATGGATGCCGTCGCCCGTCATGCCGATCCCGCAACTGCGGAACATGCCTTACGAACCATAACCCAAGTGGCTTGTAATGAGGATTTCCAGCTCAATCCCATTCAAATGGTGGAACTACTAGCTTCCGGCCTTTCGTTCGCCAGATGGGATGACAGCAGGGTGCTGGCTTATGACGCTCTCAATAGCGCCATTGCTGTTATGGATGAACTTGCCCGCAAGGAATCCGATACCACTACGACACAGTCGGCTGGAATGGCACCGGAACCACAAGCGTCACATCAGGAAATAAACACAGAGCTGAGCGATGAGGACCTCATCGACATGGGCGTGCTCGACGCATTCGCATCCATGACCGATGACAATATCAGCGCTTTGATGAGCGAACGTGATATGGCCCAGTTGGCCCATCGCCAATTCGAACAAGCGGTGCTCTTCCTGCGCCATGATCTGCTACGCATAAGCGGCGACATGGCCGAAGCGGATAAACTGCTCTTCGACCATCGCGATATCGAACCTCTGGCCGACGCATATGCGGTCCGTTGCATAGAAGCGACCAAATGGGAAGATCTGCTGTCGTTCATCGACCTCATCGAAGCAGAGCACCCCAATCAAACCACCATGATGTTCCCACAGGAACTCGTGCCGTATGAATGGGACAGTCTCAGGGAATTGGCATTGCTCTCTATGGGTGATCATGATGCTCTTATGGCCATGTATCGTGAACGGGTCGTTGAAGCCTATGATCCCGAGGATATTGTGGCAGCTTCCCGATTGAAGAGTCTCAGTGGCACCCATTGGCAGGAACAGTTGCGAGCCATCGTGCTGGAATACGCCGATGGCGAGGGACGGTATGCCCGCAATATGCCATACGAACACTTGATGATCAGCGAAGAACTGCATGATGCCGCTGTGCGATATTGCGAGAACTTCCCAGATGCCCGCGAAGACCTCTCCCCTGTGCTGCAGTGATATTCCTGATTCGAATCAGAGTTCGAATCCCAATTCCTTCGCAGCAAGGCTTGGCACCGGATCATCGCACCAAAAATCTTCGAGATTTTCATTGGTGCTCAGTGAGCGAATCTCAGCCTGGTCGATATACAATTCACCGCTCAAATGATCGGTTTCATGCTGGAAAATACGTGCCGGCCAACCGTGAAGTCTCTCTTCATGCTTGGTGCCGTTCTCATCCTGCCAGCGTGCGGTAATATCCAGCCAACGCTTGCGTACCGCCTGATATCCGTCGAAGCTCAGGCAGCCTTCAAAAAAACTGCGTGTCTGTGTTCCCACCGGCTCGTATACAGGATTGATAATGGTATGGAACGGGAATTCTGCAATCTCCCTGGGGTCGCCATCATCATCGCGAACATGATCCTCAACCACGGCTATGGCCAAGCCTAATCCGATTTGGGGAGCCGCCAATCCCACGCCCGGTGCCTCGAGCATCGTCGTGCGCATAGACTCGATCAACTTATGCAGGGTCTGCTTACGCAGTTGACCGCGATACGCTTCGCATTTGACGCGCAAAACTGGCTCACCGGCCTGTACAATCGGCAAAACACCGTCTTCGCCGGATTTGAGGAGCATTTCCACGTCTCGATTCAACGCAATATCGACTTTGCCATTGAGGTTGAACATCGCAATTCCTTTCACCGGTTTTCGGCTGTGATGGGCGGGCCTAGGCATGCCAACCCATCAAAGCCGAATACATCAATACTGCCGAACAATACTTTATGTCTTAGAGAGCCAGCACCTTGAAAGAGCTAGCGTCTTGAAAAGCTAGCATCTTGAAAGAACCAGCGCCTTGGTGGGCCAACCTGTCTTATAGGGCCAACTCTTCCAAAACCACAGCGGCCAGACGCTCGCACACTTCATTGGCCTGCTGCTGCGTTTCCGCCTCAGCCATGACTCGGACCAATGGTTCAGTGCCGCTAGGACGCAGCAATACGCGGCCAGTATCGCCAAGCAGAGCGGTTTCACGCTCAACGGCGGCCTGCACCTTGGCATTGCTGGAAACCGCATTCTTGTCCACATTGGAAACATTCACCAACTGCTGTGGAAGTTGCGGGAAATCAGCGGCCAATTCCTTCAGGCTCTTGCCCGAGCGCACGATCTCATTGCACAGGGTCAGAGCCGTCAATGTGCCGTCTCCTGCTTGTCGCAAACTCACGGTTGATGACATGGCCTGACTGCTCGCCACCCAATGAGTAGTCGCCTCGCAGCATTTCTTCAAGCACATAGCGATCACCGACATTGGTCTGAACCGTGGCAATGCCATATCCTTCAAAGCGAGCTTGAGACCAAGATTGCTCATAACCGTCACCACCAAGGTATCGTGGTTGAGCTTTCCCGCTTGCTTCTTGGCACGGGCGAGTATGCCCATGATCTGGTCGCCGTTGACCATATTGCCGTCTTCGTCCACGGCGAGGCAACGATCGGCATCGCCGTCGAATGCCACGCCCAGAGCCGCATCCGTCGCCCTCACCATTGCCTGCAACTGTTCAGGATGGGTGGATCCAGCGTTCTTATTGATGTTGTAGCCATCCGGAGAAGCGTTGATGACCACGACTTCAGCACCTGCTCGACGCAAAGCCTCAGGAGCGACCACCGAAGTGGCACCATTGGCGCAATCAGCAACAACCTTCAAGCCGGACAACGGCTTCGGCTGCACCTTGTCAGCACCCACAGGAGCGATTGTGGATACCAAGTGGTCAATATACAAATTCGTTGCTGTCACCGTGTCATGGCTGACACGACCGACCCCGGCGCCTGTGGGACGTTCCCAATCCTGCCCTAGAACCGCTTCGATTTCATCTTCTTTGGTATCAGGAAGCTTGAAACCTCCGCGTGCAAAGAATTTGATGCCATTATCGGGCATGGGATTATGCGAAGCGGAAATCACCGCGCCCATTTCCACATTCAACACAGAAGTCAGATAGGCAACACCCGGTGTCGGAATAATGCCCGCATCGATGACATCAAACCCTCCGGCACTCATTCCCGCAGACAGGGCAGATGACAGAAAATCACCGGAGACACGCGTATCACGGCCGACCAGAGCACGCCGACGTCCCTCAGGACGATCATCTTGTGTGCCAGAATCTCCTAAAACGCGCACTGCTGCATCGCCCAAATCAAGAGCCAGGCGAGCCGTCAAATCACGGTTGGCCAATCCACGAACACCATCAGTTCCGAACATTCTCGGCATGCTATTCCATCCTTGTTCTGTCAACAGATCTGCCACCCATCGTACCCGTGGGGCACCCGCCCGTCACTACTGCCCAGTATTCATGCCCGTTTTCATCGCATTTCACATCTGAGAATCCTCAATGCATAGGATTGCGCAATGTTCAACGACAGGCAAAGACGTCAGCATTCCTGCATGATTGATGTACACATGAAGTCTCATGAGACTGATCAGCGAATCCTGCCGCAATGAATTGACTCACAAACGTGTGTGGGCCGCACCCATTGGAGTGCGGCCCACACACAAGCCACCATACGAATCGGTGATCACCCGATCATATGCTGTGCCTTGCGCAAATTACTTGGTATTGGCCTTGCGGACCATAACCATACGCTGCGATGTTTCGACATTGCCGGCAACGATACGGCGCAATGCATTATCCGCCTGCTCATGGCTGTTCAACCACTGCTGGCCGAGTTCGACCAAGGTCGCTGCATCGGCATGCACAGGGTACAGGCCTTCGAGCAAGGATTCTGCCATATGGAAGGTCTTGTGCTCCCAAATCCAATCCACCGCATCGTAATAGCGCGCCGCGAACGGAGCTGCCAAATCGCTACGTGGAGTCGAAGCGAATCCCAGGGACACTGCCTCCATCTGCATATTGGTCAATTCATCATTGTGAATGGCCTGATCAAATGCCCACTCCTTGGCTTCGACCGTGGCGCGTGAAGCGCGAGCGCCCAGTGCAAACTCACGGTTTTGCGTGGTGTCACGACGAGCCAGCTCCTCGTCGATCGACTGCTCGTCCATGGCATTGACGCTTGCCAACGCCTTGATAACCGTCCAGCGCAGATTGTTGTCGATATCCAATCCATCGAGCTTGACGCTTCCATCAAGCAGTCCTTGGGCATTGGCGGCAAACTGCTCATCGCCTTCTTCGCCATAGCCAAGGTATGCGCTGACGAGCTGGAACTGTTCGTCCGAACCGGGGGCTGCGGCATTTGCCAATTCCCACAACTGCTCTGCCACATGACGAACCACGGCATCCACACGATCGGCAGCAACATAATGCCATGCCGTGGTGCGAATTTGATTCAATGCATAGCGGAATGTGGTGGACTCATGCTCAGTGGACAAAGCCTTCAGGCTCAGCTCAATGAAACGCTCTGCCGGGAATTCTCCATCGCGGGTCATATCCCAGAAGGACAGCCACACCACCGAGCGAGCCAGTGCGTCGGAGAAGCGATACAGATTCTCAGCTGCGAATTCCAGCGAGTTGCTGTCGAAACGCAGCTTGGTGTATGTCAGATCGTCATCATTGACCAGGATGAATGCAGGACGACGCTTGCCAACCACTTGTTCGACCGTGGTGGTCTCGCCTTCCACATCCAATTCAAATCGATCGGTGCGCACGATTTGGCCGCGGCTCTCATCAAGATCATAGAATCCGATGGCAAGACGGTGAGGACGCAACACCGCATGGTCTGCCGGCGCACTCTGCTTGAGTGTCAATGCAGCGATGGTGCCGTCTTCATTCTCTTCAACTTCGGCAGCGATGGTGTTGATGCCGGCCTGTTCCAGCCACTTGGCGCTCCATGTCTTCAGATCGCGTCCGGAGGTGGCTTCGAGCTCAACCAGAAGATCGGCCAATGTGGCATTGCCGTATGCATGCTTCTCAAGATATTGGTGAATGCCTTCGAAGAAGCGCTCGCGGCCCACATACGCAACCAATTGCTTGAGCACCGAAGCACCCTTGGCGTAGGTGATGCCATCGAAGTTCACATACGTATCGTTCAGATCGTTGATAGGCGCCACAATGGGGTGCGTGGTTGACAGCTGATCCTGGTTCAGCGCCCAGCTCTTCTCCCCTGCAGAGAAGGTCGCCCAGGCATCATGCCAATCGGTGGCTTCGGCGGTCGCCAGAGTTGAAGTGAATTCGGCGAAGGACTCGTTCAGCCACAGATCGTTCCACCACTTCATGGTGACGTAATCGCCGAACCACATGTGCGCCAACTCGTGAAGCACAGTGACCACACGGCGTTCCGCCATCGCGTCGGTCACCTTGGAATCAAAGACATAGGAATCACGGAAGGTCACCATGCCAATGTTTTCCATGGCGCCGGCATTGTATTCCGGAACATAGATCTGGTCATACTTGGCATAGGGATATGGCACACCCCACGTGGCGGCATAGAACGCGAATCCCTTCTTCGTGATATCGAAGAGGTATTCCACATCCTTGTCAAACGCGTCCTTCAAGGATTGACGGCAATACATTGCCATAGGGATGGTGCGACCATCCTCATTGGCGTATTCGCTCGTCCACTCGGCATACGGTCCTGCGCAGATAGCAGTGAGATACGAGCTCATAACAGGCGTCGATTCGAAGACCCAACGCTTGGAGGATTCAACGGCTCCTCTTTCCAGAGCGCCTTCGGCAGTCTGTCGGTCGAGTGCTTCCTCGGAATCCACGGGCATATTGGAAGTGACGATCCAGCTCTGCGGTGCGATTACGGAGAAATCGAATACGGCCTTTAAGTCAGGCTGATCGAATACTGCGTATACGCGGCGCGCATCAGGAACTTCGAATTGGGTGTACATATACACATTGCCATCCGATGGATCAACGCTGCGATGCAAACCCTCACCGGTATTGGAATAACGGCATACCGCCTTGACTCTCACTTCATTGGTGGATGCAAGATTGTTCAGCTCGATACGGCTATCTGCGAATACTTCGGCCGGATCAAGCTTCTCGCCATTCAGCGTCACTTCACTGACTTCATCGGCTATCAAGTCAAGGAAGCTCTTCGAGCCTTCTTCAGCAGAAAAAGTGATGGTGGTATCGGAAAGGAAGGTCTTTCCACCCGTGGTGAGGTCAAGTGCCACCGTGTAGTGGATGGGTCCACTCACCACACCGGCACGTTCCTGCGCTTCAAACCGAGTGAGATTTGCTCCTGGCATGAGACTCCTTTGTTCTTCTTGTTTTGGGCGTCATCCGTCTTGGTATTTCTCCGACGTTGACACCCTTGTGTCAATATGAGCGGCGTGATCGGCAATTGCCGGCCACGCCGCTCTTCATATCGCTGCAATCCTTGAGATCCAGCTTACCTCAGGTTATTCTTTCGCTTTCGCGCACCGAATAGACCGAATGCGTTCGAGCCTAGTCCAAGTGTGCAGAGGCAGCATCGCTGTCTGTTGCGATATCCGCCACAACGGGAACGATCATGGGCTTGCGATGCAGCTGTCGAGCCACCCAGCTACCCAAAGTGCGGCGCATCAGCTGCTGCAACTTGTAGGTATCTCGGGTGCCTTGCATCATGGCATCCTGCAACTGCTCGACGATTTGGTGGCGAACCTTTTCAAATTCGCTTTCGTCCTCAGCCACTGCATTGAGATAGATCTTCGGTCCGGAGATCACATCGGCATGGTCGGTATCCACCACGACGAAGCTGGATACGAAGCCCTCGGTGCCGAGAATACGACGCTTTTCCAGCTCGTCTTCTGTCAACTCGCCAACCGAATCGCCATCGACATACACATAGCCGCAGGGTACGGAACCGACAACGGCCGCCTTGCCGTGGTAGAGATCCACGACATCGCCATCCTCGGCAAGCACCACATTGCCCGGCTCGACTCCGGTCTTGACTGCAATCAGGCCATTGGCCACCAAATGGCGGTTCTCACCGTGGATTGGCATGGCGCACTTCGGCTTGACGATGTTGTACAAGTAGAGCAATTCGCCTTCGTTGCAGTGTCCGGAAACATGGATCGCCGCATTGTCTTTGTTGATAACGCGGGCACCCAACTGCACCAACTTGTTGATGATCTTGTACACGCCGTGCTCATTTCCGGGGATCAACGAACTGGCCAAAATCACGGTATCGAATTCGTTGATGCTGATATCGCGATGGTTGCCATCGGCGATTCGTCCCAAAGCAGCCATGGGCTCACCCTGAGAACCCGTGCACATGTAGACGATCTTGTCATCCTGAATATCGTGGGACTGCTTCAAATCCACCACGGTGCCCTCAGGAATATGCAAATATCCCATATCGGCGGCAATGGACATATTGCGCACCATGGAACGACCGACGAATACGACTTTTCTGCCATATTTATGTGCTGCGTCAACCACCTGCTGCACGCGATGCACATGGCTTGAGAAGCTGGCCACGATGATCTTGCGATTGGCTTCGGCAAAAGCACGATCCAAAGCCGGACCGATGGTGGTTTCAGGCTTTACGAAGCCAGGAACCTCGGCATTGGTGGAATCAGCCATCAACAGATCGATGCCCTGCTCTCCCAATTTGCCGAACTCGACCAAATCGGTGATGCGGTGATCCAGTGGGAGCTGGTCAAGCTTGATATCGCCGGTATCGATGATGGTGCCAGCTGGTGTCTTCACACACACTGCCAAGGCATCCGGAATCGAGTGAGTGACATTGATGAACTCAAGATTGAACGGACCAGCCTTGAGCTTTTCGCGACCACGGACCTCGACCTTGGTCGGATTGATATGGTGTTCCTTGCACTTGGCATCAACAAATGCCAAGGTGAGCTTGGACCCGATCAATGGGATGTCAGGACGCAGCTTCAGCAGATACGGAACGCCGCCGATATGGTCCTCATGACCGTGGGTGAGCACCAATGCCTCAACCTTGTCAAGACGGTCCTTGATGTAGTGGAAATCAGGCAGAATCAAATCGACGCCCGGCTGCTCCTCTTCAGGGAACAGCACACCGCAGTCAATGAGCAGAATGTGTCCGTTGTATTCGATCACATTCATATTGCGTCCGATTTCGCCCAAACCACCCAAAGGAACGATACGCATCGATCCCTTGCGGTATTTAGGAGGCGCAATCAAGCCATTGACCTGAGTGGCGACATTGTCTTGCTTCTGCGAACGAGAACGACGCTTCGCCGTCGACTTGTTTGACGGGGATTTTGAAGCTTCCGCCTCGGAGCGCGCGGATCCTCTTCTTGCAGTGGATTCGCGATTGCGCGTTGAAGTGGCGCGGCTACCGCGCTTGCGAGTTGTTTTATGTTCTTGTTCAGTTGCCATTCTTGGTTGGGTTTCTATTACTAAGTGCCCGTACCTATGCACGGGCGAGGAATTCGTTTAGAGTAGACCGGAATCTGCCATGCCCTGGCGAACGCGATCGAATTCATCCGTCCCGGGGCCCACATTGGGAAGCCTCATGGTGGTGTCGTCCAACAAACCGCGCACATGCAATGACGCCTTGGCCATAACAGCCTGGAAACCGTTGCCGTTCATCGCTTCCACAAGCGGAGCCAGACGAACTGCTTCACGCTGTGCGGAATGAATATCACCAGCGTCAAATGACTGCGCCAGATGTTGCATAGGGCCGGCTGCGACGTGCGCGATGACTGAGATTATACCTGCCGCACCTACGGAAAGGAATGGCAAGAATAGGCCGTCATCTCCTGAATACCAAGTCAATCCGGTTTCCATACGCTTACGCACAGCGCCCGCGATATCACCGGTGGCATCCTTCACTGCAGTCACATGTTCCAGTTCTGCCATGCGGCGATAGGTCTCAAGCTGAATATGCAGACCTGTGCGTCCGGGAACATCATAGATAATAATCGGCTTGTCCGCTGAGGAATTCACTGCCTGATAGTGACGGAACACACCCTCCTGCGATGGCCGCGAATAATAGGGTGCCACCACGAGCACCGCATCGGCTCCCGCCTCTTGGGTCTGCTCGACCATGCGCACGGTATGCGCTGTGTCATTGGAACCCGCGCCGGAGATAACGGGAACGTCCACCACGTCCTTGACTGCGCGCACCAGTTCGACCTTTTCATCCATATGGGTTACTGGTGATTCTCCGGTGGTTCCATTGACCACAATGCCGTCGGCTCCATCGCTCACCAACTGCTTGGCGATGCGTTGCGCACTGTCATAATCGACAGAACCGTCTGCATGCATCGGTGTGATCATTGCAGGCAAAATTCGCCCAAAAGGTGCAGGATCAAGAAGATGCATAGCATTGTCACTCATAGCAATAACCGTACTTGCGGGGTGGGACGCGGAATTGCGCTATTCCACATTTCAGCCCTGCCATCCTGAGCTCAAGCGCAAATGTGCATGACAAGAGGCTCGCATTCGCAAGATTTGAAGAATGCGAGCCTCTGGGCAAGAGTAAGTCATCCAATGCTGTTGTAACTATTCATGCGTGACGGCATGACCGCCGAACTGATTGCGCAATGCCGCCACAACCTTCATCGTGTTCGGATCGCCTATCTGCGAAGATTGACGAGCAAATAGAGAAGCAGCTGTCACTGGAAGCGGGATGCCCATATGCAATGCTGTTTCCACCATCCACTTAGCCTCGCCGGATTCCTGGGCATTGCCGGCGATATGGCACAGACCCTCGTCATCTTCCAAAGCACGCACCAAAAGATCAAGCAGCCATGAGCGGATGACACTGCCCTCTCTCCATGAATCGAAAACATCATGGGGGTTGTCCACTAATTCGGAGGATTCCAACATGGAATACCCTTCGCCCAAAGCCTGCATCATGCCATATTCGATGCCGTTATGCACCATTTTGGTGAAATGGCCGGCGCCGACAGGACCTGCGTGCACGAGCCCGCTATCCCCCTGCGGCTTCAAGGTCTGGAGCGCCGGGAGCAGTCGCTCATAATCCTGTTGCGTCCCTCCAACCATCAAGGCATAGCCATTTTCACGACCCCATACGCCACCGGAAGTGCCGACATCCATAAAACCGATCTGATGTTCCGCAAGCAACTTGGCATGGCGCTGATCATCGGTGAATTTCGTATTGCCACCATCGACAACAAGATCGCCCTCGTCCAACAACTGCGCAAGGCGTTCGACGGTATCGTCAGTCGGTTTTCCTGCCGGAACCATCAACCAAATAACACGTGGGGCTTCAAGAGCTTCAATCAACGCCTCCAAGGATTCCACATCGCGACCCGACTGTGGCGAAAGATCAAAACCTATTACCGTGTGGCCGCCTTCACGCAGTCGAGCCACCATATTGGCGCCCATTTTTCCCAATCCGATCATGCCCAATTGCATTTTCGTTCCTCCGAATTCCTATCTTTGCAATGTTTTGTATGCAGTGCAGTTTTTACTTCATCGAATCAGCACGGCTCAGGCTTGCCAGCAACATGCATCTGTGCAGTCTTGCCATTTGCCTCAATCATGCTTTGAATTGACACTTCAGTCGTGCAAACCAAGTGCCGCGATTATGGCATCGGCCTCTTGTTCAGGCGTGCCGCCTTCATTGAGATCCACGTCCAAATGCACTTCGTCTTCAGACGGCGGTTCCAGAATTGCGAACTGTGAATCCAACATATCCGCTTTCATGAAATGGCCTTGACGTGCTGACAAACGCTTCTGCACGGTGTCGTAATCGCCGTCCATATATACGAAAACCACTCCAGGCATGCGCAGCTTATCGCGATACACGCGCTTCAAAGCCGAACAAGTCACGGTTCCGGGCGCTCCGCGCTCAATATGATCCTTGATCCATGCGGCTATCTGGTCGAGCCAACCCCAACGATCCTCATCAGTCAAAGGAATGCCTCGGGACATTTTGTCGATATTGGCTTGTGGATGGAAGTCATCGGCTTCGGCGCTCTCCCACCCAAGGCGCTCGGCTATCTGCGTGCTCACCGTGGTTTTCCCGCAGCCGCATACTCCCATGATGACGGTGATTGGAACTGCCTGGTCAAAATATCCTTCCGGAACAGTTGAAGTAACGCGAACCGGCGAGGTTGTGGTTGTGCTAGTCATTTCGTCTCTTTCTATATCAGTAAGTAATGCGTTCATTGCGAAATACGTATGCGATTGAGGGCTTTAGGCTATGGGCACGAAAATGCTCGTCACCATGACCAAGGCCAGAACAACGACGGAAAGCAGGCATTCAAGAACCGTCCATGTGGAGAAGGTCTCCCCCACTTCCAGTCCGAAGTATTCCTTGATAAGCCAGAATCCAGCGTCATTGACATGGGACAGGAATATGGAACCGGCACCAATGGCCAAGACCAACAGCGAGATGGCCGCTGGCTGCGCATTCATGGCATCCATAACCGGTTGCAGAATACCGGCTGTGGTGATGATTGCAACGGTTGCCGAACCGGTGGCAACGCGGATGAAGGCTGCAATCAACCAAGCCAGAAGGAAGATGGAGATGCTGGAATTCTCAACGAATGAACCGATGACATCACCGATTCCGGTATCAACCAGCACGCCCTTGTAGCCGCCACCTGCGCCCACAATGAGCAGGATGCCGGCAATCGGAGGCAAAGCTGCCTTCAAAGAAGCATTCACCGTGGAGAATGGCGTATGGGTTGCTGCACCCAGACTGAACATTGCGAAAAGCACAGCAACAAGCAGTGCGATGCTGGGTTGACCCAAGAAGGTGAGGATCTGCGCATATATCGCCTGCGATGAAGCCTGCTCAGGCGCGACTATCTGGAAAATGGCATTGCCCAGCATAAGAATTGCAGGCATAAGAATGCATAGCACCGAAAGCCAGAATGGAGGCAGTGACTTACCTTCGGCATCGCCGTCATTTTCTGATGTCATGCCATTGTCAGGAGCCTGAACCGGCACCCACTTCGCCGCTATGGCCGAGAATGCAGGACCCACAATGATTACGGTGGCCACGGCAATCGGGATGCCGAACATCATGGTGATGCCGACATTGGCATTGCTGAATGAGCTCAATGCCGCGAGCGGACCGGGCTGAGGCGGCACGCAGGCATGCATAACCGAAAGACCTGCAAGCGTTGGTATCGCCACGCGCATAAGAGGCAGATTGGCGCGGCGTGAAATCAGCAGAATCACCGGCACCAGGACCACAAGACCCACTTCGAAGAACATGGGCAGGCCGATAAGCGCACCAATAAGCGCCATGGTCCATGGGATCATCGCCGGCGAGGATTTGGCCAACAAGGTGTTGACGACACTATCGGCCGCGCCAGTATCCATAAGCACGCGCCCCAGCATGGCTCCTAAACCGACAAGAATGCCGACACTCGCCATCGTGGAACCGAATGATTCCCCGAAGCTCTTCACGGTATCGACAGGGCCGAAACCGGAACCGATGCCCACCACCAGTGAGGAAATGAGCAAGGACACGAAGGGATTGAGCTTGGCTACCGTCACCAACGCAATGAGGACGATAATGCTTGCCGCCACGCTGAATCCGAGTTGCATGGTATTCAATTGCACACTGCTTTGTGCAAGCGTCATTACTGTGTTCATACGTATTCTCTTCGCTGAGTTTTGTATGCCATATAAAAATATGGCATTTATTTTGTACGTTTAATAAGAGAATACGGCATGGTTATGGAATACGCAATACAATAATCAAGGCGTGTCGCAATATGTATGCCATAATAGAAATATCAATTCATACTTTTGATGAAATGACGGCAGACGAGATGACACTTCGCAATGTTGCACAAACAGGATCCCCGAGTTTGCAATCCCATAGGAACGCCGACGAGGACTCTTTGCATAATCGGCTGCTCAACGAGTGGGGCACGGCAATTGTGAACGGTGACATTCCCACGGGCGAGCGCATGCCCGAACCAAGCGCTGAGTTGGGCAATCCCTCGAGAACGGTGACCAGAGAGGTCACACGTGTTTTGGAATATATGGGTCTGGTCAGCGTAAAGCGCAAAGCGGGAGCCACCGTGAATCCACCCGAAGATTGGAATCTTTTCGACCCTCAGGTGATTGCATGGCGACTGCGCGGGCCGAATCGTGCAGCCGTTCTTCACGAGCTCTCAGAACTGCGCAATGCCGTTGAGCCAACTGCCGCACGTCTGGCGGCGCAAAGGTCGCAAGGTCAGGATTGGTCAGCATTGACCGAAGCCGCCATTGATATGGTCGCCCACTCCCATGAGGCCAATGGCGCGGAATATCTTGATGCCGATATGCGTTTCCATACTGCGCTGCTCAACGCTTCTGGCAATAGCATGTTCATAGCACTCGGCGGAGTTATTACCTCTACTTTGCAAGGTCGCACCGAGCATGAGCTTATGCCGGCCATAGCCGACCCTCAGGCTCTGCGCCTGCATGGAGATGTTGCTGCATACATCCGCCAAGGCAATGCACAGGCGGCACAAGCCGCGATGCGCGCAATCGTTGACGAGTCAGAAGACGCTATCGCACAACTGACCCGTCAGTGAGTAACTGCCCTGGGCGTAGCGCCTTCCAAGCTCGGCTGCACGCCGCCAAGGTTCGGGACTATGCCGCTGAAATGAAGTGAGAATCTCACAGATCCAAGAATGCGTCCAACCCAACGGTAAGTCCCGCATGGCCGCCGCCAGCAAGCGTGCGCACTGCAAGGAGCACTCCCGGCATAAAGGATATGCGATCAAAGCTGTCAGCGCGGATGCTGAGCTGTTCTCCGGCATTGCCCAGCAGCACTTCCTCATGAGCGTTCAGGCCACGAAGACGGACCGCATGCACATGAACTCCGTCAACAACCTGTCCGCGCGAGCCTCCGTCACTTTGCGTATTGTCAGGCATAGCTGGCATACCAGCTTCCTGCCGCGCCTGCGCAATTGCTCGGGCAGTGTGCAGAGCGGTTCCGGAAGGCGCATCGACTTTGTCCGGATGATGCAATTCGATAACCTCGGCGGATTCAAAATACTTGGCGGCTTTGGCGGCAAAATAATCTGCCAGCACTGCCGATATGGCAAAATTCGGTGCGATGAAAACAGCCTGATCAGCCCTCGGCGCATGCGACAAGGCTTCACGAACCTGTTCGAGCTTGTCATCATCCCAACCGGTTGTGCCCACAACCACATCAACACCCTGTTCGATAAGAGCCAAGACGTTGCCCAGCGACACAGCGGGAACGGTGAATTCCACAACGACATCAGTGTTATCTTTTGAGATTTGCTTGATATCGTCACCGGCATCCAGGCTCTCGGTCAACTCCATATCAGAAGCCGAACGAACCGCTTCCACCACATGAGAACCCATACGCCCGCGAGCGCCAACCACCGCTACTCTGATCATCACTGCTCCTTGCTGCCATGAACCAATTCTCAATCTAGGTTATCCTGACTCTTCGCCAAACAAGCTCTCATAATGCGAGAAAGCGAGTATCACCGCTTCACCGCAGAGGCGCTTTGCCGCGCTTGGCAGTCGATTGCTTACCTAACGCGCGTGTTCACATTGTGGCATCACACTTGAGGCAAGACGAGTGTCGACCTAGTGTTTTCGCCCACATACCATTCCTGCAAGAGAGAGGAACACCGTGGGAAAGGTCACTACATTCGCATCTTGGTTGACCAAATGGTTTACCGCAATCGTCATTGTGTGGGCGGTATTCAATTATGTGGTTCCGCAGGCGAGTCTGTGGGGCAAAAGCTATACAGGCTATCTGTTGAGCATTGTGCTCTTCGGTATGGGTTTGACGCTCTCCTTGGATGATTTTGCCCGCATTCTCAAGCAGCCTCTTATGATCATCCTCGGCACTGTTGCGCACTATGTCATCATGCCGTTGATTGCCGTGGTATTGTGCTGGATTTTCCATCTGGATGGCCCTCTGGCCGTAGGTGTGATTCTGGTAGGATGCTGCCCCTCCGGTACGTCGTCGAATGTGATGTCATTCCTTTCGCGCGGTGACGTGGCGCTTGACGTGTCAATCGGCATTCTCTCAACGCTGTGCGCACCGTTTATGATTCCGTTGCTTATGCAATTCCTGGCCAGCCAGTACGTCGAGATTCCGGCCCAGCAATTGTTCCTGACCGCACTCAAGGTCGTGCTGATCCCTGTGGCTCTGGGCGTTATTTGCCATATGATATTCGGAGAATCGATTGCCAAGGTGACACCATTCTTGCCAATCGTTTCCCAGCTTGCAATATTGCTGATTATCGGCGTGGTCGTTGCCGTCAATCAAGGCAAGCTCTTCTCACCAGAAACCGCGTTGGCGATTCCAGTGGTGATTCTGCACAATCTCAGCGGATATGGATTGGGATACGGATTCAGCAAGCTGATGTACAAGGTGTATCCCAAGGGATTCCGCTATGCTCAGCAGAAAGCGATCACCTTCGAAGTCGGCATGCAGGATTCCGCATTGGGCGCGACGCTGGCCATGTCGGCATTCGCGGCTTCGCCTATCACCGCCATCCCATCCACATTCTTTAGTGTCTGGCACAATATCTCGGGTTCCATCCTCTCCTCGTGGTGGAGGAATCACGATGACCGCCACGGTATCGACGCCGAATCCGCAAACGGCGAGCATGGCGAGATGGCGAAGCAGGGTTAATAGTTTGTTTAGGTTCGGGCTCGACTGAGGGTATCAAACCAGCCAAATTCGATATTCCTCATCGCCTACTGTGACGACAGCAACGTAACTGCAAACTTGCACAAAGTCGGACGTCCATCTTTCAGCATTTACCAAAATGATATAATGTTCGACGGTACCTTTGCGGTGTTCAACCGTTTGGATACCCCGACTAGCGGCTGCCTCTCGAGTATTCTGTGCTCGAGAGGCAGTTTGACTTTTGACCAATTAGTATGACTTGCGGATTCCATCGTGCGGTAAGAGATTCATTCCCAACCGACCACAACTCTGCAACATCGAGCAGCCCCGCGGGATTAAACGCATATTAAGGGCCACACATAAGAGTTGCATCATCCAACGGCTCATCTTTGAACATATTGTTCGTTTCCCTCAGCACACTACTATCACCATGATGCTGTAATCTATATTATGCCTAGAGTACATCTACAATAAAGTGAATTAATATAAAATGTACCTGTATTAGAAATAGAAAGAACAACATCATGACTCAGACAGTAACAGTAAATTTTAAACTTGACCCCGCCGTAAAGCGGGACATGGAACAGGCGTGTCAGGCAATGGGTCTCACCATGAGTGCTGCATTCACCGTATTTGCCAAAAAAGTTGCTTCAGAGAGACGCATTCCTTTCGAAATTTCAGCACCTGATTCTTTCTACGATCCTCGTAACATTGCATATCTGAAAAATAAGATGCGTGAATACAAAGAAGGTAATCTTCAACTGGTAGAACACGAGCTCATTGAAGGCTGATTAATATGCGCCGCATTCAATGGGATTACGACGCATGGGAAGACTACTTGAACTGGCAATCGCGTGATAAACGAATGCTCAAACGCATAAACCAGCTTATTAGAGACATTGCGAGATCGCCTTTCGACGGAATAGGCAAACCTGAAGCCTTAAAAAACGATCTCCAAGGTTTCTGGAGTCGAAGAATTGATAATGAACATCGAATCGTATATGCAGTCGAAGAAGAGCTCATCGTTATAATCGCATGCAGAGGACATTACGGATGAACGCTGGAGGACCCAATCCAAAACGGTACTCCAGCGTTCATTGATATGGATACGGCAATATGCGCAAATTCCTCTTACACCGCCGCACATCAATTCTCATGAGACTGCTCGGCATCCCGCTTGCGCGAGCGCTTTGAAAGCACCCAGCCGAGCACAGCCAATGGGATGGCGCATCCTGTGGCGATCCATGGAATCATCATGGATACATGTGGGTTGCTGGCATCGATAACCGCTCCGGCCAGGGTGGATCCCATGGCAACGCCGACCGTACCGGCTGTCGTCACCCACGAAAGTCCTTCGGTCAGCGAGCTGGCCGGGACAATATCCTTGACGATGAGATTTCCCGTCGCAAACAGCGGAGATACGCACAGACCTGCCAATATCTCAAAGGCACCAAGCAACACCAAATTATCCATTGACAAGCGGAAAGCAATGAATCCGACCGTAAGCAGACTCAGGAACAGGATCATATGCGACCAATTCGAGCCTTTGAACTGCCTCGACCCAAAGATGAAGGCTCCGATAAGCGATCCAAGCGCAAACATGGCAAGCTGCAAGCCAAGGAATTGCTCAACACCCATAGCCTTCATGGTGGCTGTCATGGATACATCAAAAGCATTGAAGCTCACATTGAATACCACGAATACCGCCAATACAGGAATGATGCCTGGATACAGCAGCACGCTTTTCGGTTTCGCACCTTGTCGATGCAGTGATCGCAATTCAAGGCTATCGGCAGCATCCTCACCTGCACCAGAACGCGAAGCATTCGACGCATCATCGCTGGCCATAGCCCTGCGCACATCGTCATCATCGGCAGGTGCAGCAGCGACCTGCACTTCCCGCATAACCGGCGGCTGAGTGTCGCGCAGAGATAGGAATATCGTGCCTCCAATTCCACATGCCAAAGTCGGCACGAACAGCTGTGATACCGGATGAACCGAGGTTGCCAAGAATGCCGACAGAATAGGCCCCATAATGAAGACGACCTCATCAATCGCGGCTTCTAAAGCATACGCCGTATTCAGCAATTGCTTATCGACCTCATTGCGCAAAGCATAGGTCCATCTGGTTCTCACCAAAGCACCGAAGGCGAACTGGGTTGAGCCCATGACCACGGCCAATACAAACAGCCACGGAATGGGAACGCGCATCAGCACAGCCGCGGCGAACCCAAGCATGGAAAGCACTTGGAGCGTCAAAGCGAAACGACCGACGCGATACTGCCCAAAACGGTCAAACAAGCGCGCGTACAACGGTGTCACAGCAGCAACGGCGAGAATATACACCGCGCTCATACTTCCTGCGACAGTCCAATTGTTATACACATGATTCAAAGCCAACACAATGCCCAAGCTCATCATGGACATGGGCAGTCTGGCGACGGCTCCTGAAAAACAAAATGCCTTGGCGCCAGGAATGGCAAATAACCGAGCATACGGCGAAACAGGGCGAGCTTGCACAGTCGTCATCATCGCACCTCCGCGAATTGCTTGACGTCACCGGCATAGATAAACAAATCCTCAGGCAGGACTCCTTCATCCGCCAAGGTCGAGTGACTGGGACGGATATCTCGATGATTGATGCGGTTCAATCCCTTATGGTCATAGAATCCCACATCGCATGTGGAGTCTGTGTGCAAAAAGAATCCGGACTTGCGCTCTTGCGCGAAATATTGCATGGCATGGCGCCACAGCGATCCACCAACACCATGACCTCGGGCTGAAGCATCAACCAGGAAAAGCTCCAACTCACCCTGTGCAGTATCCGGCAAGCCGCATTCGGCCTCCATCTGCAATTCAATATCGAAGCCTTGATTTGCCTGATCCAACATCATGCTTCCGGCATCGCTTGCTCGCAATGCAAAAGCCGTGCGATCCATCCACTCTTCCACATCAGGGAAGAGGATCTCCGCGCCCTGTGCCCGGGAAAGCGCCACTCCCATAAATGAGCCATTCAACTGTGCTATCCGAGCATCGGTGGCAGGCTGCAGATAGTGCAAGACATAATATCGTGACAAGAGCGACGATGCTACAGAAGCGGCATTAGCATCCGCCACTCCCCATGTTTGGTCAAAGCTGCGCACAATGTCATCAAGATCTTCTATGCGCATTGGACGATATTCAACTGAAGTGGCGCCAAGCCCTTCGCGAATACCGTGGTCTTCTCGATGCATGGCGTGTGCATGCGGTGTTCGCTCAGCAGCTTCTGCTGAGACGCTTGGTTTGCCGTTCGCGGAATAGCCGTTCCCGACCATAGCGATAACTCCTTGTCATATCTGTTTCGCACCTTCGGCATGCGTGTCCGCCCACGCATGCGCTCGAGGGTCGCGGCACCCCGCAATGGACTTCACGACGCGTTTTACAGTCGCGACCAAGGCATTATCGCCTTCGTCCTAGTCAACATCGCTTGCTTCCGGGATGCCGGAGCTCAACTCGGCAAGGATTTCCTGTTCTGTTTTCGCCCGGGCATGCAATTCCCGAGCGTCCTCATTGGATTCACTTAGATAGTAAAGGGTGGCATCGATACTGTCCAGTGGAACCTGTTCTATTCTCGCCAATAGCAAACGATACATATCCAACTGCGCGAGTTTATGGTCGATATCTTCTTGCGAGCGCGGTTTCACACCGGTTTTCCAGTCCACAATAGTGAAGGATTTTGAGGAATCCGACTCATCGAGGCCTCCACGGAACACGGCATCGAGCTTGCCATTGACGATGATATCGCCCAATTGAGGAATGGATACGACGATTTGACGTTCCACCGCAACCGGCACTCGCTTGGCCCATCTCGACGACGCCAGACGTCGCTGCCATTGAATGAGGTGCCTGTCAGCCTGCGATGATCCGGCTGCGATATCGCTTCGTTCGAGATCCTCCAACATGGCATCCCTGCTCGTGAAGAACACCCCATCCATATCCGCCGATTCGCTGCTGCCATCTCGAGCATCGACATCGAACGAATTACCGTTGAAAGCACCGATGAATCGCTCGGCCCAAGCGTGAAACACAGTTCCTTCCTGTGCTGCCGGCGATGACACATGCGGAATGGGACGGATTATTCCGCGCCAATACATGGATGCCTCATGTTGAGACATATGACCGGCACGGGCTTGCACTGCAGTGACGCTTTGCCGCCTTCCAGCAAGCACACGTTCCGCCTGCTTGCGCACCCAAGCATCGATTTCTTTGGAACGAGCACTGCCGTCAGCAATGTTACGAGGCATCAGATCCTCATCATCCGCCACCATAAGCGCACTCTCGAGCAAAGGATGCTGTGGGATTGCATTCTCATCCAATGCGGGCAAATGCTCCATGGAACGAGATCCCACTGCTTGGTATGCCTGTTGCAAGCGTTCGCGCACATGCTCAGAAAGCTGGTACGGCCATGGCAGGCTACCCTCTGTCCCCGCTTCCCGATCAACAGGCGCATTCCAGGCTTCGCCAACCACCGTGTCCATCAACTCTTGCGCATTGTCACCGATGAAGAATCCATCCGGCAGGTCAATATTCGCCTTGTTCAAATCCGACTGTGGATCCAAGTTGCTGGGCTCGCTCACAGCAGCAGAACAATTCAGCGCATCATGGACTTCCTGCCAGAAATTCGATGGGGCCTTCTTGATCGGGCCGGGATAATCACACTGCATGCTCCCATCTCCACGATACGTGAGGAGCACATCTGCACGAGCGCGCGTAATCGCCACATATGCCAACCTTCGCTCGTCGGCATGCAGCCTCCTGCCAGCCTCTTCTTCCTGGGTCAGATACCATGTGTTGGGATCGACGGCATCCATGCTTTCACCCAAGTCGCTTGCCCCGCGCATACTACCGAATATTTCGTCATCGATAAGTTCCACATCATCAAGCGCAGACAGCGCCTGTATGGGATCCTGTGATGGGTCGACATCATGTGGGAACCGAGGCAGAATATCACGGTCCACACGAATAGGAACCGGCACTGCAGTCGGATCACTTAACCAAGTTTTTGCAGTTTCCGAGTATTCCGGTGGTATCCATCCCTCATATGCTTCATCAATGACACTGCTGTTATCAAGAGTCGAACTCTGCTTTCCCTCCTGCCCGTCGCGGACTTTTACAGATAAATTATCGCCCTGATTGCTGGGGAATGTCTTATCTTCAAGCTCCACAACAGCCACTGCATCCCATTCCAATCCCTTGGACTGATGCACGGTCATAAGTGCCACATCAGCAGGCATATCAGGCGTAGCAGCCGTTGGATCATCAATGGTGTCAAGGGCATCGACCCATGCCATAAAACCACGCAGACTTGGCGACTGGCCTTGCGACAATTCCTGCTGATAGGTATCCACCATAGTGTCCAAGGCTTCGAGCGACGCCCTGGCTTCGGCAGGAACCACGGGCTTATCCGGATTGCGCAGCGCCTGAGCGACCACCAGATCCACATCGAGATTCAAAGCTTCCACAGCGGTACGCACCACTTGGGAAACACCCTGGTGCATGGAGTTTCGAACCTTTGACAGCGCTTGCGAGGCCTGGAATATGGATCGTCGCCCATGGTCCGAGATAGATGCCTTGTCAATGGTCTTCGCGCAATCCTGCTGACCTAGCACATCGCTGAGGAACACCATATTGGGCACGCTATCGCTATGTTCCCTGACGATACGGGGCCAATCTGCTCTTGATTCTTCTTCTGAGACCAATCCGGCTTGGACCAATGACGCGAAACGCCGCTCAACATTCAGGTTATCCACGATTTTGGCCAGTGCTCGCAGATCCTGCGCTCCGACACCATATCGCGGCGTAGCCAGCAGTCGCATAAGCGAAGCAGCATCCGTGCGATCGGACGCTGCATGCAGCAAGGCGATCACATCTCGAATTTCCGGACGTTCCAGTACCGCGGAATATCCCACAACGAGCGTTGACAAACCCGCCTCTTGCAAAGCATCCGCAAATTTCGGCATATACGTTTTGCTACGGAAAAGCACCGCCGCATGCGGTCGCTGGTCGCGCACATTGGGGTCGCTTGGGGTGAATCGCGCAATGGCATGCTCGGCAAAGCGCACAACCGCATCAATCTCTTGCCCTAGGGATGCAAATCCGAGAACGCCCACATTCCCTGTCGGCGCTTCATCCAATGTGTGCAATTGAGCCACATCAACTTCACGCATCAGTGAACTACTCGCACGTTTCGGTTCGACGCGCAATGCCTTGGTGAGAATATTGGCTGATTGAAGCACCAATCGGGAATTTCTTCGTGTCACGGAAAGTGATTTCACCGATTGCTCATCCAATGAGAAGTCTCGTTGGAACATTCGGAAAGCTCCGGGACTCGCGCCGCGCCATGCATAGATGGATTGCAAAGGATCCCCTACTGCATTCACCGCACTGTGAGCGGGCCCCTGCCCTTCAGCGTCGAAATCGTGATGGAATAGCGTGGCGAGAAGGGATGCCTGTGTTCCGGAAGTGTCTTGGTATTCATCCAATAACACATGAGTGAATTGCTGTCGATATCGAGCACCAATCGAGGGAAATCTCATCACCAGCTGGTACGCGGCAATGGCGAAATCGCTGAATTCTGCCAGATTGCGGCGTTTCTTCTCTTGGTCGTATGCAGCAACCAATTCGAGGAGCACATCCCTTTTGCGCACCACGTCAAGCAACTGAGCACACTTATAGACACAATATGCATGCCATTGAGCACGGTACTCCTCAAATACCGCTTCGTATTCAGCATCGCTTTGGCGCTTCGTCCGCTTCTTCAGTTTT
This sequence comes from Bifidobacterium tsurumiense, assembly GCF_000741765.1. Taxonomy (GTDB): domain Bacteria; phylum Actinomycetota; class Actinomycetes; order Actinomycetales; family Bifidobacteriaceae; genus Bifidobacterium; species Bifidobacterium tsurumiense. The sequence goes on from NZ_JGZU01000003.1 coordinate 184,683, forward strand.
GGTGTCTTCACCTCTGTATCAGGAATCGTCTCGTCCTTCAAAACGGCATTCAATTGTGCTTCGAAAGCCTTGTCCCACTCTCGAATTCTAGAAATCGCCTCTTGGATATCGGTGCATTCCCCACCGATCATCGAGCTGGAAATCGCACTGGCGAGCGCCGCAGTAGAATTCACGACATTATTGAAACCACCAAAATCCTGCGAACGCGCAATATCCAGATGTTCTCCCACCACTTCAGATATAAGCTGCCTTATGCCCGCGCTGCTCAACGGCTGCGTGTTCTGATCGAATCCGACAAGCAGGCCGTACTGACGCACTATGGACTGGAAGAAGGCATCATAGGTCATTACTCCGGGCTTCATAAAGGCCGCTGCGCCCTGATTTCCTGTGCTGTCAGAATGCTCCTGTCTTGATTGAGCCACTGCCGCCGAAACACGGGTCAGCAGTTCGGCCGCTGCCTTTTTGGTAAAGGTCAATCCGAGTATGCACTCTGCCGGCACATGCTCGGTAGTGATGAGATTGATGATACGGCGTGTCATCGTGTAGGTTTTGCCACTACCGGCTCCTGCCACAACTAGCACATCCGAATCCGCTCTCTCTCGGATTACCGCTGCCTGCTCGGGACTATCCGTTATCCGCGCTGCGCTCATATCGCCTTCACCTCGAAAACCGTATCGACCTTGCCCGCACATGCCGGACACACATTTTCACCGCCCAAACCGCTCCGGGAAAATCGGCAGTATTCCTTATGCGCCTTCGTTGGACGCGCCAACAAATGATCGGCTGTGCTTGCCGCCGCCGCATAAAATACGCGAGCAATCATGGTGAGAGCCCAAATGGCCTGCGAACCCTCCAAGTCAAGAACCTTGCCCCAAGTTCGGTTATCAAATCCTTGCGGAGGTTCTTGCGGCAGAGGATCCAATTTTGCAAGACTGCTCAGAGCTGTGTAATGATAACGGGCTGCGAACGGTGCCGTGTTGAGACTCCCTGCAGTGAATAGCGAGGGTTGGAACGCGCCTTCTGCATCATAGCTACTTGCCGGTGCATCTTTAAACGCCACGTGGAAAAGCGCACTCTGTGTAATATCCGGCATCGCCTTCAATGCATCTGTGCCTCGTTTCCCACCTTCTGGGAAGGCCAGTCCCAATTGGTAACACACCAATTGCAAATCGTTGAAGATGTTATCAAGACTCGGCACTATTCCGGTTTTATAATCGATAACCCGCATATGCTCACTTCCATCGGCCCATCGCCGATTTTCCAAGCGATCAATGCGCCCGTGCAATCGAATGCTTATGTCTTCGCGAGCATCCACAGGCCAACCGCCCATAAGCACGCCCAGCAGCTCGAATATCTGATGGAGAGACAATGGCTCAACGCCTTTCATTGCGTTATATGCCTGCATAATGTCATCAATATCGAAGACCGCGCTGAACTCCCGCTCGCATTCCACACTTTCGAGCGCCCCGGCATATATATTTTTCTTCGCCTGAGGATATGACGGCGCATTCGACTTTACGAAATAACTGGCAATATTATGCAGAATTTGCGGTACCTGATCCTGCCTATGCAATAACGCGTATCGGTCGATAGCGGAAGGCACAGCCTCTGGATCGTCCTTCAGTGCATCATATATCTCTTGTAACCGTTGAGCGATTACCTCGATATTCTCCTCCTCGCTGATCGCTTTCATCGATTCGGGCAAATCTATGCCCTCTTCGCTTGCTTGCTGTGCGACGGCGTGAATAATGGTGCCGAAACTGGCAAAAATGCTACCTGGTCGAGGACCGGAGAATCTGTTTTCCAGCAACCAACACACTGGGCATCCCCACAGATTATCGACTGCCGATGGGGAAAGGGTGATCGGATCCTTGCGACTCCCGTCCTCTGCATCAGTATCAGGACCAGAACCAACATCAGTTTCTGTATTCATACCAGTCTGAACAACCTCAGCACTGTCTGGCGCTTGAGCCTCATCAACCATATAGGGCCACGCATTCGGATCGGCTGCATCAATACCGCGAGCGCGCAGAACCGCGAGCGCATCCGCCGCATCCTGTGACTCTGCGCTCTGCGTATCATGCGTTGCCAATGTGATACGAGCCGCTGTGACGATCCCTCTGGGATCGGCATCGAGACCTGCATAGCCGCCGGCATCCTGAACTTGGGCATATCGTCTCTTGCTGGCATCCGCATGCTCTTCTCGACTGCAATATTCAGGAAGATACATATACAAGAAGTCAGAGGGAACCATATCGTCATTGAGCACAGCACTGATATGCAGACTCTCGTCAGCACGGGTCACGGCCACCATAAAGCTTTTTTGTTCGGCATACAGCACTGAGAGCAGCCGTGGATCATTACCCTGCTGGGATTGATGGATCTTGCCATGCAGCATCGCATCGGCAAGCTCTTCTCCGCCGAACATGGTATTGCGGGCAGCCAAATTGGGCCAGACCTTCTCCTGCATAGCCGGAATCCACACACAAGGCCAATGCTGCCCTGCAGCCCCGGCAGGTGTGGTCAGAGTGATCGCTTGATCGATCGGCGCCACCGTCGCCAAGGAATCCGCTTCAATTCGCATGGAAAGTACCTGAGCTATGAAGGAAGCAATGGTGGAATCGGGCGCACTGCCTTCGGCATAGGTGAAGAGCCGCATCGCCGTGTCCAGACGATTATTTGCAGTGCGTCCCTCTTCGGTATTGTTCAATGCCGTCCTTTGCCATCTCTGGGCCACGCCACAAGCCTCCCATGCCACGGACAAGGCGTACTGCGGATGCTGGGACGGCAGCGCGTGCAAGGATTGCGAGACCTTGGATACCAGATCCCACATAGAGCGGAAAGCTCGAATATTCGGATCGGTTCCACCGACTGCCGCGATGACATCCAGCAGCTCCTCCGCTCCTTCAGTATGCAAAGCAAGCATAAGAATCATGGCATTTGCATCAAATGGCATAGTGGCGTCACTGGGTTGAACGAGTTCATCATGTATCTCTACGGTGCTTCCAGCTGCAAGACGCACGCGTTCCTGTGCTGCGTCCTCCGTCCACTGCTGGCGCAGCTTTTCCCATGCTGCACGCACACGACGCAAAGGGCTGTATGCCGTATCCTTATCGCTGTCGTTCTGGATCTTTTCTGAAACTGACTTTGCTTGAATCCCATCCTGAGATTGAACCGGCTGACCGGCAATTGCGGCGGTATCCTTCTTGCCGGGCTGTGGCACCGTTTTCGATATCGCTTGTTCCAGAACTCCAAGCGCTTCCAGAGCGGATTGCACCACTGTCAATCGAACGGGAACATCGCCACCGCCGTTGCGCACGCCCGCATTGATCAGAGGACTATTGATGAGTTGACGCACCTTCTCACGGGCTCGCTCAGCCATGGTTCGCAGCCGCAGACCTGAACTTCGGGCCATTTCATCGCGCATAGAAGCCAAATCAATCAACGCAAACAGGCCTTGAACGAAAGGTTCATCTTTCAGTGGACGAGTAATCGATGAATACCGGACCGGAACCCCATCGCGTCGCAATCGTTCGCCAAACATACGCACTGCGGCATTGTCATGCGCTATCAAAGCCATATCATTCCATGATCGGTTTTCGACCAAGTGGGCATGCTTCATATGCCAGACCACATCGTCAAGCTCCTCTTTACCTGATCGATACAGCGAGAATCGCACACTGTGATCCTGAGTGAACTCTGTTGCTTCGTCACTGCCTATCGGTTGATCCGCAGCCTGGCTAGCTCTCCCATCCTGCCCGGATTGCGACGGCTCTTCACCGCTGCCTTGTATTTTCCACGGACGTTGCGGAATACTGGTATCGAATTCCTCCAAGGAGCCTATTGATGTAGAAATTCGTGAAGCAAGCCGGTGCAAGGAAGCTGTGCGTGCAGGTGTATCCGACAAGGCATCTTCTCTTGACTTGCCATTTTCGAAGCCCTGTTCATCAGCCGTTTGCTGTTCCGATGATTGCATGGACCGATCTGTGACATCAGGCAAAATATATTCTGCCGCTTGCAGTGGTTCGCGTGCTGCGCGCAATATCAGAAATTCAGGATATGACCCTCTAAAGCTTTGCACTGATTCATCCGGATTGCCAACCATAACGACGCGCACACCGTGAACCACCAGTGTTTCCAAGAATGAGAAACCAGCCAAGGTCATGTCCTGAAAATCATCCACTACGAGCAGAGCCGGCAATTCTTTCTGTGAAAGAGCCGGAACTGAATGCGAGGCTTCTACCAATAGCTGCGAAGCATCCAGACGATATTCATTCTCGTATTTTTCTGTTATCATCGACCGATATTCGCGGCGCAAAGCAAATGCGAGTCGCCATTGGGTATTGAGTCGTTCGCCGGTTCCAGCGAGATGCAATGCCATGTCAATCAATCGGGTTTCTTGACCCTCATCAACTCCCAACTCATCCATACGAGCCAGCATGTCCCTGAGTTGACGAACCAGTGCGTCATTGATACCACGAGCGAATAGTGCGACTGTTTGCGCCGATTGAACCGTTTTGGGTGAAGCAGTCCCTTCACGCCTATCACGCTCTATTGCGGAATCTCCACCTTCCCCGTTCACCATGTGCAGTGTCGAATCTTGGCCTGATGCCCGAATCGCCATAGTGAACCATTGCTCGACGGCAAAGTACTCGCGGAGCAGTGCGCATGTCTCGCATTGATCCCCTGTTTGTGCATGCATGATATGCACTGCCAATACCTCACGGAGCAGGGCATCTTGTTCTGCACCATTGAGCAATCGTGGCGCGTTCAACCCGTCTCGATTACGCTGTGCAGAAATAATACGGAAGGCCACAGCGGACAATGTGGTGACGGGTCTGCTCTGAGCCGTGCTTCCCAAGCGGCGCACCACCTGATCAGCCAAAGAACGTGCCAGAAGTCGGTTTTGAACGGCCATGACTGCCCGATCATCCCCGAACTCTCGCAGTCCTTCCATCAACGCTTCCAGAGCGAATGTGGTTTTCCCTCCCCTCGGCAAACCGATGACCATCAGGGTTTTCGTAAGATTCCCCGAAGCATTACGCAATTCCCCTGAAATCAAGGAATGCACCCTGCTCATATCTAGGTGCTGATTTCCTGCATTGTGCACGGCCTCACTCCCCTGTGTGCCCTGCATAGCATCTTCACCGCTGCCGCTTTTCGACTTTTGTATGCCCTCGCTCAGACTCATATCATCAGAGTAGATGCCGGTTGTGAACCTCAGCGTCAAACGGCGTGTTCCACTACATTCATGGCCGTATCTTTCAGTCATATATACAAGGCTTCCATACGCGCCTTATCAAAACGATGAATAGGTAATGTGTAAGTCATCTTGCAGGCTTGCGCATCGCCTATTCATCGAAGCAAAATCATGGGTAGCTCATGACTTTTAATCCGACTGTTGAAATGCCTCAGGTCAAGAATGCCACCGTGAATCTCTGCGGTTCGAGAGTAACCAAGTCAGAGACACGATTGTGGGGGGGGCACTACCAAGTACTTGCATCTGTATGCGCGAAAACCCAGCCATCACCTTGACGTCTGAAGGTTGAACGCAGATCCAGATTCCAAGTCCCCTGCGAGCCCCAAATATTTGCAGTTGTTCGTGAACGCATCCTCAAAATAGGATGCTCGCCATCGCCTTCAACTTCGACGGAGACCACATCGACTTTGTCATATCGCATTCGGCCGTCCGCTAGCTGATTCAACCATTCCTGTCCGGATTGCCCATACCCGGTCATATGCACCAATGAATAGTTCGGAGCAAGTATGCTCTTCAATACTCCCACATCGGCGTGGAGCATACCTCGGATTAGCACATCATTGATATCAAGTATCGATTTTGTTATTTCCTTGGACACTGGCATAAATCACTCATTTCTATCGTATACAGCACTCGTCACAGAGGTCATATAAAGACATGCCCGATCGATAAGTACATCGATTAACAACACTCTTCTACAAGACTCAAGCATCTGCATGCAATGCAGCCAATTGCTCTGCGATTGACTCTTCCGTGTCTTGTGTAAACACTTCGCAGGTATGCGCCGTTATTGCAGGATCAAGCAACCCTTCCACCAGCACATCACCAACATCGGATGGGGATGCCTGCCCGTATTCAATACGATCCCCTTGCATAAGTTGCGCATTACCGGACGCACCACGCTCAAACCACCCGGGACGAACTATGAAATATGGCAATCCAGAAGCACGCAAGGCCTCTTCTCCCTTGCGTTTATAAGCCAAAACAGGGGCGTCTGAATGACTGGTACCGATTGAAGTCATCAATGCGATCTTCGTGTCACTACCCGATAATGCGCTGACGACATTCGCTACCGCACCGAAATCGATGGCCTTATATCCTCGCTCATCCCCATATGGAGCCCCATGCGTCATAATTACGCCGTCCGCACCTTGAACAAAGGCCATAACATCATTCAAGTCGGTCAAGTCTCCAGTAACGATTTCAATATTATCGGCATATTGCGAAAATAATTGACGAGCCGACTGCTCCCTACGGGTCAGTACTCGCACATGCAGACCATGTTCTACAGCACTTCTCACCGCTTCACGACCAATAGTGCCTGTTGCTCCACATATCGCCAATTGATGAATGCTCATAGCATCTCCTCGTCTTGCATATTCCGGCACTGATTCCAATCAGCCCCGGCCCGTTTCCAACCAGCCATTGTGGTATCGCTTCAAACAAACATTCGCAATATTCACGGCCGAGCTATGTAATTTGCAACTCCCTCATCTGCAAATATGTGAACCCGACCAACCAAGTCGACTTTGTGATATCACCCGACATCGCTTTGTCTGTTTGGCGATACGCATCAATACCGTCCAGCATATTTCTTCAAGTTTGCTTGAAGTCAAGTTCACTTAGGGCATACTTCGCACTCGGTTGCATACACGAAATGGGCGGCCCGCCATACAGCAGACCGCCCATTATTTGCTATGCGCTATTCAGTAATCACAGGCTCAAATCGTCGCCCAGATCACCCTGACCGCCTTCATCATTCAGGTAGTCATCAGGGTTGAAGTCGTCACCGAGCTTCAGATCGCCGAAGTCGATGTTGGAGAAGTCAACATCGCCCATATCGCCATCGCCGAAGTCGATAGCAGCAGCGTCGTCACCGCCCAAACCGAAGTTCGGGTAGATGGTGTCGCGGATGGCCTTGTCAGGCTCAACCACGGCATTACGGTAACGTGCCAAACCGGTTCCGGCCGGGATCAGCTTACCGATAATGACGTTCTCCTTCAGACCCTTCAGGTCATCTTCCTTCTGGTTCAGGGCGGCCTCGGTGAGCACACGCGTGGTCTCCTGGAAGGATGCCGCGGACAACCACGAATCGGTTGCCAGCGAAGCCTTGGTGATACCCATCAGCTCAGGACGACCGGCAGCAGGCTTGCCACCGTTCTTCACGGCTTCGAGATTGGCCTCGCGGAAGCGGGACTGATCCACCAGCTCGCCCGGCAGCAGCTTGGTATCGCCGGAATCGATCACGGTGATACGACGCAGCATCTGGTGCACGATGACCTCGATGTGCTTGTCGTGGATATCCACACCCTGGGAACGGTACACATTGTGCACTTCCTCCACGATGTTGACCTGTGCAGCACGCGGTCCGAGGATACGCAGGATCTTCTTCGGATCCACAGAACCCTCGATGAGCTGCGTACCGGCTGCAACATGTTCGCCATCCTTGACCAGCATAGGTGCGCGACGGGTTACCGGGTACACAATCGGCTCAACCGTGCCGTCATCCGGAGACAGAGTCACCTGACGGCCGCGATCGGTATCTTCGATCTTGACGGTTCCCGGGAATTCAGCGATCGGTGCCTCACCCTTAGGAGTACGAGCTTCGAACAACTCGGTAACACGAGGAAGACCCTGGGTGATATCTGAAGCAGAAGCCACACCACCGGAGTGGAAGGAACGCAGCGTCAGCTGGGTACCAGGCTCACCAATGGACTGTGCAGCGACGATACCGACTGCCTCGCCGACATCCACCAACTTGTTGGTTGCCAGCGACCAGCCATAGCACTTGGCGCACACGCCACGCTTGGATTCGCAGGTCAGCACGGAACGTGCCTTGACTTCCTCGACACTATGGGCCACCAAGTCCTCGAGCACATCCATGGACAGGGCATCGCCGGCCTTGTAGAGCACGGTCTTGCCGTCCTGAGGATCGAGAACATCGGTTGCCAGCAAGCGGGAATACGGACCACCATCTGCTGCCTTGACCAGCACGAGGTTGCCGTTCTCATCGCGATCGGCGACCTTCATGGAAAGACCGCGCTTGGTACCGCAATCCTCTTCGCGAACGATGACTTCCTGGGAAACATCGACCAGACGACGAGTCAGGTAACCAGACTCTGCCGTACGAAGTGCGGTATCTGCCAGCCCCTTACGTGCACCGTGCTGGGAGATGAAGTACTCCAGCACTGACAGGCCTTCACGGTAGTTGGACTTCACCGGTCGAGGAATGATCTCGCCCTTCGGGTTAGCCACCAAACCACGCATACCTGCGATCTGACGAATCTGCATCCAGTTACCACGTGCGCCAGACTGCACCATGATGTTCACATTGTTGTCATCATGGAAGTTGTCACGCATCGAGTCAGCAACCTTATCGGTGCATTCGGTCCACAGATTGATGAGCTCCTGACGGCGCTCTTCATCGGTAAGCAGACCCATATCGTATTGCGAGTTGACCTTATCGGCCTGTTCCTCGAAGTCCTTGACGATATCCTCGCGGTCGCTCGGCGCCACGATATCGGAGAAGGCCATCGTCACACCGGACCAAGGTGCGCGAGTGAAGCCCAGATCCTTCAGGGCATCCAAGGTTGCAGCCACTTGCGCGGTGGAATATCGCGTTGCGATATCGTCGACGATCTTGGAAAGCTTGCCCTTAGGAACCTGCTCGTTGACGAATGGGTAATCCGTCGGCAAGGTCTCGTTGAAGAGAATGCGTCCGTAGGAAGTGGCGAACAGGACGGTACCATCCTGGAAGCGCTCTTCCTTCACCATATCCTGACCGTCGATCGGATCGACGACCTTCAACTCTCCCGGTTCCCAATTGGTAGGCAGTACGAAGTCTGCAGGAACGCGGATCAGCACCTTGGACTGCATGTCGATCTCATGGCGATCCAGCGCCATCTGAGCCTCATCCAAGGATCCGAATACACGACCCTGACCCTTGGCACCTTCAACTGCGGTGGACAAGTAATACAGACCCAGAATCATATCCTGAGAAGGCATGGTCACGGTGTGGCCATCTGCAGGCTTCAAAATGTTGTCAGAAGCCATCATCAGGGTACGTGCCTCAGCCTGGGCTTCGGCGCTCAATGGCAGATGCACTGCCATCTGATCGCCGTCGAAGTCTGCGTTGAATGCGGCGCAAGCCAGAGGAGGAAGGTGGATTGCCTTTCCTTCGACCAGGATTGGCTCGAAGGCCTGAATACCCAGACGGTGCAGAGTAGGTGCACGGTTAAGCAACACAGGATGCTCGGAGATAACCTCTTCGAGCACACCCCACACTTCGGCGTCGCCACGATCCACCAAGCGCTTTGCGCTCTTCATGTTCTGCGCGTAGTTCAAATCCACCAAACGCTTGATCACGAATGGCTTGAACAGTTCCAAAGCCATTGGCTTCGGAAGACCGCACTGATGCATACGCAGGGACGGGCCGACCACGATTACGGAACGGCCGGAATAATCCACACGCTTACCCAACAGGTTCTGGCGGAAACGACCCTGCTTACCCTTGAGCATATCGCTCAGGGACTTCAGAGGACGGTTGGAAGCGCCGGTGACCGGGCGACCACGACGACCGTTATCGAACAGCGAATCCACGGCTTCCTGAAGCATGCGCTTCTCGTTGTTCAGCATGATCTCAGGAGCACCCAGCTCGATGAGTCGCTTCAAACGGTTGTTACGGTTGATCACACGACGATAGAGATCGTTCAGATCGGAGGTTGCGAAACGCCCGCCGTCCAACTGCACCATAGGACGCAGATCCGGAGGAATGACCGGAATAACGTCCAGCACCATGGCCTCAGGCTTATTGCCCGTGGTCAGGAATGCGTTGACGACCTTCAGACGCTTCAAGGCACGTGCCTTGCGCTGACCTGAACCGGTGTCGATCTCTTCGCGAAGCTGAGCCGCGGCGCCTTCCAGATCGAAGTCCTGCAAACGCTTCTTGATGGCTTCGGCACCCATGCAGCCTTCGAAGTAATCGCCGTAGCGATCCTCCATCTCGCGCCACAGATCGACGTCGCCTTCCATATCCCCTGGCTTCAGGTTCTTGAAGCGGTCGAAGACTGCGGTCAAACGCTGAATCTGCTCGTCATAACGCTGACGAATAGCAGCCATATCGCGCTCTGCGCCATTGCGCAGCTTAGCGCGTGCGCTGCCCTTGGCTTCACCTTCGGCCTCGAGCTGGTGGAGATCCTCTTCCACCTTACGAGCGCGAGCCTCGATATCATTGTCGCGACGCTTGACGAGATTACCGATTTCGGTATCGAACTCTTCCTGCAGATCAGGCAAATCCTGATGACGTTGCTCCTCATCCACAGAAGTAACCATGTATGCGGCGAAGTAAATAACCTTTTCCAGGTCCTTTGGCGCGATATCGAGCATATAGCCCAAACGGCTCGGCACGCCTTTGAAGAACCAGATATGGGTCACAGGAGCTGCAAGCTCGATATGTCCCATACGATCACGACGCACGCGGCTACGGGTGACTTCCACACCGCAACGCTCGCACACAATGCCCTTGAAACGCACGCGCTTGTACTTACCGCATGCGCATTCCCAATCGCGGGTTGGTCCGAAAATCTGTTCACCGAACAAGCCGTCCTTTTCCGGCTTCAAGGTACGGTAGTTGATAGTTTCCGGCTTCTTGACCTCGCCGTGGCTCCAGTTGCGGATGTCGTCGGCAGTGGCCAGGCCGATCCTCAATTTGTCAAATGCATTGACGTCCAGCACTCTTATGTCCTGTCTTTAAAATGGTTGGTCAATCACGATTCAGTGCTGTGTGGTGTCCTGCCCCTTTGACAGGGCACCACACAGCTTGGGATCACTGGTATTCAGGCTCACGAACTACTTGGTCTTCCTTAGCGGAGGCGTCTGGGCGCGCACCGATATTGAAGCCAAGATCGTCGGTGGAGGATGGATCGTCGTCCTCATCCTTCATATCGATGGCCACGCCTTCTGCGTTCAACACCTCGACATTCAGGGACAGGGACTGCATTTCCTTGAGCAGCACCTTGAAGGACTCGGGGATGCCCGCAGGAGGCAGGTTATCTCCCTTGACAATGGCGCCATACACACGCACACGACCGTCGACGTCATCAGACTTCGTGGTCATCATTTCGTGCAGGGTGTAAGCAGCACCATAAGCCTCAAGTGCCCAAACTTCCATCTCGCCGAAGCGCTGTCCGCCGAACTGTGCCTTACCACCCAGAGGCTGCTGGGTGATCATGGAGTACGGACCGGTGGAGCGGGCGTGGATCTTATCGTCAACCAAGTGATGAAGCTTCAGCATGTACATGTAGCCAACGGAAATCGGCTTGGTGAATGGTTCTCCGGTACGACCATCGAACAAGGTCGCCTTGCCGTCATCGCCGACCAGCTTGTTGCCGTCACGATCGGTGAGCGTTGTGGAAAGCAGTCCCTTCAGGGTTTCCGGACGCACACCATCAAATACCGGTGTTGCCACTGGAGTACCAGGAGCGCCGCTCTCAGCGCCCTGCGGAACGTACTTCTTCCATTCGGCTTCCATATTCGGATCCAGGCTGATATCCCATCCAGCATGTGCAACCCAGCCCAAGTGCAATTCCAACACCTGGCCCAAGTTCATTCGGGAAGGCACACCCAGAGGATTCAGCATGATATCCACAGGAGTACCGTCGGCCAAGAATGGCATATCCTCTTCCGGCAGAATACGGGAGATAACACCCTTGTTGCCGTGACGACCCGAAAGCTTATCGCCTTGGGTGATCTTGCGGTGCTGAGCGATGTAGACGCGAATCATCTGGTTCACGCCGTTGGGCAGCTCATCGCCGTCCTCTTCGGCATCTTCGCGAGTGATTTCCTTCACCGCAATGACGGTTCCGGTTTCACCATGAGGCACGCGCAGCGAGGTGTCACGCACTTCGCGGCTCTTCTCACCGAAGATCGCGCGGAGCAGGCGCTCTTCAGGAGTCAGCTCGGTCTCGCCCTTCGGGGTGACCTTGCCGACGAGGATGTCTCCAGCCTCGACCTCGGCACCAATGCGGATGATGCCGCGCTCGTCAAGGTTTGCCACTGCATCTTCACCGACATTCGGCAGATCGCGAGTGATTTCCTCGGCACCCAGCTTGGTTTCACGGGCATCGATCTCGTACTCTTCGATGTGGATCGAGGAGAGGGTGTCGTCCTGCACCAGACGCTGGGAAATGATCACAGCATCCTCGTAGTTGTAGCCGTTCCATGGCATGAAGGCAACGAGCAAGTTCTTGCCCAGGGCCATTTCGCCCTTCTCGGTTGCAGGGCCGTCAGCCAGCACCGTGCCGACCTCGACACGTTCCCCGTCCTTGATCAGAGGAACCTGGTTGTAGCACGTGGTCTGGTTGGAACGCTGGAACTTAGCCAACTTGTAGCTGGACTGAGTACCGTCATCGTTCATGACGCGGATGATGTCTGCGGAGACATACGTGACCACACCGGCCTTTTCAGCCAAGATGACATCGCCGGAATCCACGGCTGCACGCCATTCCGAACCGGTTCCAACAAGAGGACGCTCAGACTTGATCAGTGGGACGGCCTGACGCTGCATGTTGGTACCCATCAATGCACGGTGGCCTCATCGTGCTCCAGGAACGGAATCAAAGAAGCACCGACGGAGACCATCTGACGCGGAGAGACATCCATGTAGTCAACGGAGCTGACCGGCACATCGACTGCCTCTTCTTCGTCCATACGAGCCAGTGCCTGAGTGCCGACGAAGTTGCCGTTGGCATCGAGTTCCTGGTTGGCCTGTGCAATCACATGCTCGGCTTCGCGATCCGCAGTCATGTACACGACTTCGTCGGTGACGTGACCGTTCTCCACCTTGCGGTACGGGGTTTCGATGAAACCGAAGGGGTTGATGCGTCCGAAGGTTGCCAAAGAACCGATAAGACCGATGTTCGGACCTTCAGGAGACTCGATCGGGCACATACGTCCGAAGTGGGACGGGTGCACGTCTCGCACTTCCATAGAAGCACGGTCGCGGCTCAAACCGCCAGGACCCAGAGCGGAGAGACGACGCTTGTTGGTCACGCCTGCCAGAGGGTTGTTCTGATCCATGAACTGCGAAAGCTGCGAGGTTCCGAAGAACTCCTTGATAGTGGCGTTCACAGGGCGGATGTTGATCAGGGACTGAGGTGTGATGGCCTCGGCGTCCTGAGTGGTCATACGCTCACGAACCACTCGCTCCATACGGCTCAAGCCGGTACGCAGCTGGTTCTGGATCAGTTCGCCGACCTGACGGATACGACGGTTGCCGAAGTGATCGATATCGTCCACATCCACACGCAGATCGACCTTTTCGCCATCACGCACGCCGGGGAAAGTCTTGTCGCCCGAATGCAGGGTGGCCAAGTACTTGATGGTTGCGATGATGTCTTCGCGGTTCAGGCTGCGATCGTTGTAATCGGCCTCGAGACCGAGCTTGCGGTTGATCTTGTAACGACCGACGCGAGCCAAGTCATAACGCTTGGTGTTGAAGTAGAAGGAATCCAGCAGATTCTTACCGGCTTCAGGGGTTGCGGTATCTGCAGGACGAATCTTGCGATACAGATCGGTCAACGCCTCATCTTGGGTTTCCGCGGTTTCCTTGGCCAAAGCCTCGAGCACCAGCGGATAATCCTTGAAGGCATCGGCGATTTCCTGCTTGGTCATGCCAATTGCCATGAGGAAGACAATCGCGGACTGCTTGCGCTTACGATCCACGCGCACATGCGGGGTGTCGCGCTTGTCGATCTCGAACTCAAGCCATGCACCACGGCTTGGGATGATCTTTGCGCCGAAGACTTCCTTGTCAGAAGTACGATCCGGAGTGCGGTCGAAGTAGACACCAGGAGAACGCACCAACTGGGAAACGATCACACGCTCGGTGCCGCCGATAATAAAAGTGCCGTGAGGCGTCTGCAACGGGAAGTCTCCCATAAACACCGTCTGGCTCTTGATCTCGCCGGTATCACCGTTCTCAAACTCGGCATTCACATAGAGCGGAGCAGAGTAGGTGTAATCCTTCTCCTTGCATTCCTGCACGGTGTGACGCGGTTCTTCGAAGTATGGATCGGAGAACGTCAGGCTCATGGTCTGAGCGAAGTTTTCGATTGGAGAGATTTCCTGGAACACTTCGTCAAGGCCGGAAACATGAGGAACGGTATTCGTGCCGTTGGCCTCATCCTCTTCCACGCGTTTGCGCCAGCGTTCGTTGCCGATCAGCCAATCGAAGCTGTCGGTTTGCACGCCCAGCAAATAGGGCACATCGATGGGCTCACGGATGGAGCCGAAATTCACACGGTCTGACGCCTTATGCAGCTCGATGTCATGTTCGTCAGCGCGTGCGATGACTTGGGTGGTATTCGTCGTAGCTTTATTTTCAGCCAATGGACGTTCCTTATCGCTCGCTTATTCGTTCGGTAATAATCCCCAGAAGCGTTGGAGCCAGGCCGCCATATGCCTGTTCGCGGGCGCTTCATCCTTGTCAGTATGCCCGCAATATGACATACCATACGCAAAATCGACAGAGTAGCATATCACAAGATGAGATGCAAGACCCTGTCGGCGTGTTGAATTGGTATTCCCTACCCTAGCATGAGGCTAGGAAACCGTGACGGTCACGGGATCGCTTTCCACGCCTTCCACATCACGCAAGGACAGCTGTGCCACATACGTTCCCGAATCCACATGCAGCAGTGTGGAATCGTCAGCGCATTCGCTGCCGGTTCGATTCGTATTCCACGTTATGGTCTGCACATCGGTATCGCCTTTAGCCAAAAGCAACCAGCGAGAATTCACCGGGCAGGAGTCCGATCTCCAAATCGTGTCATTTCCCGATTTGATGGTGAGTACACGAGAGGCATCTGAAGCATCAATCAAGCAACTTGAGGATTGCTTGTAGGTTATGGTCGCAGTGAAATTGAGCGAACCGCCGACTGCCACGCTTTGCGCCTCAGGCACCAAAGACAGTTCGACATCTCCTACGGCGCAGTTCTTGACACTGGACGTCTTTTTCGGACTGGGCACACTGCTTCGTGTTATCGCCGTCGCGCTATTGCCGCTCAGCAATCCCCCCACTGCGGAAATACCCTGGCCCAAGCTATACACGCACAACCCAATAACAGCCAAAACCACCACCAGTGCAGTGAATACCACAATGCGACGGCGGCGATACACCTGCTTCTTGGTGAGACGACGTTTAGGCATGATTCGAGTGTAGCGCGACATTCCCAATATCTTCAATTCATGCCCATGGTCGCATGGTACATTCATGCCCTAGGGTCGTATTGCACCGCAATCCAGCGATATTGAAATTTGTTGCAGTCGCCCCGGCTATCGACAATCCCAGATGCAATTCGATTGCAACCGCAAGCCCTGTTCATATTCATTGCGGCAATCGCACACTGCCATCAGGCATGATCTCTATCAGACCATCGTCATCAAGGGAGGCAACGCATTTGTCCAATTGCACGGAGTCCTTCCACAATGCTTCAACCTGCTCTCGGGTGATGGTCTGGGTCTGAGCTTGCCGCAAGGCGTGGAGCACAATACCTCTCACTTGACGATCCGTGCCTGCAAACCGCTGACGTGGACGAGTACGCCTTTGGCCCAAGCCGGGTCTGCCATTGGACAGGAACACACACTGCTCGGCGATCGGGCATGTTTCGCATAAGGGCTGTTTGGCCGTGCATACGACTGCGCCCAATTCCATAACCGACTGATTCCATATCACCGAAGCTGCCGTATGCATAGCAGATACGCCGACCGATTTCTTCTGCGCAGGGTCTCCGACCTTGGAATCTGCAGCATTGCCGGCGGTTATGGCATGAGGCATCTGCTCAGCAGGCTTGACATCAGCGTCGACTGATTCCGGTATCTGCCCGATATTCCGCCCATCATCAGGCAAGACAGCATTGGCCAAGGCGCGTTCCACCGGCGTCGTCGAACCTCCAAGAGATTCCTTCCCCAAGAACACTCTGGACAGCACCCGCCTGATATTAGTGTCGATTACTGCAATCCGCTGCCCATACGCAAAACTCATCACTGCACTGGCCGTGTAATCTCCGATACCGGGCAGTGCCAGTAGCTCCTCATAGCTATGCGGCAATTGATTGTGGTACTGCTCGGACACCACGCGAGCGCATTCCTGCAATCGCAATGCACGTCGTGGATATCCCAGTCTCCCCCATGCCGTGATGACTTCAGCGGCGCTTGCCTTGGACAAGCTTGCGGCATCCGGCCATGTCGTGATCCATGTCTGCCAGTATGGAACCACACGACTCATCTGGGTCTGCTGGCTCATGACTTCGGAAACCAGCACTCCCCATGGAGTTGCCCGCCCGAATCGCCAAGGCAAATCTCGGGCATCCGTTTGCCACCACGCTGCAAGTCGACGGCGCACCTCGTTGGCACGCGGAGCGAATTCCTGCGCGAACTCCCGATATTCTTCCTCATGCACGGCCACTATTGAAAACCTCGTCCAAACTCAGATCACAATCGTCAGTCTTCGATTCTTGCATATATTCCTCATCATGCTGAATGCGTTTGACCTCCCAGAGCACCCTATCCAACCTGCCGCACGCAGCAAAGAACATATTTGCGGGATGGATTGAGTCAAGCCGACATCCTTCGCGAACATGCCAGCCCACGGCATTCCGACCGTCCAGAAACACGCTGTCGGTTCGCAACGATAGGTTGAACTCTATGACGAATGAGAACGCTCAAGCCGCTCAAGGCAATGTCGAACCCATGTATGAATACGGGTATCGCAAATCGAATTATGGTCCGGATGAACTGGTCACAGACGCGCACGGCAACCCCATAAGCGTTATTGACGCCATGCTCAGCGCCGAAGAAGCCGGCCAAGCCACGACGGTGACGCCGCATTTATGCTATTACTCGCCACGTATCCCCGGAAACACCGGATCGGCCATAAGACTCTGCGCGGTAACCGGTACGATTTTGCATCTGGTCGAACCCCTTGGCTTCAATCTGCACGATACCAAGCTTCGTCGCGCCGGTTTGGATTATCACGATATGGCCCACGTGGTATTGCACCCCAATTTTGAAAACCTGGTCGAGTCCATGCCGAATTCACGCATAATCGCGTTCACCGCGCATGCCACTAAGCTCTACACGGAAGTGGAATACAAGCCCACCGATATTTTGCTTTTCGGCCCCGAGCCAGGAGATATCCCTGATCCCATGGATATTATGGCCGGCCCACACGTTGCAGAGCAGGTCCGATTGCCTATGCGCCCGAGCCTGCGTAGCCTCAATCTGACCAATTGCGCCTCTATTGCCATCTATGAGGCATGGCGTCAGTTGGGATTTGACGGAGGCGAGTGATCGCAGAAACTTCTTCTCTCCTTCGGCCGAGCTGCCTTCCTGGCCTTTCTATGCGTGTTCATGCAATCAGGTAGAGGAAGGCCACTTCGACACCTCAATATCCCTAGCGGCTACACATTCCGCAACGATAGTCGAGACTCATAGGCTGCTCTGACTATCGATCGTATGTTGCTCCGTCCAGCATTCATCTTTTTGCCGAAATACCAATCGGGCTGCGATGTGTTATGACATATCGCAGCCCGATTGACTTCCAACGAGTTCAGACTAATTCTTAAAGCTATGCACCGGAGCAGGAATACGTCCGCCACGGGTGACAAACGCTTCACAGCTGGACTGGTTCACCGGCATAATCGGCGCATATCCCATAAGACCGCCGAAATTGGCCATATCTCCGACGCCCTTGCCTGCCACAGGAATCACACGCACAGCAGTGGTCTTCTGATTGATCATGCCAATAGCAGCCTCATCGGCAATAATGCCTGAAATGGTGGCAGCAGTGGTGTCTCCAGGGATGGCGATCATATCCAAGCCCACAGAACATACGCAAGTCATTGCTTCAAGCTTTTCTATGGTGAGGCACCCAGAGGAAGCCGCATCGATCATATTCTTGTCTTCGGAAACAGGAATAAAGGCACCGGAAAGACCGCCGACATAGCTGCTGGCCATGATGCCGCCCTTCTTTACCTGATCATTGAGCATGGCGAGAGCTGCCGTGGTGCCGGGCCCACCGACCTGTGCCAAACCAATTTTCTCCAGAACCTCTCCAACGGAATCGCCCACAGCTGGGGTCGGAGCCAGCGACAGATCGATAATGCCAAAAGGCACTCCTAAACGGCGCGATGCCTCCTGAGCAACGAGCTGTCCGACTCTGGTGATCTTGAATGCAGTGCGCTTAATCGTTTCGCATAGGAATTCAAAATCTTTGCCCTTGGCTTCGTCAAGTGCGCGAGAAACAACGCCAGGTCCGGAAACACCCACATGAATAACGGCATCACCTTCGGTCACGCCATGGAAACCGCCGGCCATAAACGGATTGTCATCAGGGGCGTTGCAGAACGCCACGAATTTCACACAACCGTAGCTGTCGTTATCTTTGGTGGCTTCGGCAATTTCTTTCACCATACGACCCAGCAGTTCCACTGAATCCATATCAATGCCGGTACGAGTGGAGCCCACATTGACGCTGGAGCATACGATATCGGTTTCAGACAAGGCCTGAGGAAGCGAATTGATCAGCAGTCGCTCAGCAGGGGTCATGGACTTGGAAACCAGCGCGGAATATCCGCCGATCAAATCGACACCGACTGCCTTTGCCGCGCGATCCAGCGTATGCGCGATGCGCACAAAGTCTTCGCTCGTGCGGCAAGCACTGGCGCCGACCAAGGAAATCGGGGTCACGGTTATGCGCTTATTGACAATCGGAATACCGTAATCGCGTTCGATGGCTTCGCCTGTGGATACCAGATCCTTGGCATAGGTGGTGATTTTGCGGTAAATGTTGTCACACACCTCATCGACGGAATCAGCGGCGCAATCCAAAAGGCTGATACCCATCGTAATCGTGCGCACATCGAGCTTTTCCTGCTCGATCATTGAATTGGTCTCGTGGACCTCCATGATATTCAACATTGGCAATGCTCCTCCGACCGATCAGACTCGGTGCATCTTGGTGAAGATATCTTCACGCTGGCAACGGATACGCACACCGATCTGCTCGCCAAGAGCGTCCAGGTCTTCAACCATGGTGCTGAATTCTGCATCGGCCTGTTCCACGTCGACGATCATCATCATGTTGAAAAATCCGTCGATTATGGTCTGGGAGATGTCGAGTACATTGACATGATGTTCGGAAAGATACGTGCAAACCCGCGCGATGATGCCGACAGTATCTTGGCCTACGACGGTGATAATTGCCTTGTTCATGAAACTCCACTCAGGATAAGGGGGATGTATGGCATTAAGTATAGCCGGCAGTCTTCCATGGACTGCCGGCTATCTCGCATATGCACCGTCCGTTTGGCGTTTCAGTGCAATGTCATGCCACTCGCTGCGCTGAATCCGCCGCAAAAGCAGCCAAAGCCCGAGGTTCGTGGAAGCCGCGCCTCTCGAATTCATCGGCGATCTTCTGCGCGACCTCTTGGCTGCGACCCTTGTCAACAAGGGCGATAATTGATCCGCCGAATCCGCCACCGGTCATGCGGGCGCCATATGCACCATTGGCACGAGCCACTTCTACCGCCACATCCAGTTCGGGGACGGTCACTTCATAATCCGAGGCAAGCGAATCATGCGACGCATTGAACAACTTTCCTGCCTGTGCGACGTCACCCTTGGCAAATGCGTCAACGAATTGACGCACTCTTTCGATTTCGGTCACCACATGACGGACTCTCTTCTTCATTGTCTCATCCGGCAAAGCCGACAAAGTCTCGGCAAGAGCTTTATCGGCATCGTCACTCTCATAGATGGCATCCGAAGCTTCGCGAAGATCCTTCACACCTAATATCTTTGCGGCTTCCTCGCATGTACTGCGACGTTGTGCATATTGCCCATCGTTGAGCTGATGAGGTGCTTGAGTATCGACAACGAGCAACTCAAGCCCATAGGCATCCAAGTCAAAGGCCTTCTGGGAAACGCTTTCCAGAGCGCTTAATTCCGGACGGCAATCCAAAAGCAACGCATGTCCCGGAGTGCAACGCATTGATGCGTTCTGATCCAGTCCTCCAGTCGATGCGCCGGCCATATCATTTTCAGAAGTGATGGCGGCATTGATCAATGTGACCCTGCCGGAATCCGATTCCCCATAGCCCAAGCCATATGCTTCGTCCAAGGCCAGCGCCGTAGAGCATGTCATTGCGGCAGAAGAGCTCAATCCGGATCCCAATGGCACGCATGAAGCGAAAGCTGCATCAAATCCCTGCACCGCGTCGAATCCCGCTTTGCGCAATGCCCAGGCAACTCCGACGGGATACGCCGACCATCCCTCGACTCCCCCAGCCTCAAGACCCGCGAGATCCGACTGGGCCACCTGCTCCGGACTGACATCGGAAACCACTCGTACCACGGTGTCCTCACGACGCTTCAACGCGATATATGTGCGGTGAGGCAGCGCGATCGGTAGGCACAAACCTGCGTTGTAGTCGGTATGTTCTCCAATGAGATTGACTCGACCGGGTGCGGCCCAGACTCCATCCGGTTCTTCACCGTGTGTGCTCCGGAACAGTTCCGAAGCGATGCGGATTCCTTCTGCCGCAGTGAGCGGCTCGATAAATTCAACGGCAGACATAGTATTCCTTATCTTTCCTGTCCTCAATACGTCCTGCTACAACCCAGTCAGATCATTGACTGAATTCCATCACTTCTTTGCGATGAACAGCTCGGTGTATGAGGTTGTGGTTTTGGCATATCTTTTGTGATGCCAGGGGTGCCGGCGCATGGAAGACGCAATATTGTTGGCTTCCACGCGCCAGGCATTTCGTTATTCAACGCAGTTTGCCATTACTGACATGTGATGCGACCTTATGCGATATCGATCTCGCCCAACTCATGGAAGCGCGATGCAATAAGCTCGGGTGTGGTATCGGAAATCCATGCAGCCATGCCGGATTCCGAACCAGCCAAGTACTTGATCTTATTGGCTGCGCGACGGAATGAGAAGAACTGCAAATTCAAACGATAGTGTTCGCGACGCTTATCGTGAATCGGCGCCTGATGCCATGCGGCAATATATGGCAGATCCATACCCTTGCCATCACCGGTATCGAAGAAGGCATTGCCGCGCTTGAGCAATGTGGAATACATCTGGGCCAAATCCCAGCGTTCCTGATCATTGAGCTCATCAAGCGTGAGGACATCACGCACCGGGGCCACATGCACCTCCAAAGGCCAACGGGCAGCGGCCGGCACATATGCCACCCAGCTGTGATTACGCATCACAATGCGTTCCTGCGCTTCGAGCTCGCCTTGCATAATATCCTTGAGCAAATTGCCGCCTGTGCGTTCGAAATAGGCCTCGGTATGCTGCAGCTCTTGCTCCATCTTCGGCGCGATGAAAGGATAGCAATAGATTTGCCCGTGAGGATGTGCCAGAGACACGCCAATTTCCTGGCCATGGTTCTCGAATGGGAAGATTTGCTCGATGCCTTCCATCTGGGAGATTTCCGCAGTGCGGAATGCCCAAGCCTCGACCACCGTGCGCAAACGAGAAACAGGCAGATCGGCCGGCAAGCCGGTTTCGTTGGAATCAAAGCAAATCACTTCGCAACGTCCGACGGCCAGCTTCTTTTCCCACAGGGGATTGTCATTGATATAACTCACCGATTCGTCGGCGCCTGGAACGCGAACCATGGAGGGGAAACGATTTTCAAAAACGACGACATTGTAATCGGTATCAGGCACTTCTCCATCCTGATACGGGTCACCTGGCTTACGGGCAGCCAAAGGATTACCCTTTGCCGTCGCTCCCGGACCGGCCGTGATCGGTCGGTTCATACGTGCCGTGGCCATAGGGATCCAATCGCCTGTGAGGGGATCACGACGCATTTGCGGGGCAGCATAAGGCACTTCGTTGCCTTCGGCATCCAACTGTGGCGCGAATCGATAGGCCAATGGGCGTGGATCCTTGAGCTCACGAGTCTTTTCGCCGGAGACGAACTGCGGTTCATCATCAAGATAGAAAAAGTCACGACCATCCGACAGCGTAGTCGGCGTGATGCGAATATGCTCCTGCGCATATGCACCCGGCTGGTAGTGCGCGAATTGTTCCATGTCGGTCACTCACTTTCCTCGAGTTGTTCGCTCTGATGGGCCAGAACGAGTTCTTTGACCAAATCTCGTGTTTTTGATGCGGAATCGGGATCGAGACCGTCATCGGTTATTACTGCATCCACTTGGTCGAAGCTTGCGAAAAGCGACAGCGATGTGCAGCTCCACTTCGTGTGATCAGTAAGAATTATGGTGCGGTCGGCAATATCCATCATTGCCATATCGGTGGCCGCTTCCAGGGAATTCGGCATGAGGAATCCCCTTGGGATGGATACGGAATGCGTTCCAAGAAACACGGTATTCACACGCAAGGAGGCAACCACCTTATCCGCAATCGGACCTACCAGTGAATTAGAACGTGTGATGACACCGCCAGTGACAATAACCTCGACGTCCTTGGATTCCAATGCCTGAACCAGCTCCGCAACAGGAATGGAATTCGTCAAGATGGTTATTCCCGATGATTGCTGGGACTCCAACAGATGCTGCGCGAACACATAGGCAGTCGTGCCGCCGCCTATTGCGATCACATCACCAGGTGCCACATATTTGATGGCCTCCTGAGCAATTGCATCCTTGAGGCCAATGTCCATCTGTGATTTGACAGAGAATAACGGCTCGCTCAGCAAAGTGCTTGTGGTCACTGCGCCGCCATGCACTCGTTTCAGCAGTCCTTTATCCGCCAATTCAGCGATATCGCGGCGTATCGTCATAGCCGATACACCAAGCTCCTTTGCAAGCGCAGTGATGCGCACTGCACCGCGTGTTCTCAAACGACTGAGTATGAGATGCTGACGTTGTGAGGATATCATGCGAACATTATCGCACATCCTCGCGCAAAATGACAACCATGTTGAGCGTTTCGCAGCAACAAATGAACGATAGTCGCACAGATTCTCGTTATTATGAACAAAAATCTATCGTTATTGAGCCTTGCCATTGTCGCGGAATATGCGTACAAGCGAGCGCCACATCCGTTCGCAACCCCATATGGTCACCTTCTTCATCGCCTCTGACACAATGCCGAGGCTCATCTTCGACTCTCCATATGCACGCTGCGGAAAGACGATGGGCACTTCAACGATTCTCGCACCCTTGGCCGCCAGCCGTCTGGTCATATCGATTTGAAAGACATAACCATTTGCGGCAATGTCATGCAGGTTGAGCTGTTGCAGTGCCGCGCTTCGATAAGCCCGAAATCCTGCCGTCATATCACGAATCGAAATGCCGAGCATGAACCGTGCGTACCATGATCCGCAGCTGGATATCAGATTCCTATACCATGGCCACCCTTGAGAGCTGCCACCACGCACACGCCGCGAACCGATGACCGCATCAACCCGGGGATCCCGCATGCGTTCAAGCAGTTTCGTAAGATCCTGCGGCCTGTGGGAGCCGTCCATATCCATCTCGCAAATAATGGAATATCCGTGCGCTATTGCCCAATCGAATCCTGCTATATACGCAGGCCCCAGCCCTTGTTTGCCCTGGCGGTGCATGACATGCACCCGATCATCATGTTGCGCCATCGCATCTGCCAATTCACCGGTTCCATCAGGTGATGCATCATCCACGACCAGAATATGAACTTCAGGATTATGCGCGAAAACCCCTGTCAGTGTGATCGTCAGATTCTGAGCCTCGTTGTAGGTCGGCATAACCACACATACGGAATCGCACATCATCCATTCCTTTTCGCCAGAGTATTGTTCCCCGATAAGCTACCACCACAGCTTACAGCGTTGCTGAATGCAATCCGAATGCACTCCAAACGGTTATGCGTAACGGTTCAATCGTCCACAGGCGCCAACGAATATGCCGCTTCGGCCATGTTCTTTTCCATGCATTCACTCTATTTTCAGACTCACTGTTGTTCAGAGCTTGTGAGAAGTGACACAATGGCATGTATGACTTATGTTTCCACAAGTTTTTGGCATGACGCGGTCAATAAGGCGACCACGGACTTAGTTACTTTCGGATACAAGCACATTGTCAAACCGAATTTCGTATTTAACCACGACCCTGACACCGCCCACGACGACATGATCAGATTCTGCCATGTCACCAGGAATATCGCACCCTTGATGTGGCTTTTGCGCAGCACATTGAACTACACCGATCCAATTTTGGAAACCGATGTCATAGGAGTGCATTTCGCCAATCCTTTCGGGCTTTCTGCAGGCCTTGACAAAAATTGTGATATGCCGGTTCTGCTGGACAATGCCGGATTCGGGTTTGAGACAGTGGGTTCCACAACTTCACGTCCCTGCCCCGGAAATCCGAAGCCATGGTTCCACCGCTTTCCTGAATACGATTCCATGCTGGTCCATGTCGGGCTTGCCAATGACGGCAGCGAAGCAGTTATTGAACGAGCCGAACAGGCGTGGACGCAGGCAAGCTCCATGCAGATCTCCCTCTCCATTGCACGTACCAATGATGATTTGACCGGCGATCTTGACGAAGGTATCGAGGATTACCGAATCTCCCTGGAACGTGCGGCGGGTCGCACCGCGATGGTGGAAATCAACATTTCCTGCCCCAATACCAAAGTCGGAGAACCCTTCATCGAGCCCGACAATCTGGATCGTCTCTTTGACGTGCTTGACACCGTTGACAGGCCGCAGCCGACCCTGGTGAAAATGCCATTGAATAAGACCTGGCCCCAGATGCGCGAACTGCTCGACGTGCTCAGCGAGCACAATGTGCAAGCGGTGAGCATTGCCAATCTGCAAAAGGACCGCACCGGACTCAATATCCCCGAGAATCTGAAGGGCGGTCTTTCCGGAGGTCCCACGGCTAACGCCAGTACTGAGATGGTGCGCAAAACCTTCGCTTCCTATGGCGAACGTTTCGCCATAGCAGGAATAGGAGGCGTCTTCACGCCGGAACAGGCATATGCCAAGATTCGCGCGGGTTCAAGCTTGGCGATGTTTATTTCATCGCTTATGTATCGCGGCCCGCAGCAGATCACGGTGCTCAAACGCGGTCTTGCCGACCTGCTGCGTAAGGACGGGTTCTCGAGCGTAAGCGAAGCCGTCGGCGTCGATGCCTGAGCATGCAAGTCTCAACCGTATGTGGCTTAAGGTGTTAGTCTTCGCCTAACGTGTGCTGCACGCCAAACGATTGGATTGCGGCAACAACAATATCGCCTCGTATTCCTTAATTTCTTATCAGGAATACGAGGCGATATGTTTAAGCTGCTCCATGGCTCAACGGCCAATGCTCCAATGACTCAAACCAGCGCATGCTCAATGCGGAAGCCGGAGCGACACAAACCCTTAATACGCTCCACGCACGTATTGATCCGCATAGGGAGCCTTTTCGACAGGAATGCCGAGCTTATGAGCAGCGCGCAATGGCCAATACGGGTCACGCAGGGCCGCGCGACCGATTTGCACCGCATCGGCTTGCCTGTTACGAGTGATCTTCTGTGCCTGTTTTGGTCGGGTAATGAATCCGACTGCGGTAACCGGCACTTCTGCCTTTTGCCTGATCTGAGCCGAGAAGGGCACCTGATAATTGGGCTGAACGGGGACTGTGACGCCAGAGACGATGCCACCTGTGGACACATCCACCAAATCCACTCCATGCTCTTTGAACAGTTTGGCAGCATCGATGCTTTGATCGAGATCCCAACCGCCAGCAGCCCAATCGGTTGCCGAAATACGGATCATAAGAGGCATGGTGTCTGAAATCGCTTCTCGCACAGCATCTATGACTTCCAGGGGGAAACGCATACGATTGTCAAAACTTCCGCCGTACTCATCCTCGCGCGTATTGATCAGCGGATCCATGAATTGCGAAAGCAGATAGCCGTGTGCGCCATGCAATTCAATGGCTTGGAAACCAGCTGAAACCGCACGCATTGCAGCATCTCGGAATTGAGAAACAATCCCGCGCACTTCTTCGGTGGTCAAAGCACGAGGAGCCGCATATCGTCCATATGGCACATCAGTTGCGCCCACGGTCTGCCAGCCGCCCTCTTCAAGAGGAACGCTTTGTGCGATATGCCCAATGGAGAAGCATCCAGTGGAGCCCTTGCGACCGGCATGGCCCAATTGCACACCGATGCTTGCACCGGTCTGACGTACGCCTTCCACAATCCAGCGCCATGCCTCGACCTGGTCATCATTCCACAGCCCGACATCACAAGGTGATATGCGCCCCTCAGGAGAGACCGCAGTAGCTTCGACCATAATCAGACCGAATCCGCCCAATCCACGCGACACATAGTGCTGATAGTGGAAAGGCGTCGGCTTGCCATCGCGCTCATACACAGAATACATATCCATAGGAGGCAGCCAGATACGATTTCGAATGGTCAAACCACGCAAAGTAATTGGATCGAAGAGATGAGCGCCACGCTCCCTGACCTTTTTGCCCTCACGGTTTCGCTTCCCTTTCTTCTTTGAAGGTTGAAGCTCTTCCAGTACTTCTTCGTTCGATGCCATGCTTCCTGCCTTATCTGAGCCATAACGATGCCATATGGCACTGTTTGCCGACACACCGGAATCAGCAAAGACATCGCATTCGCAAATCTCATGCAATAGCCAATACGGATGTCGATTCCTGGTTCCACTCATATTGTAATGCCGGGCACCCAACCAACCGTTGAATGCCCGGCGTATCATAACGGAATCACCGGCGAGGCGAGGCTTCAACCCGAAGTCGCACACACCGCATGAGCCTATTCTTCTTCCTCGTAGTACATCTCCTCATCGGTAGTGCCCTCTTGTTGGGTACTCTCCTCTTCGGTTTCGGTACTTTGCTGGGTTGAAGTCGATGTGGACCCTCCTGTGGTGTATTGCGCCGCGGGAGTGCCATAACTGTCGTCATTCGGGGCGCCTATGGCATTAAGATAGGTGTTCATGAACTCCTTCCATGCCGGCGTGGCGATATACATGCCGTACCAGGAAGAACGATACTGTCCGTTGATCGTCTTGCCATTGAAGCTCACAGGGGATTCGGCATTGCCCACTGCCACGAATGCGGCAACCGTATTGGGTGCGAATCCGCCAGTCAACATGTAGGTATCCTCATTCGTACCGGTTTTGGCGAAGGTCTTGCGTCCATTGTCCAACTGTGTGGTTGCAGCCTCGCCGCCGGACTGGACGACACCTTGGTTCAGGGCATATGCCGTGGTCTGGGCGATTTCCGAAGAGATCGCCTGATGGCAGTTTGCACTCGGCACCTTCAGCTCATTGGCGTTCTTATCGACAACGCGCTTCATGGCGATAGGCGTGCACTCCACACCATTGGCAGCCAAAGTGGCATACACATTGGCCATGGTCAAAGGAGAAGCCTGCACCGAACCAATGGTCATTGGCGGGTTCAAAGAGTTGGCGGAATACACATCTTCCTGACCGAGCGGAGAATTGTTATATCCCAAAGTCTTCGCGGCGTCCGCAATCGAGCACAACTTGATCTGCTGAGCCATAGCCGCCTGTGTGGTGTTATGCGAACGAACCAGACCCTGCAAAGGTGTCTCAGGGCTGACTGTGCCGCCACCGGAATTCTGCACCGGCCACACACCTACGCCTTGATACTGCGAACAGCTGAAGTCAGTGTTGTTGTATCGCATCGAAGTGCGCAGCGATTCGTTAATGGAGTGACCCTGCTGCATCCAAGCCACAAGGTTGATGGGCTTCCACGTCGAACCGACCTGCCAACCCATGCCTCCACCATCACGCTCATCGACTGCGTAGTTGATTGCCGTGTGGGTCGGATCGGTTTTGGCAGCATCGGTTGCGTCATACGTTCGATTGATGCCGAAGCCCAGTACTTCGCCGGTTCCAGGTTTTATGGCGGCGATTGCCACCTCGAATCCACTGGCATCATTGACCGGAATGGTGTCTCGTGCGGCATTCATCGCAGCACTATTCGCATTGACATCCATTGTGGTGTAGATTTCCAAGCCGCCCTCATTGAGCAACTTCTGACGATCGGCCAAGGTCGCCCCCAGCTCCTCGGAGTTGAGGATCTTCTTGCTCACATAATCACAGAAGAAAGCCGCGTCCCCAGCAGCCTGGCATCCCACCTCAGATGCAGCCGGCTGGATATTGAGCGTATCTTTCAACGGAGTGTTCCGCGCTTCATCATGTTCCTGCTGTGATATGAAGCCCTGCTGCAGCATCAAATCAAGCACGATATTGCGTTGGTTCTCGGCCTCTGCCTGATTCTCCTCAATAGAAGGGTCATATTGTGAAGGGTTCTTCGTAATAGCAGCGATAGTCGCCGACTGCACAATATTCAGGTCAGCAGCCGTCGTATTGAAATACCTTTTGGCCGCCGTTTCCACGCCATACAGGTTATTGCTGCCGAACTGCGCGATATTGAGATAGCCCTGCAATATTTCCAGCTTGGAATACTGCTTCTCCATCTGCACCGAAATCAGCATCTCTCGCAATTTACGGGCTATCGTGTCTTCTGAAGCGTGGTATTCGGCAATGGGATCATCATCTTCGCGTGCCTGAATCATCAGCACATTCTTGACATACTGCTGGGTGAGCGATGAACCGCCCTGGGTATCGCCCTTCTTGATATACGTCTCGACAAATGCACGGAGCACGCCTTGGACGTCGACGCCGGAATGCTCAAAGAAACGACGATCCTCACGAGCCACCACAGCCTGCTGCATATAGGTGGAAATGCTCTTCAAAGGCACAACCGTGCGGTTCTGTGCATAGAAGGATGCAATAACCGTTGTGCCGTCCGAGGCATACATCGTGGATTTTTGAGGCAGACTGGTCACATCGAAGTCGATGCCTTCCACTTTCAATGAAGGCACAACGGCCTTGGCAACATTATTCGCCCCGATTACGGCCGGTAGGAACAACGCACTGGCCACAACGCCGCCAGCTATGCACAAGGTGACATAGGACAGCAACAAAGCGAGCACGCGCTGAACAGTGAGGGATTTCTTCTTCGGCATGCTGACTATTCTAAAGGGGTGTCTCTACCTCGCGACCATTCCATATCAAACTTGCTTTATGTTGGAATAACGCCAGTATGCCAGCCGAAAACACATCGGAAATCAGCTGAATGTCAGCCGTATTCAAGCTGTATGACTCGCCTCAGCGTTGAGAGCGACGGATAAGCATTCCCGGCTGATAGATGATGATGGAATGACCTTCACGAGCGATCCAGCCACGGTTGGCGAAATCCATAAGTGCCTTATTCACCGTTTCTCGTGAAGACCCCACCAATTGAGCCATCTCTTCTTGCGTCAAATCATGGGGAACCTTAAGACCTGCCTCAACAGGCTCTCCGAATCGGGATGCCAGGTTCAGCAAAGTCTTCGCCAATCGTGCAGGCACATCCATAAACACCAAATCGGAAATACGCTCATTATTGGCGCGCATTCTATTGGCCAGTACCTGCAGCATATCGATGGCCACACGAGGATGGATATCCAGCCATGCGAACAATGCATCATGCTCCAGCCACAATACCTGCGTGTTATTCGTCATGGCAATGGCAGAAGCGGTTCGCGGCCCTCCGTGAGGATCGAAAACCGGAATCTCGCCAAGTACCTCGCCATACGTATGGATGCTGAGCAACTGCACTCGATCGTCCTCTGAACGACGAGTGAGCTTTACCTTGCCGTATTCAAGGATGTACATGCGATGATCGGTATCGCCTTCACGGAAAATGTAATCGCCCTTATCAAAAGTGGCCTGGCGAAGGTGACTCATCAGTTCTTCGGCTTGATCGAGCGGCACCTGCTTGAACAAGGCTGTATGCAACAGCATATTATTGTTCTCGTTCATCGCATTCGGCTTGCCCGTAAACATGACACCTCCACCTGTCGTATCTCTAGCCGACTTCCTTGCACCATGCCCCAATACGGTGAGCCACGTCGGTGAATCAGCTTTGACCACCCGTATATTGTAGCCACACTCGCAACTTCCCGACACGCCGGCTATATCTGTTGGTTACCGTGTCTCGGCGAAAAACACATCAGTTGCTGAAGGGATCCAGCGCAGTGACACCCATCGCTTTGCACAACATCGCAAAGCAGACGCATGTATGAATCAACCCTTGCGCAGTAGGTATTCTCCTGCGCAAGGGCCATTCATTGAAAGGATTCTGCGAACCTAATCCATCAATTCAAAACCGCGTCCATCTCGATGCCATGGAGAACCGTAATTCGAGCACAAAATCAAAATGCCCTCTACGAAACTCCAGATAGCGGCAATGATAGGTCCGACCAAGATCAACCAGCCGACCACAGTTAGCAGCAGTTGAATCACTGCCTTGGTTGTGTAGCCGAGATAGAAATTATGAATGCCCAAAGTACCCAAGAAAATAGCCAGCAATCCCGCAACGATTTTCTGCTTCGGAGCATAGCCGTAAGGCATCTGCCCATTGGGCATTTGTTGCGGCGCACCCATATTGGGATTCTGCTGGGCATAGCCATTGTCCTGGCCGTAGCCATTCTGGTTGGCATATGCGTTCGGCTGCTCATATCCATAGGATTGTGCATTCTGCTGGGCATACGCATTCTGCTGGGCATAGGATCCCTCTTGACCATATGCAGCTTGCTGTCCTGCAGCATAGGAATTGGGCTGGTTATATTGTTGATTTTGCTGCTGATTGGCTTGTGAAGCCGCAGCATTGTCATACGAACCTTGAACTGGGCCATTGCCTCCGTTGTAATCGCTCATGGTGTCCATCATATCCTATTCACGACGAAGCTCCAGCAAATTCAACTACAAGACATGCAATGGCCTCAATACATTCATCCACAGTCACCAGACGCACTTTCCTGCCCCATGGCATCACAGCCTGGCGAGAATATCCCGCCCGACTTGTTCAGTGCTCCGCTGAGTGGGACCCAATTGAGCAATATCAGCCTCAACTGCTGCGTCAATGCGCCCAGCCGCCGCATCGAATCCCAGATGACGCAGGAGCATAGCAGCTGACAACACAGCCGCCGTTGGATTGGCGATGCTTTGTCCTGCGATATCGGGAGCCGAACCATGGATAGGCTCAAACATCGAGGGATATTCATTCGAGGCATTGATATTGCCGGATGCTGAATATCCAACGCCACCAACGACAGCACCCGCTTCATCAGTGAGAATATCGCCAAAGAGATTATCGGTGAGGATCACGTCGAAGCGAGAAGGCTTGCTCACCATAAAAATGGTAGCCGCATCGATATGCAGATAATCGTGGCTCACCTCAGGATATTCTTCTCCGACCCTGTCAACAATGCGCTGCCACATATCGCCGGCATTCACCAGAACGTTCTTTTTATGCACCAGCGTAATATGCTTGCGCCTTTTCATAGCCAGATCAAAGGCATAGCGCACTACCCGCTCAACACCATACGCCGTGTTGATAGAGACCTCGGTGGCAACCTCAGCAGGCGTATTGCGCCGCACTGCGCC
The DNA here is from genome assembly GCF_000741765.1 of Bifidobacterium tsurumiense. Taxonomy (GTDB): domain Bacteria; phylum Actinomycetota; class Actinomycetes; order Actinomycetales; family Bifidobacteriaceae; genus Bifidobacterium; species Bifidobacterium tsurumiense. The sequence continues at coordinate 216,450 of NZ_JGZU01000003.1, forward strand.
GCCGGCACCGCAATACAACCCTTCGGTCCCTTCTCTGACCACCACGAAATCAATGTCTCCTGGTTGCGCAAGCGGTGATGTGACGCCTTCATACAATTTCGATGGGCGCAGATTCACATATTGGTCAAGGGCAAAACGCAGCTTCAACAGCAGTCCACGTTCAAGAATTCCCGCCTTGATACGCGGATCGCCAATGGCACCCAGCAGAATCGCATCCATGCTCTTGATCCGTTCCAGCTCGTCTTCGGGCAGGATCGCACCGTCACGGAGATACCGTTCAGCACCCAGATCAAAGGGCTCATATATGAATTTTGCTTCGTCAGCGCACACCTTATCCAATACAGCCTGCGCTACCGGTGTAACTTCTTTGCCAATGCCATCGCCAGCGATGACGGCAATGCGATATGTTGTGCTGTTACTCATAACGGCGAGCGTACCGTCGCGGTATCGACCAGCTCATATTCATTCCACCTTATGGACATTTTGAAGCAGTTTCGAAACACCATTGCGGCAGAAATCCTGCAGAAGTCTGAAATATCAACATTCTTGACGGGATTTGCATCTGCAATCACATCGCACAAAAACGAGGTTCAAATTCCAAATAGTGAAATTTGAACCTCGTTACGCATATGTCGATGCAGAGGAGCCGCTATGATTCGATACCCATTATCGAAAGACACCAAGCATTTTCATACGAGACTTCTTCCCATTGCTTGTAACGACCAGTAACACCTCCGTGACCCGCTTCAACCTCGATTTTTGCAATAGCATCCACCCCGGCTGCTTGCAATCGGGCGAGCCATTTCAGCGGCTCGACGACCAGTACTCTGGTGTCATTCATAGAAGAGGTAATGAAAATCGCCGGGAAGTCATGCACCGGCTTCTCATCACTTGGGGCATTTTCATATGGCGTATAACTGCGCATATAGCGATATACCTGCTCATCATGCAGAGGATCTCCCCACTCATCCCATTCAGTGACAGTAAGAGGCAATGAAGGATCCAGAATAGAGGTCAAAGCGTCCACAAAAGGCACATCGGCTTCAATACCTGCGTATCGTTCGGGAGCAAGATTGGCCACGGCTCCCATCAACAGACCTCCTGCAGATCCGCCATTGGCCACAGTTCGTTTGACATCTGCATAACCCAAATCCTGAACTGCAATGGTGGCATCCACGAAATCCTCAAAGCTATGCTTTTTATTCAGCCTTCTGCCTTGTTCGTACCATGCCCCGTCCCATCTCTCCGCCACCGCGAATGTGGCTACTGCATAGAGCACGCCGCGATCGAGCAAGCTGAGTCGTGCGACGGAAAAACCAGGATCAGAGCTGATTTCATACGCACCGTATCCCGTTATGAACATCGGCGCCGGCAGTGTCACGGCATCAGGTCGCCACACCAGAGAAACCGGGATGGTTTCGCCGTCACGAGCCTTCACCCAAATGCGACGCTCGGCATATTTGCCCGGTTCGAAGTCTCCTAAAACCTGCGCGCGTTTGAGCAGCACATCCTCACCTGTGGCGGGATCGAATTCATGCAATTCGCCTGGACTGGTGTAGCTTGAGAAGCCATATCTCAACTTCGGCGCAAGATACGAAGGATTTGACGAAGCGGAGACGGAATAGAGCTTATGCCCGGGCTGCAAATGATTCTGATCATCCGCGTCCCCGACTAGCCGTATAGGAGCAATGGCGGGTGCCTCTGTCTTATCGGCCGCGCTGTTAAAGTCGTCTCCAACGCCATGCGGCTGCAACTCAACAAATCTCCATGGCTGATGCGATATGAAATCTTCCTTCGCCTGGGACTTGGTCATCATGGCGATATGCGGCATACCGTCTGCACGGTAGCTCAGTAGCGCAAAATGACGATACAATGCCAAACCGTCCACGCTTAGCCCACGCGCACCTTGCAGAATGCGCGGGTTGGCAGGATTGAAATATGGTTCACTGATGGCATGGTCACGTGCACCCGGTTCGAAGCGATCGCCCTGCTCACATCCATACGGAGATCCCACAGCAACCGGCACACCTTCTCCCAATGTGAAAGGCGGCTTGTGATCGCGCATATCGATAATATCGATTTCGAAATTGGGATTATGCGCATTATGACTCACAATCGCCACATCGACGTCTTCACCTTGTTCACCAGCCCCTTCGAAGCAGGCAAAACTGACATCATATTCGATACCTTCTTCACGTGCGATGAAGATTGAGAACTCGCCTTCCGGCGTGGCAAGAGGAAGCAAACGGACTTCTGAAGTGGTCTTCGATCCTGTATTGATCACCATATTGCGCTCATCGAAACTCACGCCAACACCAACCCAGAATCGTTCATCAGACTCTCGGAAGACTTCCACATCCTCACTCACAGGGGCGCCGACACGATGGCGATACACCGCATATGGACGCCACGCATCGTCCAATACCGTGTAGAACACCCACTGGGCATCGGGAGTCAAGCAGGCGCGGCCTATGCCATCCAATTGATCAGGCAGATCTTCACCTGACTGCAGATCCCTGATACGGAAGTCGTATCGTTCATCGCCGCTGGTATCCACGCCGTACAGCAGCCATCGACCGTCACGGCTGAGGTCCATGCCACCCAATTGGAAGAAATCCTTGCCAGCCGATTCGACATTGGCGTCAAACACAATCTGCTCACCAGGCAAAGAACCGGGAACGGACAAGGGATCGACTTCGGGAGCATCCCAGTCATCAGCAGAGGCGACAGGAATGCGGCATTGCAACCCATACTGCTTGCCCTGCTGAACACGGCTGAAATACCAATAGTCATGAATGCGCGTAGGCACCGACATATCGGTTTCCTTGACCCGCGATTTCAGTTCATCAAACAATGATTGGCGCAAGGACGCCAAATTCTTAAGACGGAATTCGGTGTACGCATTTTGGCCTTGGACATAGTTGCGCACTTCTTCGGACTTGGTATCGCGCATCCATTCGTACACATCGTTGAATTCATCCCCATGGAATTGACGAAGATGAGGTACTTTCTTTGCCACAGGAGGAGTAATCGACTCCTGCGCCGACGCATTATTCTGCTGTGCAATCATGCCCGCCATTGTAGAGCCGAGCGCATATAACGCGCCGTTAGCTGAAGCTGGCTTGTTTAGAGGCAGCGCTTCAAATATGGCAACATGGTTTTCATCAGATTGGCTCCAGTCGTTCCCGTGAACACAGGAACATCGGTAACCGGCATCGGCTGAGTGGCGGTAATGCCCGAAACCTGCCCAAATGGAGAGGACTCCTTGGGACTGAGCTGCCTGATTCCAATGGCCAAAACCCTACCAGGATATCGGCGTGCAATCGTGGCATAGGTCGTCGGATCGCGCTGTCCATCATCACCTATCAGTATGAACTTCATGTCTGGAAAATCCGACATCAACTGTTCGGCGAATTCCAGCTTATGCTGTACGCCACTGGGCACGAAGGTCCTAGGTCTGGGATCCAAATCGCGCAAAAGCAACGGCCCCTCAGGATATCCATGGTTGGCAATGAAATGTCGAATCGAGCTTTCAACGTTCCACGGAGATGTTGACAAATAGAAGAAGGGGGCATCTGGGAAGATATCCGCGATTTTATTGAAAAATACGCCCATGCCGGGCACTGGCGCACGTTTGTTTGGATTCAACAACAGCAGATTGTAAGCCGCTCTCCACATCGAAGGTGCCTGCGTCACCATGATCGTGTCATCAACATCGGAGATGACGCCGACCTGCGTTCCTGGCGCAATCGTAAACAGATTCGAGGTTACCGGCTTACGACGTTCGATCTCATAGGAAACGGCGTGCACACCTGCGGGCAATTCGCGCATTGCCACCAAATCCAAGTATCCGGATGAATCAGAAACCGCATATTCGCTGCCCTGGGCATGGCTTTGATCCACCTCGTCATAGGCTTCGGATCTCCCCACCTGAACCGTTTCCAAAGGGATGCCATCAATTGCTATGCGTACACGAACCTTGGGGGCGGGTATCGTGAGCATTCCCCTGATACCACGAATCAGCTTTCCTGCACGGCTATGCTCAGGGGCATAAATGGTTCGGCAAATCAATCGGGAAAAATCATCGGTTCCGTATCCGATATATGGCTCGACGCGCGGATACCAATCCATACGATTCGCAGCATACGTCGCGGCTTTCACCCATATGGAAAACAACCTGGTAATGAATCGGCGGGACCACTGCACGACAGCCGGCTTGGTTTCAATGCGCTCATGACGCGATGCGGTATCAAATGTGGTGCTGGCCGGACGAGCTGGAATCGGTATCGTGGGCATATCGTCTACTGATTCTATGTCAAGACTCATGGATTCTTCGTCGCCGATCATGTTTTCCATCATACGGTTTGCTTTCAACCAATTGCCAAAGCTGCATTCAACAGCCTAGTATTCCGTGCCAACAGGCTCTCATTGGATGCAACTTTTGTCGACATCATTCATAACGAGCATGCTGAGCAGCAAAGCATTCCGGCTATCTGCGGATAACCGCAACATAGCTTGCTGCGTCAAGCAACTCCGGCTCATCATCATCGAGTTCGATTTTGACGAGCCAGCCTTCGCCATACGGGTCGTCACTCACCATGCCCGGATCATCGTTCACTGCATTATTCACATAACGAACCACTCCAGCAACCGGCGTGATAACAGGTGTCTGACCATGTTCAGTGTTGAGCTGGGCTATTTCATCGCCTGCTTCAAATCGCTCGCCGGACTCAGGAAGTTCCACTTCCTCGAGTTCTCCAAGCCGCTCAATGCCGTATTCGGTCATACCCAAAATCGCGGGATCGTCGTCATCATCCAACCAGACATGCTCGTCTGAATACTGCAAATGCTCCGGAACGTCAAGATTCAAAGGCTGCTCATCGATTTCGCGCTCACTCATATCTCCAAGCATACGCAAGGCCGCTGGAAGAACATGCCGTTATGCGAGAAGCGGGAACGAACCGCAATTCGCTCCCGCTTCCGATATCAAGTACCAATATGCATTAACGCACTGGGCCTGTTGGCTGGGTGCCGACAACCTGCACGATGGTTCCTTCAGGGCAGTTGTCATAAATCCACTGGGAATCCTGCTCATACATGTTGATGCAACCGTGGGAACCGTGATTGGCCGGATCACCGGTCGCAATGCCGTTGTAATTCCAAGTGGCGGTGTGGAATCCTTCACCACCGTTGTAGTAGCTGACCCACTTCACTCCCTTGGAGAGATACCGTGAACCATCATCATTCAAACCGGTCATATCCTGAGAGGCATATTTCAGATAAATGGCAAAGGTACCGTTATCGGATTCGTTGCCGCCATCACGTCCTGTGCACACCAGGAAAGTCTTGACCAGCTGATCATTCTTGTACACCGATGCAGTCTGCGTGGTCTTGTCCACAACAATGCGCATTTCCGACTTGACTTGCTTGACATCATGAGCGGTCACATCGGCAGCAACCTGGACGTCCGCGCCCTGGCCTCCTGTCAGTGCGTTGTACACCTGGTCAGCAACCGCGTCGGTATTCTTGACCGTTACGCCATCGACACCCTTGACCTTGGTGAGCAGCACGCTGCCATTGCCATCAATCACATCTTCCTGCGAGACCATTTGCTGATTGAGCTGTTCGGGAAGAGTGGACGCCATGTAGTCAACGATTTTCTGCTTGTCATAGCTCAGGCTAATGGTGCCATTGCTTGGGTCGCCTGTCGGAGTAATCCATGAAGCAACCTGTTCAACAGGAACCGTAAACGTCTTTGAGTTGCCATTATTGATGGTGAACGCGGCAGACAAACGAGTATTGGCCTCATCCGCGGCCTTCTGGGCCGCATCCAGTGAGATGGGCATGTCGACGGTTTTGTATTCCACCGAGACGTTCTTATTCGAACCGGGTTCGCTTATGAGGGCATTCACCGCCTCGACAACGCCGGTGTCTTCAGGAGTTCGTCCGCCTTTGCCTTCTGTTGCAGTGAAAGTCTTGCTGGCATCATCGTAGGCGATGCTGGAAGCCACGGCTCGATCTGATTCCTGAACAAAATTCTCAGTGAGATAGTCACTGAGCTTCAGCTTGTCGACAGTGGCATTCAAGGCCACGTTTTGAGAAGCGAATGGATTCACCTTGGCAATGGCATTATCGCTTTTGGCAGCGAGAAGCTGGCTGACCGTGGCATCAACATCGACCTTGACACCCAGATCAGCAAGGCTTGCCGTGACGGACTTGCCGTCACCATCTGTGACAGTGACTTTGGAATTTGCGACGGCATTATTCACCGTAGTCTTCAGCTGCTCGGCGTTCTGACCGGCAACGCTGGTGCCTCCTAATTCGACACCCAGAGCCGCCTTGTCTTGGAAATACCACCCGGCTCCAAAGAACCAGCTCAGCGAAAGCACCACTAATGCAGCAAGAATGCCAAGCACAATCCACAACGTCAGATTTCGACGCTTGTTCTTTTCCTTATGCCCGGTTCCCAGAGCCGCCATGTCAATGACATCTCCGTCTTGCGCGCCCGCGAACGCGGCGCCGGCCTCTTGACCGATATTCGAGGTCTGATCGATGCGACGAATGTTTGTGGTAACCTCTCCAGGTTGCGCATCAAACAAGGATCGACCTTCTGAAGCGCTCGTCACGATAATCGTCCTTTCCCTGCCTTACTATGCGCCTAGGATAACTCGATTACCTGACGCTCCCTGCCCTTACCAGCTATCAACACGCCGACGCGAGCACAGTTATGCACTCTGCAGAGGATTACTGTGACCAATGTCACAAGTTGGAACGCAGCATTCCCAACCTTCAATCGAATCATGAGATTCGTCTCATCCCCTATGAGCATCGTTCATATCACCAAGCGTGCATGAACGCATAACAGTCGTAATCCTACACAATCCCCAAGATGATGGTTATATTTCTTGCCCATACCACTCTTGGATCATATGGCGTGCAATCGAGGCCTTACCGGGCAGACTCATCTCCCCTGCTATCAGGGCATGTGTGAGTTGGTCTCGGCTCATCCATCTCACATCCGTGGTTTCGTCACCATCGGCATGTATTTCTGTCGTGAGAGCCTGCGCTTTGAAAGCCATCATCAAGGACGCCGGGAATGGCCAAGGCTGGGAGCCGAGATATTTGACCTCTCCGAGTCTGATTCCTGTTTCTTCCATCGCCTCACGACGGCATGCGTGCTCCAAATTCTCCCCCGCTTCCACAAATCCAGCAGTGACAGAGAACAAACTGGCATCATTCCAAGCGCGATTATGCTGCATCAACAATCGGTCTTCGCCGTCAACGATTGCCACAATAACCGCCGGTTCAACCCTAGGGAATAGCAAACGATTGCCATCGGATTCATTCGTGCATCGCTGAGCCCATCCACTGAGCGCGGATTCGACTTTCGATCCGCAGGTCGGGCAATACCGTTGGGCTGTATGCCAGTTGCTCAAGGCAATCGCCGTCGTCGCCTGTCCGACTTGACGTGCCGAGGCGTGTGGAGCAAAGGTACGCAAATCCACCCAGTCATATTGCTGTTTTGCATGGGCAAAAATCGATAGCGACGTCTTGTTGGCAGGCATGCTCTCATCCAATGCGGCATCGGCACCCGTATTGGCGGCATCAGGCAACACGCCTCGGGTATTGCCTCGAGGATCCACCGAAATCCGGCTTATATCCACCGCTACGGCATATTCATCGCGTTCGGGCCCATACGAGCCCAAGAAAATGGGAAGTACTTCCTGATGGTTCAACACATCATGAACCGCATAGTTTCCAGGTATTGTTGCGAGGCTCATCGGGGCACCCGAATGTTGCCTCAACCCCGCCGGATCCTTTGCTACGGCCACCAAGCCGTCGCTCACCAACATAACCTTGGTATTCGGATTCTGCAGTAGTTCCTCAATAAGCCCTGGCTGCGCTCTTTTGCTCACCTGATAATCAATATCGCCCTGAGCCAAAGGCAGAAAAGGCAGCGCCTGTGTCATCGCAAGCGGCGAAAACAACCCCATGAGTATCCAACTCCCTCAATGATTCGAAGCCTTGACGGCCTGACCTACCAGATCAACGATTGCCTCAGCGACTCGAAGAGGATGTTCGGTCGCACTGAAATGCCCGCAATCCTCGATAACCCGCATCCGCACCTCACTGCGCGTCATCGCTTGGGATATCGGCTCCATAACAGCTGGAGGACTTGAAGGATCCAAATCACCGCATAACACCAAAGCAGGCACTGCAATCTTGGGCAGTTCCGCGTTGAGATCGGGTCTTCCCGCCGCCATTCGCTGCCTCCAAGCCACCCCTTCAGGCGTCTGCGACTGAATCAAGGCAGCAAACATTGCAGTGAAATCCGCTGAACGCTTCACTGTCGAGTCATGAAGCTGAGGAGCCGCAAAATGCATGACCGCATCCACTGTTTGCGAAGATTCGCATTCCTGAGCGATATGCAGACGCCTCGCACGCGCCTCATCGCTATCGGCATCCGCCTTCGTATCGAGCAATCCAATCGCAGCAACGGCTTCTGGATGCCTGCGATGGATATCGAGCACCACGTACCCGCCCATTGACAGGCCCACCCACACAGCCCGCTGATATCCTGCATCACGAATCAACTGCACATATGCATCTGCAAGTCTGTCCATGGCCTGCTCATATGCGCCATCTTCAGCAATTGGTCCGGTCGCCGATTCATCGGGCACTGCCGACTCCCCTGCGCCAGGCATATCCGGCGCCCAGATAGGAAATGGCTCCAGACCTGCGTGCTCCGACATATGCGCAATTTGCTGTGCGCACTCATCCCACATGTGATGGTCCACAGGGAAACCATGGACGAGAACCAATGGCAATCCCTGACCATCGGCGTATGACGTGTTATGCAATGAAATCCCCACTGTCACTCCTTTCCAATCCGATCTTCCGCTCTGATATGCGATTGCTGCTGCACACGGCGCGCCTGTGCTCAGCCTCCGACTGCATACGCCGGAACTGCCAGTGTTCAGCCGGCGTATTCACACACCCGCCCAAGCCAATGCCTTGCGCACAATAGCCCCATGACCATTCGCCATCTGCTCGATGAACACATCGATGCGTGCATCATGAGGATCGCACCATTCCACATCCAATGTCTCATCCTGAGGCTTGCAATCTCCCGGAATAGGGACGATATAGCACAAAGCGATGCTGTGTTGGCGAGGATCATAGAATTCCGACAAACCCGGCGTCGGGAAGAATTCTGCAACGGTGAAGGGCTGCAGGCATTGCGGCAGCACAGGCAATGCAATATCACCCAAATCCTTGGCAATATTTCGAGCTATGGCTTCGCGCAAAGACTCATGGAATAACACTCTGCCAGCAATGAGCGTTCGTTCAATGGAACCGTGCTCATCGACCCGAAGCAGTGAACCCACGCTCACGATTCGGCCGAGATCGTCAGTGCGCACGGGCACGATTTCCACATAAGGAATCGGAACCTGCCGACGAATCCGCTCTATTTCAGGGCGATCCAACCAGCCTGGAGGATTGCTCCCACCGAAATCCTCAGGGGTGACATTATCGAATTCGCCGCGACGACGCCCTGCGTCGAAGTCATCATCATCAGGCACTTCATCATTCAACACTGGCATGCCACTATTATGCGACATGCCTCAAACCGATGCGCAACACAGGAAGGTATTTCGTAGGTATTTCGCAAGGCAGGATTGTTTCCACATGCAGAGCGTATTTGTTTCATTGACGACCAAAGCCACGAGCGTATCCACGACGCTGGCGACCTGCATATCACTGCCTGCTGTATCCACAATCGGAACACCTTGAAAAACGGCCTTATTTCTCAACTTCCTTAGTGTCGTTGAGCGATTGAGAATCTCAGCGAAATATTCCGACTCAGCGGTATTTTCCTGTCAGCATATGAACTACCCCTATGGGGTATGCTGTGGTCACGTCAAAAAGGTAAGGAGTCGACTATGGCAACTACGACACTGAACAGCAAGAACTTTGAATCAACCATCACCGACAACGATCTCGTTTTCGTGGACTTCTGGGCCACTTGGTGTGGACCGTGCAAGGCTTTCGGCCCCGTGTACGACAAGGCCAGCGAGAAGAACCCCGAGATTGTGTTCGGCAAGGTGGATATCGACCAGAACCAGGAACTGGCCGCAGCCGCAGACATCCAGGCAGTGCCTACTTTGATGGTGACCAAGAAGGGCAAGGTCATCTACAAGCAGGCAGGTGCATTGCGTGGCTCCGATCTCGACAAGCTGATCGAGCAGGCAAAGAACTTCGAACTCAAGTAATCGCCCAACGGCGGAATAACAAACCGTCTTCTGAAATGCACAAGGTGTGTACTGCACTTCAGAAGGCGGTTTTTTCGTAGGTTCAGGATGTTCTGTTATCATTGTGCGCGGTGCGCCCGCGTCGATGAGGTTTGAACATAAGAAAACATCGAAGCGGGACCTAGGTAATGTAGGCCCATCAAGGAGCATAATGGCAAGCCATCGCAAGCAAGTGCCCACCCTGAAATCCCTGAGCAAACGCCAGTGGATGAAGATAACGGCAACGGCGGCAGCGATTAGCCTGCTCGCGGGAGTAGGCGTTATCTCCCGCACGTTCTATGTGTCCGCCAACCCGGTGGCACAGGTGACTGAGTATTCGGCAACTGATTCAAATGCACTCGACGTGTCCCGTGGCACTTCCCGCGACGCTCTCAACGGTGAGACTTCGTATATCACGGTGAAGATCAACGGTCAGTCTCGAGTGGTTTTGGGAACGGATTTTACCGATGTGAAATCGGTTTTGGATGCCGGTGATATCACGCTTGAATCCAATGACACGGTATCTCCCTCGTTGACCACCAAAGTGGATGAATCCACGGTCATCACCATTGAACGCGCAGGTGCGCAATTGGAAACCTCTGACGAATCCATTGCGTTCAATGTCGTCAAAAAAGAAACCTCCGATCTCCCGGCAGGAACCGAGAAGGTGGAGACCGAGGGCGAGGAAGGCGTCATGGAAACCACAAGCCTTGTGACTCGCGCCGGCGACAAGGTGGTATCTTCCAATATTTTCGCTTCCTATGTGAAGAAAGCCCCGGTTGACAAGGTCATTTTGGTAGGTACCGGATCTACCTCATCTTCTTCGTCATCTTCATCGAGCACATCCACCGATATCGGCACCACAGTGCCAGCAGGCGAGATGCAGCAGTGGGCTCATGATTATTTGATTGCCAATGGCTACACAGAGGCCGATTTCACGGCAACTGTGTACATCATCACCCATGAGTCGGGATGGCGTGTGAATGCCACCAATGCCAGCTCAGGCGCCTACGGCCTGCCACAGGCTCTGCCGGGCAGCAAGATGGCTTCTGCAGGATCCGATTGGGCGACAAATTATCAGACACAGCTCAAGTGGTTCTGGATGTACTGCGCCAGCAGATATGGTTCTATCCAAGGTGCATACAACTATTGGATCGCCAACCACTCATACTGATTGACAATATCATTGATGTTTTGAGCCTCGTACCGTTCGGTGCGGGGCTCAAAACATATCCGTCCGTTGTTATTCACGACTTCGGATACCATGGATATTGTCTACGACAGGTTGCTGCACCGTGGCCGCAACAGAAATCCGGACAACGGTGTATCATATCTTGGTCACGAACAAGGCTACCGACTGGGGATGGGAACGCCGATTCTCTATGCCGGCATGCTACTAGCCGCTCTTCAACGGCTTGAAAAGTCCCAATCGCGCCAAAAACCGTTTGGGCCCGCCAATGCGTCGAAAGAACTTAGATGTCGAAGAATCGTCACTTGTCAACAATAAAACAGCAGCGAAGTCAAGCTTTATCGAGCGAAGACACCTTCCGTGACGGACATTTGACGAAACCGGCATTTATCTCACTCGCCATTCTCACCTTCATCACATTCGTCGGCAATTTCACCCAGCTTCAGCTCAGCGCCGCATTGCCAACAATCGTTGCGGAATTCAAGATCAATGTGACAACAGGACAATGGATGACTTCGGTCTTCCAGTTGGTTATGGGTGTTATGGTGCCTTTGACCGCCTTCTTGACCAGGCGATTCTCCACCCGCCATATTGTGATCACTTCGATGATCGTGTTCACGATTGGCTCTGCAATCGCCTTGACCGCTCCCACATTCCTACTCGTTTTACTGGGACGCACACTGGAAGCCATAGGAACAGGCGTAATGTGGCCAGTTCTGCAGATCACCGTATTCTCCATCTACCCTATGTCTCGTCGTGGGGTTGCCATGGGCACTGTCGGCATGGCCATGAGTGTCGCCCCTGCACTCGGGCCGACCATAGGCGGTTGGCAGACCGATGCCAATGGCTGGCGCTCAATATTCCTCTCGCTTACAATTATCGGTGCAATCGCCATCGTGCTTGCAGTGGTATTCCTGCGTAACTTCGGAGCACAAGATCGAAACGCACAAGCGGACCTGTTCTCGGCCAGCCTCTCAGTCATTGGTTTTGGCGGATTGATGTTTGGCTTCACCAATATCGAGTCGTATCCATTCGATAACCCCATGGTTTGGGGTCCAATGGTTATTGGCATACTTGGCATCGCCTGGTTCATTATGCGGCAAATTCACACTGCGCGTCGCTTTGAAGAGCTCCGCGAAGCACACCGAAAGGCCCGTGCCGCCGGCAGTGAGGTGCCGCCAGCAGCAATGCAACACAAGGGACGAGCCATTCAGCCACCACTGCTGAACCTCGGTGTTTTGCGCAATCGAAGCTTCACCATAGGAACCATATGCGCATCATTAAGCTTCTTCGCTTTTAGCTCCATTGTGGTGATTATTCCGTTGTACATTCAAAATGATCGAGGGTTCTCCTCCACAATGAGCGGTCTGATCATGCTGCCGGGCGCCTTTGGCATGTGCATCGCCCAGTTCTTCGGCGGCAAACTGCTTGATCGATTCGGAGCCCGACCTGTTGCGCTTACCGGATCCATAACCCTGTTTTTCGGCACTATCATGATGAGTCTTCTGGGAATGCATACTTGGATTTGGTGGATTTCGATCTGGCAATTCGTCCGCCAAATCGGCATGGGATTCGTGCTGATGCCCATCACCACATGGTCATTGAACTGCTTGGAACCACATGAAGTCTCAGCCGGTTCAGCGGTGACCAATACCGCCCGGCAAATTGCCGGTGCCATCGGTGCCCCTATTTTGGTTATCAGCATGGAAGCCTTCACCAAACTGCGTCATGCAAGTCTTGGTGGCACACCGCAAACCGCAATTCAGGCAAGCGTATTCGGAGTGCAATCTGCTTTGCATATCAGCGCAGCCATATGCTTCATCATGGTGCTGCTGGTGTTCTTCGGAGTCAAAGGCAATGGCGCCGGTTCAACCCATGACACCGTGCAACGAGCCATGGCGCGTGTCCACATGGTGCACCCCCATTTGCCTTCGATCGCAGGCCATCAGATCAATATCGGGTCCCATCGGGCTCAGGGCAATCATGAACACGGGCCACAAGCATCAAGCGTGGAGGAATAAACCGCACTCCCCCGAAACAGAAAGATGTCCAAACAGCCATCACATCCTGCTTCGAGGTATGAATCATCACATTCGATGCAATGAATATGCCGGCAGATAATCCTTACGCCTTACAGGCCTTATGCCTGACCGGTAAGCGTTAAATACACAAGAACCACATTCAGACAAATGATGACCGCACCTACTGCAATGCACAGCAAGTGCTTGCCCAGCCCATCACGCCACGAACCCATGATTTCGGCGCTTCGAGTGTAACGCATAAGAGGAATTATGGCGAAGGGGATGCCGAGTGACAATACCACTTGTCCCACAATCAATGCCATCGTGGGATTGGATGAGAACCACAGCACAAGCAGAGCCGGGACGAGTGTGATTACTCTGCACAGCCACATGGGCAGTTCATAATGCAATAGGCCTTTGGCGATTTGCGAACCTGCATAGGTGCCCACTGCTGTTGAAGATAACGACGATGCCAATAATCCAATAGAGAACACCACACCGACGCCGGGACCCAATACGCGGACAATTGCCTGTTGCGCTCCTTCGATGGTATCCGTCCCAGTCACACCGAATAAGGAATGAGCCGCTAGAACCAACAGTGCCAAATTCACCGTTCCGGCCAGAAGCAGAGCCCAGACCACATCCACCTTTGAACCGGTAAGCAACCGCTTGATACTGGGCTTTTCACGCCCCGCAGAATAATGATCATTCACCAGAGTGGAATGCAGATAGATGGCGTGAGGCATCACCGTCGCACCCAAAATGGACGAAGCCATAAGCACCGAATCAGGAGTGGTAAAACGCGGAACCAGGCCGCTGAGCACATTACCGGCCGATGGAGGATCGATAACCAAACCTGCAACGAAACCAAAAGTGATGATCAAGAGCAGGCCAATAATCAACTTTTCAAAAACACGATGCGCCTTGCCACCTTGGAAGAGCAATAATCCCGTGGAAACCACGCCGATTATGCAACCGCCGAGAAACATGGGTAATCCGAAAAGCAGATTCAGGGCTATTGCCCCACCGATCACTTCAGCAAGATCCGTGGCGATGGCAATGATTTCAGCCTGAACGAAGAAGGCAATACGCCCGACCTTGCCGAGCCGCTCCCCCAAAATCTGAGGCAGCGATTTGCCTGTGACTATTCCTAATTTGGCGCTTTGATATTGGATCAGCACACTCATGGCATTGGCCAGCACCAAAACCCACACCAGCAAATATCCGTAACGGGCACCCGAGGTGATATTTGCCGCCACATTGCCTGGATCGACATACGCCACTGCGGCAACGAAGGCCGGCCCCAGAATCGATGTCAGCGCATGCGGCCGTTCAGCTCCAACGGTTTCATCATCACGCACCTGCTGTTCCAAATCTGTCACAATGCTCCCCGTCATTACCCTCGGTACGTCTACCGATATACATCCACTTCATTTCATCGGCGTATCATCCGCCCACCGCAAACAGTCCCCGGTGAAGAACTTCTCATCCCGAGACTTGCAGACACACTACTTCTAGATTAAGGCAATTGCTGCGCAGGGCAAGAGCGCAATACGGATTTCATCGCGCGTTTTTCAGCTGTGGTTACGGTCAAGGAATATGTGGATTTTACTGCGATCTGTTTGGCGACATAGGTGCAACGGTATGCACTATTCGTAGGCAACCAATACGCTGCAGAAGCTGAACCTTTTTCCTGGTTTGCAGGTCCATCCACGGCCAAGAGATTATTCATATCATTGCCGAAGCGATATCGTTTTGCACTATCCCAATTTCTAGCACCGGACTGCCAGGCATTCTCCAAAGCCACAACATGATCGATTTGCACTGCGGCGCTGGTTTGCGGTCCACGCACAAAATTGATCGTCTTTCCTGTGTATGGATCTTGCAATATGCCTGACGCCACCTTGCAGCCGCCCGCTACCGTGTATGTCACATTGCTCAGGTCACGGGCCAGCACATCCTCACGGACATCGCAACCGTTTCCATCACTGTCGGTCTGGCGATATCCGAATAGATCACGATCATATCCGGCCTTGCTTGGATTATCGTCAACTGATAGCGCGTCAAGCGCATCGGATGCGGGACCTGTGGCGACATATTCTCCGGTAATTTCACCTATGGGCTGGCTCACCTGAGGTAGCCATATTCCGATGGTGATGCCGATGACGACGGCAATGACCAGTAGGATCAACACCCGTTCCGTGAGGCTGGTCCCACTGAATCTACGTTTGCGCCAACGGGTTTGAACTCTTCTGCGAGGCATCAGGCGTATGTGAAGGTCAATGGGTCATGACCGGCGCGTTGTGGACCGTCCAAGGCGTCGATTGCATGATGCTCTTCCTCGGTAAGACTGAATCCAAATAGGTCGATATTCTGCCGCTGCCGCTCAGCATGCACGGATTTGGGAATGATAATCGTGCCATTCTCAATATGCCAACGCAAAATCACTTGCGCTTCAGAAACGCCATGCTTCTGAGCAATCGATTCGATAAGCCCATCGCCTGCTTTCAGGTCGGCGCCGCGGGCCATTGGCGAATACGCTTCTACGGCAATATCATGAGATTTGCAATACTCAACCACATTGCGCTGTTGCCATGTGGGATGCAGCTCAATTTGGTTCACCGTCGGATATTCACCGGTTTGTTCATGCAGCTTATCGAGATGTTCGGGCAGGAAATTGCATACGCCCAAAGTGCGAATCCGGCCCTCTTCCCGAAGACGGACAAATGCCTTCCACGTTTCATCGGAACGCCAGTCGAAAGGAGTCGGCCAATGAATCATATACATATCGACATATTCGACCTGAAGCAGTTTCAACTGGCGTTCAAAGGCCTTCAAAGCACTGTCATATCCCTGCTCGGAATCGCGCAGTTTTGTGGTCAGCCACAACTGTTTGCGAAGTTCGCCGTTGTTGAATCCCGTTGACGCGAGCGCTCTTCCGACGCCAGCTTCGTTGTTATAGCCGGCTGCGCCATCGATATGACGGTATCCAACTTCCAAAGCGCTTTCCACAACAGGAACCACGCCCTCATCGTCAATGCGCAGCACTCCTAGCCCTATTTGCGGAATCGTATTGCCATCACGCAGACTGATGGTCTCAATCATATGCACTCCCTCATCGTCGATACCAAAGCTCAGCTCATCTGATTATGCCATTGCCTCATGTCGTGTATAACTTACCCACGCCTTATCTACTATAGTTTTTGGCAATCACTGCCATCCTTCCGATGTTTCCAATCACTCCAATTGCAATATAGATGGTTCTCAGTGATCAAGTTCAATGCATAACTCCATCACGTGATAGCGAAGCAACCTATTAAAAATCGCAATTCATACCTTTTATGCAACTGATGATGCCTTCAAAACACCCAACAATGACGTTTTGGACGCAAGTTCATTCTTACCCGATGTGGAATGTTTCTATCAGGTACCTGATTGCGCGATGTTGCTCAAGAAGATACCTGTCAGCCTATCCGTAAGAACAGAAGGAAGGAACAATGAAAGGCATTTGCAAGCCCACCAGCTCACTAATCACATGCTTTACCGACATCTCCATACACCTTTCGGAGGTGAAATCATGACATCATTCATGCACCCCGTCAAAAAGCGATATGGCATCCTTGGATTGATCCTGGCAACAGCACTCAGTGTGCTGCTTATTGTCACCAATCTCGTGCTGCTGCGATATGCCAATACAATTTCATCGACATTGAATCTAAACAAGCAGATCAGTAACGGAGGCGATGAGGCCACATATAGAAAAGCCAAAGAGATCACCCAACGCATAAGCGGCGAAGGTGTGACTCTGCTCAAAAATAACGACAATTCACTCCCTCTCACTGACAACAGGGTTAATGTTTTCGGCTATAGCAGTGTCAATCTTGTGTACGGCGGTTCAGGTTCGGGATCGACTTCGGGAGCGTCACATAATGAGACTTTGAAGCAGTCATTCGAAGCTGAGGGATTGAGCATTAACGAAGACCTTTGGAATTATTACACTGCACAATCCCAGCAAAGCGCCTCTTGGAATGTGTTCTCGCCCAATGGTGGTGACTATAACATTTATGACGCTAATTGCTCCGGGGTCTATGATCTTTTCGACCAAGCAAAGCAGTATAGCGATACTGCTATTATCGTGTTTTCCCGCTCTGGTGGAGAAGGTGGCGATTTGCCGATGGACATGGGAGTTAAAGATGACTCCGGCCAAGGCCTTGTTGGAGGAGATGAAGGAAAAACCTACTTGCAATTGCAAAGTGCAGAGCTGAAATTACTGCATTCAATCGAACAGAAATTCAGCAAAGTGATCGTATTGGTAAATTCCTCACATGCAATGCAACTTGATTTCTTGGACGAAGATGGCATAGACGCAGCTTTGCAGATAGCAGGGCCTGGTTCTATAGGTATGAGAGGTGTCGCAGACATCCTGAATGGAACGACCAATCCAAGCGGCCATTTAGTTGATACATATGCTTACGATGTAAAGAGCGCCCCATCGTATTACAACATGGGCGACTGCTTTTATAGCGACTATAAGCAAAATATGTCAGATAAATACTTCTACTTTGAAGAGAATATTTATACAGCTATCGTTTCTATGAAACCGCCGCAGCAGAAAAGGCCGTTATCACTAATGCAGAGGGCACGGTTTATGATTATGCGAATTATGACGATATCGTCCAATATCCATTCGGATATGGCTTAAGCTATACCACCTTTGATTGGCAACTAGAAAATTGGCATGTTGGAGGTCAAGGCGGAGAAGTCACTGCAACAGTAAGAGTGACTAATACCGGCGATGTTGCTGGAAAAGATGTGGTCCAACTGTATTACAGTGCCCCTTATATCAAAGGCGGTATTGAGAAATCGGCGGTAAACCTCGGCGCTTTTGCAAAAACCGACCTTCTGAAACCTGGCGATTCTCAAGAAGTTCAGCTCACCATGACATTCGACGACATGGCTTCTTTTGACTACAGCAACGCACAATCATACGTTATGGATGCAGGTACCTATACCTTCACCTTACGTACGGACGCACATACAATCAAGAACAACGCTTCCACATTTACTTATGATCTTGATAACACCATTGTGTACGACGATGATCATGACGGAAAACGTTCCACCGATGAGATAGCAGCTGTAAGTCAGCAAGAATTTGCCGACGCAGGTTCTATGGAAACAAACATGCATTACCTATCACGTGCAGATTTTTCCGGCACCTTCCCCAATCAAGAACGCCGTCTCAACCCGACTTCCATTCCTACAGCGGTAAAAGCTAGACTGGAGCCAATGGCCCTGGATCTACTGCTTTGGAAAACACACAAGAAGATATTGAGATGCCCACCACCGGTGCAAAAAATGGATTAAAGGTTGATGATCTCAGTGGAGCCGATTACAACGATGAGCGTTGGACCAAATTAGTCGAGCAGATGAGCGTTGACGAACTGGTTGAACTGACAGGCAATGCTGGTTGGCAAACTTCTGCCATCGAATCGGTGGGCAAAAAAGCAACTGTAGACATCGACGGACCACAAGGCTTGAATGGGTTCAATTTCACGGATACCCTTATGAACACTTATACATCTGAAGTACTTATGGGCATGACTTGGAATCCGGAACTCGTGCAAGAAATGGGTGACACATATGCCAAAGAAGCCCTGTCATGGGGAATCGTGGGCATCTACGCCCCCGCCTTGAATACCCATAGGTCTCCATTCGGTGGACGCAATTTCGAATATTTCTCCGAAGACCCGACGCTTTCAGGTCTTCTGGCTGTTTCCGAAATAACCGGTATGCAGAACCAAGGTGTGTATGTATATGCAAAGCACTACTTACTCAATACCCAAGATACAAACCGCGATGGCGCTGCAAACTGGTGCAATGAACAGGCATTGCGCGAAATCTATGCACGACCATTCGAATTAGCCATCAAAAAGGCTAAATGCACAGGTCTAATGACTGAGCTATCTCGTATCGGAACTTCCTGGAGTTCGGCTACCCGTGCATTGTGCGATGAGCTACCTCGTGAAGAATGGGGATTCACAGGCAAAATCATAACTGATGGCGTAGGACCCGGCGGGGATTATTATATGCTCCCCGACTATGCCATTGCAGCGGGTAACGATATGATGCTCACCAGAGCAAGTGGTGACTGCGGGTACACATCGGCGACATTGGATAGCGCTTTCGGTATTGCCCAAATGCAGCGAGCAGCAAAAAATATCCTCTATGTCTATGCCAACAGTAAAGCAACAGAAGTCAGCGATCGCTACAACGTTTATTGGCAATGGATGTGGATACTCGGCAATCTGCTCTTGGCGGGGATGGAAATAGCCATCTTCATAGCCTTGCCCGTACGTGCTTGGTGTTTCGCTACCCCATCTGCAAAAAAGGAATCGCAAAATGTGTAATATGCCTAAAAACAATGCATTTGCAGTATGCAATATCATCTGGCTCATACTCATAGTAGCAAGCGCTTCTATTGGTATAGTGTCAACTGCCGTCTACCTATTGGCTGTACAAGATGTACAGATATTAAGCTGGTCCATAGGCTACATATTGACTTCGGGAACAAACAGCAATGTGCTCATGCCATCTCTCTTGATATCTCTAGTAAGCTGGTGTGTCTTCGCGCTCTGCATAATCAGAGGCGTCATGATGGACCGTGCCAAAAACAATAACCGTGCCGTTTGATTCACCTTATCTATTGTCTATCACCGTTAATGGCCAGTGATGGACAAATAGATTTCATGCGGCATTTCATGTGGTTGGATGCCTACAACTCCTCCAAATCGGGGTATCCAACCACATTTTCATTGCAAGCATTGTATATCGACACTACTCCGAAAGGCTATTTGCAAATACAGTCTTTTTAAGTGTTGTGGGTGTGCAGCCGAACATCGTTGTTCATCATCCCCATGACACATCATATACGTCGTTATAAGGGACATCGGTTCATGGCATCGGGGCAGGAAAAATCATCTGAAGCGTAAAAGTATTATCCGAAACATCAACTTTGATCGCTCCTCCATATTGTTCCACAGTGTATTGGATGCTGCGAATGCCGTATCCATGATAGCCCGCTTCCCCAATTTTGCTGGTCTTCGGCAGCCCTCCGATCAAAGCGACAGGCGTATCACAGTAGTTACGCACACTAGCCACGATGAGATTCCCACGACCAGAAACATTTACCTGGATAATCCGCTTATTAACATCGGCATTTCCCTTGACGTTTTCTATTGCGTTATCAAGTGCATTGCCAAAAATGACATACATATCAGTCGGATCAATAAAATCAAGCTGTTTGCCATCAACCATGCACATCAAGGCAATATTTTGCGATTCGCAATACAGGCTTTTCTCTGTAAATACCACGTCCAAAGCTGGATTGCCTGTATGCACCGAAGAATCATACATCGAAACAGATCGCTCTATATTGCGAAAAGCTCCATCCACAATCTGCTTTTCATTCATTGCCTTGAATGCTGCGATATGATACTTGAGATCATGGCTCTTTCGATTGATGAGATCAATTGTCTGTTTAGATATCTCGTATTGAGATCTCTTCGTCTCCCACAACTGCTGCATAGTGAGTAGCTCAGTACGCACCCGCTGTCTTCTATCAATGTCGTTTTGCAGATAAAGCGCCAACAAACTGAGAGTTCCAGTAAGCAATCGAAAAGCCGGAATCATCAAAGAATGTTCCCGCGAACCAATAAGTAGGAATATTAATTGATAATTGGAAAGCAAAATAAATATCACTGCCACGATAAAGGCGAAAATTACCTTTTGTCTTGCTTCATCACGACTTTCGGGCATAACGAATACCGGCCGTAACCATATGCGGCAGACCCAATAAACGGGTATGCAGACAACAATGGACAAGACAATGCGCAAAACTGGCTGAGCAACATCACTCGCCAACATTGATAACAGGTCAACTAGTTCAGAAAAGATAGATGCCACAATCTGGGCCCAAACACAAATATATATGCCTTGTTGCCATCTCGTGCACCACAACACGGCAAATATCCCCAACAGCAACTGGCTAGTTGGAGCTTCTAACGATGTGGAACTCGTATCAAAACTAATCAGTGATAATTCAAACCAGATTGACGACGCCATAATTGCTGCAATGATAGTCATAGATGACAGTACATGAGTCAAAGCACGCTTGTTGAAATGCGTGTCTCCTAGGCCAATGACTGATGCAATTCCCATTAAGGTCACTATGGGCAAATTAAGCATGTGCATCCTGCCCACTCCCATAATGCGTCAATAATGCTGACATGAATCCCTTGTATTTCTGCCTACTGATGTTGATATGGCTTCCGTCATCGATTATGACCTGTTTATCTGCAGTAATCCCGTTTACATGTGCCAGATTCACTAGGAAGCTCACGTTGCATCGTGCAAACGATGAATCGTGAATCTCCTCTTCAATAGCATTCATCGACTTTCTCAGCGTGAGCACTCCCTTGGACGTGTGGATAATTAGATTGTGGAGTCGACTTTCAACATAGCGTATTTCATCCAGCCCAAGACGAACTGTCTGACGTTCGACACTAAGGATAATCGACCGTTTTTGGATTGCCCGTCGCTTGGTAATCAATTGGACCGCTTGTTCGAGTTCCATTGCAAATGCATAGTAATTCACTGGCTTCAACAAATATGACAAGGCCCTCACAGAATATCCCTGGATAGCATATTGAGCCATATTCGTTATGAATATGAGTACCACATCATCATCGATGCTTCTGACCTCATGCGCTACATCCATGCCATTCATATGTGGCATTTCAATATCTAGCAGAATTAGATCAAATTGCTGCTCAAATTGCTCGATGAACAACGAACCATCAGGAAATGTCTTGCACAGAATTGATTCATCATGTTCCCTTGCATAACGTTGGATGTGTTCATGCACAATCTGCGCTGAGACGATATCATCTTCAACAACCGCAATGTTCAGCACCTGACCATGATATCTGCTTTTGCACTACTTTAGGTAACTCCCATTAGAGCTCTTGCCTACATTATTGTATTTCCTTTTACGAGAAAACGTAACAACAACAAGCTACGCAAATAGAACTGTGGCTTTGTTTCCGGTAACTGTTTCATTGCGCATAAGATGATTCAGGATTCACATACGTGGAATGTGAATCCTGAAATCGACTCATACTCTACTCACCTTATCCGCGATGCGCATGGTGGAGTCGCGATGTGATACCAAAACCATGGCGACATCCTGCTCATCGGCAAGATGTCTGAGTGAGGCCAGAATAACTGCTTCGTTCAGCGCATCCAATCGGCTGGTCGGCTCATCAAAAAGCATGAGGTCAGCGTGGCGAAGGAACATGCGTGCCAATCCGATACGCTGGCGTTCGCCTTCTGACATTCGACCGCCCAATTCCCCGACCTGAGTGTCAAGCCCCTGAGGCAATGAGTCGACCAGATCCAATACAGAGGCCTGTTCAAGCGCTGTCCGCAATTGTTCATCATCCGCATGTGCATCTGCAATGAGCAAATTATCACGAATAGTGCCATCGAAAAGATAGGTCTCTTGGCTCATCATGGTTTGCAGTTGACGGCGATGATGCGCATCCACTTCCGGCAAAGGCTGACCAGACAGCACAATGACACCCTCCTGCGGATCCCAATATCTCATGAGCAATCGTAAAACGGTTGACTTTCCACTGCCCGATGGCGCTTTCAGCCCAAGAATTCCGCGAGCAGGCACATCGAGTGAAAAACCATTCAAAACCAACGACTCAGCAATGGTATGACCAGAAGTTTCAGACAGACCATAACCGAAACGAACATCATGCATACTCATACCGTCGTATCCAGGTTTGAGCGCGCCTTGTTCCTCGATTGCAGGCTGCTCATCCAATAATGCGAACAATCGACGGGCAGCTGCAAATGTTTGCGTAAGGTTTCCTGGCAAGGCGCTTAATGCCAGAACCGGACCAAATGAACTTGCGAAGAGCACCACAGATGCAATATTGGCCGGTTCAGAACTTCCTGAGGCGATACAGAGCAACGCAATCACAATCGATGCCGATGTCGATGCCATCACCAAGATGGAGCTGACTCCTGATGCCCTACCGATCCAATTGCTCAAGCGTATGCGACGCTTCCAAAGCTCCTTGGTGCCGCGAATAATGGACTGCACCCGAGTCTCGCCCTGACCGAAATGAATAATCTCATCCAGGCCACGCATATCGTCCAACATCAGATCATCCAGCTTGGAAGCATCGCCACGCAACTGGGCACCGACATTACGCACCCATCCTGCAAACACACGCGGCAACACCACGCCAATAAGCACATGAGAGACCAAGAGTGCGAATGCCATCCAAGGATTGAGCGAAAGCAGCAGCACGGCATAGGCCGCAGTGGATACCGTCGCAATGACAACCGGCGAAATGGTATGTGCGAAGAATATCTCAAGCAATTCCACATCAGTGGTGATCAGTGCGATCAGATCGCCTTTTCCCTTGCCTGTGAGCTTGGCAGGAGCCAATCGTCGCAATGCAGCGAAAGCCTTGGATCGGAATAAGGCAAGCAGTCTGAATGCCACATTGTGGTTCATGTACTGCTCGAGATATCTCATGGCACCGCGTAGAATCGCACACACCGCCATGCCTGTTATTGCGGCTGTTGCATTCATTGACCATACGGGGTATCCCATATAAGCCAGCACCGCAATAATGCCGAAAACCGGCAGCATGGTCGCGGACAAGTGCCCCAAAGTGCCGGCAGCGCTTGCGGCAACCATATATCTTGTCAAAGGCCTGACTTGCCCCAGCAAACGGGAAACTATTTTGCTATTGCTACCGCTTTCATTCTCACCTCGACCGCGTGACAGCTCATCCTTTGCAACATCGGCAGCAACAAGCTTGCTATCTGCTGCATCAGCGGTATAATGCCGATCTCTTGGTGCCTCAACGCTTTCAGTTACAGGGGTCTTTGACTCCATATCGCTGCGTTCTGCATGTATCTCTTCAACACTGCGCTGGGTGCGATACATCCTTGCATATGCCCCATCGGCAACAAGAAGTTGCTGATGCGTGCCCGTTTCGATGACCTTGCCATCTTCGAATACCACCACCTGATCAGCATTCACGGCATTGGCTATGCGATGGGTGATCATCAGCACGGTTTTGTTGCGCGCTAACTCACGGATGGCATCCAGTATCTTCTCTTCGCTTTCAACATCCACACTGCTGGTGGCTTCATCAAAGAGCATGATTGGACTGTTATGCAGCAAGGCGCGGGCAATGGCCAGACGCTGGCGCTGACCTCCGGACAGATTCTCACCGCCCGAAGAGATGGCCATATCGAGTCCTTGGCCGCTGGCTTGCACAACGTCATCTATCCTTGCGGCTTTCAGCGCTTTCCACATGGTCTCATCACTGGCGCCAGGATCGGCCATCAGCAAATTCTCTCGAACCGTGCCTTGGAACAGATGACTTTGCGCACCCACCAAGGTAACCGCTGCATGCAATGATGGCTCATCGATATCGCGAAGCTCTAGCTTCTTCGACTCATGCCAGATGGGATATGTTAACGACAACGACCCGGAATAGCCAACCAAAGAACCGGAAAGCAAGGATGCCGCAGTGGATTTCCCGGACCCGCTCACTCCGACGATGGCGGTCAGCGTCCCTGGATATGCCATGAAACTCAAATCATGCAATGCGGCATGCTCATTCGATATTGCTGATTCGGCATCATCCTTGCGGATTGACGCATTCACATTCCCGTCATGCCCTTCTTTGCCAACGTGTTCCCCATATGTGAATCCAAGATGGTCAAATTCCACGGTCAGTCCATCGCCCAATGCCGGCAAACGCAGACTGCCGTGTTGAGGTTCAGGGGTATCCAATAGCGCGAATATTCGTTTGGTTGATGTCATGCCATTCATCGCCACGTGGAAATACGAACCCAATTGGCGCAGAGGCAGGAAGAAACTTGCAGAGAGCAAAACGATGAGCAAAGCTTCGGCAATACCCAATGACCCCGTGGAAACCTGCCAAATAGCAACGCCTATTCCAGCCGCAGCTCCTCCATATGCCACCAAATCCATGGCCGAAAGCGAACGCAACTGAATCTGCAGCACTTTCATCGTCATAACGCGGAATTCTTCGGCCTTCTCATCCATAACCACCGCGGCATGATCGTCTGCATCAAAGGTCTTCAGCGTTTCCAAACCTTGCACGTTATCGAGGAAGGCAGCACCCATATCGGTGTATTTTCCCCAGTATTTCCTGAACATTCGGGATGCCCGCATGGCAACCATCCCCACGATGATGACAATCAGCGGCGCACAAATCAGCAAAACCGTCGCAGCCGGGCCATTTACGGGAAGGAGGAAGGCGAATAGGGTTATGGGAGCCGCTATAGAGAAGAAAAGCTGCGGGAGAAACAGCTCAAAAAAGCTTTGAATCTGCTCAATGCCCTCTCCTGCTGATTGCACTATGTCAGAGGTGCGGACCCGCTGGGAATACGAAGGCCCCAAAGAGATCATCTTGCGATACAGCGTCTCACGCAGAGCCGCCTTGACCCGTTCGCTTGCCTCGCTGCCGGCTCGTGCGGCCAATCGTGTGGCGGCATACTTGACCACTGCGCACAGCACACATACCGCTGCAATCAATCCAATATTGTCAGGGATTACGGGCAAAGCAACCGACCACGAGTCAGAAAGTGGTCTTGGCACCATGCCCATATGCAATAGCACATTGCCCAATCCCCAAACCAGCGCACACGAAAATGCGATGTCGGCCAGCAAAGAAACCCACAGACATACCGTTTTCACAAATACCAGTCGTCCTGTGCCAGGAGCCAGTTTGAACAGGCGTTTATCGACCATGAAAATCCTTTCGCACAGTTCGCTCATAGTTCACTTCATCGAAGAATAGTTCAATCGGCGTATGCGCACCAGAGTGATTACGCATGAATATTGTGATGTTCCCCAAATACGTCGGGCTAACTCTGTTGATTTTCACAGCGGATTTCCCAAACGAGGCTCATAGAATGTCGAAAGGTTGCTCGATGCATCAGCATACATCTGCGCACTATTCAATAACACACCAAAGGATCGGCATGCTTCGCGAATACACCACTCCTGGATCCGTCACCGTACGGGACGATGAAAGCCTTTATTCACTCCTCACCGACCGTATCGAACGATCCGGCGATCAAACGGCAATCGCCTCATACAAAACCGCTCCGGGCCAGTGGAAAACCGTCACCACTGCTGAATTCCATCGCCAAGTATTGGAGAGCGCGAAAGGCTTGATCGCCTTGGGGATTAACAAAGGCGATTCAGTGACGCTGTTTTCTTCCACGCGCATCGAATGGGGAATTCTCGACTTCGCTCTTGCCGCCATTGGCGCGGTTAATGTGCCGATCTACGATACCGATTCCGCCTCGCAGGCCGAGCGAATCATCAACGACGCCGAAGTCAAACTTGCCATTACCGATAATCGTGATCGCTACGACCGTCTTGATTCCGTGTTTGAACGCTGCCCTGAGCTTGAGCGGGTGCTCATGATGGACGCCAATGCACTGGGGGCTTTGGAAGGCCTTGGAGTGTCCGTTTCCGACGAGGAGCTCCAAGCACGCATCGATTCGGTTCATGCCGACGATTTGGCTACTATCGTCTACACTTCAGGATCCACCGGCGCTCCAAAAGGTGCTGAACTCACCCATCGCAATTTCCTCTCGATTGTCAGAGGAGGCTATGAATGCGTTCCCGAAATGATTGCCGATGATCACCCCCGTCTGCTCTTGTTCCTGCCTCTCGCTCATTGCTTTGCCCGCTATGTGCAGTATTGCTCAATTGGTTCTGATGATGGTGTGGTCGGATATCTCCCGGACACCAAGACCTTGCTTCCTGATTTGCGTTCCTTCGGTCCTACCTATTTGCTCGGCGTTCCTCGAGTATTTGAAAAGGTGTATAACGCGGCGTCCCAAAAGGCCGGCATGGGTTTGAAGGGTCGCATTTTCGCCAAGGCTACGGTTGCTGCACGCGAATGGTCACGTATGCAGGTTGAAGGTACACGGCCTACGGCTCAGCAGGCAGCGGAGCATGTGGCGTTTGAGACTTTGGTATATCGCTCAATCCGCGGTGCATTGGGCCCGAATATCCGTTATGTGGCCTGCGGAGGCGCACCCTTGAGCGAAGATCTCGCCCATTTCTATGCAGGCATCGGCTTGCGCATGATTCAGGGCTATGGCCTGACAGAAAGCGCAGCACCATTCACGGTGACTCGCGTTCACGACAATCTCATCGGATCGGTCGGACAGCCTGCCCCCGGTGGCTCTGTGCGAATCGCGGATGACGGAGAAGTGCAGCTTAAGGGAGACAATATTTTCCGGGCATATCATCATTTGCCCGAAGCCACTGCGGACACCTTTACCGCAGATGGTTGGTTGCGCACTGGTGATCTGGGTTCCTTGGATGAGGAAGGCCACCTGAAAATAACTGGCAGGAAAAAGGACATTATCATCACCGCCGGCGGCAAGAACATATCCCCTATCCCCATGGAACAGGATATCTCCCAATGTCCGATCGTGGAACACGCGGTCCTTATCGGCGACGCCCGACCGTTTGTCGGTGCGCTGATCACTTTGGACTCCGATGCCTTGGCACAATGGTTGCCATCCCGAGGATTGCCTGCGGATCTCAGCCTTGCTCAAGCCGCTAAGGAGCCTGCTGTTCGCGAAGAGATTCAGCGTTATATCGACAAGGCCAACAAAGGAGTGTCACGTGCGGAATCAGTGCGCAAATTCGTCATTCTCGATCAGCAGTTCACTCAGGACAACCGTTGCTTGACGCCGTCATTGAAAGTTGTTCGCCCCAAAGTTTCTGAAGTATTCGCAGACACCATAGAACGCAATCTGTACGAATTCAAGAAATAGCCAGCCGCATGAGCGAAGGAATACGTTGGACCATCTATCTCTAGTGCTGGCCTTGCAGCCAATACCAAATTGGCAGGTATAGGCCAAATACATTCCAGCACAAGGCTGCGAATACAAAAAAAAGCCGGAAGGATTCGTTCCTTCCGGCTTTGTGTTACCACGAATGACGGATTCGCATTGAACCGATCATGCTGGGGCATTGCGTTGACGCCGTGCAACACCTTTGCATAGCAGGACTGGAATCCACCGTCACCTAGTGTTATGTGACCGATGCCACTCCCATAACAGCGGTCACGCAACTTCTTACTTAGTGGCGATTGTTCAAACGATGGTACATTTCATTGATTTCCAACTCGCGTTCGAACTCGCGAGGCGTGGTGTTCTCGTCGATTGTGGCCAATTCAACACCTGCGATGCGGGCGAAATCCTCCCATGCTTCACGGCCAACGGAAGTGGTCATGCAGGTATGGTGTGAACCACCGGCGCGCAGCCAGCATTCCGCGGATTCCTTGAGGCTTGGACGCGGCTCCCAGAGTGCACGAGCGCATGGCAGTTGCTTGAGTGAACCTGCGGGCTCAACCACATCGACCACATTCATGAGCAGACGGAAGCGTTCGCGCACATCAGACATGGAGACCACAACGGCATCACGCTTAGGAGCCACGGTGAAGACGAGACGAACCGGATCGTCCTTGCCGCCGATACCGAGAGGGTGAATCTCGAGCTTTGGCTTGGCGATTGTGCCAACCGATGGCGAGACCTCAAGCATATGGGAACCGAGGATCATTTCGGCGCCCGGCGCGAAGTTGTAGGAATAATCCTCCATCAATGAGGCACCGCCTTCAAGGCCGTAACCCATAACCGCACCGATACGGACCAGCACTGCAGTCTTCCAATCACCCTCTGCTGAGAATCCCCAGCCATATTCGGATGGGAAACGCTGCGGACCGACGCCTGGAAGCTGTCCGAGTGTGCCCAGATCCTCGAAATTGTCAACGCCTGCAGTGGTGCCGTTGTCATTCATCATATTCACCATGCCAGCCTCTTCCTTGGCTGCGGTGAAGAGTGCATCATAGCGAGCATCCAGCAATTCCGGAGCGATATCGTACTTGGTCTTGTAGTCCTCGATAAGCGCCTTGACCTGGTCGTCCTTGACTCGATTGACATAATCGACCAGTTCGTTGACCGCCCAGGTGTTGATGGATGCGCCGAATACGCGCTCCGCTTCGGTCTTGTCGCCTTCGGTAACGGCAACATTGCGCATATTGTCGCCCCAGCGCATAACCTTCATGGTGTTGGACGCATCCCAACCAGCGCAGGCACGGGCCCATGTGCCGATCTTCTGAGCGACTTCAGGATCGGTGTAATGACCGACCACGATCTTGCGAGGAACGCCCAAGCGGGTGACGATATAACCATATTCGCGATCGCCATGAGCCGCCTGGTTGAGGTTCATGAAGTCCATATCAATGGTCTCCCATGGAATCTCAAAATGATGCTGCGTATTGAGCTGCAACAGGGGCTTCTTCAAAGCTTCAAGCCCGCGAATCCACATCTTCGCAGGAGAGAAGGTGTGCATCCAAGTAATGACACCAATGCAGGAAGGATCAGCGGAAGCATCCACCATGAAGTTCTTGACGGCATCAGAGGACTTCAACGTGGGCTTGAGCACCAGCTTGACAGGAATGGCGCCGGTTGCATTCAGAGCATCCACGATCTCCACGGACTGTGCCGCGACTTGACGCAATGCCTCTTCGCCATAGAGGTCCTGCGAACCTACGCCGAACCAGATTTCCTTGCCCTCAAAGGGATTTGCCATGGTCATAATTATTCCTTTACTTCTTTGTTAGGGTATTGAACAGTATTGGGCTTCCTTACCGCGACTCGGCTGGCAAGAAAACCACGGATTTAGTGTTGTCCGTAGACGTTTTGGTAGCGGTCGTTGAGCTTGTCGATGTCCTCCTGGGCGATCGGGATGATATCACCCAACTGGCTCGCGGCCCACATCGTATGAGCCACCTCCTCGGTCATCGCGGCCGCCTTCACCGCCGCCTCGGCATCCTTCCCCACCGTGAACGGACCATGATTCTGCATCAGCACCGCAGGAGACTTCGGATAACGCTCCAACGTCTCCACCACGCCACGGCCGATCGCCTCCGAACCGATCAGACGGAACGGACCCACCGGCACCGGACCGCCGAACTCATCACCCATCATCGTCAACCCGCACGGAATCTCCCGACCCGTCGCAGCCCACGCAGTCGCATACGTCGAATGCGTATGCACCACACCGAACACATCAGGCATATGCCGATAGATATACGCATGCGAAGCAGTATCCGAACTCGGCGACTCAGACCCGTCCACCACATTGCCATCCAGATCGCACACCACCATCGAGGACGGCGTCAAAAACTCATAGCGCAGACCCGAAGGCTTGATCACCATCAGATCAGCCGTACGCAAACGCTGCGACACGTTCCCCGCGGTCCACACCACCAGATTCCACTTGATCAACTGCTCATGCAACGAGGCAACCACCTCACGCACCTGCTTCACCTCAGCCCTGACCTCAGGACCAAAATCAGCCAAAGACACCATAACAACAATCCTTTCTTGAGATTTGGTTCGTTATCGAATGACTACTGCCATAGCTCTGATTTCGGGCTATCCAAGAATCCCCGATCAGAGCCAAGTGCAACCAGAGATTTATTCACGCTCCAACGGAATGGCCTGTATTGCGGCCTTTTCAATGGGCAGTCCCTCCATGAATCTGGAGAAATACTGTTCGAAGCCAACAACATCCTTGGCATCCGGCTGTTCCGTGGTGGACTGAGAATCTGCAAAAACGCGCTCATCAAGATAATCAGCCAACTCGGTATCGGCGTGCCACAGATAATCTGCAAGCACTGCCATTCCCCAAGCGCCACCCTCGGCAGCGGTCGACATGACTTTGATTGGAGTATTGAACGCTGCTGCAAGAATCTTCTGAGCAACCTTTGGCGTGGTGAAAATACCGCCATGCCCCACCAAGGAATCCACGCGTACGAATTCATCCTTGGTCATGACATCCATGCCGATTTTCACCGGAGCAAATGCTCCAAACAGTTGTGCGCGCATGAAATTGGCAAGTGTCATATTGGACTCCGGACCGCGGGCGAATACCGGACGCCCTTCTTCCAGACCAGCGAGGAATTCGCCTGAATAGAAGCAATAATTGAGCAATCCACCCGCGTCATCATCGGCCTCGTCGCTTATGGCTGCACGGAAAAGGGTTCCATACAAGGTTCCTGCATCAAGCGAGATACCTGCGGCTTGGGCGAATTGGCCGAAGAGTTTCACCCAGGCGTTGAGATCCGAAGTGAAGTTATTGGCATGACTCATGCCCCGCAAGATCGCCTGCAGGAGTGGTGACCAGATCCACTTCTGGATGCAGTCGGCTGAGCTTGTGCTCCAAAACCACCATTGCGAAAATCGAGGTACCCGCGGAAACATTTCCGGTACGTACGCGAACTGAATTGGTGGCAACCATACCGGTGCCGGCATCTCCTTCAGGAGGGGCCATGATGGCTCCGGCTTGCAGCACCCCACTCGGTCGAGCAGACGGGCTCCCTCTTCGCTTAAGGTGCCGGCTTTCTGCCCTGCGACCAAAGGTGCGGGAAGAATATCTTCGATATTCCAAGGTTGTGCAGCGACCTCCGGCAATGCACGGAATTTATCCAGAAGTTCCGTATCCCATGTGTGTGTTTCAGGGTCGATGGGGAACATGCCTGAAGCATCACCCACGCCGAGCACCTTTTCTCCACTGAGTTTCCAGTGCACATATCCTGCAAGGGTGGTCATATAGGCGATCTTGCCCACGTGATCTTCGCCGTCAAGCAGGCATTGATAGAGATGCGCGACGGACCAGCGTTCCGGAATATTATATTGGAAGAGCTCTGAGAGCTTTTCATGTGCTTCATGAGTATTGGTATTGCGCCATGTTCGGAACGGAACAAGCAATTCACCTTGTCCGTCAAAGGCAAGGTATCCATGCATCATGGCAGAGAAGCCGATGGCTCCGATACGGGTGAGCTTTTCGCCATATGCCGTTTCCACATCATGTGCAAGACCCGCAAACGCATCCTGCACACCTTCCCATACCTCCTCCAGAGGATAGGTCCACAGCCCATTGTCCAAATGGTTTTCCCAACCATGCTCACCAGCTGCGATGGTGGCATAGGTGTCATCGATAAGCACTGCTTTTATACGGGTCGATCCAAATTCGATGCCCAAGGATGTTTTTCCACCACGTATCTTTTCCGCGATGGAGGCCACCTTGTCCGAGGCGTTTTGCGTCGTTGCCATGCTGCCGCTCCTTGCTGAGCCCTTACCATACGGGCTTATTCGCATACCTGTGGAGTGCCGTCAACTTCTTCGTCGACCTAATAGCCGTTGAATGATTGTGAGCGCTCACATTCCTCAATCATTGTATCCATCCTGAATCAAAACCGCAAACTCTCGGAGCAAGAATCCCTCAACTCGCTTCGGGTCGTCCATTACATTGAGCGCTATTGGAACGAACACGCCGATGAATCAATCTGATTGCTGTAACACCAACATATGCATCGATGTAAATGTATTGCCGAAAACCAGCGCTCATTTCAATGAAATATGGCTACGCCCCGTGTCATATACGGCCCGTCCCACATCCACGCATCACAATGTGCCATCTATGGGCTATCTCCGTGGAACCGGCCCCAAAGATCCTCGTTTGATCAGTTGTGCGGGAATCAACCCTACGCCGTGCGAAGATGCAGGAAAACTCGTTTCACTGCCCTCTCCAAGCAAATACAACACCTCGCGCATTGCCGCCACACCCAACTGTTCGAAATCAGGACGCACTGTCGCAAGTGGCGGGAATAGGTTATCCATGGCTGGCATATCGTCAAAACCAACCAAACTCACATCCTGTGGAATGCGCACGCCATGCTCATGCAGAGCACGGGCAACACCCACAGCCTGACTGTCATTTGCCGTGACGACGACGGTTGGAATCAACGACCCAATGGAACCGTAATAATCGAGCATGTGATTCATCTGCGCATAGGCCTCAGAAGATTCCCAAGTCTTGCAGTGAATCACCGTGGAGCGTATCGATCGAGTAACAGACAGAGCCTTCCAGGCATGCAATCTGGTCGTGGCGTCACGCCAATCTTGAGGACCTGCGAAATACAACGCATTGCGATGACCGAGATTGGCAATAAGCTGCACGACCTGGCTTACCGCACCCCATTGATCCATGCCCACAATCGCGGTAGGACCTCTGCCTTCTGCCTGTGCAAGCGCCAAACCCTCTCGAACGCTCATTTTGCCGTGAGTAGATGTCACAATAACCCGAGGTTGGGCAATGGGCGCCCGGCAAGCAGCCCGGAACATCACATCCGTGGGAGTGAGCAAAACAAGCGCATCCACGTTCTGCTCACCGAAGGTGTCGCATAAACCGTCGAATTCGGCCTGCGTGCATAAGGCTTCATGAACCATGGAAACAGAAAGGAACAATCCATGGGAACGAGCCGTGGACTCCAAAGAGGAAATTGCCGAAATCGGCCCGAAGAACCTGAGCCCTCCCGCAATCAAGCCAATCGTTCGTGAGCGGTGTGAGGCAAGGGCACGGGCCGAATTGCTGGGGCGATACCCCAGTTCATCGATTGCGCGCTGCACCTTCACACGTGTCGCTGCAGAAACATCCGGAGAATCGTTGATTACGCGGGATACCGTTTGATGGCTAACGCCGGCAAGTTTTGCCACCTCAAACATGGACGGACGACGCTTGCCTCCCCCAGAACCAGCCGACACCATGGCGCCTCCTTGCACATACCTTGTCCACAAACAGCTACAAGCAGTCTACCTCTGTTTCTGACATCATGTGAGCGTTCACACAAGATGCCAGCTCATACGGTGCAATGGTGTAGGTCCAAATTGCGCAATTGCCTGCCGATGCGCCGCAGAACCATAACCCTTGTTATGTTCCCAAGCATATGGTGCGTATCGAGCATTCCCACGCGCAATATCCACCATGAGTCTGTCTCTGGTCACCTTGGCGATAACCGACGCCACAGCTACCGTCGCACAGGATCGATCGCCTTTTATTTTTGTCACGACCTTTGCCGCAACAGGAACATCCGGCGCGTCAAAGGTGTCCAATGCCTTCGTTATGTAGTCATGCGGACCGTCGAGAATCGCACCGATTTGCCAACGTGAAGCCCCTTCCCCATTGCATGTGGGACCACCGTCATGAGCCGAAGCACCCATGCCGAGCTGTATTTCCACATCGCGCAGGGCCCGCAATGCCGCGATGCCAAGAGCATGAGATATGCCCCACTCATCGATTTCCGTATTACTCGCCTGCCCTACGGCAAAGGCCGCACACCACGACTCCACTTCATCAAGCATCGCTTCACGCTTGCGTTCAGTAAGCAACTTGGAATCCGCCACACCGACCGGCACTTGCAGGTCATAGGCATCACGCGACCATATCGCCGCTGCGCCCACCATTACCGGGCCAGCCAAAGCCCCTCGACCGACCTCGTCGAATCCCACTATCACATCAGCCCCTTGGTCTGCAATCGCTTGCTCCAGATCCAAAGTGGGCACTTCAACTGTTTTCATATGACTCCTGGATTCCACGAACCGGAATCACTGCGCATTGCCATTTGGCACGTTTTCAAATACCTCATGATGCGCATCAAGCACACCCATTCGGCTTATCGGCCAATAGGTGAACAGTGCCACACCCTCGACATCATCGATAGGAACCAAGCCATTGGATCCATCATCCTGATGATATCTGGAATCTGCGGAATTTGAACGATTGTCACCCATCACAAACACATGATCAGCAGTGACGGTCACATTGAACGCAAAGCTGCTGGGATCCACTCCTGGGCGAATGTAGGAACTTTCATCAATGGCCACACCGTTGATGGTCACGGGCTGGCCAGGCCCCGCACACGCCACCGTGTCCCCCGGCATTCCAATCAACCGTTTGATCAATCTGTTACTGCCATATGTATTGTCTTCTGATTGCAACCAATTCGCCGGATCGGTGAACACAACAATATCGCCACGTTGCAAAGCGATATGTTTGGGAGCCAACAAAGTGGTTATCACACGGTCACCGACTTCAATCGTGTCACGCATCGATCCCGAAGGAATCACATAGAATCCGAACAGGAACATACGAATCAGCAGCATGACGATTATTGGAACCCCGCACCAAATCAGCAGGCTGCCCCATCCACCGCCTTGTTGGTCATCCGCTTCACTGCGCATATGACGTCCGCGCGGCATAGGGGAAGGATCCACCCCGTGGTCAGAAATGGCAAGTATGCGCGAATCATGCTCTTCGGATGTCGTGGCTTCCCCATCGACAACGCCAGCCGTTGCATGACCAGATCGAACAGGCATCATGTCCCTTCCTAGGTGCGGTTACACATCGATACGCCACACATTGCGGCATCTCGATTACCTTTGCCACCGTGCCACGCATGCACGGACTCCATCATAGCGTCCCTCTATGCAAAAACGGTCTGATTCCGGGTTAGGAATCAGACCGTTCATCGCAAATTTCGCGAAAGCTCTATGATCAGGCAGCCTTGGCGCTGTTGTCACGACGCTCAACGATACGAGCAGCCTTACCGCGCAGCTTACGCAGGTAATACAGCTTCGCACGACGCACGCGACCGCGACGCAGCAGCTTGATGGAATCGATTGCCGGAGAGTGCAGCGGGAAACGACGCTCAACGCCGGTTCCGAAGCTGATCTTGCGCACGATGAATGATTCACGCACGCCAGCTCCGTGACGGGCAATCACCACACCGGTGAATGCCTGAATACGGGAGTTGTTACCTTCCTTGATCCGGACGTTGACCTCAACGGTGTCGCCAGGACGGAATGCCGGGATCTCCTCGGCAGCCTTCATATGCTTGGCATCAAATGCCTCAACAGCATTAACCATGCTATTCCTCGGTCACTGCCGCATATCAGTGCACTGGTTGGGGCGTGCCCGCGCATTGCACGATTCATCCATTCGGATTCACACGCCTATTTGTTCTTTACAGGTTTGCCTGCAAAGTTTCGCCAATCCGCCGAAAACCGCTACTGCGCAGTCTTGTGACCGTTCCGGCTGGACCAAAAGAAAAGCATGATTATGCGGCATCACGCTTCTCGGCATAGCAACGGACGATTTTACCGAATATGCGGGACAGTCTGAGTTTCTGAGCATGAGTCTTCGTCTTATCCAATGCTTGACAAGCTCATGCATCGCACACGATCAGTGTTCTCTGAGTGGGAGATTCCGCAATGACAACCAGGTCACCCTAAGGCATAATCCAACGCATAAACGATTCGAGGCCTGCCGCAATCATGCGAACAGGCCTCGAATATCAACGGCTATCGCCGGCTTGGCGACGATAACGTCTCAATCAGAACTCACGCTTGGAACGATAGAACTTGATCAGGCTCTGCGTAGAAGCATCCTGAGCAGCCAAAGCTTCATCATCCTGGGAGATGGCAGGAGTGATCTGCTTTGCCAACTGCTTACCGAGTTCAACACCCCACTGATCGTAGGAGTCAAGGCCCCAAACGGTGCCCTCAACGAAGGTGATGTGCTCATAGAGAGCAATCAGCTCACCGACTGCGAATGGGGTGAGCGCCACACCGAAGATAGAAGTGGTCGGGCGGTTACCGGTGAACACGCGAGCAGGTACGATCTCCTCAGGAGTTCCCTCAGCACGCACCTCGTCGGCGGTCTTGCCAAAGGCCAATGCCTTGGTCTGTGCGAAGTAGTTGCCCAAGAAGAGCTCGTGCACATCCTGATCGCCATCCTTGACGGGGTTTGGCGTATTCACGAATGCGATGAAGTCAGCGGGGATCAGCTGAGTTCCCTGATGGATCAGCTGATAGAAGGCGTGCTGACCGTTGGTGCCAGGCTCGCCCCAGAAGATCTCACCGGTTTCGGTGGTCACAGGGGTGCCGTCCCAGCGCACGGACTTTCCGTTGGACTCCATGGTCAACTGCTGCAGGTATGCCGGGAAGCGATGCAGATACTGGTCATAAGGCAGCACAGCATGGGAAGCGACCTTGAAGAAGTTGCGATACCACACATTCAGCATGCCCAACTGAACCACGACGTTCTTCTCAAAAGGCGTGTTGGCGAAGTATTCATCGATCTCGTGGAATCCGTGCAGGAACTCCTCGAAACGTGCCGGTCCGAATACCACTGCGAGAGAGGTGCCGACAGCGGAATCAACGGAATAACGACCGCCAACCCAGTTCCAGAATCCGAATGCATTCTCTGGATCGATGCCGAATTCAGCAACCTTCTCAAGGTTGGTGGACACTGCGATGAAGTGCTTGCGCACTGCCTCAGCGGACTTTTCGTCCGAACCGTCGATGGCGCCTGCAGCCTTGAGCTCTTCGAGCAGCCAAGTGCGTGCCTCACGGGCATTGGTCAGGGTTTCCAGAGTGGTGAAGGTCTTGGAGACGATGATGAACAGCGTGGTTTCAGGGTCAAGACCCTTGGTCTTCTCCGCCAGATCGTTAGGATCGATATTGGAGATGTAACGAGCGTCGATGCCTGCATCAGCATATGGCTTCAATGCTTCGTACACCATTACGGGACCCAAATCGGAACCGCCGATGCCGATGTTGACCACCGTGGTGATCTTCTTGCCTGAAACGCCGGTCCACTCACCGGAACGCACCTTCTCAGCAAAGGCATAGATGCGGTCGAGGGTCTCGCGCACATCCTTGACGGTGTCCTGTCCGTCGACGATGTACTTGCCTTCGTCTTCCACGGGGCGACGCAATGCGGTGTGCAGCACTGCGCGGTCTTCGGTGTTATTGATATGCACACCGGTGTACATGGCCTTGGTGCGCTCTTCCAGCTTCACATCCTTGGCGAGATCAGCGAAGAGCTTCAAAGTCTCAGGCTTGATCAGATTCTTGGACAGATCGAAGTGCAGATCGCCAGCTTCGAAGCTCAGCTTCTCCACACGGGAGTCATCATCAGCGAACCACTGCTTGAGATTGATGCCCTCAGCCTGAAGTTCATCGTAATGCTTCTGCAGTGCAGCCCAAGCAGGGGTCTGCGTTGCGTCAACGGGAGGATTGATGGCCATGGTTACTAGGTCCTTTCATCATCAGACGAAGCGGCGCGCCTCTGACTCGCGGCACCTGTGCGTCGGTGCCATACCGTTACAGCATTGCACGCCGGTATCTTCTCTTCACACGGTACTCATGAAATAGGACAGCGACGGGCCTGCAATCTTCCGGCATGCAAACGTATGCACTCTGTCCTGCTCCCTCGCAGAATGTAGAGGATTGTTCTCCATGCTGCCCAGCCCCGTAAACCTTCACATCGTTTCTTTAAGATAGAGGACATGGATTCAAGTAGACGGACAAATGCGGGATTGAGCTCATATAACACCGCATCTATGGGCAATGCCGGGACCGATACCATCAGCAACACA
This sequence comes from Bifidobacterium tsurumiense, assembly GCF_000741765.1. GTDB lineage: Bacteria > Actinomycetota > Actinomycetes > Actinomycetales > Bifidobacteriaceae > Bifidobacterium > Bifidobacterium tsurumiense. The sequence continues at coordinate 255,394 of NZ_JGZU01000003.1, forward strand.
CCTGCAACCCGCAATCTCCGTTTCTCGTGGCACCAACATTGGTTCATTCTCGCGCCGCTTATTGTCAACCTGCTCACCTATGCAGTGGTCTTTCCCGGCATCGACTCGCCTGATGCCTCGGATCAGCGGCAACAATACGCCACCTGGACCTTCAACAAACAGCATTCCATATTGGACACGTTCTTTCTCGGCTTCATTGCACGCAACGAATTGCGGCTTGCCAACCTTTTGCAAGTGTTCATCTTCTCCGCCTGTATCATCACTGCCTTGATGGTGCTCTCCTCTCGGGTGAGTCGGACGGCCTTGTTTATAACAACACTGGCATGGACTTTCTTTCCCCTGTTCCCTGCATATGCAGTTTCCAGCACCAAAGATGTGCTCTGCGCAGGTTTCACATTGCTGCTGTGCATAGAAGTGTTCGAAGCGATTGACTCACATGGGGCAATACTGCGTAGTCCTTGGTTCTTGACAGGTCTTGGATTGACGCTCTTCGTCACCAATGAGCTGCGTAAAAACAATTTTCTCTTCGTATTTGCCATAATCGTCTTCTTGCTGATCGCATTTCGCAATTATTGGAAACGCTTGATGGCGTCATTCTTGATATTCGTCTCGCTCAGCGTTGCGTGGGGCGCTTACTGCGATTACGGACTCAAAGCAACGCCTTCTCCCACAACCGAAATGCTGGGAGTTCCTTTGATGCAGGTTTCCTATATCTATTATGAAAATCTGCATGGCAATCCGCAGAATCTCCCCTCTGAAGCGGATGCGTATTTCCAAGCCATCCGCCCTGCGGAACAATGGTCATCCAATTATGACATCGAACGCAGCTTTGTCATGAGCAATAAGGTGGAATCCCTGACCAGCAGCGATCTGGGGTCATTCCTGAGCAATTGGAGCTCTTTATGCTTCGCCAATTTCGGCACATGCGTACACGCTTATGTGCTTTTTGAGGGATCGCTTATCAACCCCATGCAGACCGCCGACGATCAGTACAGCATTCTGGCAGCGGTGCTCGGCACGGATAAGGCGAGCGCATCGCAATCGCCGCTGGCCCCGATTCCACGAATTGTGTTCAATCTCGCCGCATTCGATTGGGCATTGATCGCATTGGCGATTGTCGCGGTTCGGCGCGGTAAAAAGCATCTGCTGCCGCTATTCCTCATTCCACTGGGGATCGCCATTTCCTTGATGCTGGCCGCTTTGGCGGTTCAGATCCGACTCATGCTCGGAGCCATCATCCTCATACCATTCTTAGCTGCGTTGATTCTGGACAAGACTGCGTCACAGCAGCGGGAAGAAATCAACCCGATGTAATAATGCAAATCCGCCTATCAGGCATCCACTGGCTACAGTACTTCGCCTCTGCCTTGCTGGGCCAATACCTTGACCATATCCTTGACCTCTTGGCTGCGAGCACGCGGCGCAACGAGCAGCGCATCCGGCGTATCGGCGACCACCATGTCGTTGACGCCAAGCAATGCAACGGTTCGTCCACTTGCCGGTACCACCACATCTCCTGCACTGTCCAATAACACCACGTCATCTTCATTGCCAACGATTTTGACATTGCGTTCATTCGCGCTTGGCAATAAGGCTGCTACCGAATTGAAATCACCGACATCATCCCAGCCGAAGTCTCCCGGGACGACAGCAACGCCTCCGTTCAAGCTCAAGGGTTCCGCCACAGCGTAGTCGAAGGCAATCTTCTCGATGCCATGCCAGTGCCTAGCCATGACTTCATCGATGCGTGCAGCAGCATCTTGGGATCCGTCATCGGCTTGCACAATCACATCGGCGATCTCCTCAATGGCCGTTGCGATTTGCGGCTTATGAGACCTCAAAAAATCAAACAACATGTCCACACGCATCATGAACATGCCGGCATTCCAACGGTATTCCCCAGTGGATAAATATGACTGAGCGGTTACCGCATCAGGTTTCTCCACGAAACGAAGTACTTTCCTAGCTCTGGATGCCGCAGGCAATTCATCAGCCAGCGAGTTGCCTTCATGAATATATCCAAATGCCGTAGAAGGTCGTGATGCCGCAATACCAATAGTGGCAAGGTATCCGGCTCGCGCGGCCACCACCGCCTGCTCCACTGCCTCATCGAAGGCGTCCATGCCACGAATAACGTGATCCGCAGCGAAGGATCCGATCACAATATGCTTGCCGTGTCGCTTCGCCATAACCGCAGCGGCCAAAGCTATGGCTGCCGTTGAATCACGTTGCACCGGTTCGGCAAGAATATTGCGAGTCGGCAGTTGAGGTAATTGACGACGAACCTCGTCGACGTGTCGCCAACCCGTCACCACGCAAATATGATCCGGGTCCATACGCCTCGCCAAGCGATCATATGTCGACTGCAAAAGCGTGCGCCCCTGCCCCAAAATATCGTAGAGGAATTTCGGCTTATTGCGACGGCTTATGGGCCATAAGCGGCTCCCTGTTCCCCCTGCAGGGATAACGGCATACCAGTCATCAGTCATCGCATCATCCATGCGCTCCATTCTCACGCATCCCTCAAACAACGGCTTTCTGCCGCAATATGCCTGCACAATCAATGGCGACTCGACGGATCACAAAACGCTCGCAATAATAATGCCGTTTCGCATACCACGGGTTCGGCCAAATCGACACTTTTAACCACTCAACACGCGCGTGGACAAAGTCACTGTGCGTCGGTATACTTTTCTATTTGTGCGCGGGTAGCGAATGCTGCTCGGGCAAAAAGCCACTTTAGCTCAGTCGGTAGAGCGGCTCACTCGTAATGAGCAGGTCGACAGTTCGATTCTGTCAAGTGGCTCTCAGGTGTTGTGGAGTGCACGGTTTTTCGTGTTTCACACTCCACTCTCACACCGATAACCGCATGTGAATGGGCAAGGACTGCTCCGTGATGCGGCTGAAGAGCGCGAGTGGCGTAATTGGTAGCCGCGCAGGATTTAGGTTCCTGTGTCTTCGGACGTGTGGGTTCAAGTCCCATCTCGCGCACTCTGTTCTTTCATGACACCCTCCACGGCTATCGTTGACTGTGCACAAACAACGTTGACCTTGCACAAGCAATACCTGCTGTGCAACCATGCGTATCGTCGCCGCAGACCGAGGAGATTATGTCCGTTATTATCCAGCCGTTTACGCTGCTGCTCATCATCGCCGCGGGATATGTATTCAAACGCACCGGGCTTTTTTCCCCAAAGGATTACCGAGTGCTGCAGACCGCCGAATTCGATTTGATTCTCCCGGGCGCTATCATCTACTCATTCGCGACCAATCCACATGAAATCAGTTTGTTGTGGATCTCGGTGTATGCATTCATCGCAGCGGCGCTTCCACCGGTTATGATTTTCCTGTCCACCAGGCGTCGACCCGTGGCCGATCGTGCTTTCCTTATGCTGAACGGAGCCGGATTCAATATCGGATGCTTCTGTTTCCCCATGCTGCAAGTACTCCTTGGATCAAGCGCCATAATCCCCGCTGCAATGTTCGATATCGGCAATTGTGTCATGGTTGCGGCAGGAACCAATGTCATCACCCGGACGTTATTGCATATTCAACCGGGGATCACGCTTTCACAACAGCATGCAGGAGACTCACCTGTGGTGCCCTATGCCAAGCCCACTGACCCACAGGCAAAACGGCTTGCGAGAAAATCGCTATTTGAGGCAGTGGCCAAAGGATTCCTAGGCTCGCCCTCATTCGACGTATATCTGATCATGATCGTCTTCATGTGCTTGGACATCCATCTGCCTCAATGGGTGGCGATGATGACCCAACCCTTCTCTGCCGCGAACGCTTTCTGCTCAATGCTTATGGTCGGCATGCTCACCGATGCCCCCGCCAATCGACATGACGTTCGCACAGTACTCGAAGTGCTGGCATGGCGCATCCCCTGCGCCATAGTATTTGCCTTCATCGCCTGGCACATATTGCCATTCAACGCATTGATCCGCGAAGCAGTGGTTTTGTGCTGCCTATCCCCCATTGCCATATTCTCCACCATGTTCACCGACAAGGTGCTCGGCAATGCAAAACTGGCGGGTTTCACGCTATCGGTCACAGCAATTCTAGGCACTGCGATGATGGTAATAGCCCATACGATTATCGGCGCCTGAACTATATGGGGATCGGCTTAGTCAGCCGCCTTCAGGATCTCTTCTATATCCACGGCCAAAGCGCGCAAGGCCTTGCCACGGTGAGAGGTTGCATTCTTCTCTTCAGCCGTCATCTCAGCGCTCGTAAGCTCCGTAGCGCCTTCCCCTTCCCGCCTTGGCTGATCATCGGGCACGAATAGCGGGTCATAGCCGAAACCATGCTCTCCTCGGGCTTGACGGATAATGCGACCTTTCATATCTCCTATGCGCACCACCTCACGCATTTCCCCGTCGGCAAGGGGCACCACAAGAGCAGCCGCACAACGGAATCGTGCGGTGCGCTTGTCATCAGGAATATCCTCGATCTGCGCGAGCAGCAACGCATTGTTTGCCTCATCATCGCCATGACGGCCACTCCATCGCGCAGAAAGAATGCCCGGCGCCTGACCCATAACGTCTACGATCAATCCTGAATCATCCGCTATGGCAGCTTCTCCTGTGCGTTGCGCCACATCGCGAGCCTTGAGCAAGGCGTTCTCTTCAAAGGTCACACCGGTTTCCACAGGATCCGGCAATCCCAAAGAACCCGCCGAGACCAATTCAACCGACTGCCCATCGGCACCAAGCCTTTCGGCCAGAATACGCCGTATCTCAACGAGCTTGCCTTCGTTATGCGTTGCAACAATGAGCTTCATGTGGATTCCTTACTGTGATACGTTGCGCCTGTACGTCTTACAGCGAATTAACGGTCTGAAAACAGGCAAGCCGCGATCCCACATTGCCAACAGGACCGCGGCCTTCTTGCATTATTCCGCAGCCAAAGCCTTGCGCTGAGCTGCCTGCAATTGGCGGTTACCGGTTTGGGCTAGGTCCAACAAGACATTGAGTTCATCGCGGGTGAAGGGGCGATGCTCTGCGGTCCCTTGGATTTCGATGAACTCCCCCGCACCCGTCATGGCGATATTCATATCGGTCATCGCCTGACTGTCTTCGATATAGGGCAAATCCAACATAGGAGTTCCGTTGATGACACCGACCGACACTGCAGAAATGCTATCCTTCACCACTTTCTCCGCAGAACGAATCAGCTTGTGCGCCTCAGCCCATCTCAACGCATCCACCATGGCAACATAAGCACCAGTAACCGAGGCCGTGCGCGTGCCACCATCGGCCTGCAGCACATCGCAGTCCAGCTGGATTTGGTTTTCCCCCAAGGCCTTCATATCGACGACGCCACGCAGGCAACGCCCGATCAACCGGCTGATCTCATGGGTGCGTCCACCGATTTTTCCTCGCACCGATTCACGATCCGTGCGCTCAGAAGTCGCCCGAGGCAACATGGCATATTCCGCCGTCACCCAGCCCAGGCCTGAATCCCTGCGCCAACGCGGAACGCCTGCGGTAAACGTGGCAGTGCACATCACACGGGTGTTGCCACAGGAAATCAAAACCGACCCTTCAGGGGCATCCGTAAAATGACGCACAATTGAGACGGGACGCAATTCATCGGTTTTGCGACCGTCAGTACGCAGCACAGTGTCATTACCCAGCAAATCTTTGATTTCAGCCATGCCTTCAACCTATCATCAGGCAACAACGCCTGCGGATTTGCGTATGCAAGCGCCTTGGAATTCGACGGCACCGAGACAGGCAAACCATAACGCTCTGTATTCGCTTCGCAGCAGCAGCGATCGCTTTGAGCTCAGCACCTTGCATAAGCTCATGAAAGCTCATGAAAGCTCGCGAGCGCATCGCTGATCAATGCTCATTACAGCAACACTTTTGCCGGCAAAATACGGTCGATAAGGAAGACCGCCAATCCAACACCGAAGAATACGGCAGCAAGTTGGGCGGCATTCACAGCCAACTGCATCCATCCAAGCTCATTGACATCAATGAAGCCATATGGATACGGATTGCCGTTGGCACGCGGTCCCGAATGCGGCCACCATTGCGCACGAATAATCACAAAACCAAGATATATAGGGAAATATGACAGCCAGGTCACTGGAACATGCCAGGCAAACCGCCGATGGCGGTCGAATAATACGAAGTCCAGCACCGCCATGGCCGGCGCTATGCGATGCAACATCGTATTCGTCATGATTCCCCACACCATCGTCGCCGTTGCGGGATCGTCGGGTGGCAATATGAAATACGCGACCAACGCGGTAATCACCGCATATGTGGTCAAACAGCCCTTAAGCCATGCCGGAGGCTGCACCCCGTTGAGCAAGCTTGCAGCACCCGCCCACGCCATGACCAGACCAAGCACAAAACCCATCTGATATGTGAAATACACCCAGTAATTCAGCTGGCTCCACGCATGCATAGTGCTCACAAAGCACAGGATGGCAATCGCCAATCGCCAAATAGCAGCCACAAACCTCATACCCACCAGCTTAACCTCTAGACGTGCTCTGACGTGTGCTCATCCACAGAGAAACCATCCTGACGCGGGTATCACTCGGGGCAAGCGCGAATTCTTGCCCTTCCTTGCCCCCCATAGGACCAAACCGACAGGAATGTCTGGCGTACCGAAGTCGAGGGAACGACTCGCTGAGCCATTTCGATGCGACGACTGCCGTCCACGAGTGTGCTGCAAAATCCGTCAATTCCCGACATTGCCATTCCTGAACTAATCGACCCCGAAATCACAAGAGCCGACTACACTGGTGCCCACCGAGTTGACGAACTGCATAGGGAGGGCGACGATGGTTACCTATACGCCGGCATTAATGACCGACATGTATGAATACACGATGTTGGATGCCACGCTTCAGGACGGCACTGCGCAACGAAATTGCGTATTTGAGATTTATACCAGGCATTTGCCACAAGGGCGGCGTTATGGCGTAGTCGCAGGCACCGGACGCATTTTGGAAGCCCTGGAGCAATTCCATCTTTCTGACGAAGAGCTGCGTTTCCTTTCCGATCGTCATATCGTCAGCAAAGAAACCATCGCATGGCTCGAAAACTTCTCATTCAAAGGCAGCATCCGCGGCTATCGCGAAGGCGAGATGTTCTTCCCAAACTCTCCCATCCTTCAGGTCGAGGGAAGCTTCGGCGAGTGCACACTGCTCGAAACCCTGTTGCTTTCGATTTTGAATTATGATTCAGCCGTGGCATCTGCCGCAGCCCGCATGGTTTCCGCAGCAAAAAACCGTCCTTGCATGGATATGGGAGGACGCCGCACCAACGAATGGGCGGCTGTTGCAGCCTCTCGAGCGGCGGTGATCGGTGGTTTCAAGGGCACTGCCAATTTGCTGGCCGCACAGCTTTACGACTTGCCCGCCATCGGCACTGCGGCGCATAGCTTCACCTTGGTACATGACAATGAAACCGATGCATTCCATTCGCAGATCAAGGCGCTCGGCAAGGGAACCACGCTGCTGGTCGACACATATAACGTCGAAGAGGCCGTCCGCACCGCTGTTGAGGTAGCTGGACCAGAACTGGGCGGTGTTCGCATCGATTCCGGCGACCTGGCCGCCATGGCACAGCGTGTGCGCAATCAGCTCGACGCCTTGGGAGCGACCAATACCACCATCACCGTGACCAATGATTTGGATGAATACGCGCTGGCCGCCTTGCAAACGGCACCCGTCGATTCCTATGGCGTGGGCACCATGCTGGTCACTGGCTCAGGAGCACCGACTTGCGCCATGGTTTACAAGCTCACCGAGCGTGAGAACGGCGACGGGGTGTTGCAGCCCGTTGCCAAGAAGTCGAAGGACAAGGCTTCGGTACCAGGTCGCAAGCTGGCATATCGTTCCTTTGAATACAATTTGGCCGACACCGAGCATGTTGTTTCCGGATCCGAGGAGAAGCTTGCGGCATTCGACGCGCCTGAGGATTGGAAGAATCTGCTTGTCGACTATGTGGATCACGGCACCATTGACTCGTCATATCAAGGCCATGATGCCATTATGAACGCCCAAAAGCATTGCGCAACCTCGCTCGCCCAATTGCCGATAACCGCGCAAAGTCTGATGCGAGGAGATCCCGCGATTCCAACGGAGATCACCGTTCTCTAGAGCAATCACCGTTCAATGCGCGTATTGCGCATATTATGAAGCGGGCACCGACCGTCTGGCCGATGCCCGCTTTTCGATGACGCGACTGAATGAGCACTGCCGCCCATTCATTTATGCGCAATCACATCTTGGTCATTTCCTCATAGATGCGCTTGCAATCCGGGCATACCGGATAATCCTTGGGATCTCGTTTGGGAACCCAGACCTTGCCACACAACGCCACGACCGGCCGACCTGTCAGACGCGATTCAGCAATACGGTCTTTTGACACATAATGTGCAAACCGATCCGCATCGCCACCGTCATCACGCTGGGTTTGTTCCTCGGTTTCCGGGCGTTCGAGCACCGCCGTTCCCGTGCCGGAGCCAGGATCTGATTCAGCGGGGTCCGCATCATTCCAAAATATTCTGCCGTCATTCCTGCCATATTCGGCCATCACAGCATAATCCACCATTTCGTCGTCCTTTCAGGCCATATCCATGGCACATATTGCCATAATCTGCCCCAATCATAAACCTTGCGTTGCATCAAGGCGTTCGCCTAGAACGATGAATACAAATGTCGGCTCAATAACACGAATTTCCGAATCGAAGCAGCAGCCGTATGCAAAACACCTGACACATGCAATACCTCATATTGGTCGCGCGACGCGCTAGTCTTGTTCATATGACAATTGCAGTGTGCCCAGGATCCTACGACCCGGTGACCGCAGGCCATCTGGATGTAATCGAACGATGCGCACGGTTCTTTGACGAAGTCCACGTCGTCGTGGCTGTCAATGCGGCGAAAACCCCGATGTTTTCCGAATCAGTGCGTGTCAATATTATTCGAACGGCATTAGATGCCGACGGTTATCAGCAAGTGCGTGTGGCTTCAACGGATGGATTGATCACCGATTATTGCAAACGAGTGGGAGCAACCGTCATCGTCAAAGGATTGCGGCAGAACGGTGATTACGAAGCCGAATTGGGAATGGCACTGGTCAACCGTAAGCTTGCAGGTGTGGAGACACTGTTCCTGCCCGCTGACCCTGTGCTCGAACATATTTCCAGTTCAATAGTCAAGGATGTGGCCCGACATGGCGGAGATGTCACAGGAATGGTTCCTGACGGCGTCATTCCGCTATTATCTGAGGCATTGCGGTCAGAATAGCGGATCGCACGCAAAGGGTATGCAAGTAAAGCAGGTGAGCATATGTACGATGATGAGTTGAATCGCGATGGCTTGACCGAGAATGCAGACCTCGGTTCCTCAGCCTCGGATGTTGAAGTGGATACCGATTGGGAAAATGCGCCGCAATCGGTTGCAGACGATACCCAGGAACGCGAAATAACCACCGCCTCGCCTGTTCGTCACAATGTTTCTATGCAGGATCTTCCTGATTTGCGATCCACATTCTCTCCGACACTTGAGGAGGAATCCGGCGAGGATCGCAGTCGCGAAGAGTTCACCACTGTGTACGACATAATCGACACCTTGGAAAATACCCTGAACGAAGCCAAGGGCGTGATGTTCACCGCTTCTATGGTCAAAGTCGATCGAGATGAATTCTCTTCGCAGCTCGATGAGCTCAAAGACATGCTCCCCGTGCAGTTGGAACGCGCTTCTGCATTGATGCGCGAAGCGGAACGCCGTCTGGAAAGCGCACAGATGCAGGCGAATGCAATTGTGTCTTCTGCCCAAAGCCGCGCCGCAGACATGATTCGGGAGGCGCAGGATCAGGCGCAATTCCTCGCTGGGCAAGAAAATGTCACAGCGCTTGCGCGTCAAAAAGCGCGTGCTATTCTCGACCAAGCACAAGCAAAATCGGATCGGCTCACTCAAGGGGCCGACCAGTACTGCACAACCGTCATGGAAGGCTTGCAACAGCAGCTCGGCAAGCTCGGCCAAGATGTTCAAGCAGGTTTGAATGTACTCCATGAAAGGCAGCAGAATGCAAGCAGTCAGCTGCCGCACATTGAACACAACGACTATCCGGAGGCTTGATTCATGCCACGTCCAGAAGACTCACCATGGGCAATTTCCGTTATGCAGGTCGCCTCACGACCGGGACAAAGTGAAGTCATTGACTCGAAATTCCCTGCACCCAGCGGAATCGGCGACAATATTATCGGCGTTGACGAGGGTGATGAGCTCACGCTCAAAGGTTCGATGTCCTCCATTGTCGACGGACTGATTTTGAGCGGAACGATTACTGCTCCGGTTCATGCCGAGTGCACACGCTGTTTGAAGCCTATTTCCCGTGATTGGGATGTGAATGTCACAGTATTCTTCCCCTATGAATCCAAGGCTGATTCCGCCGGCACTAAAAACGGCAAAACAGGAAAAGACGAGGATGCGGATATCGTCGCCGGAGAAGAAGAATCCGAGGATATGTATCCGCTGAGTGCCGATGGCAATTTTGCCGATGTCGAGGCGCTGCTCCGCGATGCGCTGGTCGAGGCTCTGCCCTTGCAACCGTTGTGCCGCGAAGATTGCTTGGGTCTATGCTCCCAATGCGGTTTCGACATGAATGACGATCCTGACCATCATCATGATGTGACCGATGGCCGCTTCGATGTGCTCGCACAGCTCAAGGCACAACTGGAACAGGAACAGCACAAGGCTTGAAGTCTGGCGATGGCTGCGATGATCCGGATTGCAGCCCTGAATGCCACACGATTGCGCTTAAACAGCAAAGCCCCGTGTCGTCGCAGCACCTGCGACATGTGCTGCGGTGGACTTTGTACCACGGTTGCGCTAGGATACTGAACGCTTAAGCTCAAACGTTTGAACGAAATAGAGGAATACCATGGCACTGCCTAAGTACAAGACTTCGCGCGCCAATACGCATTCGCGCCGCGCCAACTGGAAGGCGTCTGCTGCGCAGACCGTGACCTGCCCGAACTGTGGCGCTCCTGCATTGCCTCATATGGCATGCCCGAGCTGCGGTTCCTTCCGTGGCCGCATCTATCGCGAAGCCATCCACTCCACTCACGCCAAGTGAGTTCAGCTGGAATAGTCTTGACGAAGCCCTGCCATCGACGGGTGGCGGGGCTTCGTCGTACTGCAAGGAGCACTAGCAAATGACAACAACCGATTCAGCATCGACGGCATCGAATGAACAATTGGTCAACGGCCATGATGACCGCTCGGCAACCCAAGAACTGCTGGATGCCCTTGGCACTACTATCAGCCCTGAATTGCTGATGCAGGCTCTGACGCACCGTTCCTTCTCCCACGAACACCCCGGCACCTTGAATTATGAACGCCTTGAATTCCTCGGCGATGCAGTGCTTGAGTTGGTTTCCACCGAAACATTGTTTACCGCACACCCCGATATGAATGAGGGACAGTTGGCCAAGATGCGGGCCAAGGCAGTTTCCGAGGAGTCATTGGCAGCCATTGCACGAGAGAAGCTGCATGTCAGCCCATATATTCTGCTGGGCAATGGAGAGTCAGAATCCGGCGGGGCACAGAAGGATTCCATTCTGTGCGATATCGTCGAGGCGCTTATCGGTGCGACCTTTGTTGAACACGGCATCGATGGGGCACGCGAGGTCGTGCACCGCCTTATCGACGATACCTTGGCGGAAGTGGCCACCGAAGGCCCGGCATTGGATTGGAAGACTTCTCTGACCGTAAAGGCTCATTCCATGGGTCTTTCTGATCCTGAATATCGCATGTCGGTCGAAGGACCTGAATACGCGCTTCGATTTACCGCACGGGCAGTACTTCCCGACACCGGCGAATTGCTAGGCAAGGGCACAGGAACCAGCAAACGCAAGGCGCAACTTGCCGCAGCTCGGGTTGCCTGGAAAACCTTGGACAAGCGAGATAAGCAATAACGCATGGGCCGAAACAGGCCGATTCCCTGATCATGAAGTTGGGTTGAGCCATTACGCGGCATTACGCCACTAGATGTGCCACGATGTGGGCAGCGCGCACACAATTATCGATGCCACATCTAGGATGGACTGAATCGCTGTACACGTTTGCACCTCGCCACAAGCGGAAACGGCATTCGTGTAGCTATAGGCTGAGCGCATATCCTGCGTGGGCAGCGGCATGTACGGACTGACCCAAGATCATGAGAGGGATCATGGCATTACCAACGCCACTTCAAGCATTTAGCGGTGTGCCAAAAACACCGTCAACCACTGAACAATTCAATAACGTCGAAGGCGAGAGGATGACCGGAGCACAGGCTCTGGTGCGTTCTTTGGAAGATCTGGGCGTTCAGGATGTATTCGGCATCCCCGGAGGCGCCATTCTGCCTGTCTATCATGCCATTAATGACGACACGAAGTTCCGCTTCGTGCTCACGCGTCACGAACAGGCCGCCGGACATGCGGCCGAAGGCTACGCAGTGGCAACCGGTCGTGTCGGCGTATGCATCGCCACCTCAGGTCCTGGAGCCACCAATGTGGTCACTGCAATAGCGGATGCCAATATGGATTCCATTCCGCTCATCGTCATCACCGGTCAGGTGGGAGTAGCATCAATCGGTACTGATGCATTCCAAGAAGCCGATATCGTGGGGATGACCTACCCCATTTCCAAGCATTCCTTCTTGGTCACCGATGCACAGGATATCCCTCGTGTGCTCACGGAAGCGCATTACATCGCACGTTCGGGTCGACCTGGCCCTGTTGTCGTGGATATCACCAAGACTGCGCAAACAGGCATGATGCAATATTCATGGCCTCAACGCATGATTCTTCCTGGCTACAACCCCACCACCAAAGCTCATGGCAGGGTTCTTTCTGACGCGGCTCAACTCTTCGCCCGTTCGTACCGTCCTGTGCTGTATGTGGGCGGTGGCGCCATGCGCTCGAATGCAGGAAAACAGGTCAAAGCTTTGGCTGATCTCACCAATGCCCCTATGGTCACCACATTGATGGCGCGCGGTATCGTTCCGGATTCCGATCCCAAGGTATTGGGCATGGTCGGCATGCACGGTTCTATAGCAGGAACCGGTGCTGTGCAGCGTAGCGATCTGCTGGTCGCCATTGGCGCACGGTTCTCCGACCGCGTGACCGGCAAGCTCGACGCATTTGCTGCAGGCGCCCGCGTCATCCATATTGACATCGACCCTGCGGAAATCGGCAAGAACCGCCATGCCGACGTTCCTATTGTGGGTGATGTCGCCACAGTGTTGGATGATCTCATCCCTGAAATCAGGCGAGTGCAGGAGCAGCAGGGCAAGCCTGATCTCACCCCGTGGTGGAATACCATCAATCAATGGCGCGAACAATATCCTCCCACCTACGAGCAGTCGGATGATGGGACTTTGGCTCCTCAGTGGGTAATACAACAGCTTTCCAAACTTGCCGATCCCTCCTCTATCTGGGTTTCGGGCGTGGGCCAGCACCAAATGTGGGCTTCTCAGTTCATTGACTTTGAGAATGCTCATTCTTGGATCAGCTCGGGCGGATTGGGCACAATGGGCTTCGGTCTGCCTGCGGCAATCGGCGCTTCTGTCGGTTCGGCCAGGGTGTTTGACGGCAAAAAGCCGGTATGGCTTATCGATGGCGACGGCAGCTTCCAAATGACTTCGGAGGAGCTTGCCACAGCATTCCTCGACCATACGCCTTTGAAAATCGCCATACTGAATAATTCCGTGTATGGCATGGTGCGCCAGTGGCAAACCTTGTTCTATGAACATCATTATTCGCAAACCAATCTGCTTGACGGCGAAAATACCGATGCCATCATGGATGTTCCTGACTTCCTCAAGCTGGCCGAGGCATACGGCTGCGTCGGCATCCGCGCCTTCACCCAGGAGCAGGCCATCGAGGCCATAAAACGTGCGAATGAAATCAATGACAGGCCTGTGCTCATTGATTTCAGAGTTTGGAAGGATGCCATGGTATTCCCCATGGTCGCTGCAGGAGAGGCCAATGACGAGGTGTCATACAAGCCTGGCACCAAGCCACTTTCATTGCGCTTTCACAATACCGAGGGTATTGCCGCAAATGATGAGACTCCTGAACAAGCGGCCATTAGCGCATCGGAAAACAAGGAGGATGAGTGACCTATGGCATATTATCCTGCATCACAACCAGGTTCCGAACGGCATACGCTTTCCGTTCTTGTGGAAAATCGTCCTGGCGTTCTGGCTCGTATCGCCGGACTGTTCGCTCGTCGCGCGTTCAATATCAATTCGCTTTCGGTATCCCCTACCGAGCGTCCTGACATTTCCCGTGTTACGGTGACCGCCGACGTGGATAGCGTGCCTTTGGAGCAAATAATCAAGCAGCTGAACAAGTTGCTGCATGTGTTGAAAATCGTCGACCTTGATCCTGGCAACACCGTTGAACGAGAACTCGTGCTTATCAAGGTCGCAGCAGACGAATCCAACCGTTCTGACGTTTTGGAGATCGTTCGTCTCTTCCGTGTGCGCGTCGTAGACGTCAACCCTGCCTCGCTCACCATCGAAGCCACCGGTGCCGAAGGCAAGATCGATGCTCTGCTTGGCTTGCTCGAGCATTATGGCGTTATCGAATTGGTGCGATCTGGCGCCGTCGCGGTTACACGCGGACCGAAGGCATTGAGCGAAAAGGTGATCGGTTCAGAGATCACCGGTCGCTAATTCGTTACTGATCTGCTTGCTGTTGAGGCTCCTTCGGGAGCCTCAATTGTTTTCTAGGCATAACAAGATCTTTCCCAACGCCCGCTGACTTCAAACACCGCTCAAACAGACAATGTCCCTCAACACACTGAACTATGTCGCGAGACATCACATAGTGGAGCTGCGGGGTATTGAATCTCAGTCCGATGACCTTGTTCTCATCCACACCTAGCGCTTCAGGCACAGTGTGGAATCGGCCGTATTATTGCTCCAATTGCTCAGAAAGCTCCATCCACTCGCCTTCCAATGACTCCACTTCCTCATTGACGGCGTTGAGTTGCTGATTGAGATCGTTCAACCCCTCAAAATCACTGGGATCATGTGAGGCCATCTGCGATTCCAGCGATTCCTTGGATTCCTCAAGCTTTGCCAACTTCCGCTCGATAGCGGAAACACGCTTGGAAGCCTCGTGGAATGCCTTGCCAGAAAGCTTCTGTTCTCCGGAATCGCTCTGGCTTGGCTCGTCCTGATCTTCCGAAGAGGGAGCGTCGGGCAAAGCACTGCCATCGCCATCAAGGCTTCCGCCGTTGCGCAGTGTTTCCACCATCTCAAGATAATCATCAACACCGCCGGGAAGATGACGTATTTTGCCACCGATAAGTGCAAATTGTTGATCCGTAACTCGTTCCAAAAGATATCGATCGTGGCTTACCACAATCAAAGTGCCGGGCCAAGTGTCCAGCAAATCCTCCATAACGGCCAACATATCGGTGTCCAAGTCGTTGCCGGGCTCATCCATAATGAGCACATTCGGCTCATCAAGCAGAATCAGCAAAAGCTGCATACGACGCTTCTGCCCACCGGACAGATCCTTGATAGGTGTCATCAACTGGGCGGATTCAAAGCCAAGGCGCTCCATAAGCTGGCCCGGAGTCACCTCTTTGCCATCCACCATATAGCTGTTTTTATATCGGCTCAAGACCTCTTGAATTCGGTATTTTCCCAATTCCTCAAGCTCGTCAAGTCTCTGTGAGAGCACTGCGAATTTGACGGTTTTGCCAATATTGACCCGGCCGACAGTGGGCGTAATGGTGCCATCGATAATACCCAGCAATGTCGATTTGCCTGCGCCATTGGCGCCAACAATGCCGAAACGGTCACCGGGACCGATAAGCCATGTCACGTCATCAAGGACTTTTCTGCCACTAATCGTGACATGCTGAGCCGCGGAGGTAATCTCCCCATTCATTGCCTCGTCATCTTGCGAAGAGGATTCAGCATCCTGCACTGCCCACGCACCACGTGCTTCGGCTTGCTTTGGTTCCTCCGATCCGGCTTGCAAATCAGCCTTTACGGTATATCCCGCATCAACCAACCGAGGATCATCCAAGGAGTCCACTGCAATATCGACTGACCCCATTATTTTGGGCTCGCTCACCATAGGTGTCACCACATCCACATGAGATGCCGATACCTGGGTATTTTCGGGGTCACGCTTCGGTTCCCTCGATTGGAAAACCTGAGTGACATCGATCAGATCGACCACTTGCTTGCCCAGACGAGAGGTCGCTATCTGTTTCAGTTCCAATGAATTGCGCACTTCAGGCACATCCGCTATGAGCTCACGGGCCTGCTTGACATGGAATTTCTGCTTTGTTGACCGGGCGCGAGCGCCGCGAGAAAGCCATGCCAGTTCCTTGCGAGCCAAATTCCTGCGCCTCTCCTCGCGCACATTCGCCTGACGTTCGCGTTCCACACGCTGCAGCATGTAAGCACTGTATCCGCCCTCAAAAGGATCGATCTGTCCGTCATGCACTTCCCACATGGATTCGCAGACTTCATCCAGGAACCACCTGTCGTGGGTCACCAACAACAGTGCGCCCTGCCCAGAAGGCCAACGATGCTTCAAATGCTCCGCCAGCCAGTGAATGGTCACCACATCCAAGTGGTTCGTGGGCTCGTCAAGTGCCAAAATATCCCAGTCATGCAGAAGCAAACGAGCCAGATCCGCACGACGTCGCTGCCCACCTGAAAGCGAGCCGATGGTGGATTCCAGATTGATTCCACCAAGCAATGCCTCGACGATTTCGCGAGAGGTGGTGTCTGCGGCCCACTCATAATCTTCTCGCCCTTCTAAAGCCGCTTCTCTCACCGTTGCGGCATCATCCAACGGATCTCGCTGATCCAACATGCCGAAGGTCAAACCGCCACGCTTGGTGACGCGCCCGGAATCAGGCTCCTGATTGCCTGCGAAAAGGTGCAAAAGCGTGGATTTTCCATCGCCATTGCGACCCACGATACCGATGCGATCGCCTTCGAAAACACCCTGCGTCACATCGGTAAAAATGGTTTTTGTGGCAAACGCCAGAGATACTCGTTCCAAACCCAAATCATAAATCGGCATAATGCAGGTAATTCTACCGATATGCTTGTCCATTACCTATCGCCGAAGGCTGAGGATTATGATCCCTTGATTCGAGCGACAGAGGCATATGACACATTTCAAGAAAGGATGCCCCAATATATGTTGAAGCAGCGTCCCCATATATTTGGGGCAACGTCCCTTCGATGCCCCTTCAATGCTCCTTCAACGTTCCTTCAACGACCTTCGACTCCCCTTATGCACAGAAGTCTGGATTCGCAACGCGCTTAAGCATGCACAATCTGCATCGCCACGCCGTCCTCCATGATATGGAAACCGTGCCGCTCATAGAACGAGGCATTCTTGCTCTCTTCTGGCATAACCTCGATATAGAGAAAATCCTCGTATTTGCGTTTGATGCGTTCAATCATGGTGCCGGCAATGCCCTGACCTTGATATTCGGGTTTGACCAACACATAGTGCACATACGCCACCATCGCAGAATCGTCCAAAACCCGTACCAAACCGACCAGAGTATCGCCATCCCAGGCACTCACCACTGTCGAAGAATGCATCAATGCCTTATGGAGCCGTTGCGGATAACGGCCGGAAACCCAGCCTACCGAGAGGAACAGCTCCTCTACATCATGCTCGGAGAACCGTTTGTCTTCTGTGTACGAAATGCTCATATCACCCTCCATACAAGCCGATTATTCGTGGTCAAACAATAAGCGGTTATGGATTGCGCATACCTCAGCTTTCCGAACTTTGGAATCGACTTGGCACAGCGGGGACAATAATGCGCCAAAAGAAGAGGACAAAAGGACTCCGCACCTCTCATAAGGCACGAATCACAGGCTCTGCATATAGGTATTGCATCTTGCGGCGAAGCCGGAAAAGACCTGTTCCGCCAAGGGTTGTATCTGGGCGTCATATTGGCTCATATCTTCGCGAATCTGAGCTATTTGGGATTTCTTCAGCCATTTGACCATTGAGCTTTCATCGAGCCACTCTTCAAGCAAAGCTGCTGAAACCTCGAGATGGAATTGCAAGCACAGCGCTGAGCCAAGTCGGAATGCTTGATTCTTCGTAGCTGCCGAACGGGCGAGCAATTGTGCACCATCCGGCAACGACACTTCGTCGTTATGCCATTGCAGCACATTGAGTTCCTTGCCCCACATGGCGAAATAATCGTGTTTGTCCACACGCTTGATCGTCGAGAAGCCGATTTCAGGCTCCTCGGCATGAGTGACCTTGGCGCCCAGGGCATTTGCGACAATTTGATGCCCTAAGCATATTCCCAAAACCGGTTTTCCCACTCCTATGGCAGCCCGCGCAAGCTTCGCCTCGGCTTTCAGCCCCGGGTATTTGTCGTAATCGGTGGCATTCATGGGCCCACCCATGAACACCACGCCGGCAAGTTCATCAAAATGCGGAAACTCCGGTTTTTTCACAGCTGCGACGTTTTGCACCTCAATGGGCAATTCCAAGTCTTCTAAGTTATCCAAAATGCGCCCCGGCTTCTCCCATGGGGCGTGTTGGACGATAAGCACATGCGGTGACGTCATGCTTTCTATTGTGACACTCCCCCTTGTTTTTCTGTGCGCTTGTGTTATTTTGTCTGCCAATCTGAATATTCTCGACAGCATGAGCAATGCCGAAAAACCGCATGATTCCAATACTTCCCAAGCTGTCGTATTATCCGAATCCGCAGCTGGGTTGAGGTTGTATGACACCGCCACCCACGAAGTGTCTGCATTCACTTCAATCAAACCCGGGAAAGTCGGCATGTATGTGTGTGGAGCAACGGTGCAAAGCTCTCCCCATATCGGCCATATTCGCGCAGCGGTTGCCTTCGATGTGGTGCGCCGTTGGTTGATGCGACTTGGATATGACGTCACTTTTATTCGTAATGTGACTGATATTGATGACAAGATACTGAACAAGGCCGCTGATGCCGGCCAGCAGTGGTGGGCACGAGCATATCACTACGAACGCGAGTTCACACAGGCCTATGACGTACTCGGCGTATTGCCTCCAACTTATGAACCTCGCGCAACTGGCCATATCGGGGATATGGTTACGCTGATTGAACGCATTTTGAAGCGTGGACACGGCTATGTGGTTCGCGATGAACACGGAAAGCTCACCGGCAACGTGTATTTCGACGTCCCCAGCTGGCCGCAATATGGCGAGCTCACCCACCAGAAGCAAACCGTCATTGCCGATGAAGACGCTGCTATTGCCGATCAGATGGGACCGAGCGTCGATAACGCGGGCAATGACAAATACAATCCAGTTGACGCTGCGGACGCATCACCTGATAAGCACGATCCCCGGGATTTCGCTTTGTGGAAGGCCTCCAAGGAAACGGATCCTGCAACCGCTACATGGGACACTCCTTTTGGAAAGGGTCGTCCAGGTTGGCATCTCGAATGCTCCACTATGAGCCATCGCTATCTTGAAGGCATGTTTGACATTCATGGCGGCGGATTGGATTTGCGATTCCCTCACCATGAAAACGAAATGGCTCAGACCAAGGCCGCCGGCTATGATTCTGCAGCTCGTTGGATGCATTCGGCATGGGTGACCGCCAAAGGCGAGAAAATGTCCAAATCTCTGGGCAACGGCCTGTCGGTTCCCGCGGTGCTTGCTAGCAATAGCGCATGGGTTGTGCGTTATGCATTGGGTTCTGTGCATTATCGTTCCATGCTGGAATGGTCTGATCAAGCGCTTGATGAGGCTCGAGCGGCCTTTGATCGTATTAGTGGATTCATCGAACGTGCCACTGCCGTTGCGGGCGAACAACCCAGCAGTGACGCAATCGCTGCGATCGCCGCGGATCAGTTGCCTGCAGATTTTGTCACTGCGATGAATGACGATATCAATGTCTCCGGCGCCATCGCTGCAATATTCACCGCCATACGCAATGGCAATACCCTGCTTGCCCAAGCAGATGCCGATCGTGAAACCGTTCGAACCGCACTGATACAGGTCCGCGCAATGCTGGACACCCTGGGATTGGATCCTGAAGCGTCTCCTTGGAATCAAGCGGACTCCTCAAATGAAACGGCCGAAGCCGAACATCAGGTATTGGATACTCTTATCCGCCAACAGTTGGACGCACGAGCGCAGGCGCGCAAAGACAAGGACTATGCCAAGGCCGATGCCATACGCGACAGCTTGCAGGATTCGGGAATCGCAATCACGGACGGGCCTGACGGCAGCACATGGAGCATAAGTCGATAGAACCGCGTATCGATCGACTGAGCGATTGATTGACAGGGCCGAGCCACATCGATATCAGTCGATTGCCCCGCAACCCTTCTGTCGTTCTCAATGGTTAGGTCCCTGAGCAATCATGCATTGCTCAGGGACCTAACCATAGGGCTGACTGGATGAAATCCACCAAGGCGAAATAGGCCTAATCGAATACGAAATCCACATCCACAAGATGCAGTTTGGATGCCAGATCCTCTTCCAATGCCTTTTTGCAGTGCACCATATCGTTGACGTAAATCGTCGGCCCGACACCTGTCAAATACACTTCCACCGAATAGCTCATGCCCATTTTGAACACCAGCACCTTATCCAATTCGGTGCCTTCCGGCAGATAAGATTGCACTCTGCCTTCCACGAATGCATTGATGTCATCGTTATCATGCACGCCACCCACCAATTCCACAAAGGCATCACGCAACACCTCAATGGGCTCGCGGATGGTGAAGACGACAATCGCAAGTGTTATGAAAAAGTCCCCTGTGTAATGCAGGAAGTCAAGTGGCGTCCCCTGCGGAAGCAATACCAAGACAATGGCCACTACGCCGATGCCCAGCGACATCATGCCGTCGATGAACGTGCTCTTGGATTCGGCGGTAAGCATTGTGCTTGAGTAGTTGATCAACTCGTTTTGACGTGTGTAATAGACGTACAGCATCGCGCACGATGCCACTGTGGCAATTTCATAGATCACCACAGGCCCCATGGATATAGGAAAACCGTATCCAAATACGAAGTAGTCATATGCCACTTGTGTCACATCGATCAGAGTGAAGATCAACAGTGACATCGTCACCATGGCTTTGCCTATGGCATATATGGGTTCCAAGGCGAATAGGCCATTGGGAAATCGTTCAGTGGTGCGTACGGTTCGTGACGACAGCGTGGCCGCCACCAATCCGGAGAGCACCGAGATTGCGGTAAATGCCGCATCCAAAAACATCGCTTTTAAGCCGGAAATAAAGAAAACGACCATTCCGGCAATTACCATAAGGACATTCACCACAATGCCCACAATTAACGCTTTATATTCAATTCTCTTATGTTGCATCAGGGCCTTCCGTCATTGCACAGCTTCTCCGCGGCAGGGGTGTCCATAAGTATCCACATCTATGGTATGTGACTCGAGGCAGCGGCATCCGCTCTGAGCGTATGCATAAGGAAGGGCCATTTCACCCCATAAATCTCCATGGCGCAGCGCGGCTTTGGTTTGCCCACTGCGGTAGACTTGACCCCATTATGGCAGCATTTAGTTCTTTGACAGACCGTCTCTCGAATGCCTTTAAGCATCTCAAGAGCAAAGGTAAGCTTTCTGAGTCCGATATCGACGGCACAATCCGCGAAATTCGCCGTGCCCTGCTCGATGCCGATGTGGCTCTCGACGTGGTGCGTTCCTTCACCGGAAGAGTGCGTGAACGTGCTTTGGGTGCGGAGGTTTCACAGGCTCTGAATCCAGCACAGCAAGTGGTGAAAATAGTCAATGAAGAGTTGACTTCCATTCTCGGCCAGGGCGTTGATAGGCCGCTGAATTTTGCCAAGAACCCTCCAACCGTGATTATGTTGGCAGGTTTGCAAGGTGCCGGTAAAACCACACTCGCCGGCAAGCTCGGTTATTGGCTTAAGGATGCGGGTCACACGCCTCTGCTGGTGGCAGCCGATTTGCAACGCCCCAACGCCGTAACCCAGTTGCAGGTTGTGGGCGAACGCGCCGGAGTGCCTGTGTTTGCCCCTGAAAAGGGTGTGCAATCCGATGGCGGCGATGCAGTCTCCGCTCCGGGCGAGACCACCGGCGATCCGGTTCAAGTGGCTCGTGACTCCATCGCTTTGGCACATACCAAGCTCTACGACACGGTTATTATCGATACCGCAGGTCGTCTGGGCGTTGATGAAGTGCTTATGAAGCAAGCACGAGATATTCGTGATGCTGTGAATCCGGATGAAATCCTCTTCGTCATAGACGCCATGATCGGTCAGGACGCGGTGCAAACCGCTCGAGCCTTCGATGAAGGTGTCGATTTCACAGGCGTTGTGCTATCCAAACTCGATGGCGATGCCCGCGGTGGTGCTGCACTGTCCGTGGCAAGTGTCACCGGAAAGCCGATTCTTTTTGCTTCAACAGGTGAAGGACTGAAGGATTTCGAGGTATTCCACCCGGATCGCATGGCTTCCAGAATCCTGGACATGGGCGATATCCTGACCCTTATCGAGCAGGCACAGCGTCAGTTCGACGAAGAGGAAGCCCGCAAAGCCGCCGCGAAGATGTCGGAGGGCACCTTCGGTCTTGACGATTTCCTTGATCAATTGCAACAGGTTCGCAAACTGGGATCGATGAAGAGCCTGCTCGGCATGATTCCAGGCATGGCCCAGCACCGCAAGGAACTCGAGCAATTCGACGAAAAGGAGATCGATCGTACGGAAGCGATTATCCGTTCGATGACTCCGCAGGAACGCCGCGACCCCAAGATAATCGACGGCTCCCGTCGTGCACGCATCGCGTATGGCGCCGGAACCACCGTTTCTGCGGTCAATGGCTTGTTGCAGCGTTTCGAGCAAGCTGCCAAGATGATGAAGCGCATGTCAAACAACGCAGGAATGGGTGGCATTCCAGGATTCGGCGGCCCTGCATCCCGAGGCGGCAAAAAGGGAAAGAAAAACAAAAAGAAGGTGTCACGCTCTGGCAATCCGATGAAGAGGGAAGCCGAAGAAAAAGCATTGCGCGACAAGTTGGCAGGCAAGTCGAAGAGCGGCGGCTCCGCATTCGCCAAGAAGCCTCAGAACCCAGCTTTGCCGGCCGGTTTGCAGGATATGCTTGAAGCCAACGGCAATCCAGATCTGCCACCGAATCTGGGCGGAGGTCTTTCAGGACTGTTCGGCTAATTAATAGCCTCGCAACGTCAAGATGGGCATGCACACCATGTGGTGTCATGCCCATCTTCATAGCATTCTCAAATGCCTTACAGCGCTGTCACAGATTCGATTTCAATCCTGAATACCACATGCTTCACAATATATTGCAAGGAGCCCGCTATGACCGCATTACTATGGTGCATTATTCTTGTTTGCGCAGTATGGCTGGGTTTGCGCCAGCTCCCTGCCGGAGCCGATGGGCATAATCCTCTCCCCTATCTGATCGCTTTATTGCCTTTCGCTCCCTTCATCACCTTTCCTGCACTTCTGCTGTCTCTGTGGTTAGGAGATGGTGTCAGCATTGCTGCTGCATGTGTGGTGGCGATATGGTCATGTCTTCAATACTTGCCTCATTTCAGATGCCATCGATCAAACGGATCCACCGATTCCGACAGGTTGCATCTGTCAAACGCGCCCCATGCATCAGACCGTGAAACAATTCGTGAAACATCATTGGCATCGCGTGAAACGCACCGTGAAACATCTGACGGCTCTGCCGAAACACATCTGACCGACGCATCCGACGAACGACCAGAAACCAATCACACGCTTGAACCATTACGCATGCTCACCATCAACTGTCGTTATGGCCGCGCCAATGAACAAGCCATTATCGACGCGGTTCAGCAGCAATCCATTTCGGTACTGTGCCTAGAAGAGCTGACTTCTGCTTTGGTGCAGCGACTCGAACAGGCAGGTCTTGAGGATCTTCTTCCCCACAGGCAAATCGGCACGATCGCGGACACGGATAACGGCGGATTCAATGCAATCTGGACCTCACTGCCGATCAGTTGTTCACAACCCTCCGGCATACCGGATTACCCTGCGGCAGCCGTGCCAAGTATCAGCATTGAGGTGAGTCCAAGCAGAACGGTCACCATTGCCGCCGCCCATCCAAAATCACCCATGAGAGGATGCCGTGAATGGTCGCAGGGCATTATCGCCCTGGGTTCCTTAATGAGTCCCACAACCGATCCGTCACGGACATCAGCAGCACAATCGACCCGAACCGTCAACGATTCCCCAACGGCACGCTCAACTGATCAAAGCGTTCAAGACCTCGTCGTATGTGGTGATTTCAACGCCAATCTCAACCATCCAAGTTTCAGACGCCTGCTGCGTTACGGATTGTACGATGCCGCAATGGTCCTCGGACGAGGAGCTGCAATGACCTATCCCAGCTGGCTGCGCTGGCCGCGCATCGAGCTGGACCATGTGCTGCATACCAACGGGCTGACTCCTGAACTCGTCGAAACACTGTTCATTGAAGGAACCGACCATATGGGCTTGCATACAGTACTCCACTTTGTCTGAGTGGACCATCACACACAACGACAGCGAGGCGACACTGGCATTGCCATGAGCCGATTGATGCATTCATGGTGAACCACCACACGGCTTATGGTTTCAACCAGTGTCGCCTCGAGCACTGTCGCTACATATTCATCGTCATGACAATAGTGACATGGCCGCTCCAATTGCCCCGATAGGCACACCACTCGGCGCGAGCCTTAACCTGCTTGGAATATCTATTGTCTCGATGAAATGACTAGAAGATGCCCTCCGAGTCATTTCCTTCGATATCGCCTGCAACAAGGGTTCACCGGTTTTGGAAATGCCCCCGCCTATGACAATGATGTGTGGATCATAGGTCTGCGTAATGATCTGCAAGGCATCGCCAATGGCATGCATCACTTTGGCAAGCACTTCTTGGGCATGCTCATCACCTTGTTCGCAACGGGCGATGATATCAGGCATGGCAGGATTCGCCTGAGGCCACAATTCCCTCAGCCCTTTGCCGGATCCAACGGTTTCCAAACATCCTCGCTGACCGCACGGGCAAGGCAGCTGATTGGGATCCACAGGAATATGACCGATTTCACCCAATGCACCGCTGAATCCATGATCCAGTTTTCCATATCTGGTCACACCTGCGGCAAGGCCCGTCCCCAGATTCAGGAAGGCCATAACCTCAAGCGCATCATTGCCCACATCACCGGAAGCGAGAGCCGCAGAGGCACCGAGCGCGGCGGCATTCACATCGTTGACCACGCGCACATCGCTCCCCAGCTGCGAACTCACCTCCTCGGCCAACGGCAATTCGAGAATACCGAGATTGACCACATCCCAAACCATGCCATGCGCTGTGTCGACGCGTCCGGGAATGCCGATGCCGACAGGCAATGCCTCATCGCTCAGATGACGGGCCACTGTGACAACATCCTCAACCACGCATGCGTTGCCACTTCGAGCCGGTACCTTGTACGTATCAAGAACATGCCCGAATCGATCGACAAGCGTGCCTTCGATTTTGGTGCCCCCGACATCAATGCCAATCAATGTTTCCGCCATCATATCCTCCTTCCAACAGACTTGATATGCGGTACCGCCAGCGACTTCTCGCCGTCAGTTCTTTGCGAATCCATGCGGGTTGCGCGTCTGCCAATTCAGCGATGAAGCCGCCATATCATCCATGGTCAGCGTCGCCTTCCAGCCCAATTCCTCTTGGGCCTTTGAACAATCCGCATAGCAGGCATCGATATCGCCAGGGCGACGAGGACGGATGGCATATGCAATGGGATGACCTGCAGCCTTCTCATATGCCTCGATGACTTCGAGCACAGAATATCCGTGGCCCGTGCCCAAGTTATATGTCCGCAATCCCGGCTCATCAACCTTGTCGATTACTGCGACATGTCCCTTGGCCAAATCGACAACGTGGATATAGTCGCGGACGCCTGTTCCGTCAACGGTGTCGTAATCATTGCCATACACTTGCACTTCTGAGAGCTCTCCCAAAGCGACCTTGGCAATATACGGCGTAAGATTTGCCGGGATTCCCTTGGGATCCTCGCCAATCAAACCTGATTCATGCGCTCCCACTGGGTTGAAATACCGCAGAATCACGACGGTCCATGAGTCATCAGCCGTGACCACATCGCGCAGTATCTGCTCCTGGAAGAGCTTCGAGGTTCCATATGGGTTGGTGGTACCGCCTATGGGGCTCTCCTCAGTCAAGGGCAAATGTTCCGGCTTGCCATACACGGTTGCGGAAGAGGAGAACACCAGTTTCTTCACATTGTGTGCGCGCATGGTCTTGAGCAAGACCAAGGTCGAATACAAATTGTTGTCGTAATACTCAATCGGCTTTTCCACAGATTCGCCCACTGCCTTCAATCCGGCGAAATGAATGACCCAATCAATGGAATTCTCAGTGAAAATGCGTTCCATAAGCTTCTCGTCGCGAACGTCACCTTCATAACGCACAATCGACTTGCCGGTTATGGACTCCACACGATCCAAAGCCTCTGGAGAAGAGTTGTCATAATTATCAACGGATACGATGTCATAACCCTTATTGAGCAGTTCGATATCCGTATGAGTTGCAATATATCCGGCGCCGCCGGTGACCAGTACTGTTGTCATTGTTACTCCTTGACAAATCCAAGATTTTCAAGGAACTCGACTGTGAGTTCCTTGGTTTTGAATACTGCGGTGTTTTCCAAAATCCTGAAGCAGACAGAGCCAAGCTCATCTTGAACGGCTTCATGAACCCGATTTGCAGAGCGATCATCACCGAGTTGGCGCTGCAGCTCATCCCACACCATGGAGAATTCCTCAAGCTGCGACGGCAATTCTTCGCCATTGACCAAGGCATCCTCGATGGCTGCCAACTGCGTGATGAGACGCCCTGGCAAGATAAACAATCCTTGCGCTTCGATAAGGCCGATGGGTTCCTGTTTGACCGGCCAGAATTCTGGATGGGCGTGGAACACACCCTCCGGGAACTCTTCACTGACCGCGTTGTTGCGGAATATCAAGCTCATTTCATATCCTCGTTCGGTTATGATCAAGCTTGGCGACACGGCTGAACGCCTTCCATCCTCATCCTCGGGCAGAATGCCAATTTGAGCATTCTCATATGACACCCAAGATTGACGAATCGCATCGCTTATTTCGACAATGCGCTCACGTGATTTGGACACCACGCGCACCGCAGTTCCCGGCCAGTCAAGAATTTCCACGATCGCATCCTCGACACCAGTGGAGAATGTGCACCATGCCTGCGCAGTATGCATGGGCAGGCGCTCGCCACCTCCCTGATAATGATCGTGGGCCAATACCGATCCGCCAATACGAGGCAAAGCCGCATTGCAGCCGAGGAAATATCCAGGGAAACGGTCCACGAAATCGAGGAGTTTCACAAAGGTGGAACGATCCACATGCATGGGCGTATGCTCGTCATTCACACATATGCCGTGCTGGTTGAAATATCCGTATGGAGAGAACTGCCAGAACCAGGATTCGCCATCCAAATTCACAGGAATGGTGCGCAATGAACTCTTGGCCCGTCCCGCAAATCCCTCATTGGCGTGGCATATGGTGCATAGTGGATATCCGCCGGCAACGCTGTTTCCGGATGCAGCCTTGGCCATATTCTTGAATTCCGGCTTGGCGGTATTGATGGTCACCACCAGACCGTGGGATTCGAATCGTGGATTGGCCTCAAGCTGGGCCCTCTTGACATACGAATCATTGACGCATAGGTCATACAGCCATTGCATCGCCTTCATTGAATCGCTTTCGCGCTCAACAGCAAGGAAATCATCCTGAACCTGTGAGGGTCGAGGCGTGAGAATGCCCATCACAGCATCGGCATATGCCCCACTTTCTTCCGATGCAAACAAACCGGCCTGAACCGCTGCATCACAGAAATCATGGAGCATAGTCGACACCGGAGCGTCCCCCGCTGTGGCTGAAGTAGGAGCGTATCCATCCAAAGGAAGCAATGCCAACAGGCGATTATGAGCCCAGTCATCATCGCGTTCATCGAGCTTCAGATGTCGATGCGCGAAATCCACCAAAGCGTCAACGCATTCGTACACTTTTTCCATTTGCTCCGGCGTTCCCATTATTCTGCCGCCTTTTGCATAACCTGACGCACGGTTTCATTGCTGTGCTCTGCCTGTGCTTCCATCTCCTGCACCAACTTGATTTGCGTACGAGTGCGCACCAGATTGTGTTCAGGATATTTGGTGGCGAAATAGGTGTCACCTTCCAAATAATCCGTCAGGAATCGCATACCGCATTCCATGGTCATCATATTGCCGCCGAATGCAAGCAGATCAAGCTCGGTTTCAGTGATGCTGGAATGAAGCTTGCCGATAAAGCCCTCGGCATATGCCTTGAACAGTTCAGGGCTGAAATGCACCTTGTCCAGGTCCTGCTCGTCTTCCAGCGCTGTGGATGCGCCGAAGCGGATGGAATCGCCGAAGTCGAAGAGCATGGAACCCGGCATAACCGTATCCAAATCGATTATGGCACGCGGCTTATGCGTTTGAGCGTCCATAAGAATATTGTTCAATTTGGTGTCATTATGGGTTACGCGCAGAGGTATTGAACCGTCTTGCAAACCATCCATGATCTTGGCATACAGATCCGCGCGCTCCATATAGAAGTCGATTTCGCTGCGGCAGGTTTCTGCACGACCCAATGCATCGGCTTCCACGGCCTTCTTGAAGGTCTCGAAACGCACCGGGGTGTTGTGGAAGTTGACAATGGTTTCGGTGAGCAACGATGCGTCGAAATCAGCCAGATCGTTCTGGAACTGCCCAAAGGCGGCACCGGCATCGCGGAATACCGCTGCATCGGGCACAAGATTGTAGGAGATGGTGTCCTCGATGAAATCGTATACGCGATAGCGTCCGCTTTCATGCTCGAGAAATGACCTGCCATCCTTGGTAGGCACGATCTGTAGAGTTTCCTGATTGCGCGAGCGCAAAAACTGGGTTACCAATTCGACATTGCGCATAAGGTTTTCCGTGTCCGGGAACACCTTGGTGTTCATGCGCTGAAGAATGTATCGCTTGGCAGTGGTTACGGCCAAATATGTGGTATTGATATGACCGTCGCCATATGGTGAAATGGATGTCACTTCACCTTCCAATGCAAATTGCTGTGCAATATTGAGCAGAACGCTGTCTGTCGATGTCATAGGTATTCCTTTCTCGCATTCACTGGCACCGAACAGTACTGCGTTGCACTGTTCAAAGCACCGTGTCACTCTGGGGTCGCGGCATATGCAATCCGCGACCCCAGAGCGGCATATCAAACCTCACGCCAAGCAATGGCACTGGGTTCAAGTTCGAATCGTGTCGTTCCGCCATCGGCAAGGGTCACTTCAGTCGTCTGCGGCTCTTCCGTATTGTTGATGACGCAATAGATGTGACGGTCAGGGAAGTATGCAACCTCACATTCGGGGTTGCTGGAGCTCCACGCATCATACTTGTCTTCATTGTGGCTGGCGAAGAAGAGGATGCGTTCGAGCAGGCGGGCATTCGCCGCAGAGTACGGAAGGCCGGAAACATACACGCCCCGTCCCTTGCCGTATTCGTTTACAGCGAGCTGCACTTGGCCGTCGTCGGCTTTCAGCAGTGTCACTTCCTCGTTAATCGGATAGGTGTTGAGAATCGGCTCGCCGAAGTCGATGCTGCCGTCACCTGGCACATCAGCCGTGATGAAGTGTTCCTTCACTGTCTGCGGGAAGTACTTGTCTACGGACAGGGTTTGGAATCGTTCCTCATCCACGCCGAAGACGTCTGCGAGTTGGAAGAATCGTCCCTGACGAGCCAAAGAAGTCGGCTCGCCGACACCCACCAAAGCTCCGCCATTGCGAACCCAGGCGCGAAGAGTTTCGACGATGTTTGGATCCGCCCACACATCTCCACCAGAGAATGCGGTTTGCACCGGGCCGCCGTTGATGATGACATCGATATCTTCGTCAATCCCATTCTCGCGAATATCGTCGAAGCTGATGAATCGAACATTGACCCTCATACCGGAAAGCGCTTCAAGGATTCCGTAGTAGGAGTGCGTCTGCTTATTCGGCAAGGCATGGGCCACGGTGAAGGCCATCCAGGAACGCATCTTTCCCCAGCAATTGAGGATGGCGACATTCAATTCGCCTTCTGCCGCAACCCCACCGGTGCGTTCATGGATATCGCGGAATTCATCGGCGATATGAGTCACCGTATCCACGAATTTCGGGAATTTGGCAGCCAAGGAGAGGTATCCGCCGTATCCCATACGCGAGATGGGGCTGCGCAGAATCGCTCGACGCGCCTTGCGCCAGTTGTCCAAACCTTCGATGCTCGGGTCATTGCCCTCATAGAAGGTATCGGGGAAGAAGTATGGCAGGAATCGACCTTCTGTGTATCGCACGCCTGGAATATCGGCAATCATGCGAAGCGTAGTGCCGTCGCCGACCGAGCCGACCACTGCATCGAGACCGAGTTTTTCGAATCCATCCTTGTATGGCTCGGTTCCAATCCACTGGTCGCCCAGGAACATCATGGCCTCTTTGCCGGCAGCGTGGGTGTCATCCACCAACTGCTTGACATTCGCACGGACGAAATCGGACAGGAAGTCGATCCAGTCACGCTGAGGCTTGCGGGGAACTCGCCATGCGGAGTTATAGCTGCCTTCATCCACGAAATCCTCTGGACGCAGACGGTACCCATACTTGGCTTCAAAATCATCCAAGGCTTTGGGGGAAACCGTGCAGGCACAACCGAACCAGTCGACGATCTTCTCGCGATGCTTCTCGTCGAAGAGCAATGTGAACTGATAGAAGAAGGTGGTGAATCGCACCACATCGGTCTGAGGATTATCCTTCAACCACTTGCGGAAGGTATCGAATACGAAGTTGCGTGTTGCTTCATGGTAGATGTCGAAAGGAATCTCGTGTTCCTTGTCACCCCAATCATTGGTGAGGTGATTGTACATTTCCACCGGATCCCAGATGATGTATGCCATGAAGGCAGCCGTGTATTCGTGCATGGGCGTAGCACCGCTGATATGCACGATATCCTCATGCTCATCAAGCTCCCACTGAGCGGTATCGACTATTTCGCCGGTGGTACGGTCGACGACCTCCCAGTAGCGATGCGGGTCAGCATCGCGGTTAGGCTTCAACTGCTCCTCATAGAACTTTGCCATAAGCGGGATGTCAACGGACTCTCCCTCGGCAAGAATACGCTCGGAGAGCAGATACACCTGCGGGGTTTCATCCATATGCAAGGTGATCCATTCATTATGAGCACGTGTCGGGAAGTAGGCGCTGTATACCTTCTTGCCCAGCGAGAGCACTGCTTCATCGAGATGGGTTCCGTCCGAATTGCGAATGGCATCAGCGCCCCACAACTCAGCGAGTTCTTTGGTCTTTTCGGCGTAATTCTCTTCACTGGGAAGCGTGAAACGTCCGGTGGTGGTCATGAATCCGTCCTTTTTCAATGGTTGCACGGAGTTCGGTTGAATTCCGTTGTATACCGTCTTTGTGTTAGGCTGCGGCGACGATCATAGACTGCGCAATGCGCCGCCGCTTACCGATTTATCCCTTGACTGCACCTGCAGCCAAGCCTGCCTGCCAGTAACGCTGCAATCCGAGGAAGAGCACCATTACAGGCAATACGCCCAGCAACGCACCCATCATCAATGCACCTCGATCGGTGAATGTCGGGAGCGCCACCATGCCGTAGAGGCCTAGGGTAACAGGCTTCAACGCATCCGAAGAAAGCATCATCAATGGCAGGAGGAAGTTATTCCAGGTCGCGACGAAGAGGAAGAGGAATATCGTCACCATGGCTGGTGCCAAAATGCGCAGCACCATGGTGAAGAAGATTCGAGCCTCCCCTGCGCCATCGATGCGGGCCGCTTCGAGCAACTCATTGGGTACCGATCCCTGTGCATACACGCGCCCGAGGAAGAAGCCGAAAGGCGAGACCGAGCAGGGGATGATAACCGCCAGCATGGTGTTGGTCAGGTGCAGTGCATGGAAGATGGAATACTGCGGAATGGTCAGCAGTGCAGCAGGCATCAGCATGCATCCCATAACGATGCCGATTGCGGCATTCTTGCCTATGAAGTTGAACTTGGCCGTTGCATATCCGGCCATAACCGAGACGATGGTTCCGACAGCCGCCGAAATACCTGAGTAAATCAAGGAGTTAAGCACCCAGCGCCAGAATTGGCCGCGGGTCCATCCCAGCAATTTGCTGTAATTCGTGGCGATGGCATCAGGGATTTGATCCAATCCCACCGCAAACCACATGCCATTGCTGCCGGTCATCTGAGACGGGGTCTTGGTGGATGCGATTATTGCCCAATAAATCGGGAAGAGGAAATAGATCAGCGCAGCGATCAATACGACCGTGGTGATGACGCGGACCAACGGCGAGGGCCTCATTGAGCGCGGCAAATCATGTGCCGCCTTTTCGCGAATGCGATCTGCCTTCTTGCGTGCGCGGGCTTCGGGAGTCATGCGGCTCATTCTGCATTCACCTTCCTTTCGACAAGTGCGTAGATGGTTGCCAGTACGCCTGCGATCAATGCCATGACGATGGCGATTGCCGAGGCCGGGCCGTCACCACCAGGAGTGAGCGTTCCCTGAGAAGTATTGAGAGCCATCATCATTGGCGTATACGATTTGGAAATGCCCGGATCAGCGGTTTGCATGATCTGCGGCTCATTGAAGAGCTGAATGGTTCCTACGATGGACAGCAGCATGGCAAGCAACGCGGCTCCGCGCACATTCGGCAGCTTGATCTTCATGGCGATCTGGAAACCGTTGGCGCCATCGATACGTGCCGCTTCATACAAATCGTGTGGGATGGCTTGCAATGCTGCGAGGAAGATCAGCATATTGTAACCGGTAAAGGTCCATGTGGTGATATTTGCCATGGATGCCAGCAAAATATTATTGGCGAAGAAATCGACATTGATTCCCAAGGCTGCCAAGCCCTTGACCAGCGGCGAAATCTGTCCGTTGTACAGATACACCCAGATGATTGCTGCCACGACGCCGGGGATTGCATAAGGAAGGAAGTAGCCCAAGCGGAAGGTGGTGACGTGCTTGACGATGAAGGAATCCAACAACATAGCCAGAGCCAGTGCGGAGACGATCATCAGAGGAACCTGGATCAAGGTGTAGAGCAAGACCCTTCCGGTGCCAGACCAGAATGCGCTCGAGGTGATGACGTACTGGAAGTTTTGCAGTCCGACGAATTTGTTGACAAGACTGCCGCCACCATAAGCTCCGCCGCCTTCAGAAACCTGACGGAAGAAGCTGGAATAGATGGCCCAGAAAATCGGGAGGATGAATACGAATGCGAACAGAATGGCGAATGGAGCCATGAATGCCCAGCCAGTACGATTTTCGCGCTTGGCTGCTTTGGAACGTTTCGCTGTGGTATGCCTGGCGCCGGAAGACGACGCCGACTGTGTCGTTGTGGTCATGATTACGTCCTGTCTCCAAACGGCAGAGGAACATCGTTTTAATCACACAGAAAGGCCGGAGTGAGGCACTCCGGCCTTCTGCGGTGAGGGGATACGCTAGTGCGTAGGAGAGAAATGAAAGGGGAAAGGGTGGGGGCTATTCGCCCCCGATTGCATTACTCGGAGACGGTGAGTCCCAGGTTCTTCAGGGTGTCCACAGAGGTGGTCTGCGCCGCCGAGAAGATGTCCTCGACCTTTCCGGAACCGTCAACAACCTTGGCTGCCGCTTCGGTCATCGCTGCGGTTACTGCGGAGAATCCAGGGATATAGGCGAAGTCACCCATGTTGTCATTCGCGGTAGCGAATTCCTTCATGATGTCCTGTCCGCCGTAGAACTCGGACCACGAATCAGGGGTCTTGGCGGCTTCGGTAGAGGCTGCCACCACAAGACCCTGAGAGGTCAGATCTTCGACCTGGGTGTTGAACCAATTGAGGAATTCCATGGCTTCTGCCGGGTGCTTGCTGTTCTTGAGCACTGCAACGCCGGAACCACCGTCGGAACCGGTCTTGCCACCATTGTCGAACCAATCGCCGATCTGAGTGACGCGCCATTCGCCCTTGCCGGTGTCACCAGCGGAGGACTGCAGCAAAGGAGCTTCCCAAGCGGCGCCAATTGTGCCGATCAGGGTACCATCCTGCAGGGAGGTGTCGAAGGAGGCATCCCAGCGAGGATTGGTGGTTGCAGCCTTGGCATCCACGAGCTGCTGGAACACATCAGCGACAGCTGCGGAGCCATCGGTCTGGGTGTTGACGACCCATGCGTCATCCTTCACGGTGTACCAAGGATCAGAAGCGCCTGCCAAACCGGAGAACATGTAGCCGGTCTCATCGGGCTCATACGCCATGATGTACTTGCCTTGCTCAGAGGCCTTCTTGGCGGTCTCAATGAGCTCGTCCTTGGTGGTCGGCACCGACAATCCGAGGTTTTGGAACTCGGTTGCGTTGTAGTAGTAGACCAGTGGACCGGTGTCCTGCGGGAGACCGTAGGTCTTGCCATTGACCTGCATCAGATCGAATGGGCCGGAAGCGAAGTTGTTCTGGTACTTTGCGGCTTCGGTGGTGACATCCTGCAACATACCCTTGTTGAAGACCTCTGGAAGCTCGCCGTAACCAATCTGAGCCAGATCAGGAGCTGCATCGGACTTGATGTCGGTTTCCAGCTTCTTGATCATTTCAGCGGGCTTGCCATCGAACTTCGTTGCAGTGACCTGGATATTCGAATGAGCATCATTCCACTTCTTGACAATGTCATTGACCAAGGTCATGCCCTCGCCATCCGGCAGACGATGCATATAGGTGATCTCCACCTTATCGCTGCTGGAATCAGAGTTGGCGCTGTTTCCGCTCGAGCCACAGCCCGACAGCGCAAGACCCAGCGCCGCAATCGACGCAAGACCAACCATGAAGCGCTTATTGAAAGAAGTCATAATCTCCACTCCTTTGGGGTTGTACGCTGCCACTTCAGTGTGGCAACTGCATAACAGAATACACGTAAAAGATTTAATTGTCAACTTCTCTAACAATAAGCATTTCCTTAGTGTTTTCAATGTTTTTAATAGTTAGTTATGTGTATGATATGTATATAGTTTTCAATAAACTACCTAGCCGACAGGTCAACGTCGACCACGGATACAAGGAAACAGATGACTACCATATACATATCGGCAGCGCATGGCGATGACGCCAATGCGGGCACCGATCCGGGCCACGCATGGGCAACGCTGAGCCCTGCCAACAGCTTCGCCTTCAAACCAGGCGATGCGTTATTGCTTGAGCGAGGCAGCATATTCTCCGACCAGTTCCTTCATATCAGCGCAAGCGGAACACCAGAAGAGCCAATATGCATAGGTGCGTACGGCGATGAAACGCGGCCATTCCCCGCAATCCATGCCAACGGATCCGGCCGATGGTTCCAGGATTACCGAGCACCAATAGGCGGCTCACCCCATCGCAATCGCGGCGAAGTATCCACCGCTTTACTGTTGATGGATTGTTCATATATAGAGGTACGCGATCTGGAAATCACGAATCGTCGCGTTGACGATAGCGACGGCTTGGTATTCAATGCACGCAATGTCATGGATCGCACCGGAGTTGCGGTTATTGCGCAAGATGGCGGCACTTCCCGTCATGTCCTTCTTGAAGGGCTCTATATCCACGACGTGGACGGCAATGTATATGACAAACATATGGCCAATGGCGGCATATATTGCATGGCACACTTCCCCACCGACACGCGGCGAATCACTGATAGCGTGGCTCGGTTCGACGATCTGAGCATTCGCGATTGCACCGTTCGCAATGTACGGCGTTGGGGCATAGCCGTTGGATACACGGCATATTTAAATTTCATCGACCGAGGTGGGCTCAATGCCGATGGCGAATGGAACAACACCTTTGATTATGGCGATGGCAGCATTGATGATTCACTGATTGCGACATTTGGGTCAACCAATATCGTGATAGAAGGCAATACGGTTGAAGATGCCGGCGGTGACGGAATCACCGTAATGTATTGCGACAGGCCAATAGTACGCCGCAATATTTCACGCAGAGCTGCCAAGGATATTCGCAGCGATATCTACAATGCAACCGAAAACGACCGAGTCGCAGCCGCAATATGGCCGTGGCGCTGCAAAAACGCATTGTTTGAATACAATGAGGCCTACGATACGTTGAATGCCGAGTATGGCAACGGTGACGGACAGGCCTGGGACGCGGATTTCGGAGACGGAACGGTGTATCGCAACAACTATTCGTCTGGAAATTCCGGCGGTTCAGTGATGTTCTGCAATGAAAAGGCGGTGAATTCTCACTTCTATCACAATGTTGCATACCACGATCGCTTAGGAGCCATCGACATTCCGCGAAATCCCGATGCCGACATCCATGACAATGTCTTCATCCTCGATGAATCTTGTGACCCCATACGCAATGACAATGACCGCGCGGACGGCACCGCGCATGTCCAGCACAATATTTTTATCAACGATGCACCGCAAGAACGGCTCATCAACTGGCATCCTCATGCCGCACACATCATTTGGCAAGACAATCTTTATGTGCGTTTCGCCAACCGACCTTCGGAGGAATCATGACATCTCAACAACAACAAACTGATGTGTCATATCTCGCGCCGCTTATGACCATCACCGAGAAAACGGATCCTACGGATATCCGTATCAATAACCGGATGATGATCTTCAGCCTGCTGTTCCCCAATACCGTGATGTCTCGCGCCCAGATCAGCAGACGGACCGGCCTATCTCGCGTTTCCGTCTCCGAAGTGGTTTCCGAAATGATCGATCATCATATTTTGGTGGAAACAGGGCAGGAAGCGCCTTCGCGGCGAGGTAAAAAAGGCACGCTTATCGGCGTGGAAACAGGTTATTGGAATATCATCTCACTGGATCTCTCTCAGCCTTTTATCATTCAAGGGGCCGTCACCAACATCCTCGGTCAAGTGCTGTCCCGTGCCGAACAACCGGTGTCCAAATCCACTGACATCACACCTGACACCGTGATTGAGCTGTGTCAGCGTCTTATCGATAAGGCTGAAGGCACGGTGCTTGGCATAGGCATTGCCGTTACTGGCATTGTTGACGATCATGGCACGGTTACCGATTCACGTAACCTGGATTGGTCCGATTTGCATCTCGGTGATCTGCTGGAAGAACGTTTCGACCTCCCCTGCTTCATCGACAATGATGCTAACAGCGCGGCCCTGACCGAACGATTCTTCGGCGATGGATATCGCAATATGCTTTTCATCCAGATCTCCATAGGCGTTGGCGCCGCAATTCTGATCGACGACTCCATGGTTCTGGGCACCAATCACGCTGCCGGTGAGATCGGGCATGTGGTGGTCGAACCCGATGGGGCGCAATGCACATGCGGGAAGCATGGATGCTTGGAAGCACTGGTTTCCACTTCAACCCTGCGCGCTCAAATGGCCGCGAAGCCAGAAGAACGCGACGCTATTTTGCAACAGGCTGGTGCATATCTCGGCAAAGCCTTGTCCATGCCCGCAAGTCTGCTCGATATCACCGATATCGTCGTCTATGGTCCACCGGATGTGGTGAATGACACCCTGCTTGACAGCGTTACGGAGACACTGAATGCCGCCACTACAACCAGTACCCGGCAGTCCAAGATAATGGCACGCCGCTGCGAATGCGGCGAGAACAATGTGATCATCGGCGAAAGCATCAGTGTGGTGCAATCCAAGCTCAAGCAATTCTGATCGGCCGCCCCTTCGGCTCTGGGCAACATAAAGGTCATATCCATATGGATATGACCTTTTTACATTGCCTCAACATGCTGTCACATTCCAGCGTGTTATCGCCACATGTCTTTCGACCTCCAACACTGAATCAATGCTTGATCGTCTGTTTCAATCTTGAAATCTTGATTCGACTGCGAGTGGAAAGATTTCATTCAAAATACGAATGAGGGCGATACCCGTAGTGGGTACCGCCCTCACTTGTCAAACCGCTATCACCAGTGTGAATCCCTAGGATTCAGTGCCCGGCATTAGCGGCGGAAGCGCCTCCTTCCCAGTGCCACTGCGCCAGCGACTGCTGCGATAATCGACAGCGCTGCGATCACGGCAATATCCGAACCCGTGCGGCTGAGCTTGGAGATGCGTCGCGTGGAGTTGGAGCCCTTGCCAGAGTCGTCCTTGTTCTCAGAGGACTGTTCTGCCGGGCGCTGCTCCAAAGCCTTCAGCGCATCCTGCACTGACTGCAATGCCGCATCCACCTCTTCCTGCGTTGCCTGCTCATTGTCCAGTACAGCTTGTGCAGCCAACATGGCCTTGCGCAGAGCCGCTGCCGAGGCATTGGTATAAGCCTGCAAATCCAGAGCCTTCGCCTGATTCACTGCTGCCTGGAGCTCGCTCTTGGTCACTTGGCCGGGCTCTTCAGGTTCGGTCTTGACAGGAACCAAAGCCTGAGCCGCTGCTCTCAGAGCTTGCAATGCAGCATCCACTTCATCCTGAGCGACATCGGCATTGGCTAACACGCCATTGGCCGCCGTCAAAGCCGCGCTGAATGCCTTCCAGGATTCCGTAGTGTAATCCGCTTCCTTCAAGGCTTGAACAGCATTTACCTGAGTCTGCAATGCGCTCTTATCCACATCCGAACTTGGATTAGTCCTGACCAAGCCCTTGATTGCGGTTTCGAGATTGTACTGAGCCAAGAGCACGTCATACAATTCCGCATCCTCATCACCAGATTCAGTCTTTGCTGCGGCAAGAGCTTCACTCAACTCAGCCCAGCTATCTTCTGTGTAATCACTTTCAACAAGCGATTCCGTCGAAGCGATCAAGGCATTGAGATCGGTCTTGTCGACCGGGATTTCGACAGGATCAACATCGCGATCCGTGGTCAGACGCAATTCGGCAGCGGAAGCGAACATATTGATTTGAGTTTCACCACTACCCGCAGTTTCCGTTGCGGTAATGCGCACAGAGGTTACATTTGCAACACCTGCACTGCTTGCTGGTCTTGTCATAGTGTCACTGGGGAAAGTGACCTTCTGCCACTTCGTTGCGGTGTTGAAGGTGCCATCGGTGATAATCTGCTGCGTCGCTCCATCCGCAAAGGTCAAGGTAATATTGAATTTCTTGATCTTTCCGTTCATGTTATCTCCGCCAGATCGAGGCAGATAACGCAGGCCTGTAATAGTTGTCGGCTCATTGAGATTGAACTGATACCAGGCGTTGCCCCGGCTCAACGAGTCCACGCCCCATTCAGTATGCCAGATTGTGCCCGGCAACCCATCCTGAGCCAAGTCAACAGGACCTTCATCGGGATATCCCTGTTGGGCGCTACCTGCTGACACCGTATATTGATCGGCCGCAACATCATAAGCATCGCTTCCGTCATTATTCGGCGCGTTCTGCATGTAGGATTCCAACGCTTCCAGCAAGCCGTACGCCCTGGTGAAATCATCACTATTGGCACCGTTCTTGTCGATCATCGCACGGACCTTGGCAAGGGTCTTCTGGTAGGTAACCCAAGCCTCAGCGCTGACATCAGCCTCCTTGGTGTCGTAGACATCGGTCACCGCCTTGAGCTTCTCTTCAACTGCGTCCTTATCCTTGGCTTCTTCGTCGACGCGCTCGACCTTGAGGTTGTCAAGCACGAAATCCTTGTAACCGCCGAAGTTCGCTGCATTACCTGAGGTGCCTTGGGTGTCCGGAGCATTCGACGTCGAGTAGATGCCGAACCATGAATCCCCATTCACGTCACCGGTGATTTCGAATTCGTAATGTCCGGTGTCGCCAAGATGCTTCTCCAGATCAGTGAGCTGCGCACCATTGGTGGCGAACTCGCCCTGACCTACTGCAAGTGCATAGGCGCCATCCGAGCCGCTTTGGTAGTCGAAGGAGATCTTGTACTTGCGGCCGGCATCAAACTTCACGTTCTGGGGAATCGTCTGGTAGACCAGAGTTCCCTTTTGCGTCAAGCCGTTGATCTTGACAGACCAATCGCCCTGCAGCACATCGTCCATCTTCTTGACATCCCAACCGGCCTGGGTGTAAGGAGCATGAAGTTCGGAGAGATGCACGCGGTTGTCTTCCACACCTTCGGATCCGGAAATCACGAACGGCCAGATACCTTGCGCATTGTTCTCGAAATCATTGGTGAGAGAAACCAGCGAGCCGCTTGAATCAGTGGTGATGCCGTTATATGCATTGGCCACAACTCGAACATCATCGTAATATACGTCCCCATCGCCCTTGTGAGCGAGGTTCAAAGTGACCTCACCGCTTTCGGGGGCATCGAAGAACACATACATATTCTGGAAGTAGCTCGTGCCATCCACTGTCGCCGAATTGGTGTTATGCGTATATGCCTTGATGTAATTCTTGGCAATGCTACGTGCGGTGGCATTGGTCGCCAGCACCTTGCCGTCATGCATAACCGTCATCGTGGCGTCGCCATCGGAACGGTTATCCACACCCACATAGACTGCATAACGCGTTCCAGGCGTCAGGTCGGTCAGCTGTTGAGTTGCAGAAACAGTACCGGTGAGCTTGAGCATCGGGTTGCTGTACTGGCTCTTGGCAATAGTGGCCTGTCCGTCACCGTCAATTGCCCAATCCTCGCCGAGGGCCTGTTCGCCGCCGTTGAAACCGGCATCCACCAAGTGCATGCCTGTGCTCCATGTGACATTGATCTGCTTGGGAGCAGCGTCACCCTTCACGACAACATACGGAGTTTCTGCATCAGCGGTAAGCGTGATCTTGCCATTGGCAACAGCAACAACCTGTTCGTCGGCCCTGCCGAGATCCGTCAGTTTGTAGACCTTGACATTGCTCAGATTCTGCCAGTCGGAAGGCAGTGTCCACTCAGTCGTTCCGCCAGCGGTATTCCAGTGGTAGAGCTTCTGATCCTTGTCGGCCACGAACTCGCCGGTCTGTGCATCCCACAGCCATGGCAGCAGATACGATTCATTGCCGGTACCGGTACCATCTCCACGGGAGACAGCTCCTGTAGAGATCACAGTACCGTTCAGCGTAATCGTGCGATTGCGGTACGCAGCATCAGAGGAGTTGTTGGAACCACGGGCAAGTGTGACCACATTGCCGGAATCATCCTTCAACTCAATGAATTCGTTGCCGTTATTGACCGAAGGATCCTGCACAGAAGAGGGATCCAGAGGGCTGTTCACCCAGCGGTTCACCTTGAAATGCTGAATGAACTTGGTGGAAACATCATGGGTAAAGAGGTTGGTGACATACGCATCGTAATCGTTGCGTCCCTGCCATCCCTCAAAATCCTTCATATTGTATCCGCCGAGTAGTGGCGCATTGGCCGCTCCACCGTAATTCGGATAATCTCCAACCCAGCTGTCCTTCTGATGATTGCGCAGGAAGCGCATGACCTGCGAATTCTCGCCCTTCATGCCCTTTCCGCCGTAGGTGAGATCAGCCGCCCAGTGCTGGAAGGTCGAGTCATATTCGTTGCCTGCACCCCATTCAGTGGTCATACGCCAACCGTTGTCGTTGATCATCTTCGACATCTTGCGAGTTTCCCAAGAATCCTCAGTACCGGAAGTCTGGTTGCCCCAGACGTCCAGGTAGATGAAGTCCATATTGTCGCCGACTTCAGCCTTGAGCTCTGCAAAACGGTTCAATCTGGAATTAGAAGCCAGATCATAGATGCCATCGATGCCGACACCCTGATCAAGCCAGTTCCAGCCATAGCGCAGCCCACCGGATGCGTTGCGTCGAACCATATCCTCATCAAAAGCCTTGGCTTCTGGATACATTTCCGAGGCATTGACGTGGACACCGAAGCGAGCGCCGTACTTGGCACCCTCTGTCATCAGCGTATTCATATCGGTTGCGCCACCGATGCGCTGACCGATATCGCCGTAGTCCGGGTGTCCTGAGTCATGACCTTCATTGCCGTAGCCCTTGAGCAGCACGGATTGTCCGAGGCCATCGGTGTTCAGAGCCACCTTCTTGACATTATCGAGTGTTGTCAGGAATGGATTCTGCGCCTGGCCGCCGAAGTTCATGGCAATACGCCACGCGACGAGTTCCGGCACTTCTTCCGACTTGTATGGATTGTTCATGATGGTGCGGTATGCCAGAGCGCCATCCTGCCAATTCACTACGCCGTCGGAGTTTTCGTCACCGGTTATGGCAACCGCCATCTTCGGCATATCGGTCTCGCTGACGGTATAGCTGCGTTTCTTGGAATCCTTCACCACGCGCTGGTAATACCAAGGTGCGCTTGAAAGCCCCAGAGAATTGTCGCCGTCCACCACCTGGGTGTTTGCCTGAACGCGGGTATTCTGCGAACCGCCTGCGATGCCGTTGGCCGCAGTGGTGCCGTCATGTTCTGAATTGCTCCACAATCCGGCGCTTAACGAATCGGCGGAGATGAAACCATAGGCGTAGTCTCCCTTGTCGCCGATTGTGGTGTCATCGTTGACAGGGAAATTCGTATCGCCGTTGACTGTGGTGTTCGAAGACATGCGAGCACCCGTGAATTGCGCATCCTGCTGGCTGCTGCGCACGGAAATCAGGCTGTGTTCAGGGAAGGACAGCGTTTGAATCGGATGTTCATCGCCCGCTTTGTTCTCGATCTTGGTGACATCGAAATGCAGGGCGTTGCCCTTGACCTCCATGACCACAGTGATCTTCGCGTCGATATGCTGCTCTTGGTTCTGCACTGTCAACACATAGGTTGCCTTGGAACCAGCCACATCCAACGTGACATTGTCATCCGTGAGCTGCATTTCCGTGCCATTGATATTCACCTTGCGAATGTCGTTGGCCTGGCCATACATAATACGATTATCCAGCTTCTTCATGGTGTATTGCTGGACTGACGGGAAGTGCTTGTTGATCAGCACATCCATGTCTTCGCTGGAAATCTTCTCCGTTTCGTAAGCCGCAGCCGCGCTGAGGGTTACGTCCTGACCGCTCACATCAGCATCCACGACTTGCACCGTCTTCGAGGCTTCTTGATATCCGCTGGCACCGACGGTTATCGTGTATTCTCCTGCAGGCAGATCGGCGAAGCTCCATGCGCCATCGGCACCGGTGGTCACCGTTGTCTGACCGGACATACGAACGCGGGCTCCGGAAATTGGAGTGCCGTCGCTCTTACGTACTACGCCGCTTATGGCATAGGTGCTCTGCGTTTCGCTTTGGTCACGCAAATACATATCAGTAAGTTCACTGCCCCAAGCACTCGCCTTCA
This sequence comes from Bifidobacterium tsurumiense, assembly GCF_000741765.1. Classification (GTDB taxonomy): domain Bacteria; phylum Actinomycetota; class Actinomycetes; order Actinomycetales; family Bifidobacteriaceae; genus Bifidobacterium; species Bifidobacterium tsurumiense. The sequence goes on from NZ_JGZU01000003.1 coordinate 298,680, forward strand.
TAGCGAGCTTGTCACTCATGATGCCGACCATTGCTGAATATGGGACATCGAATGCCTTGGTGCCGTCAACCGTGAGCGTCGCAGTGGTACCGGTCCAAGTGATATCGACTTGTGTTTCGACATTGGCAGCGGGCGCCGCTACGCGGGATCCGCTATACCAAGTGCCGTCACCGCCATAACGCTGCCAGAACCATCCATCCTTGTCGAACCCGATGAACAGTCCACTATTGGGATTCTTATATCCCAAATAGAAACCAAAGCGATTCTTCGAACCATCCTGCGGGGATTTGATAATGGCGTGATATTCGCCTGCTTGAGTGAAATCGAACGTGCCGTCGTTGGCTGCGACGATGGGATATTGACTGGCGTCAGTCGTGCTATTGCCGTTCGACGCACCGGCCTTCAAATGGCGCCAAACGCCGTCGGTGATCTCGAGGACCTCTCCTCCTTTGGATGTTGCTGAATCAATGGTCCAACCGATGTCGGTTGCAGCACGATCGGCAACCGCCACCGCACTAGCACTGTTCACCTGTGTCAGTGCTCTTACAATGCGCTGCGTTTCCCCGAGGATAGCGGACCCGTATTCACGGTTACGCCCGCCACCGGAGAAAACGTGAGTGCAGCGGCTATGGCACCGGATACAAGACGTTTCATATTGGGTGTGCTTCCTTTCTCATCATCGAGATGTGCGCATCCTTCACCCAGCTCCTCTCTGAGCCGCAAAACGACAGCAAGTGAAGAATTACGTAAGTAGAGTTTACAATAAACTTGCATACAGCGGCAAGTCTTGCGGGATTTTGCTGAGAATATCGTTGGAATTCATTGATAAATTACATAATCCAAGTAGAATCCTCAGACGACGGCTGAGTCAGCAATACTTACAATTAAGTGAATGCATAGGTGATATATAGCGTCTTACAAAACAGTGCTAACAATGAACAATGGCGACAAGAGCGAATATGGACAGTGATTTCCACCGCGTACATCACATTGAAATCGATACGATATGCCTTCATTACAGGCATCACCAAGCACGATGACAATACGGGAGAAAAGGCAGAACCTCCCGATTTCAATGCTGCGAGCATGCGCCATTCGGCTTGCATCTCATAAACGTTGGCGGCATACAACGCATGTGCCACAGAACGCATGACAGGACGTTTCGAATATCCATCCCCATACGTTATAATGGAGCGGTTATTCGCATATGGAGCGCCCTCTAACCCTGCATACTGCGAGGAACACGTGGGTTCTCGTGTTGAAGTGCCCCACACCAAACCGAAAACCTGACAACCCTAGTTAACAAGGAGAGCCATTTTGGCAACCAAGATTCGTCTGAAGCGAATGGGCAAGAAGTTCTATGCCTTCTACCGCGTGGTCATCACCGATTCCCGCAACAAGCGTGACGGTCGTTCCATCGAAGAGATCGGCATCTACGATCCTAATAAGCAGCCCTCGCTGATTCAGATCGATTCCGATCGTGCACAGTACTGGCTGGGCGTTGGCGCACAGCCTTCCGAGCCTGTACTCAAGCTGCTGAAGATTACTGGTGATTGGCAGAAGTTCAAGGGTCTTGAAGGCGCCGAAGGCACCCTCAAGGTCGCTGAAGCCGGCCCTGACGCCGCCGCTCGCGTGGAGGCAGTCGAAAACCAGGCTCAGAAGCTCAAGGCTGCAAAGTCTGAGGCTGAGGCCAAGGCAAAGGCTGAAGCCGAGGCTGCTGCTGAAGCAGAAGAAGCTCCTGCTGAAGAAGCCGCAGCTGAAACCGAAGAAAAGGCTGAATAATCATGCTCGCCCAGGCTGTTGAACATCTCATCAAAAACATCGTTGATTTTCCTGACGATGTTTCCGTGAAATCCCATGAGAACTCACGCGGCGAACTGCTGCGCGTGCGTGTGAACCCTGAAGATATCGGCCGTGTTATTGGCCGCAGTGGACGCACCGCAAACGCGATTCGCACTGTGGTGCAGGCTTTGGCCGAAGACCACAAGGTGCGCGTTGACATCATGGACGTACGCAGGTGAGATAAGCGTGGTGCGTCAAGAACATTCTGACAACCCTCAGCAGCTTGAACTGCTGAGGGTCTGTCGTATCGGCAGGGCGCAAGGACTCAAAGGCGAAGTCAATGTGTTCGCATTTACCGATGATCCCGAATATCGTTTCGCTCCCGGTTCCGTGCTCTATACACAGGATGGGTCACGAGAGTTCGTGGTCAATGCCTCACGGAGTCATAAAAATCGGTGGATCCTGCATTTCGACGGTGTCAACGACCGTAATGCCTCAGAAGCGCTCAATGGCATCGAGTTATTCGGCGAACCGGATGACCCCGAAGATATGGCCGAAGAAGATGCTTGGTATCCGAGGGATCTCATCGGTTTGGAAGCCCGCATGGACTCCGAGAACCAATTGGGGCGTGCCGCCGACGAAGTTATTGGCACCGTGGTTGACGTGCTTGATGGAACAGCACAATCGCTGCTCAAGATTCGTTTGTCCAATCCGACAACCGATGAGCGTACCGTACTGGTCCCCTTTGTGGATGCTTTGGTCCCGGAAATCGATCTCGACGAGGGGTATCTCACGCTCGATCCCCCGGGCGGCTTCCCAGGTCTGTAAGAGCGAAGCTACCGCGACTGCGGTAGCTCACGGTAGGCTAGCCATGCATATCGACATTGTCTCCGTATTCCCAGAGTATTTTGACGTTCTCAATCTCAGTCTCTTTGGCAAAGCGCAAGACAAGGGTCTTATCGAGGTCCATTCGCATAATTTGCGCGATTGGACGCATGATGTGCATCATTCAGTGGATGATACGCCGGTGGGCGGCGGCGCCGGAATGGTAATGAAGCCTGAAGTCTGGGCCGAATGTCTCGATGAATTGCTCGGATTAGATGCAATGAACCAGCAAGTTAGCGGCCAAGATGTGCCTGCTCACAAGAACTCTGTGACAGATTCGAGAACATCAGAATCTCAGCCTTCCACCGTGGCATCACAGACCGAGAAACCGACAGAGAACCCCATAAGCGGTGACTCATGCCCAGCATCATCCGTTGTTCACGATGAGACCATGGGCAACAGACCAGTGCTCATTTTCCCCAATCCCATCCGCTCCCCCTCTTCCACCCAGCGCGATGCCACTGATCTCAGTGGTGCCAGGCATCTGATATTTGGCTGCGGACGATATGAGGGATATGACGCTCGAATTCCTGATTACTACCGTTCCCAAGGTATTGACGTCCGAGAATACTCCATAGGAGATTATGTGCTCAACGGTGGTGAGGTAGCAACAAGCGTAATGCTGGAAGCCATTACGCGTCTGCTTCCAGGTTTTATGGGCAATCCCGATTCGATTGTGGAAGAGTCATACACTGGTGGCAATGCCCTGCTTGAGCATCGCCAATACACTCGTCCCGCAACATGGAGGGGTCTGAGCGTACCCGATATCCTATTGTCAGGTGACCACGGCAAAGTGGACCGTTTCCGACGAGACGAAGCCTTGCAGCGTACGAGTCAAATCCGCCCTGATCTCATTGAACGACTTGACTGCCGCAGCCTGGATAAAGCGGATAGGAAAATGCTTATGTCCTTGGGTTGGGAAGTGTCCGGCAATACGCCTCGACGTTTGCACAAATAGCCGTGCTCATCCTCTGCTGTACACTCCCCATGCCGCACCATGTTGTTCTTCGTGGCAATGATCGCCACCCTGCACAGCTTGCAACAACGCGCACTGCTGTCAGGCAGTTGCCGAACAGGTCAAGACCCGAGAGCTTATTTATTCATCACCTTGCTGCGAAGGCAGGGATTCGATGTAATACACGGCTGTCTCCCCATACACCCTGCGCTCGGATATCTGCCATCCCTCAGGCGGCACCGGCTGCTCAGAACGCGCTGAACGTTCCAAAACGATAAGCGCATCAGGATCAAGCATATGTGCCCCCACCATATTGCCCAATAATTCTTCGCAATCCTCAGTGCTCACAGCATACGGAGGATCAATGAACACCACATCAAATGCGGAGCCGGAATATCGCTCTACATAGCGTTCCGCTTTGCCTCGCACCGCCACGGCGCGCATATCATTACTCCAAGCCGAATGCCGTTTCAGTGATGTCAAGGTTTTTGCAATGGCTGCCGTCATCGGCGCGGCGGACTCGACCGAAACGAGCTCCTGCCCGCCGCGGCTCATCGCCTCGATTCCCAAAGCTCCTGTGCCGGCGTAGAGATCCAGGATTCTGGCATCCCTCAACACTCCCCAAGCATCCAGCCGGGAGAAAATGGCTTCTTTGGTACGGTCGGTGGTCGGTCTGGTTCCTGCTTTTGCCGCTTCTAAAGCCACACCTTTAAATCGCCCTGCGATAACATGCATATCCTCACTGTACCGTGCCCCATTATCAACTCGTTTTCGCCCCTGTATCCATTCAACCGAACTTGGTCGGCATATAAGGGAATCAGAAAATCCACATTGCATTACCTCGATTATCGAGTCAAACGCATTGTGGCCGTTATCAGAAGCAGGAATCACCACGGGCAAGACCCGCCATGAGATCGATTCGCCCTAGGGCACAAAAATAGGCGGCCATATGGCCGCCTATCGGTTGCTGAGACCGTTATCCCCTAGCGAGAGAAGCGGAAGATCAGAGTCCGAAAACCTTTACGCGTTCGTCAATAGGAGCGTGCTCTGCTTCACCGGCAGGATCGACAATGTCTCCGAATGGCATCTGAGCCAGCAGATTCCAGTGCTCAGGCAATTCGAAGGCTGCACGCACAGCATCGTTGATCAGGGGGTTGTAGTGTTGCAGGGATGCGCCCAGACCCGCCTCAGACAGCGCAGTCCACACAGCAAACTGCAACATACCGTTGGCCTGCTGAGCCCAGACCGGGAAATTATCCGCATACAGAGGGAACTTCTCCACCAAGCCATCGGTTACCGTGGTGTCATCGAAGTAGAGCACGGTTCCATGCGCGGCTGCGAAGGAATCGATCTTCTGAGAGGTCTGCTTGAAAGCTTCCTCATCGTCCACAACCTTGCGCAAGGAATCCTTGACGATATCCCACACCTTCTTGTGTCCTTCGCCAAACAGCACCACGACGCGCTGGGGCTGTGAATTAAAGGCGCTAGGAACCTTGACAGTGATGTCCTTGACCAGCTTGGCGACATCTTCATCCGACACCTTGGAAGTGCCGGTCAAAGAATACTGCGAATGACGGGTGGAAATTGATGCGAGTGTGGACATAGGTAACCTCCTGCATGAGTCGCATATATGCGGATACAACCGCATTCCTCTAACGTTTCTTGTACCTGCCTCATCGTTCTGAGTGCTGCAAACATTCCAGCACAGCACACCAGACTTGAGTCAGCGAGTGTCATCTTCAGACTACCGCCGTGATATTGGAAGCCAACAGCGGTTTCACTTGTGGAGTAACCATAAACATGACAGCGTATGCTTTCGGAAACTGCAACCTCCGGCTTTCAAAGCCGTATTCCACTCAGTCGGCATATGCAAGCTTCACAGAGTATCACGCTTCAGCCATGAATTGAACAATGCAAGAAACACTCGGGGCCACGATTTCTCGTGGCCCCGAGCTCATGTTGGCTTTCGACCGTTACTCCGCAATTCGTTCCGGATCAGGAATCAGGAATGAGCAGGCGAAAGCGGCAAGCAGCAGCACCCCGCCGACGATAATTGCACTGACATATCCGGTGGTCTGGCCGGCACTATTGGCAAATCCTTGCATGAAGGCGTACAGCACCGCATAGCTCAATCCAGCGCCAAGATTAAAGGCGCCGGCATTCATACCAGGCAAATATCCAGGATTATCTTTCGGAGAAAGCACAATGCCCAAACCGTTGAGCATAATATTGGCCGTTCCCGCATAGCTGGCTCCCAATACCACGGACAATGCCACCAAACCCCATGTCGATGGGACGAAGGCGACATAGATTCCCAAGAGCAATGCAAGAATGGTCACGACTTGACCAATTCGCAACACCATGCGGTATCCGTATCGGCTGGCAAGAATGCCTGAGACCGGACCAAATACCAATCCGATAATGGCGTATGGCGTAAGCGTGAAGAAGGAGACCACATCGGCGCCCATTCCAGCGCCGAATTGCGCATCTTGCGCAAGTGCGGGCACAACGCCATTCATCACTGCGAAAACGCCGGTCATGGTCAATAACGTTGTGGCCAGCAATCCCCAGGTCCGGCGCTGTTTCATATATGTGGTGGAAACCATAGGCGTGTCCGAGTGCTCTTCGACTTTCCAGAAGACGATGAAGAAGATCACGGCAAGAACCACCATTATCGCCACCAAAACCCAATTGGCTTCCCCGAGTTTCCCGATCTCATTGATCGCCAGGTACAGCGTCACAAAGGCGACGCTTAATGCACCGACTCCAATCCAGTCCATACGAGGCGTTTCTTCAGCAGTAGATTCATCAGCAAATGCGAACACACCGGCAATGGCGGCTGCACACACCACAGCCATGGTCCAGAATACGGAGCGGAAACCAAAAGTACCGGCAAGCCACCCACCCAGCAAGGCATCAACACCAGCTATGCCGCCGTTGACCGAAGTGAGGATGGCCATCAAGCGGGCGTACCTCTTCTCATCGGGCACACGGACGCGCAACATTATCAGGCACAGTGGCACAATCGGCCCAGCCGTCCCTTGAAGCACTCGCGCAATCATGAGTACGGTGACATTCGGCGCCAATGCGGAAAGCACGCAGCCTATTGCCGTCACCGTCAACATGCCCAGCAGCACCCGTTTGCGCCCTGCGAGATCAGCCAATCGAGGCAGGAACAAAGAGAACAACGCCGCAGCGGTGAAGAACACCGTCTGTGTCAGACCGATCTGGCCTGATGTGGTATTCAACTCGCGCTCCATGGTCGTCAAGGCCGGAGAAAGCATAGAGGCATTGAGTTGGAATGCAAAGATGGCCACCATAAGGGCACACATCAAAGCCCATATGGACGAGCGGCTCTGCGGCCGCATGGTTTGTGAAGATACTTGTGACATAATTTCCTGTTTCCTATTCTTCTTTCCTTGATTCGCTATGCATTAGCAACCATTGCGCATAGATAGTGACTGCGTATCGGTGATCACTGTGCATTGGCCATCACTGTGGATCGATCATCACTGCGGATCGCTTATGACTGTGGATTGGTAGTCACAGCGCATTGCTAGTCACTGCTGATGAGTCGTCACAGCGCACCGGCTCCCACATTCCCTTGGTATGGGAATGGCCGCCCTCTTTGCCTATGCATGGGGGCAATGCAACCTTCCCCAACAAGCGAACGTCAACCGATACGCTTGATGGCGTCGATAATCAGATCCCAGAACTTGTCAAAGTCGAGAGCAACCGCGACCTGTGTATGGCACTGCTCGGCACTAGGTTCAGGGCCTCGCAAATCGGCAACGGTCATTCCCAAAGTGAGGTCGCCGTGCAATTCCACATCAACAGGGCAACGGCGCGTGGTCATCACGGATCTATCGATGAGGTAGGCAACCGTGCAAGGATCATGCACTGGCGGGTCAACGAAATCTTGGTTATTGCGATACGCTTCACGGAAGAAGTCCATCAGTCCACTGGCAAATGACGACACATCGGTTCCCAACGCATCGATGCGAGACTGAACCTCGGGAGTGCATAGCGCCTGATGGGTCAGATCCAAGCCGACCATGGTCACAGGCCATGATTCGTTGAATACCACATGGGCCGCCTCTGGATCCACCTTGATATTGAATTCTGCGACCGCGCTCCAATTGCCCACATGGTAACCGCCGCCCATAAGCACCACTTCTTTGACGCGCTTAACAATGCGCGGTTCCAAGCGTACCGCCATGGCTATATTGGTCAGCGGACCCGTAGGAACCAGAGTTATGGTGCCTGGCTCGTTATTCATAATGGTTTCGATAATCCAGTTCACCGCATGACCTTGATCCAAGGGTCTCGTCGGCTCCGGAAGCTCGACTCCGTCCAAACCCGTCTCACCGTGAACATCCGCAGCCACTTCCAATGGACGAACCAAAGGATGGCCACAACCTTGATGCACGGGAATCTCGGTTGCCTGCGCTTTTTCCAGTACCGCGCGGGCATTGTAGGTGACCTTGTCCAGGCTCTGATTGCCTCCGACAGTGGTCACACCGATCAAATCAATATTGGGATTGCCTACTGCAAGCAGAATCGCCATTGCATCATCATGCCCGGGATCACAGTCCAGGATGATCTTGTCCATATTCACTCCTTCGTGTATTTTCATATCGCATTGCGCTCAAACCCTGCCGTGACCTCTCAGTACACAGATCCGCATCGATCGCGTCAGGATTTTGCAACATGTGCATAAACTTATGTTTACCTATTCAAACAGTTGTTTACCTCAGAATACACCGATGTCGTATCGGCTGCAACAACGGCTACAGGCTCTGCGTCGTTATTCGCCCGGACTGCTCGATAACAGCTTCAATATCCATATATTCATGCACCGATTCAATGGAATCGCAGCTCATAAACGACGCCGCAGCTGCGCACTTCCCTTGCAATTCCGCATCATAGCCTTCCAGCCAAGCCCAAGCCAAAGCCCCCATCGCTGCATCCCCGGAACCATTGGCATTGCCCTTGACATAGCGGCTATCCGAATACAGCCACAGACCTTCAGAACAGCCGAATATCATTCCCACGCCCGCTATGCCCACCAGAACGCGAGAGACCCCAGCTTCCAAAATACGGCGAGCGCATTCGATGCCGCTATCCACATCCTGCGCCTTGATCCCGGATATCGCCTCCGATTCAGCTGTGTCCAGCACCAAGGCTTCCAGCCTAGCAAGCACATTGCGCAGGCGCACAGCTTTTTCTTCGCTGACCGCCCTTGCAAACAAGGGGCGATCAACATGGCCGCATAGCCATTCAATCGCTTCAGCCTGCAAATTGGTATCCAAAACCAGCATTTCGGCATTGGTAATGACCGGCAGCCGTTCTTCAAGGAATGCAGGGGTCATATGTGCGAATATGCCCATGTCGTCAAGCGCTATGGCACGAGAACCATCCGTGCAGTTGATATACATATACGATGCGGTCGCACTGCCGGAAAGCTGTTGCGAATAGGCGATATCCATACCGCGATTCGCCGCTTCTATTTTGAACTGTTCACCGTTATGATCATCGCCATATACGGAAATAAAGCTATTGGTGACTCCTAGTTGCTGCAACGCCACAGCGATATTGCGCCCAACTCCGCCGATCACATAGTGCACATGGCCAGGATTGGAACTGTATTGCGTGATATCGCGAGAGGCTTCCCCCATAACATCCATGCTGACGCCACCCACAACAGCGACATAACGCTCAGGGGCGAGGATATATCCTTTGCCGCGTACATAGCCCTTTTTGGTGAGATTGGAGATATGGGCGGCCACGCCGGAACGCGTTATCCCCGCGAGTTGCGCGAGTTCCTGCTGGCTGATCATGGGATTCTGACGGATCCACTCATAAATCTGCCGTTCGCGCTCAGTTGCTGGTTCGGATTGATTACCGCTCATCGCCACGTTCCCCCTATCAGCACTAATACTACATATAGTATGTTTACACTGCGCTGTGACCATACTCCCAGAGTTACCAATATTATGCCAATTCGCACACCTTCACGCAGGCGATATCGCACACTACAAGCATGAATCACAACCCACTCAGCCGCTCACTAACTGCGATTCGCCGCCACGCATAAGATCCAGCACTGCACCTGCCAACTCAGGTTCCTGCAACACCTCGGGATGCGAATCCAATAGCTTTTCCGCAAACTCGTGCGCTCCGACGATCATATCCGCATCCTGCACCACGCGGAGCAGCTTAAGACTGGATTTCACGCCAGCCTGAGCATCACCCAGCACATCGCCTGCACCGCGTAGCTGCAAATCCGCTTGTGCGATTTCAGCACCGTCCAAGGTGCCTTGCACAACATCCAAGCGCTGTTCAGCGAGACTTCCAGGTTGTGCAATGCGCGATATGAGAAAGGCCCAAGATGCCGTGCCGCCACGCCCCACGCGACCTCGCAGCTGATGCAACTGTGCCAAACCGAAGCGGTCGGCGTCAAAAATAACGATGCAACTCGCCTGAGGCACATCAACACCAACTTCGATTACCGTGGTGGCCACAAGGATCGGAGTCACACCGGTTGAGAAATCAGCCATTATTCGTTGCTTATCCTCATCGCTATCCCTGCCGGTCAAGGTTGCGAAAGACACTCCCTGGAATTGAGCCAGTCCTTCAAGCCTGTCACGAATGCCCACCACCGAATGCGGCTCTGGACGCGTCTGCGCATCGTCTTCCTCGCCAATCGGCGTACTCATGCCATCCGACGCGATATCACCGCCTTCATCATCCTCATCAATGCGCGGACACACCACATACACGCGCTCCCCCGCGTCAATGCGCTTGCGAATATGGGAGAACATGCGCACCATCGTGGATGAATCCTCTTCATGAACCACCACGGTTCGTATGGGCTTTCGTCCTCCCGGCAGTTCAGTGAGCCAGGAGATATCCAGATTGCCAAACCATGTCATTGCAGCCGACCGCGGAATAGGGGTTGCCGTCATCACCAGAGTATGAGGCAAGCGCTCACCCTGCGATCGCAAGGCACTGCGCTGCTCAACGCCGAATCGGTGCTGTTCGTCTATTACGGTCAAAGCCAGATTCGGAGCCTGGAAGCTTTTGGAAAATGCAGCATGTGTTGCTACCACAATGCAGGGCACTCCGCTGGCAACCTGAGCCAATGCCTTGCGCCGTGCAGCTAGCTTCATACCGCCAGTCAACAAAATAACCGGCACCGATTCGCCATCTTCCGTTTCAGACAGCCCTGCCACCATCCTTGAAATGGTTCCCATATGCTGTTCAGCCAACACTTGCGTGGGGGCAACCAAAACGGCCTGATACCCAGAACCCACAGCCTGCAGTATCGCAGCAAGCGCCACAACGGTTTTCCCTGAACCGACTTCACCTTGGAGCAGACGCTGCATGGGATATTCGCGTCCCATATCAGAGACGATGTCCTCGATGACCTCGCGCTGCCCATGAGTAAGCGCAAATGGCAAGTCGGCAATAAATTCTTCGAGCAATACTCGAGAGGAACACACATATGAACGCGACTGCCTGTCCTGTTGACGCATCTGCACCACAGCAACCTGGGAGATGAACGCTTCTTCATAGCGAAGCGTATGCAGTCCACGTTTGAACTGCTCCACTGACTGTGGATCATGAATGGCCCAAAACGCGTCATAGCGGTGCATCAGCTTTGCCGTAGTCCTGACGATTTCGGGAAGAATATCAGGAACTGCAGTACTGGTCTGTGGCCATGCACGCCCAGAATCCAGCTGCGTCGCTGCAGGATGCGTATTGTCATCCATCACCATCGCCATGATTTCCGGTTCACCGCTCGAACCAGCCGACATATTCTGCGCATCCCTCTCATCCATCGACTCGCTGTCTGCCAAACGAGCAAGGAGATCCAGTATGGTTTCATGGATGATATCACTCGAGATGCGCGAACTCGCATGGTATACAGGGCGTGGTCGAGTAACTCGCCTCAGACCTTCTTCTTCGGTGTCCACATCGAATACGCTGCGCTCGGCATCTTGGGTCGCAGCATCGTCATGATATGCCACCGTAAGCACATCGGGATGCGTGAATTGCAATCTCCCATTGAACAGGCTCGGCTCTCCTGAAACAACGAGCCGCGTCCCTATGCGCATACGGGAAAGCAACCAATCAATATAGTGCTTTTTATATGAGAAAAACACCAATATGGCCGTTGAAGGAGCGGATTGCCGCCTTTGCGCATATCCTGCATCATCCACCGCCACCTGCACGCGGTAGCCACGCCGAGCATTCATCGGAATTGCCCTGACATCACGAACTTCAGCAGCAAAGGCCATGCGATTCCCTGCCACGGCCTGCCGCAAAGCCAACATAGGAACAGGATCGGCGACGCGAAATGGGTAGTAGGTCAAGGCGTCCCCCACACTGACGACACCCAAGGCCTTCAGCGCATGTACGCGTCTGGAGTTGGTGAGCACCGAAGACAATGGTGTGTGCAAGGTGAGGTTCATAACTCCATTCTTATCAGCACAGAAGACAGCAATCCGGACACAAGACGGCCGACTGGGCACCTGTACGGACTGCGTAGTGACAGCCCAATAATGCAAAAGTCCCGAATACCTTGTGGTATCCGGGACTTGTAAGCGTCTATCTCGCGATTCACGCGGCCACGCGCTGAACCTTGCCTGCCTTGAGGCATTTTGCGCACACGCGGACACGGACGTTCTGACCGTCGATCGTGGTGCGAACTGGCTGGAGGTTCGGCCTGAAGGTGCGCTTATTGCGGATATGCGAATGCGAAACGGTGAAACCGGTCTGCGGTCCCTTGCCGCACACTGCGCAACGAGCTGCCATGATGGACTCCCTATTACTATTGACTTGCAAGTCTTGCGATGCCCGAAGCGTACGCAAAAGCATCCGTCCGAACACACAACTTCACTACTATACCGCGAGGCTGGACAATACGCAAATAACTTTGTTGCCACCAACCACACTGCGGTGCATCCACTCGCCCAACAATACAGCACACGGTCGAAGTCGATCCGCGAAATCCGCGTCCAGACCCACATCCCGCCCTGTTTTCTCACACTCTGCACCGATCCACATTCCCAGCCAACACTCAGCCCACAGCGGTAGAACTCTAATACACCGGACGGCATTGGCGGATCTTCTCTCGCCGTCTGAACCGACAATGAGGAGGTTGACATGCTCCAAAATTTACTGTCCAACCTGACTTCGAACGAAGAGCCTACCGCTTCGGTCATTTCTCTGGGCCAAATCTGGGTTGACATCATGATGGATGTTGACGACATGCCCTCTTCCGGGGGTTTCACGGTAGCCCGATCAACCCATCCTGCAATAGGCGGGAGCTATCGCGTGCTTCAAGCCGCAAGTCGCATGGGCTCTCCTGCCAAGCATGCCGGAATAATAGGAAACGGCATCTGGGGAACTGCAGTACGCAATGCACTCAACGAACAAGGCATTGAACACATCGGCCCCGATCGACTCGACTCGGATACCGGATTCAGACTGGTCTTGCGAAATGAGAATGACAAGAGTTTCATAGCGACCTATGGAGCCGAATCCCAAGGGGATGAAAGCAGCTTCAGTCAGTTAGATCCGCAGCCTGGCGATATCGTGCATATCAGCGGCAATTCGCTGATGGATCATTCCGCCGCCGGAATCGATGATTTTCTGCATGAAGCCGGCAACGATCCGCACCAACGTCCCTATCGCATAGTGCTCAATCCAACTAACTCATTGCATATGGTGAGCGATCATTTGCTCGAGGACACGGTTCTGGTCCGACCTATTTGGTCTTGCAACCGGCAGGAAGCGCGCACCCTTGCAGAACGATTGGGCGTTCCTTACGACAAGGAGTCCGGCATAACCGTGGGCGGTGGCTTCGACAAGGCCATGTCTCAATTATGCGAATCCTTGGGTTCAACACTCAGAGCCCCACTGATTGTCCGCGCAGGCTCCCGAGGTGTTTGGCTGCGCGAACCGGGAGGACAGGTCAGCCATATCGAAGGCTTCCCCACCAAACCAACTCATACCCGTTCGGCAGGATCATGCCACACCGGTGCCTTCTGTGCCATGTTGGCCCAAGGTTGGTCGATGCCGGATGCCGCTCGCATTGCCAATGCAGCAGCATCCTTGGCCATTGATCACAATATTGCAGGCATACCCAACTGCCCCGGCAAAGAGGAGGCATTGGCTCTATTGGAAAATGCAAATAAACCTGCCGATTAGCGTGCGGATGCTCTTGGCGCGTTGCATATATCCAAAGCAACGGCACCAATCCATGCATAGCTCATATGCACGTTCGCGATGCACAACAAGCAGCGTTGCCCATCGCGAAAATCAACCCGGCATGCGATTCACCCAAAGTTCATGTACAGGCATGATTGACAGGCCTTCGCGCCCGTAGGATGGGAAGAGCACCAATCACAGGAGCACCAATCACAGGAGGACCAATGAGCGCACGAATGACCACACGAGAAAAACAATGGATTCTCTACGACGTGGGAAATTCGGCATTCGTGCTGCTCTCCACAGCAGTCGTGCCGATATATGCCAATTCGCTGCTCGAGGCCGCAGGACAAAGCAATATCGTGTCCACTTGGGGATATGCACAGACCATAGCCTCTCTGGTCATAGCATTGCTGATGCCGTTGCTTGGATCATTAGCCGATGTGCAAGGCATGAAGGTCAAATTCTTCATCGGATTCTTCGGCACAGGCGCGGTGGCCTGTTGCGCTCTTGCGCTTCCCTTGGCGTGGCTTCCATTCCTCGTCATATGCGTGATTGCGACGATCGGTTTGAACGGTTCGCTAACCTTCTACGACGCAATGCTCATCGACACCACGAGCCACGACCGGTTCGACAAAGTATCTTCCCATGGATTCGCCTGGGGCTACATCGGCTCCACAATTCCGTTTATCGCTTCGATAGCCTTGATTTTCCTAGGCCCAGACCTGCTGGGATGGTCCGCGGCAGCCTGCACTCAGGCGACGTTCATCATCACGGCCATCTGGTGGGTTGCATTCACCATCCCTCTGCTATCCGGATATAAGCAAGTGCATTACCGCGTGACCACCGATCATATGGCTCAAGCCGTTCGAGGAACATTCTCAGAATTACGCAATACATTCCGAGATATCGTGCGCAACAAACCATTGTGGATGTTCATGATTGCATTCTTCTTCTATATTGACGCCGTCAATACGGTAATTTCCATGAGTACCTCGTACGGTACTCAACTCGGCATCGATTCCACACAACTCGTCGCGGCCCTGCTGGTGACCCAGTTCGTCGCATTCCCCTGTGCCATCGCCTACGGCAAGCTTTCCTCGAGATTCGGTGCCAAAACCATGATTCTCACTGCCGTCATCGCCTATTTATGCATTGTCTTCTTTGCGTCCTTCTTCCTGAAAACGGCAACGGAATTCTGGATACTCGCCATTCTCGTTGGCATGTTCCAAGGCGGCATACAAGCCTTGTCTCGTTCGTATTACGGCAAGCTGATCCCGAAGAACAAGGCGAATGAATACTACGGTTTCTACGATATTTTCGGCAAAACCGCATCAATAATCGGAACATTCCTTGTTGCCACGACCACTTCGATCACAGGGAACGCCTCTATCGGCGTGCTATCCATCGCACTGCTCCTGGTCGCGGCTTTGGTCTTCCTGCTCTTGCAGAAGGATCCCACGAGCAAGGACTAGATTCGGAAATCTCTACCTCGCGGTTGCAAGCGCTCTATCGCAGCGTTGCCCAGCTGACAACGGGGTGGACGCTCGCACGATACCCTGGCAAACGCCCACCCGTCACGCCGGCTGGGCCGCCTCCCGCAAGGCAGAAGGCGCATTTGACGGCAATTACCGTTCCTTATGATCTTTGAACATTTGGATCAGAATACTGGCTATTGCACAGCACAGCCCTCCGATAACCCATGCCAGCCAGAAGAGGCCATGTCCACTGCCCCAGCCGTTCGACCAGTCAGTCGCATCACTCGGCATATCCCCCGTGAACAGGATCCACAGACCGATAATCGTTGAAATCATCATGATGATTCCGCACACGGCACCGGTGAGCTTGTTGTAATATGCATCGCGATTGCTTTCAGACACATCGCCGTGCTCGTCGGTCGCGTTGTATTTTTCGATATCGAGACTGCTGTGCATGATGCCGAAATATGTGACCGACCCCACTCCCAATGCACCGCATGAGAGCATTATGGCAACGGGCCAGCCGTCTGATACTCCTAGGACTTCGGAGCAATACACCATCACCAGAAACCCGACGATCACTGCGACCAAGCCGCCCACCACACCGTATGCAAGCTGACGCGAGGCTCGTGAACGGTCCTCATTCGTGTAGAAATCTTCGATAAACGGATGTCTATGCTTGAAATCACCATGTGCCATCCCTGTTGGGATAAGCAATGCCAAACCAATAGCCACACCGATGAACACGCATAGCGGCATCAGGAATTCATTCAGCGGTGTCTTCCCGATGATTGAATTCTCGCTATCGAAGAGATTTGCCGCTGCGATACCGAGAATCATGGAGAAAATGCCAAGAGTCATACGCAAGGCAAACCTGCGCATATGATCCCCATAACCGACCATATCTTCCACAGGACCCTCAGTCGGTGCGGTGACGGACAGCCGTTCGCTCGAAGACGTTGACTGCAATCCACGGACATCTCCCATAACTAGATCATCCAGACTGCAACCGAAAACATCGCAGATAACCAATAGCTTATCCATTTCCGGATAGGCCTTGCCCGATTCCCATTTGCTGATTGCCTGTCGCGATACGCCCAGCAACATCGCCAAGCGTTCCTGAGTCAAATTACGACTGGACCTCAAATACTGCAAATTCTGTGTGAAACCCATCGTGACCACCTCCCCGTGATCGTCATACCAGAAATTTTACTCGTGTGTTCCGGTATCTTCCAGCCTGTCAGATCGCCCGGTTGCATGCCACCATCTTTGAGTTGCAATTGCCTGTGCAACCAAAAATATCGTGCAACCGATGGTGTCATCGGCGGACTCAATGGTTGATTCGGCAATGAAAGCCATGGTCCTCGGGTTCCCCGTATCACCGGCAGTCATACAATGGTCATGGCTGTCACCAAGACTTTGGCACATGCCAAGGAGGTCCGATGTCGAATATCATTGACTACGCCAACATTGCCGTTGAGGATTTCACCGAACGACCCATAACCGACGCAGATGCACTGATATTGGCGTGCCTTGCCTATGAGCGGATGCCCGATATTGTGCCACCACTCGACTTCGTCGAAGAACAATCCGGAACTCGGTTACGTCGTCTGCGCAACGCATCATGGCGTCACCCCATTGCAAGCGTACGCAATATTATGCACGCTGAATTCAAAGGCCCGACTCTCGAAGAAATCGCACACACCCTCAGCCCCGAGGATTTCGACGTAACAACCGGGCACACCGGTTTGGGCGACCCCAAGCTCACCGAAGAGCTGTTCAACACGGTGGCACGAAGTCCACGACTGCGCGACATCCGAGTGAGCGCCTATGTCGAACTATTTGATGCAGAACATGAAACGCAATTCTCTGCGCAGACGATGCGGCTGCAAGACGGTACGCTAGTCGTGGTGTTTCGAGGAACCGACGATTCTTTGGTCGGATGGAAAGAGGACTTCAATATGTCCTATCAATATCCGGTTCCCGCTCAGCAATCCGCCGCTGCCTATGTGCAACGCATCGCCGCAATCTGGGACGGCCCCATTGTTCTCACAGGCCATTCCAAAGGAGGCAATCTCGCCATATATGCAGCCATGAATGCCAGCGAATCGGTAGATCAACGAATCACGCGAATTTATTCCATGGACGGCCCAGGCTTTCTCGACGCTGTGGCACATAGCGCGGCTTATGACCATATCCGCACGCGCATACGCAAGATCATTCCCGACGCTTCGATTGTCGGCATGATTCTGCACACTCCTGAACCCACTCAAGTCGTGGTTTCCGACCAGACCGGAGTCATGCAACATCTGGCGTTCTCTTGGCAAATGCAAGACCAGCCGGATTCCCCGTCTTCTCAAACGGCACAAGCGCACACACCGTCTGGCTCAAACCATAAATCCGCAATTGCTTTTCTACGCGAAGGCCGATTCCTTCATGCCGATAGCATTGCTCCGGGATCACAAGAATTCAATACCTCGCTGTGCAATTGGATGGACACTCTGAGCCCGCAACAGCTCAAACGCACCGTGGACGCAATGTTCGGAATCCTTGCTGCAAGCGGCGTGCAGAATCTCACCGCAATGGTTTCTGTGCTGCCAAAAGCGATCCCTAATATGATCGGCTCATTCACGGGCTTATCGGATGAAGACAGACGGAATCTCACCTATTTCACCAATCTGTTGTTCAGGGCTTCATTGCCGAGGAATATTTTGAGAATCCCATGGTTCGGAGCAAATCGGTAGTCCTTGGATTCGGCGCATTTCCCAATTTGGAAGTTCCTGTCCCCGATTCTGCGCAAGCTCCGGCATTACCTTGCGGCCAACAGCGCCAGACATCTGCCGACGCAACGACACCGAACGGCATTTCGACTGTGCACACATCATTCATTAGTATCTCTTCCAACAACACATTTGAAAACCCAAAGGAGCCGACATGGTAACTGCACTGGAGCATCAGGCGATCCTGGACCTGCCGAAAACCGAATTGCATATTCATATCGAAGGAACACTTGAGCCGGAGCTCGCATTGGAATTGGCCGCACGCAATGGCATCACACTGCCCTGGTCAACCTTGGAAGAGTTGCGTGCCCAATACGACTTCGTCAATCTGCAATCCTTCCTTGACCTGTATTACCAGCTCATGTCCACACTGCGCACAGCACAGGATTTCCGCGACCTGATGCTCGCCTATCTGGAGCACGCACATCACGACGGCATACGTCATGCCGAAATATTCTTCGACCCGCAAGTGCATATCAACAACGGACTGGAATTCGATACCGTCATGGATGGCCTACTCGAAGGTCTATCCATAGGGCGCGAACGCTACGGCATTACAGGAGGTCTTATCGCCTGTATCGTGCGCGATCTTCCTGTGACATCCGCAATGGACACGCTGAAAGCATTGGAATCTCGTCGTGAAGACTTGCTCGGCATAGGACTGGATTCGGCAGAGGTCGGATACCCTCCGTCATTATTCACTGAGGTATTCAGCCGGGCACGTGAGCTTGGCTTGCATGTTGTCGCTCATGCCGGTGAAGAGGGGCCTGCCTCGTATGTTATTGAAGCCCTCGATCAATTGCAGGTGGAACGCATCGACCATGGTATCCGTTGCAGTGACGATCAGGATCTCATGCACAGGCTCGCTTCCTCGGATATTGCATTGACATCATGCCCGCTTTCGAATCGCAGACTGCAGGTTGTGCAAGACTTGCGCGAACTTCCTTTGCATCAATTCTTGGAAGGAGGAATCCGCGTAACGGTGAATTCAGACGATCCTGCGTATTTTGGCGGTTATCTTGCAGCGAATTATGAAGCCCTGATCGACTCAGGCTACTCCTTGCGGGAATGCGCCGCATTCTGCCGCAATGGCATCGAGGCAAGTTTCATAGGCAACCGGCGTCAAGCGGTATTATTCGAGGAATACGAACGTTGGTGTGCGCAATATCTCAATGAATAACGCAATTCTTCGCCTGTGATGTAGTAGCATGTGCTTACAACATGACGTGCTATGTCAGCGCGTCATGCGGCCTATTCATTGAACAACCATACCTTTACGCTACGCAGCGTGGCATGAGCTCAGAGCGATTGCAACAGAAAGGATGGGAATATGCCCCGCCCAAGCCACAACAATAAGAAGAATTCCGCAACCCAGCGCATGGAAGACGCCTTCTGGCAGCTCCTTGCCGAACATGAATATCGGACCATTACGATCGTTGACATCGTTCGAACGGCGAAGGTGAACAGAAACTCTTTTTACTACCATTACACAGGTCTTGCTGACCTGGCGACCCAGGCCATAGGCCATGTGGTCACAGCGGTTCCCTCACGCCTGAAATATGAAGGCAACACCCCTGAGCAATTGGCTCAGACGCTGTCCGAAGCCATCCAAACACCCGAGCAATGCCGGCGCATGGAAAAGCTCACGCTTCTGGCAGGACCCCACAGTTCTCCTGAATTACAGGAAATGCTTCATCAATACCAACGCATGGTATTGGCGGATATCATGCATATCGATCTCGAACACATCAATCGTAAAACCAATATCCTGCTCGATTTTGCGGCCGGAGGTTTGATTTCGGTTCTGGGACGCTGGCCTGTGATCACGCAGCCCAAGCGAGACAAAGGGGAACTCGAGCAGGATATCGCCGCCATTGCTTCAGGGATTTATATGTCCGCTTCCAGCGAGGATATGCTCGACTACTGGAAACGGATTTTCCAAGACAATGACTCACATACGGGAACAGCCAAGACAAGTCAAGACGATGCCAAGGAATCATCTCGATAATGCAAGGCAACGCTGCGCTCACTTTCATCACCGATACAGTGTGAAGCGTCTTATTCCCCTGCGGCATCGGCGCCTTCGCCACCTTCGACGGTATTCTGTTCCGGCTCAACAGCGTCCTGCACAGCATCATCGAAACCGCCTATGCTTTTAATCGCAGTGGTGGACAGTGACTTGAGAATGTCTCCAAGCATGGATTTGGTACGGTCATCGGTTTTCCGTGCCGCCATGATGATCTTCGGCACCGAAGTGGTCCAATTCTCCGCCAAATCGCTGAAGGTATCATAGCCCGCTGCCTGAAAGACCCCGTATCCTTCATCGATCAAGTGCTGACGTTCCTCGGGTTCCACATCAAGCATCCAAGCGGTCACGGTGTGATCGATTATTTGCGCGGTGGCTGTCAGCTCTTGTGCAGTGACGAAATCACCATTTTCCACCTGCCATGACATGCTCAGATGCTGCATGATACTCAGGGCATCCGCATGGATAATGCGATATGAGCCCGTCTGATCCATCAATAATCCAATAATCGAAGATTCCGGAATGGTCTTGTCAATACGATCGGCAATGGCCATATATGCCGGACTAGCGGTTACATCATCCCCAAAGCCCGGGCCATCATGGTTGAAAACGCGCACCAAGCGGGGAACGTAGTGTTTGCTGTGTGATTCATCCGCAGCCGCAGTGCCTGTGGCTTCGGCATGCGCAGTGTCGTTACTTGCAATTCCGGCCGGATCTTTTGCCTGTACCACTGGGAGCACGGTTTCGCCTGTTTCATCTGCAGCCTCCTGTGCGGATTGCAGATCTCGTTTGGCCAGTGCCATTGCCGCATACACTGCCATATTGCCGCCCTTGGAATGACCGCCTATCATCAGGCGCGGGGCATGGCCTTCAAACCCTTCCGACCTGCTTGCAATGGAGCGCACATATGCCGCCGCATCCTCCTGCGAAGGAACCGGACAGCGGAAGGCCATATTGAAATCCTCTTTCCAACCCACCAATGTGCCATCGGTTCCACGGAAAGCCACAAACAACAATCCACCATCAGCGTCTATGCCCTTGCAATCACTGAGATCAAAAGTAACTGCGGCAAATTGTTGTTCTGCATCCTCATCCAAGGTCTGAGCATATTCGCCGATGCGCATCCCTCGGAACCTCGGACTTTGCGCCATAGCCACCACAAGATCACGTCGCGCCTCGTTCATGGCATCAGAGCCGGAAATGAACATATTAGGATAATCTTCCGCACGCAATAATGCCGTAATCGGAACCGTTTTCACGCGCTTGGCATCTTCGAAACGGGAAACCGGTGCCGGCATATGCGTGTATGACAGCTCACTCAAAGCCAGGGAATCAACGGCACTCAACGGCAATTCACCGAAATCACGGAATTCATGACGCACGTAGTCAACAACATTTGCCATATCTCCCACTTTAATCGTCTACAGTGAGCATCAGTGAATCATCGTCCATCAAAGTGGGATATTATGACCGTTCTTCTCAATTGGTTCCAAGACAACGCCAGCAAATTACTCCTGCTGCTCATCGTGCTGGTCATTGCCATTGTCAGCACGAAAATATTGTCTCGATTGATGCGCAAGGCCTTGGACAGATCGCAGATTCCTAGTGCATCAATATTCATCAACATCATGCGAGTGCTGATCTGGGTCATCGCAGTCACGGTGGTGATGCAACCGGTTTTCGGCATCAATCCAAGTACATTGATTACCGCCTTGGGAGTTGGAGGCATCGCCTTGTCACTCGGCCTCAAAGATACGATCGCCAATATTGTCGGCGGTTTCTCTTTGATGTTGGGGAAGGTCATCCAACCCGGCGATCTGATCTCCGTTGCCGGTTCCACAGGAACGGTTACCGATATCACATGGCGTCAAACCATTGTGCGCGAGCGCAATGGCAATAGCATGGTGATCCCCAATTCCGTGCTGAACACCGCAGCCTTGGAACGGCTCACTCCTGCCAATGAAAGTCTGGCTGCCGTTCCGTTCACCGCTCGTGCCGGATATGGTCATGACGAAATCACCAATGCGATTCTTCATGCAATCCAGCCTGCAATACGTGAATATGCCGACCCTCAACGCGAACCCGTGGTGAAATTCACCGGCTTCTCGCCTTATGGCATAGAAGGCGAGGTATGGGTATTCGCAAGACGCGGCGTGTTCATCTCAACGGTCAAGGATGCAACCACACGCGCCCTGGTCAGCTGTGATTATTTGGAGCAGCGTGCCGCAGGCGAAGCTGTTAGTGAAGCCGCTGTTGAATAGCGAAGGCCAAGCGGCTAGAGCATATACAGATTCAGGAGGATGGCAACGACGATGAAGACGATGACCCCTGCGTTGCCAAATATGGCTTTCTTACGCAGATGCTGTGGCAGTTCCTCCGGGGCTGAGTACCACTCCCACTTGCGTCTGTTCACGATGAGGAGCACTGTTCCGGCGATTGCCAAGCCCAACATGCACATCAGGTAGATGGCATATGCCACCACTCCGGAATCTCCTCGTGCTAGCGCATTGGCCAATTCCGCATCGTCGTTGATTGACCCCATATTCTGCAGAATCATCGGTCCGATCACGCCGCCCTGCAGATTGATCAGCATGTGAATAAGCACGGAGTACCGCAATTTGGAAGTGCGTATATAGGCATATCCGAGGATCGCACCGAGTGCGAATGCATAGAAGAACTGAAACAGATTGACGTGATAGAGGCCGAATGCCAATGCGGAGAAGAGCACTGAAGTCTTCTCTCCGAAGCGACGCGTGCGATCTATGATCTGTTTTCTAAAGAACCATTCTTCACCAAGAGGCGCCACGATTACGGTGAATAACAACGTTATCCAAGGATTGCTTTCCGCGATGATGCTTTCTATGCGGTTGATTGCGACGCCTCCGGTAAGCAGAGCGGAGAGAAGTTGACCGATTATGCTGCCGCCTATCATGAGCGGGAAGCACATGACCAGCAATGAAAAGAACCGGCCTGGTGACATATCAAATTTTCGAACCGGCGTGGTAGGCACCCCGGCCAATACCAACATGGCCAATGGGACGGCAATTCCATATTGTCCCAGAACGGAAACGAGATATGACCACAGATCAAGGAATTGCACCAGTACTGATTGTGGCAGGTATTCCAGCAGTATTGTCAGCAATCTAGTGCCGATAAGCCAGACAACCAATGAGATGGTCAAAGCCCAACCCACTCTGGACATGCGTTTGCGCACACTGGACATCCATTGTTCTTCGCGCATCCATATGTCCTTCATCTGCTGGATATATGCCTGCCTATTGGCTTCCTGCAGGGGAAGGCTCGGATATTGCTGCATGGGTTGGTTCGGGTACTGTTGCATGGGCATCTGCGAGGGAACGGGCGGCTGCTGTGCCGGATACGCATAGTCGGCGGGCGGATAGCCATTCATAGGGTTCATGGACTGCCCTTGCCACGCATTGCCCGGCACTTGTTGTGGCTGAGACTGCCACATTGCCCCGTATTGAGGTTGCGGACCTTGAACAGCACCATTGTGAGGGGTGGGCGTTTGCACAGGGGTCGGCTGATATGGCACATGCGGCATTTCCT
Organism: Bifidobacterium tsurumiense; assembly: GCF_000741765.1. Classification (GTDB taxonomy): domain Bacteria; phylum Actinomycetota; class Actinomycetes; order Actinomycetales; family Bifidobacteriaceae; genus Bifidobacterium; species Bifidobacterium tsurumiense. The sequence continues at coordinate 322,371 of NZ_JGZU01000003.1, forward strand.
GCCGAACGCCGTATTGCGGCATAGACTGCTGCCCACCGTCGGATGACGTCCCATAATCACTGCTGCCAGTGCCAAAAGATGGTTGATCCGTGGTCTCACGAGAGTCGGCATTCCCATCGGATGCTCCCCATTGAGCACTCATCTGTTCATCATCGTTCTGATTCAAGGGTGTCCGTTCAGGCCCCGTTGGTGTGTGGTGATCGCTCATCACGATTCCCCTTAGCTCTATGCCTTGTGTCCAAGAACAGTGTATCCCACCATGCTAGGAAGATATACCGTCCGGTTGCGTCCGTTGCTCCGTAAATATGCCGAAAATAGCTCAGCCGGACGGCAATGCACCGTCCGGCCAATTTGTGCTTTCATGTGATGATGTTGTTCACACGGCGAGTGCTGGCACCGGCAATGGCACTATGGTGACATCGCCGCCCACCGCCAAGCCGTCCGGCGCGCCCGTCGAAGAACACTGAACCGTTACTTCCAGAGGTTTTCCACCATTGGCTCGAGTCCACACTTCATCCTTCAAAACCGCATCCACACGAATATGCGAACCTAGGAAATGAATGGATTGCACCTGTGCCTTCTCGCCTATTGCACTGGTTCGGCCGGAAGTATCGATGGTCAATGCTTCGGGGCGGATCAGCGCAGTCACCTCATCACCGCGTGCAGAACCTTCGATCAATGGCACGCATCGACCGAATACCAATGCCTCATCCCCATTGGACGCTGCGGGCAAGCGGTTGGTCACTCCAATAAACGTGGCCACATACTCAGTTGAGGGTCGTTGATACAAGGTCTGCGGGGCGTCGATTTGTTCGATGCGGCCATGGTTCATAACCCCAATGCGGTCGGCCACCGAAAGAGCCTCTTCCTGATCGTGCGTGACGAATACCGTGGTCGTGCCCGTCTCAACCTGAATGCGGCGGATTTCCTCACGCAATTGAACGCGAACCTTGGCATCCAAAGCGGAAAGCGGCTCATCAAGCAACAGCACTCGAGGTGAAATGGCCAATGCACGTGCCAGAGCCACGCGCTGCTGTTGTCCGCCAGACATTTGCTGCGTGAATTTCGTGGCCTGATCGACCAGACCTACCAACTCGAGTTTTTCCATCGCTATTCGATGGCGTTCTTTGAACGAGAGACCGCGAATTTCCAGACCGAATTCCACATTTTGCACCGCTGTCATATGCGGGAACAGCGAATACGCCTGAAAGACCATGGCCATATTGCGCTTATTCGCCGGAACACTGGTGACATCCTGGCCACCGACCATAATGCGACCGGCCTGAATATCCTCCAATCCAGACAGTGAGCGCAGTGCCGTAGATTTTCCGCATCCGGAACCGCCCAGAAGCACCACCATTTCACCTGGCTTGACATCAAGATTGAAATCATCCAAAGCCTTGGTCGCATTGCCCGGGTAGATCTTATCGATATGCTGCATGCAGATTCCGCCGCCACGCTCCTGGGAATCCTCCAATACGGCTCGAGCCGCATCGGTAACCGAGGATTGTTCGGCCTTGCCATCGTGCAATTCATCGATTGCCGCGGCCACTGCTTTGCGCTCAGCCAATGACATCGTTTTGCCCTTTCTCTTGACGCCGGCGCATATGCTCGGCAATCACGTCTAATGCAACCACCAAAACAGTGGCGAATACCAATGCCAGCAGTGACATAGCCGTGGATATCTGCGCATTGGACTGTCCTAACTGAAATAGCGCAACCTGCAAATTCGTTCGTCCCAACAACGAAGCCACGGTGTATTCACCCAGTACCACAGCCACTGAGATGAATGAGGCCGAGAGCATCGACTGCCACAGATTGGGTATCAGCACCTTGAAGAATACTTTCGGCCACGAGGCACCCAAAGACCGTGCGGCTTCACTCAATGTGTTGACGTCTATGGATCGAAGGCCAACCGCCAAAGCCCTGAAGGCAAACGGCAACACCAATATCACATATGCGAAGCACAGCCAGATCGGATTGGTGCTCAGAAGGTTGATGGACATCCACCGATACATCGGTCCGAGACCGACCACCAAAACAATGGCAGGAATGGTCAGAGGCAATGTTGAAACCCACTCAATGGCTCGTTCCAAACGTTTATTGCGGATATGCGCCATGACCATCGTGGGGACCAAAAGCAGCAGCATCAACACAACCGTCACGGCACTGAGAGCCAACGAAACGCCCAGTCCCTTCCACAAGGCGGACATATCAGCTCCCAATGAACTTCCATCGCCGGTGAATATAGCCTTCCAGGGCTCAATCCCCCAGACACCCGACAAGGGTTGACGCACGGTGAAGAGCAACATGGCCAATAACGGCGTGGCAAGGAAAATCGCAACGGCTCCGAGTACGAGAGTTTTGACTATTCTCTGGCGCCGTATGCGAATTGCGCGAAGCTGCACCGGCTGTTCTGGTTTGACATCTTGCATTACTGCCATCGACCGGCCCTCTTTTCCACCGCATGGCTGAGCCACATAACCAATGCCACTACCAAGATCATGGTGAATGCCAATACTTGTGCGAATCCCTGCTGATTGGGATCCATCTCATTGCGCATGGCGCTTTGCACCATAAGGGGCAACAAAATCGCGCGTTGCGCAAACAATGCCGCAGCTGTGGCGTATGCCGAAAACGCATTGGCGAAAAGCAGCAGGAATGCGGAAATGAATCGTGGCAGAAGAATTGGCACAGCCACTCGGGACCAATAATGCCACGTGGTTCCACCCAAACTCTCCACTGCTTCACGCCACTGCGGGCGCATCGAATCCACTGCGGGGAGGAATATCACGATCATCAGCGGAATCTGGAAATACGAATAGATGGTGATCAGACCGCCGATTGAGCTCAACCAATTCGGATTCACCGTGAACGAGAACAGCTGCTGCAATGCGAGAGTGAGCACGCCGTTGATGCCTATGGTGGCTATGAAGGCGAATGCCAACATAATGCCGCCGAATTGCGCCAAAACCGATGACACGGCCAGCATCACGCGCCTGAGCATGCCGTTGGGTTTCGCGCCGATGACCAAGGCATAGGATGCGCATGCGCCGACCACCGCTCCGATAAGCGCCGATGCCGCAGAAACCGTTATGGATGTCATCAAGCTATGCAGCGTATTGGCCTCGCCTAGTTTTGCGAGGTTATTGAGTGTGAACCCGCCGGTGCGTGAAGTAAAGGCGCCCACAATGACGATCAATGTGGGTACCAGAAGGAAACATGCGGTATATGCGAAGAACGGTATTGATATTGCCGCATCCGCTATGCCTTTGCGCAGTGTCGAACTTGTGCTGTGAGCCTTCAGGCCCTCCGAACGATGTGCGGAGGGCCTGGAGGCGGTGTGCGTAATGCTCATTGCATCGCCTTATCAGTTACCGATTGTGGCATCCCAGTTGTTCTGCAGCCACTCGGTGATTCGACTGGAATCCTCGTTCGTGTACGTGACGGGGGTTCCTTCGATCTTGATGGACTTGGCCAGGATGTCCTGATCCACAGTGCCGTCCTTCTCCATGGCATCCAGAAGCACCGGGTTGGCGCCGCCCTTGAGCCACAGGTTCTGCGCATCCGCGCTGTAGAGGTATTCCTCCCACAGGCGTGCGGCGGCTGGATGAGGAGCATCCTTGTTGATGGCCTGATTGTAGTAGCTGACGACTTGGGCCTTCGGGAAGGTCTTGTATTCCCAATTCACGCCCTTGTCCTTCAATGCGGACTGGTAGGAGGACTGGTTATAGGTCCAGTCGAAGACCACGCCGGTCTGCCCGGATTCGATCGTGGCATCGGTCACATCCACCTGGGTGAGATTGCCGGCATCCTTGAGCTTCTTGAAATAATCCAAGCCCGGTTGGGTATTATCAATGTCCCCACCTGCCAACTGGTTCACCATGAGGAAGCCGTTGAATGCAGCGCCGGCCTCGGCGGGCTTGCCATTCAAAGCCACGGTGCCGGCAAACTTGCTATCCAGCAAGTCATCAAGTGAACTGATATCGCCGTATTTGTCCTTGTTCCAACCGATGGACATAATGCCGGTGTAATCGGCATAATAAGCGCCATTCGCATCCTTGACATCATCCGGGATGGAATCCCAGGCCTGAACCTTATACGGAGCGAAGGAGTCGGTGCTTGTGGCAGCGACAGCCAAACCGAGATCAAAGACATCCGGGGCAGCATCCGTGCCCTTATTGGTATTGGCCGCATCAATTTCTTCCTTGGAAGATGCGTTCGGATTCATCTCGTTCACGGTGATTTCCGGATACTTCTTCTTGAAGCCATCGATGACCTCACCGTAATTGGACCAGTTATGAGGAAGCGCAATGACGTTGAGTGCACCTTCCTTCTTGGCCGCGGCTTCCAAATCGCTCATCGAACCGAAATCAGACAACGAGGTTGCAGACGCCGACTTGGGATCGGCGCTCGATGCAGCGCTTCCAGAAGCACTGGATCCACAAGCTGCCAAAGACACAGCCAACACAGCAGCAACGGAACCAGCTGCAAACTTACGCAGGGAAATCATGTGTTCTTTCCTATTCTCTATCCGCGTGGCCTATGCTCTTTGCACGGCCAACCAGAATCAGAGACTAGGCTTCGAATCTAACGCATGATTGAATCGCAGATGAAATTGTAGCGTTATCTGTATGACGAGAATGAACGGATGATGACGATTGCATACAGAGGCAATGCACGAATCGGCCCGAATATCAAGTGAACATTCGAGCCGATACTGAGTTATGCAATATGAGTATTGCAAACGTGTGCGATTGATCAGTCTTGCAGGATGCCTTCTATCAAACGAGTGATCAAGGTCGTGTTATCCACACCCATTGCCTGCCACGCCTTGGGATACATGGAAATGGCAGTGAACCCTGGCATGGTATTGATTTCATTCACCATGATTTCACCCTCGGCCGTAACAAAACTGTCCACTCGGCTCAATCCAGCGCCATCCACGGCCTTGAACGCCTTCAATGCGGTGCGGCGCACGCGTTCCAAAACGTCTTGAGGCAGATCCGCAGGAACCTCCACATGGGAGGATTGAGCGTCGATATATTTGCTGTCGAAGTCATAGAACTGGTCTTGTCCGTTGTTGCGCAGATCCAAGACCACTTCTCCCGGCAAACTCGCCTCAGGCTCCTGCAAGGGGGACGGCGAGAGCACTGCACACTCAATTTCTCGGGCATCCACTCCCTGCTCGATGAGAATTCGCCAATCGTGATGGGAAGCTTCGAATACTGCGGCGGCGAGCTCTTCTGCATCGCCCTCATGCTCAACCTTGGTCACGCCAAAGCTGGAACCTGCGCGGGAAGGCTTGACGAAGAGCGGATATTGCAAATTCGCTGCCTCGACTTGTTGCAATAAATCCTGCGCGTGAGAAGCGAAACCATCCTTCGCGTCGAATCCACGCACATCCAAGGTGACATCCGGGGTGACGGCGATGCCCGCCTGGCGAAGCAATACCTTGGTGTAATGCTTATCCATACTCGCAGCCGATGCCAGTACTCCGCATCCGACATACGGAACCCCCATCATTTCCAAAAGCCCTTGGACGGTTCCGTCTTCGCCATAAGCACCATGCAACACAGGCAAAACGGCATCGATATGCCCCAAGGAATCCAAGCCTCCATCGGCATTGCGCACGAAGAATCCATCCCTGCCTTGGGTCATATCCAAAACAACCGGCTTGCCGCCAACAGTGCTCACGACCGGCAGAGGATTACTTGAGGTATCAACATCCCGAGGGTCGGTCACGCCGTAATACCACGCTCCCTCTTTGGTGATGCCGATCGGCACGGCTTCGAAACGAGTGGCATCCATGGCCCTGAGCACATTGGCAGCGGATATGCATGAAATGGAGTGCTCGTCCGCTTTGCCTCCATACAACACGACAATACGTTTTACGGCCATCAAATCCTCACTTCGTTATTACTGATGCTGAGCTCGTAGCGCACCCGGCCTTGCATTCCGTACGCAAGACTACATGCCTTACACAATGCGTATGCTGAAGCGTGCGAAGTCAACATGAATCTTCACCAATACCTTGTGCACGACCATTCACAGGTCGTTACAAAGCGCAAGGGTCGGCGTTTGCCCGATACAATCCGTGTCGTTGCGAGAAACGGCTGTTGTCTACTCTTCACCCACGGTATCCTCGAAGAGCTCACTGAGCATCTGATCACAGGTAATACCGTCATTGAGCACATGGCTCATGGCATCAGCCAATGGGGTGCTCACCCCGAGTTGCTTGCCCAAAGCCACCACGGCACCGGTGGTGGGAACGCCTTCTGCCACACCGTTACTGGCCTTGGTGGCCTCTTCGACGCTTAAGCCCTTGCCCAGGTTTGCGCCGAATGTGTAATTACGACTTAGCGGCGAACCGCATGTTGCGATAAGGTCGCCAACTCCGGCCAATCCAGCAAAGGTCTTGGATCGCGCTCCGGCAGCAGTTCCCAGTGCGGTAAGCTCAGCCAATCCACGGGTTTCAATCATGGCCGCGGTGTTTTCACCGTAGCCTGCGCCACGAGCCATACCCACGGCCAAGGCCACCACATTCTTCAACGAACCGCACATTTCCACACCTATGACATCAGTGCTGACGAAGAGTTTGAAATAGTCATTCGTGCAGGCATCTGCCACCATGCGAGCGGCATCAATATCTTCGCATGCCACCACAGCAGCAGCTGGTTGTCTTGCAGCCACTTCTTTGCTCAAATTAGGGCCTGAGATCGCCGCAAACCTATTGGCAGGAAGGTCCAAAGCCTCACGAACCACCTCATCCATGCGCTTGCCAGTGGATCGCTCAATGCCTTTCATCAAGGAAACCACCACTGCATCCGACCCGATAAGCCCCTTGAATTCTTCCAAAGCGACGCGGGCAAACTGCGCGGCAATGGACACGATGATGATATCCGCCCCTTCAACCGCCTCTTTGCGGTCTCCAGTCGCCGTAATGCTTTCAGGCAAACGCTCGACGCTGGGCAGGCGAACCGCGTTATGGTGATGATCGCGGATTCCTTCCACGATTTCGGGTTCAATAGCCCACATCATGACATCATTACCCGCATCGGCCGCCACCTGGCCGAAGGCCGTGCCCCAGGCTCCTGCTCCCAGAATCGTAATATTCTTACCCATATTCATGTCTCCTTGCGTGCTAGGTCATGCCGCAATCGCATCTGCGAACCGCGGCAATCTCGATCATTGCTTCGTCAAGAGCTCAGGCTTCCTGCGTTACCCGACTCATCGTACGATAGTCCCAATACCCTGCCGGCGGTTCTTCTCCTCGAATTTCTCCCATAATTTCATTCATTCTCACACGGATCCTCCGCGTAAGCTCATCCGCCAACTCCTCGGGAGGCTCCTTCCCCCATTGATCCATGTTCTCGAGGAGATCCGAATAATCCATGCGCGTGTCATAGCACATCACAATATTTTTGCGCGGCCATGGCCACCAATGGTTGATACTTGCGGCTCCCCAAGTCACCGCACAGAAAAGAGGCACCTGGTAACCCAGACGGCGTGAGGACTCGAGGGCAATAACCCCTACCCCGTTTTTCATGCTCATGGCCCACTTCTGAGGGTCACGAGTCACGGTACCTTCCGGCCACACGGTCAACGGACGTCCTGAAGTGATGATGTCGATAGAAGTGGCTTCGATATCCTTTGCCTTGCCACTACGGCGTTGGACCGGCTGCATACCGACCAGTTGGAACCATTTGCCCAGGATCGGCCACGTTCCCATTTCGGCTTTCGCCATATATCGAGGTCGACGGCCCATATGGAATAAGCCCACCATAGGCACGAAGACATCAAACATGGTCACATGGGTCGCGGCAGTAATAAAGGTGCCCCGTTCAGGAATATTATCCAATCCCCAGGCGCCTACTTTGCTGCGTCCACGCATAACCCATGAAATCGCTGCGAGAAGGCGCGATGTCGCCTTGGGGTTTTGAGATTCGATCTCCTCAACATCCGGATTGACTCTTCCTGTGGGATAAGGACGGGTCGGATCAACCAAATGATATTTTGCATCGAGCTTGCGCACTTGCTCGTCGCTTAAAGGGTTGACAGCAGAACGTGGTGAAGGCTTGCCTTTGGATACCATCCCTCCATTGTGCAACAACGCATTGCCAAGTGACAACACTACGGGATATCCAGAGCCACTTCATCCTGCCAATATCAAGATTTTATTATCATGAAGGCACCGCCCGCTGCAATGCAACACCGCCTGCCAAAGCGCAGCTTTGCATGACCTCATCGCAAGGGCTCAGTCGTTTGGAATGCATACGACGATATTCACTGCAGCACACAGCAAAACGCCGCGTCTTGGGAATTTCCTAGTGATCATTCTCAGGGCGCGGCTTCTAACTATTCAAGCTTCAATACTAATCGATTACTGCTCCCAGTGCTGTCAACTTGCCTCTGAAATCAGCATAGCCTCGATCGATAAGCGATATTCCATGAACATCAGAAGGGCCGGATGCCGCCAAAGCGGCAATCAGATGGCTGAATCCACCGCGCAAATCCGGCACATCGATATCCTGACCGGTCAGAGGAGTCGGTCCAAAGATCACAGCGGAATGCTTGTAATTGCGCTGCTGGAAACGGCATGGCAGGGATCCCAGGCACTCGCGATACAGCTGCACGGTGGCACCCATCTGCACGAGCGGCTTGGTGAAACCGAAACGGTTCTCATACACGGTTTCGTGCACGATGCTCAGACCCTTGGCCTGTGTCAAAGCCACGACCAGTGGCTGCTGCCAATCGGTCATGAATCCTGGATGCACATCGGTTTCGATGGCAACAGGCTTCAGATCGCCGCCCGGATGCCAGAAGCGAATGCCCTTATCCGTGATATCGAATTTGCCGCCGATCTTACGGAATACATTTAAGAAAGTCATCATTTCAGGCTGAGTGGCGCCCTTGATGAAAATATCACCGTGTGTTGCCAAGGCCGCAGAAGCCCATGACGCAGCTTCGATGCGATCTGTCAACGAAGTGTGGGTGTAGCCTTGCAGCTCCTTGACGCCTTCGATACGGAATGTACGATCCACATCAACGGAAATTATGGCGCCCATCTTCTGGAGCACTGCAACCAGATCCATGATTTCAGGCTCGACAGCCGCGCCTGATAGTTCGGTCTTGCCTTCGGCCAATACTGCCGCAAGCAAGGTCTGCTCAGTCGCCCCTACAGACGGATATGGCAGATGAATCTTGGCACCATGCAATCCATTGGGAGCAGTGATATGAATACCGTCCGCATGTTCCTTGTCCACATTGGCTCCGAGCTTGCGCAAGGTTTCCAAATGGAAATCAATCGGACGGCCACCGATATTGCAACCGCCGAGTGCGGGGATGAACGCTTCGCCAAGGCGATGCACGAGCGGTCCGGAGAAGAGAATCGGGATGCGTGAAGATCCGGAAAGCGTGTCCACATCAGCCACGTCGGCAAGCTGCACATTGGTGGCATCGATGGTCACAATGCCTTCATCACCATTGACATCCACATTCACACCATGCAAACGGAGCAGATCGGAAACCACATGCACATCACGGATTTCCGGCACATTCTTCAACACTGAGGTTCCGGGGGCCAAAAGCGCAGCCACCATGGCTTTGCTGACGAAGTTCTTTGCGCCTCGCACCTTGATGGTGCCATTCAGCGGCTTTCCTCCCTCGACGTGCAGCACGTCTTCCTTGTTCTCGCCCACGCGATCTACCTCTTTCATCTATTCATCGTCTTATGTGTCTTCGCCGTTCGCACTATGGAAGACCACGGTATTGTCTCAGTTTGCCACACTGGTTGTAGCGAGCTGGTGAAATTGCCCCGATGACGAACAACACCCACACGGTTGTATCACAGTTGCACAGCTACCTGTTCGAAACCAACAACCACGAGCTCGTTGGTTGATGTCCCTTTATGAGGGTGCGGCATTCAGGCGTGTGCGGTGCTATGCAACTCGGGTGATAACCAATCACCAAACCGCAGCCTCGCATCTATGCATTACTGGAAAGACACACGAGACGGACCGTGAAATTGCAACAACCCACGAATGCATAACCGAGGGATCCATAACAGAGCAATCCCTATCTCAGGGATTCATAGCCCAGTGACCCACAGTTCAGCGATACATAACTCAGCGATCCATGCCATCATCGAGCACGCATCATTGCTTCAGCGCGTGAATCTCCTGAGCAAGACGGGCATTCCACATCGCACCGGTAGCGCTCATCACCGCATCTGCTCCAGATTGACGATAGGACACATAATCCTGCGCAGACAACACACCGCCTACGCCGATAATGGCGAAATTCAGATCCATACGCTCACGCAGAGCCGCTAGACGTCGGACCATATCCAAGCCGGCTTGACGGATGGCGTTGCCACACACGCCGCTGCGCTCTCGCCCCTCTCCCGGCAATGCCTGGCCCCCTTGCGCATCCACCAATTTCGCCGAAATGGTATTGATGGCAGCTATGCCCTGCACACTGCCTCGCGCCACGGTATTGCGCAACATCGATTCCAAGGCCTCATCTGTGGGGATATACGCGAGTTTGATGATCAGGGGAAGATCCCCGATTTCGCGTTTCACCGCATCGGTTATCTCTCCCACCAATCGAGGATCATGGCATAGCAGACGATTATGTCCTTCGTTGGGGCAGCTGGTATTCATTTCCATCAAAGAAGCACCGGTTTCTGCCACGAGTTTGGCAGTGAGAACATGATCCGCAATATATGCCTGAGTGTCCATTTCCGGCGTCCGCGACCCCTGGAAGCTGGGTATCAAAAGCTGTCCCCTGCCGGCCTGACCAATGGCCTTATGCATATCCGGTTGCCAAACGTCAGGATCACGCGATGGAACGCCGAAGGAATTCGATATCGAAACCGGTGACTCATAATGGGTATCCGCCAGCACTCCCTCATCCAATTCCGCGTTTCCCGGCACCAAAAACCCGCTTTTGTTCTTGGGATGCACCGAGAGCACATTAGGGAAGGGATTGCATCCCCATTGGCGCGAGCGCACGGTTTTGTACACCGCCAAATCAAATCCCATGCGGAAGGCTGCGGTAGCGAACCGCTCATTCAGCAAAGGTCCTGCCGGAATGCCGAATGGTTCTCGAACCATGTTTCCGAGGAACGATTGGAACCGATCCTCATTTGATTGCCCATCTGCTGATGGTGCCGCTACGCCATCGCCTTCATGTTCAAGCGCTTCGCCAAATGCACCAAATGGTCCATGTTCGTAATTGTCTTCATAACTAGCATTCACATCATATAAGGGTGCGAAATCCCGGACCATTATGCTCCTATCTGCGAAGCGGAGTTCATCTGTATTGATTCCACCATAGGCATTCCCCCGCATATTGAGGGGAATGCGCTTCTGGCTGGCATGTCGCGTGATTTGACGATTGCCATTGGACCATCACATATGGCGGCGGTGAAACAGGCCTATCGATTGGCTATTGGCCCGGCCCAACCGGCGTCTTCAACCTCGCGTGCTGATTCGATGGGCTTTTCTTCCCAATGCTTTGCCGGCAAGGTCTTGGGTTTGAAGGGGAAGCGCTGCGCTCTTTTGCGTTCATAGGCCACGATATCGTCTTCATGTTGCAAGGTCAGGTCGATATCGTCATAACCGTTCATCAAGCGCCAACGGGTGTAATCATTCACTTCGAAGGGAAGCGTCACATCGCCGCAGGTTACGGTAGCCTGGCCCAGATCAACCGTCATGGGAATGCCCGGCTCTTCTTCAAGCATCTTCCACAGCAGTTCCACGCTTTCTTGCGGCATTATGGCCGCCAGCACACCGTTTTTCGCTGTATTTCCATAGAAGATATCAGCAAATCGCGGCGCTATGACCACGCGGAATCCATAATCGCGCAATGCCCACACAGCATGTTCGCGTGAAGATCCGGTGCCGAAATCCGGACCGGCAACCAAAATTTTCGCATTTGAATATGCCTTTTGATTGAGCACGAAATCCGGATTGCGACGCCACGCATAGAACAGTGCATCCTCAAAACCGGTTTTGGTCACACGCTTGAGGAATACGGCGGGGATGATTTGGTCAGTATCAACATTGGAACGGCGTAAAGGAACGCCAACACCTGTTACCACAGTGAGTTTTTCCATGACAACGCCCCTTTCACAGATCAGCCGGACTAGAAATGGTACCGCGAATGGCAGTCGCTGCGGCTACTGCAGGCGAAGCGAGATGAGTGCGAGCGCCCTTGCCTTGCCTGCCTTCAAAATTACGATTCGAAGTCGATACCGAACGCTCACCCGGCACCATTTTGTCAGGGTTCATGCCGAGGCACATCGAGCAACCGGCATTGCGCCATTCCGCACCGAAATCCTTGAATATGCGGTCAAGCCCTTCTTCCTCCGCTTGCAACCGCACACGCGAGGATGCAGGCACCACAAGCACACGGTGAATCGAATCAGCCTTGTGGTGTCCGCGCATAATAGCCGCCGCAGCGCGCAGGTCTTCGATGCGTCCGTTGGTGCAAGAACCGATGAAAACCGTGTCCACAGGAATATTCTTCATCGGCATGCCAGGTTCAAGACCCATGTATGAGATGGCGGAAACCGCCGCGGCACGAGCCGTGGCATCAGGAATGTTCTCAGGAACCGGTACTGAATCGGTAATTGGAACACCTTGTCCCGGATTCGTCCCCCAAGTCACGAAAGGAGACAATTCCTCAGCCTGCAAGGTCACTTCCTTGTCGAAAACGGCATCGTCATCGGTTTTGAGCGTCTTCCAATACTCCACTGCCTGATCCCACATCTCTCCTTCAGGAGCGTGAGGCCTGCCCTTGATGTAGTCGAAGGTGATTTCATCCGGAGCAATCATGCCGGCCCTCGCACCGGCTTCAATGGACATATTGCATATGGTCATGCGTGCTTCCATGGAGAGGTTGCGAATGGCTTCGCCCCGATACTCGATGACATGCCCTTGACCGCCGCCTGTCCCGATTTTGGCGATAATCGCAAGAATAATATCCTTCGCAGTGACATCACTCGGCAGTGTGCCTTCAATATTCACAGCCATGGTTTTGAATGGCTTCAACGACAGCGTCTGCGTAGCCATGACATGTTCGACTTCAGAAGTGCCGATACCAAAAGCCAATGCACCAAAGGCACCATGGGTTGAGGTATGCGAATCACCGCAGACTATCGTCATCCCAGGCTGGGTCAGTCCCAGCATCGGTGCGAATGCGTGAACGATGCCCTGATCGGCATCTCCTAAAGGATGCAGACGGACCCCGAATTCAGCGCAATTGCGCTCCAAGGTGCTGAGCTGCAAGGCAGAAGTGGCATCCGGATTGGGTCTATCGATATCAACGGTAGGCGTGTTATGGTCTTCTGTGGCGATCAGCAAATCCGTATGCCTCGGCTTACGACCAGCCAGCCGCAGTCCTTCGAATGCCTGAGGACTGGTTACCTCATGCATCAACATAAGATCGATGTAAATCAGGTCAGGGGCCCCATTGTCACCCTGTCTCACAAGATGGTCAGCCCAGACCTTTTCGGCCAATGTAGTACCCATAGGTCTCCTTAGGTGCATATGCCATGATGCATGATTTGACTTCATTCCACACACATGCATGACTGTCTTGTCTCGAGTATGGGCGCTGTCAGGACTCGCTTACTTTTGCGTTTCGAAATGTGAGATGGCATAATCCAAAACATGACTTCTTCCAGCACACAACGCAACTCCTCGTCTCCAGGCCTCGACGAAGGCGTTCTCATGCAAAGCCAACGCGCCACGGCAGCGCCAATTCCTGGCACCAACGAAATCCATTCCGGGGTGGGCGTCCTCGATAAAACAGTGAAAATACTGGACGCCTTGGAGGCGGGTCCGTCTACTTTGGGGCAATTGGTCACGGCGACCGGATTGGCCAGACCCACTGCCCACCGTTTGGCCATCGCTTTGGAACGGCATCGTTTTGTGGTCCGCGACCAGCATGGTCGTTTCGTTTTGGGCTCTCGATTTGCAGAATTGGCCGCCGCCGCAGGCGAAGATCGATTGCTTACCGCTGCAGGACCGATTTTGCAGACACTGCTCGATCGCACAGGAGAATCCGCCCAGATATATCGCCGTCAGGGCGATCAGCGTGTGTGCATTGCCGCCGTCGAACGTGCCAGCGGTTTGCGTGATTCCATTCCCGTTGGTGCCATGCTGTCGATGGAAGCGGGTTCCGCAGCCCAGATTCTGCTTGCGTGGGAGGACGCCGAACGTCTGCATCAAGGATTGCGTCATGCCAAGTTCACAGCGGCGAAGTTGGCCACTGTACGCAAGCGCGGATGGTCCGAATCGATTAATGAGCGCGAAGAAAGCGTATGCTCCATCTCGGCCCCCATTCGGAACGCTTCGGGTCAGGTGATTGCCGCGATCTCCATTTCCGGACCGACCGGACGTATGGGAACAGCTCCCGGCCGCCGCTATGCCCCACTGGTCATGGCTGCAGGCAAATACCTGACTGACGCTCTGGCCAAGGCAAGTTCAGGCCATATTGCGCAATAATCACCACGCGCTAGGTTAAGTGCACTAATGCAGAACTCCCAGACGACTTCCCGCAATGGGATGTTGCCCGGGAGTTCTGCATTTCACAGCACAAACCGTCACTAGAGTCGTGCGCCACAACGAAAACTCAACCTCAACAGCGCTCACGAAGGCATATTCGGTATATATGCAATACCAATATGCGTAAGTCATCGCCTGTGGAATATTGCATCCAGTGCCCGACGCCACCACGTCGGCCTGCGCAGCAAGTCATCTTCCGGTTCTCGAGCTCTCGATTGGCTTGACAAGCCGTAGGTATACGCCTTGCGAGCACTGGGTTTGCCAACGAGCGCGCCGAATTCCAAGAGCTGCGTTCGCGGAGAATATGGGTGACGAATATCGAATTCAATAAGCCTTGCGGCACGTTTCTCGCCAACAGGACCATAGGAGCCGAAACCGCATGTGGGCGTCGCCATAAGGGTGATGCCATCCACCTCCCCAACGAATGCATTGCGATGATCGTGTCCGCATATCAATGCGAAACAACCGCTGTCCCGCAGTGTGTCGAATTCGCCGCCGTCCACATCCGGACAACTGATGCCCTCGCCCAAATATCCTCCGGCCAGGGTTTTGCCCTCATCCAACACAAAATAGCGCCCACCGAATGTACGGTACCCTTCAATGGCATGATTTGCCGTTGGTGGCACTTCTTTAAGCAATTGATAGAACTGCTCAACCGGAAGATGTTGAAATACGCAGGATTTCTCAGCCCCCAAACTTGGCAAAGCCTGCAATAATTGCAATGCCCGTTGAGACGGATGGCCATATCCGCCCTCATGCGCATAGTCCCCTGAATTCACCACCGCAAGGTTGAATATGGTAGTGGACCGTGTGACATCGGATACTGGCAAGATGAATGTTCCCGGTTCACAAGGAATGACTTTCTGATCAGGCAATGCAAGGGAATATCCATCAGCGAAGACACTTTCCGCCTCCGCTCCCTCTTGTGCAACGCCACCGTCGTCCAATGCCGACTCAGGTGCAGCCGGATTCAAACAACCAGGAAGCGAACGATATATCGCATCCATCTCTTCATAGTCCAATCCGCACTGGGCATCATGGTTGCCATAGGTCACCGCCCAAGGAATTGAACGCTTATTGAGGGGCTCAATGAATTGCTCGATGCTTGAACGCACCAGAGAACGCGTGTGTTCTACATCTTCTGATGCCTTTGCTTTGTTTGCATTCCGCGCGCTTTTCCACAAAGCGAATCCGTGCCCTTCGTTGCCCGGGGTTTCCCACCTTCTTCTGCGGAACGTATCGGCATACGCTTCATCGTAGCCTGCGATCTGGTTACCTGTGAACACCACCAGATCAGGACGAACCGTGTCAGCAGCAGCTTCGATGAGGCGAATCGTATCAGCCGCAATTCGAGGGCCGTCTTGAATATCCGCGAGCTGCAAAACCCTGAATTTGCCTGAATTGTGGAATTGCAATCTGCCCAAGCGAGCCGAAATCGAAAGTGGTCTGGTGTCCCCTGCTTCTGCAGGCTGGATACGAGGGCGCGATGCTGCGTCGTGTGTTCGTGGCGTACTCATATGCACCACACTAGTGCACGATATGCGGAACGCCATCACATCTTCCCCTTCACCATTCATACAACGGCTGCGTTATGCACCTCATTCGCTCTTCATATCACTTCATATCACTATCGATACGTCCGATTAGACTGCGAACGATCCGACGATTTCCGGCACGAACCCGTGCTGTGGATATAATGCGGAGTGGAGGAAGGGCTTGGGATTTGCACAATATCAAATGCTCCCGGTGAATGCAGCCCGAAACAGAACGCATAAGGAGACAAGATGCATATCATCAACGCCGTGCTGGGTACCGCAGTTGCTTTGGAATTTTTCTTTATTTTCTATTTGGAGACCATCGCTACCACTTCTCAGCGAACAGCCAAGGTGTTCAATATGAGTGTCGAGGAACTCAAGCGCCCTTCTGTGACCACACTTTTTAAAAATCAAGGAGTATATAACGGACTGCTCGGAATCCTGCTGCTGCTAGCCATATTCGTTTTCCACTCGCAGGCGGCTGTTCTCTTGCTATTGGGCTATATCGTTCTCGTTGCGGCATATGGTGCAATAACCAGTAATCCTTCGATTCTGCTCAAGCAGGGTGGGTTGGCGATAGTGACCTTTATTCTGGTTGCCATTTTCGGCATCTAATACTGCGTGCAGTCCTTCATCAGCTGTATGTCTTCCGCTTATCACAACGCGGCCCAGCGCTACTCCTTCGTATGCGCTGGGTCGCGTTGTATTCCTAGGCACAGAATGCCATGCTATTCCTCACAGTCGGTGCCTGCTATGTTTCACAGTGCCGCAATGGCGTCAATTTCTACCAAAGCACCCTTTGGAATCTCATTGCCACCGAATGCCACACGAGCCGGCTTGACACCCGATGCGAATACCGCAGCATATTGGGCATCCACCTGTGAAAAATCATCCACATTCTTCAAATAAATCGTGGCACGAACGACATGGGCCATATCGGTGCCAGCTTCTTCGAGAATATGAGCGATATTGCGTAACGCCTGCGATGCCTGGCTCGCAGCATCCTCTCCGTGCAACGCACCTGTTTCGGGATCAATACCCAGCTGCCCTGACACGAAAACAAAGCCATTCGCCTTAACAGCTTGGCTGTACGCTCCCAATGCTGCCGGCGCTTTCGGCGTTGACACTGCCTCTATCACTGCACTCATCTTTGCTCCTTGCAAGTGGTTCACAACGTTTTGAGACCGCTTCGCCATTCAATGGTGAACGAGTAGTCACACACAGCGTATGCCATGCGAACGCGTCGAACAACACGGCAAATTACCCGCCGATCTCAATATCACACACTACGTTGAGCCTGTGCTCAACGACAGAGAACAGTCAACAACTGAGATGCGGCATCGAAGCCGACATAAACGTGCCAGCAATATTGCATGTTCTCCGCATCGTCAGTGAATCGCTTCTGCGTGATTAATTCGACGACTCCATACGGTTGACACCAAACATCTCTTCAAAATGAGGACCATGCTGGGCAAGGTCCCGCTCGAAATCATCGCGCCATACACTGAATGGACGATTGGCCAGGCCATCGTTGGAGAACCGTGCCTCATCAGTGATTTCAGTGACGCAAAAATTCGGGATGATAAGGTTGGTCACCGGCCTACTTCGCTCCGCTTCTGCAATGATCAGCGGGGCGTTATTCCCTCCGAAAATATCGATACTCCAACCATCTTCGCCAATCCATGCCGAGAAGCGATTCTTGATGATCGGCACTCCCCCACGTTTGATCAATTCGGCCGCGATATGCGCATCGATCACACGTTCGGCCTCATATCGTGTTCCGCCAACCGATGGGCCTTTTATCGTGACGAATGCGTCCGTGAAGAGATCCCTGTGTTGGTCCAAAACAGCTATGGGATCCGTATGCTCATCGACATCGATGCGAATCTGATGACTCTGCACACGTACTCGCAGTGCGTAATTATCGTCATGCACATAATAGCTTTGGATGATAAGCGTAGGAGCATCGCCGTCATCCAGTTCCTCTGGCATATGCCTGCAGAAAAATCGGCGCTCATACTCGAAATCGGCTTCCATGCTTCCAGTGTAAGTGACTTGCGTAGCAAACCAAGTGTTCTGGGCATATTTCTTCAGATATCTTATCTTACGGGGTATGCTTCAGGCTTCGCACTTATGCCGAGATCCACAGCTCTTCAATTCATGCAATCAAAGGAACACATGAGTCAACGCACAGTCAACGGTGCGTGTAAAGTAGGTACGGTGCATTTGCACATGGGTTCGTAGCTCAGCTGGATAGAGCGTTCGCCTCCGGAGCGAAAGGTCGAGAGTTCGAATCTCTTCGAGCCCACATCATTCAACGGGAATCTCGACCCCTCGTTTCGCACGGGATTCCAAGTACCTATGCCCTATCGCATTGATGCAAGTGATTCTCCTCTCCAGTCACCTGTGTTCCACTGCGAACACTGATGACTCATCATGAAAACTTGCATCAACACCGTCAGTCATAGCCGACACCAACGTTTATGCCAGCGCCGAGAAACGCGCCCGGACGCTGGCAATAAACAATAACGAGAGGAGGATCCGCAATTCACTGCGAATCCTCCTCTTCATGAAATTTGCCTGAGCCATAATTTGCTTAATACATCAGCGTCGCCAAACGACGACGAGCACGCTTCACCCTTTCGTCATCCGCCTCAGGAATAACGAAATATTCCAGCAAGCGCTGCCTTATGGCATCCATATCGGCACGATGACTTGCTGCGAAATCCAGAATCCTATTGAAAGCATCCTCTATCTGCCCGCCGATCATATCGATATCGGCAACAGCCAACTGTGCATCGACATCATCAGGATTATCGGCAGCCTGACCGCGCACCACACGCACATCCGCTTCGCCAGAACGTGCCAGCAAAAGAGCCTTCGAGCGTTCGCGCGCTGCCAATGAATCAGAGGGATCCGACTCCAGTACCGTGGCGTATGCGGCTGCAGCGCCGGCATAATCACCCTCTTGAGCCAGGCGATGGGCCTCAGCATGTTCAGGAGGCACCTGTGGTTCCTGGGAACTTTGCGCATCCTCACCGGCATTCTCGTTTTCGCCTGTTTCAGCATAAGGGGCGCTTCCCGTAATCCCGGCTTGCTGGGCAACCTGGATCAGCCGTGGAATGACTTGATCAACGATTTGTTGCAGCTCATCCTCAGCGGGGAGGCCTTGCAGAATCGGCATAGGACGGCCACCGATCAAGCCGAATAATGCCGGTGCGCCTTGCACCTGCAAGGCTTGGGCGATTGAAGGGTACTGGCTGATATCGATACGGGAAAGCTGAATCTGGCCGTTCAGAGCATTGACGGCATCGCCAAGTGTTTTGGCCATGCCGATAAGCCGTTCGTCTGTGGGAACCCACAGCAGCAACACAATGGGGAATGTCGCCGAAGTCTGCACCATGGCTTGGAACGTGTTTTCCGTGGTATCAATAACATATCCGCCGGCTGCAGGCGCACCGCCATCTTGCCCCGGCTCAGCCTTGACCTGATGCTTCAATGATTCCAAATCCACGGCCCCAGCAAGAGAGAATCCTGGATTGAACTGCTGTTGACCTGCCATATCGGCCCTTTCCTCAAATATTCGCGCATGTACACGGCCATTCACCGCATTCATGCGTTTCCAGATCCACTTTCGTGGCCTACTTCATCTACACACAACTTAGCGCCACCCGTCACCGATGGGTTATGAGTTCACCGGTGGCAGATATTCCCCGCCCGCTTCATTGGATACAAGATGACTACCAACAGCGTGGGCATACGCATATTGTCACAATAGACAACAGAAATTGTCACATGGCTTATGGCTCGTTTTATTTCATATGCCTGTCTCTACAAATGACAGATGCCCTCATTCCGATATCAGGAATGAGGCATCCGCATCATATGTGGCTGAGTCGCCAGAAACTAGATCGCTTCCACCTTCACTGGCTGACGTTCAGCGCCAACCGCAGTGATCTGCTGGCCCGAATCCGCGGGCGGCACATACAGCGCTATCACATTGACATACGTGACCTTCATGGTGCTGGTCGCCGTTCCATCACCGAATAGCGCACGCTCAGCATCCGAAGCCGGCTGGGATTCACGGCCTTCTCCTGCCTGCCGTGTCCACTCAGAATTGATCTGTGCAACCACGAGATCGCCGCCATCCGACGAGCGCATAACTGCAATTTGATCTTTCACCGCTGAGAAGGTCTGCTGCTGCGTACCGTTGTTCCGCTCCATGCCTTCTTGCACGGTTTGGGTCAAGGTCGTCAATTCCTGACGGAAATAATCGTCGGCGAAATTGGACGCATATTGGCTTGATGAACCGTTCTGCAGCAGGTCAGCATACTGCTCCACGGCTTGCTGAGGAGTGACCACCAAACCGGTGTCATCAGCGGTTCCCATTTGCGATCCATGATCGGGCACGGCAAACTTCGGTAATTTCGCACCCTGGAAGAGCCGTGCAATCGCCCATAATTTGTAGTTGCTGCGAGCACTGTCCTGATTCATGACTAGCAAACGCTTCGACTGCTGATCTTCAGTAGTTGTAGTAATGGTGAATACCGAACGAGGCCATCCGGAATCGGTTGGAATCACCGTCTGCGTGATGTCCTCAGGAATGGTTGTCTTCGCATCCAAAGATCCTGTCGCCTGTGCAATGGCCAATTCACTGGTTCTGATTTCCAAGGCGGGACCGGTCATTCGGACATCGAGACCATCCGCACTTTTGGCCTCATTCGCGGCATTGATCACCGAAAGGATTTGCTGCCTGATGGCTTTTTCCTGGTCCTGAGTCAGGTCAGGACTCTCTTGCGCTGAGGTTGATGAAGTGGGCTTGGGTACCTGGCCTTCACAGGCGGCAACGCCTATTAACAGACCGACAGACATGATGGCTGCGATCATTTTTGCTGCTTGATTCTTCATCACTCGCCTCCTTCCTCAGCTGCTGAATCGTGGTCATTCTGCATTTGGTCGTTATCGCCTTGGGCTTCTTGTTCTGGCATATCTTCCGAATGATCTTGATGGTCTTGATCGTCAAGTGATGCCGCATCGGTTGAAGACTCCGCATCTTCACCTGAGGAAGATTGCGAATCACCCATCTCTTGAGCCAACCTGGCAAAATAAGCCTGGAGCTCATCCGTGTTAATCACCGTGGTCTGGTGAATGTCATCTCCTTGAGATTCACCATGCTGCTGATCCGCCACAAGATTGCGAGCGGAAGGATCCACAACCAGTGGGGCCTCTGATTCAGTTTCATTCGCGTTCTGAGCCGATCCGTTTCTCGACTTCTTGCCATCATCCGCACGCCGTGCATGACGCCGACGCTTCTTGGGACGAACTTTAACCGCCGAGCGCAAGCCCGACAGGCTGCCCGCCACGGCCTGACCGACGGTTACCTCCTCGGCGACCTCGACAGGTTCGCTGGCAACCATGCGCTTGCGGCGCTTGTGTGGCGGCATGGCAAATACCGATGCAGACAGGATGGTCAGCACCACGCATAGGCCTCCTATGAAATACAAAGGCATTGCGAAATCTGGCAAGGTCTGACGCACCCAATGCAGGGTTATGGTCGCTGGTGTGGTTATGCTTTGTCCAAAATCGATAATGGCGAGTTTATCGGTGTCTTGTTCACTCGCCGAAAGACTGACGCTGCCGGTGCCGCATTTCACCGAGGACCACATATCCGAGTTCTGGAAATCGACAGCACCATCCGTGGATTCCCTAGTCCCCTGAGCGCTGGCCTGTTCGGTCGACAGCGTAGTCCAGTCACTCAATCCCGTTATGCGGGTGTATGGATATCCCGCTACCCAACCGGTCACATCCTTGCTTGAACCAAACGCAACGCACACCTGCGTCCCGGATTGCCCCTGCACGGTAAGCGTCGCCTGAGTGTCCACCAAAGTCAGTACCGATGGATCGGTGACCACATACTGCGTTCCTGATACGGAAGTAGTCGCGGTAATCTGCGAGCTAGGCTTCCATATCGTCGCGTTCAGCACCCCAAAAATCACACTTGCCACGGCAAGCAGACCGAATATAGGAGCAACGACGCCGCGCATAATCATGGCGTGCCGGCTCGGCCGTCCGGTATCGCTTGGCTTGTCGTGTTCTTCTTGTACATCAGTCATAGCGAAACCATTCTACTAGATTCGTCCCCTTAACGCCTAGCCAATAGGCGAATACAGTGATCCATAACACTATTTTATGCCTCAAAATCATGGTTGAACGGTAGGGTATGGGACATGGTTTCGTTCAAATCTGTTATGCGGATGCCTGTCAAGGCTGTAGCCGCTCTTTGCACACTTGCGTTGTGCACCGCAATGGCCGCTTGCTCTGACTCATCGGCTTCATCCGACAGCTCATCCGCTTCCTCTGTCGGTTCCACCGACCAACTCGCCGGCATAACCGCCACCGGCGATCTGGGCAAGGAGCCCACGATTTCTTTCCATACCCCAATGACTGTGGAGGATGGCGCAAGCGCCGTGCTGCAGGAAGGGGATGGCGCGGTCATCAAAGAAGGCGATCTGGTCTGTTTCCAAGGCAAGGCCCTGCAAGCCAAGGACGGCTCGGAGCTGATGAATACGTGGACCAATAACACGCCTTCCTGCACTCCGATGACGAAGGACACCACAAACTCCACGTATTACAATCTGATCATCGGCAAGAAGGTCAATACCACCATTGCCTTCGGCGTGAATGACAACAACACTTCGGGCACGTCATACATCATGGTTTTGACGCTGATTTCCACAGGCACCGTTCCTACACGTGCTGAAGGTACTGCAGTAATCGATATCCCATCCGATCTGCCCAAGGTCACTCTGGATGACAGCGGCAAGCCTTCGCTTGATCTCAATGGATACACTCCCGGTGACCAGTTGGTGTCACAGACTCTGATCAAGGGTTCAGGCCGTGAGGTGCAATCCACCGACAGCCTCACCGTCCAGTACACTGGCTGGTGCATAGGCTCCGACGGCACGTTGACGCAATTTGATTCATCATGGGACCGCGGTTCGGCTTCGAGCTTCTCGCTCAGCCAGGTCATCAAGGGATGGACGAATGGCCTTACCGGCCAGACCATCGGTTCACAAGTTTTGCTGATTGTGCCTCCGGACCAGGGTTATGGATCCACGGCACAAGAAAAGATTCCAGCCAATTCGACACTGTATTTCATTGTCGACATTCTCTACGCTTCCTGATTGCGGCGGCTGCGCATGAGTGTGTTCGATAAGCGATATTCGTGATTGGGCTATGCACCACATGATGTGGGGGGCGGCAACGTGATTGGTCTCACGTTGCCGCCCCCACTTCGTTACGACACATAATGTCATCAACTTGTTGTTCCGACTTGTGTGTGTTTCCTGCAATCCGGTCGGCTACGCGACGGGTTCGATTTCTGCAGTATCCTGTGTTTGCTCACAATCCCCGGTCAAGTCAGACGCACCATCAGAACAACCTCAGGCTATCGTCCTCGACACCCTTCATTTCGTCATAATCGAGAATAAGGCATTCAAAACCACGGTCCTTTGCCAATACCTTCGCTTGAGGGGTTATGGTCTGCGCTGCAAATATGCCACGAACAGGTGCCAACAGAGGATCGCGGTTCAGCAACTCACAGTATCGAGTCAGCTGCTCCACACCATCGATTCCACCATTGCGCTTGATTTCGATCGCTACATGTTGGCCGTTTCCATCGATCGCCATGATGTCAACAGGACCGATTGCGGTTGGATATTCCCGACGGACCAAACTTGCACCCTTGCCGATGCGTTCGATTTGCTCTGCCAAGTATCGCTGAAGATGATCTTCGACGCCATCTTTCACCAGTCCGGGATCTTCACCCAAATCGTAGCTTTCATCCGAATACACATGCTGCAAAGTGACTTCCAAGACGTCATCGCTTTTGGCAGCGGATACTCGCAGCACCGAATGCGGAATGGTCGTATCAATATCGTCATCCGCACCCGCCGGCACCACTTCCTTTATCGTGCAGGGAGCGGCCATCCAATTCAAAGGCTTGTATGATCCAAGTTCAGAGAAAATGAGCAGGCTATTGTCCGCTTTGATCAGCAGAACCCTTCTGGCAAGCGGCAATGAAGCATGCAAGCGACCGGAATACTCAGCACTACAATCAGCAACGATAATTCTCACAGCCCATAACCATACCAGTAGGAAGAATCAGATGTCAGGCCGTCAGAAATCTCCAAGAGAATCCGAGAATCTAGAACATCTCTTCTATCGATGGCCCTTCAACCACACCATGAGTCATCGAGCGCAAAAACGGGTGGCAACGATTGAACTTCGTTGCCACCCGTTGTTAAGCGCTGCAAGCTACGACTTCGCGCTTTTTGCCTTACTCATCACCGTGCTTGACCACATCGCGACCGCGTTCCACGGCCACGGTCAGCTTGTTCTCATCAAAGGATATGAATCCGTCGGCAACTGCAAAGGAGTGCAGTTCACCATTCACATCCGTTACGGTGAGGGTTCCGCCTTTAACCAAGGTCAATACCGGTTCGTGATTGGGCAGAATGCCCATAGCACCTTCAGAAGCCGGTATGACGGCAGACTTCGCAGCCCCTGACCACACTGGGTGGTCAGCAGCCACGATATTCACCTGCATACTCGAATCAGCCATTATGCACCGAATTCCTGCTTCATGTCGTGCCACTTCTTTTCGAGATCCTCGATGCCGCCAATGCCGGAGAATGCTTGCTCAGGCACCTCGTCATATACACCGTCACAAATGCGGGTGAATGCTTCGATGGTCTCGTCGGCAGGAACATACGAACCGGGACGACCGGTGAACTTTTCGGCCACGTAGAAGTTCTGACCGAGGAACTGCTCGATTTTACGCGCGCGGTTCACAGTGGTCTTATCCTCTTCGCTCAGCTCATCGATACCGATCAGTGCGATGATGTCCTGCAATTCCTTATTGCGCTGCAAGATGGCTTTCACACGGTTGGCGCAGTCATAATGGGCTTGTCCCACATAACGAGGATCCAGAATTCGCGATGTGGATGACAGCGGATCCACTGCAGGGTAGATACCCTTCGCCGCGATATCGCGGGAAAGCTCGGTCGTTGCATCCAAGTGGGCGAAAGTCGTCGCAGGGGCAGGATCGGTGTAGTCATCAGCAGGCACGTAGATAGCCTGCAATGACGTAATCGAATGACCACGGGTCGAAGTGATGCGTTCCTGCAAACCACCCATTTCATCAGCCAGGTTTGGCTGATAACCCACTGCAGAAGGCATACGTCCCAGCAGGGTCGACACCTCAGAACCGGCCTGGGTGAATCGGAAGATGTTGTCGATAAACAGCAACACATCCTGATTCTGCACATCGCGGAAGTATTCCGCCATGGTCAAAGCGGTCAGAGGCACACGCAAACGAGTTCCCGGGGGCTCATCCATCTGTCCGAAGACCAATGCGGTCTTCTCAAGAACTCCAGCCTCTTCCATCTCGCCTATCAGGTCGTTGCCCTCACGGGTACGTTCACCAACGCCTGCGAATACGGAAACACCGCCGTGGTTCTGAGCCACGCGTTGAATCATTTCCTGAATCAACACGGTCTTGCCAACGCCAGCGCCACCGAAGAGGCCGATCTTGCCACCCTGAACATACGGGGTGAGCAAATCGATGACCTTGATTCCGGTTTCGAACATCTGGGTCTTGGACTCGAGCTGATCGAATGCGGGAGGATTGCGATGGATAGGCCAACGTTCCTTGACGGTCAGATCCTCACCATCCTTCTTGTTCAGGATGTTGCCGGATACGTCAAATACGTGTCCTTTGGTGATGTCTCCAACCGGCACCTCAATAGGGCCGCCGGTGTTCACCACCGTGGCACCACGGACCAAACCATCCGTAGGCTTGAGAGCCACTGCACGAACCGTGGAGTCACCGAGGTGCTGTTCGACCTCGAGGGTGATTTCGTGCAGGGTCTCGCCCTCGACACTGCCAACATTGTTGATCTTGACAGTGAGGGCGTTATATATATCGGGCAGGTGGCCTACTGGGAATTCAACGTCAATAACCGAGCCCTGAACGCGAGTAATGCGTCCGGTGATCGGGTCCTCCGTCTTGCTCCCGTAAGCCGCTGTGGTCTGAGTTTCAGTATCAGCCATATGCGTTCCTACTCTTCCTCTGTGTTCAGCGCGTCGGCGCTGCCGATAATTTCGGTAAGTTCTTGGGTGATGGACGCCTGTCGCGAAGCATTGAGCTTGCGAGTCAGCGCATCAACGAGGTTACGAGCGTTATCCGTGGCCGTGTGCATGGCATTCTGGCGGCTTGCCGTCTCAGAGGCTGCTGAAGTCAACAGGCATTCGTGAATGCGCGACTGCACATATTTCGGAAGCACCGCATCAAGCACTTGATCCAAGCTTGGTTCGAAAGCATACAGCGCTGCCGTATCGGCTTCCATACCACCATTCTCTTTATCGTCGATACCTGCGGGCTGGATTACTTCCACAGGCAACATGCGAAGTACCCTAACCTTCTGCACGACCATATTGATGAATTCGGTGAAGACGATGTAGAGTTCCGAAACTCCGCCATCGGCTGCCGGCTTCATATATGCTTCCAGCAATGCTTTGGAGATAGCCTCGGCCACCTCCACGCCAGGATGGTCGCTATTGCCTTCCCAAGTGCCGGCAATATCGCGATTACGGTACTTGTAGAAGTTCACACCACGACGTCCATACACATACAGCTCTGGCTGTTTGCCATCTGCATCAAGACGAGAGAGCAATGACTCAGTCTCCCTGATGATGGATGAGGTGAATGGACCTGCCATGCCGCGATCCGATGTCATGGCGAGCACGGCAACCCTTGGGTTGTTTTCTCCGCGCTTCTTGACAATCGGATGCTCGACATCGGCATGAGCAATATTCGTATGCATGACCAGTGCCTGCACGGCCTCGAAAATCGCATCGCTATACGGCTTCGCATTCATAGCCACATCTCGTGCCTTGGCCACGTGCGAAGACGCGATCATCTCTTGGGCGTTGAAAATCTTTTCCAACGACCGTGTAGAGGCGATCCGCGATTTCAATGCGAGTTGAGAGCTCATGGGTTACTTCTCTCTCGCTACGATCTTTTCTTGCTCGACCTCGGTAACCGGAGCGTTTTCAGCCTTCTTGTTCACGAGAGGATGTCCGGCCTTGGTCACGAAGGTCGACCGGAAAGCTTCCACAGCCTTGTCGAGTGCATCTTCCGTATCCTTGGTGAAATCACCGGTGTCACGAATGGTGCTCAGGATATCGGTGTTGTGCTCGAGGTAGTCAAGCATCCCCTGCTCGAATGGCAATACATCATCAAGTTCGAGATCATCAAGCTTGCCATGCGTACCTGCCCAAACAGAGACCACTTCCTGCTCCATGGAACGAGGCGAGAACTGAGGCTGCTTCAGCAGCTCGGTCAAGCGCGCACCACGGGTGAGCTGAGCCTTCGACGCCGAATCCAAATCGGAAGCGAACATGGCGAAGGATTCCAAGGACTTGTATTGAGCCAAGGAAATCTTCAGCGTACCGGAGACCTTCTTCAAGGCCTTGGACTGCGCAGCGCCACCGACTCGAGACACCGATATACCGACATCCACTGCAGGTCGCTGCCCGGCGTTAAACAGATCGGACTGGAGGAAGATCTGGCCATCGGTAATCGAAATAACGTTGGTCGGAATGTACGCAGACACGTCATTCGCCTTCGTTTCGATAATCGGCAGACCAGTCATCGAACCGCCACCCAAATCATCGGACAACTTCGCGCAGCGTTCCAGCAGGCGGGAATGCAGGTAGAACACATCGCCAGGGTAGGCTTCACGCCCCGGTGGACGACGAAGCAACAAGGAAATCGAACGATAGGCTTCAGCCTGCTTGGACAGATCATCAAACACGATGAGCACGTGCTTGCCGTGATACATCCAATGCTGTCCTATTGCTGAACCGGTGTAGGGTGCAATGTACTTGTAACCGGCTGAATCGGATGCAGGGCTCGCCACGATGGTGGTGTATTCCATCGCACCGGCCTCTTCAAGGCTCTGTCGCACCGAAGCGATTGTGGAACCCTTTTGTCCAATGGCGACATAGATGCATCGAACCTGCTTCTTGGGATCCCCACTGGCCCAATTAGCCTTCTGGTTGATGATGGTATCGATGGCGATAGCCGTCTTACCTGTCTGTCGATCGCCAATAATCAGCTGTCGCTGTCCGCGACCAATCGGCGTCATCGCGTCGATGGCCTTCAAACCAGTGGACATTGGCTCATCCACCGGATGACGATGCATAACATCGGGGGCCTGAGCTTCGAGGATACGACGTCCCTCGCTCTTGATTTCTCCCAGTCCATCGATCGGCTTACCCAACGGATCCACAACACGACCGAGGTATCCGTCACCCACTGGGACCGAAAGCACTTCGCCGGTACGACGCACTTCCTGTCCCTCTTCGATGCCTGAGAAGTCACCGAGGATAACCACGCCGATTTCTCGGGCGTCAAGGTTGAATGCCAAACCGAGAGTGCCGTTTTCAAACGTCAGCAACTCGTTGGCCATGCAACCAGGCAGCCCCGTCACGTGCGCAATGCCGTCACCGGCCGTAGCCACATATCCCACTTCTTGAGTGGGAGTATCCGACGGCTTGTACGCATCGACGAATTCATCGAGCGCCTTGCGTATCGTGGTGGGATCAATGGTCAGTTCTGCCATGATCACTCCTTATTGAATTGATATTGACTGTTACGTCGTAAAGCCCAGAGGCTATGCACTGGCTTTAACTGCTCGTTGCAGCTTGTGCAACTGTGCTACCACCGTATTATCGGTGACCTCGTCACCTACCTGGACTCTCATGCCACCAATCACGCTTGGATCGACGACGGAGTTGATATGCACCGCACGTCCAAGTTTGTTGGTGTAGAACGTAACAAGTTTGTCCACTTGTTCAGTGGTAAGAGCCACAGCTGTGGTTACGGTAATCATCGATTCGCCCATATGCCGGGAGAATTTGTTGATCATCCACTGAATAGTTGCCAAGTACCGACGCTTGCGCGGATTGCATGTTGCATGCTCCGCCAACCGCATAGTGACCTTATTGAAATTCTTTCCATTCAATAGGCTATGCAGCAAGTCGATACGTGCCTGCGCAGGAACGCTTTCATCGTATAAACGCGAACGAACCACAGAAAGACCGAGCAGTGCCGAATGCAATTCAGCCAACTCGATGGACACTTGCAAAGTGGTTCCTGTCGCATCCGCGTAATACATCATGGCGTCCACACCAAAGTCTTCGACACCATTGGCCACATCCCGCACACGGCTCCACTGACGGCTTGCCAAATCGGACAAAATCGTCATGGTCACCGGATGCGCTTGGTCGCCAATGAGTGAGCGAAGCAACGCGACCTTATCCTCTGCCGAACGCGATGGTTCGGTGAGTGCACGCTCAATGCGCACATTATGGTCGAGCAGATTGGTGAAGGAAAACAGTTCGTTTCCTATACGCCACGTATCTTCACCGGCATTGCGCAGTTCGGGGGCCAAGGAATCGCGTGAAACACGATCCGAAATGCGTGAAGTCTCTCCTCGCATCGGTCACCTCCCTTTCTTGAATGTGGCTAGATAGTTGCGTTTCACTGCTGAGATTCGTCGGACTTCGGTGCTGCAGTCATATCGTCGAGCATCTGATCGATCATCGATGACTGGACTGCATCATCTTCAAGTCTTGAACCGAGAATCTTGCCAGCGAGGGCGGTCGCCAAAGTGCCGACCTCACCCTTCAAGCTCACCAGCGCTTGCTTATGCTGCGACTCCAATGAGCGCTGAGCATTTGCTGTGATCTGCTCCGCTTCGCTTTCTGCCCTGGAACGTGCGTCGGCAACGATATGCGAAGCCTCGGCACGGGCATCGTCACGAATCTTCGACGCCTCTACCCGAGCAGTGCTCAGTTGAGCCTCATACTTGGCCTTTGCCTGTTCGGCATCTTGCTGGGCCTGAGCGGCCTTCTTCATTCCACCCTCAATTTTGGACGCGCGTTCATCAAAGACGGCGTTGAATTTCGGCAGGAAGAATCGATAGAAGAACAGCGCAACAATAACCAGTATGATCAGGGACCACACCATGTCGTACACCTTGGGCACAAACAGATCAATGCCGCCTTCTGCCAACGTAGTCATGGGGTCCTCCTTTCATTTGCCGTACGGCTATTATTCGTATGCTCTCACTGATTGAGATCAGTGGAACATGATGACGGCGACGAAGCCGATCAATGCCAGCACCTCGACCAGAGCCAGACCAATGAACATGATCGTCTGGATACGACCAGACATCTCGGGCTGACGGGCGGTGGATTCCATGGCCTTACCGAACAGGATGCCCAGACCGATGCCAGGACCCAAAGTGGCCAGACCGTAGCCGATGACGCTCAGGTTACCAGCGACCTCCGCGAGAGTGATGATATCCATTTCTTGTCCTTTCTAGGTAACTGTTGAAACGTTATGGATATTTGACAAAAATAAGAAATATTACGTGATTCGGCGGTGACTTGACGTCACTCTTCCGGATAGCTCAGATTGATATATACCGCAGCAAGGACTGCAAACACGTAAGCCTGCAAGAAAGCCACCAGAGCCTCGAAGCAGGTGAGGAATATGGCCCCAAAGAACCACAGCGCGCCCACCGGAACACCGGTCAGCTTATTGGAGAAATCGACAAGCCAATACTGAGTGAACACCAGGCAGGTCGCCACAAGAAGATGTCCAGAAATCATATTGGCAAACAGTCGAATCGTCAGCGACGCAGGTCGAATAACCAGCAGTTCGAGAAGCTGGATAGGACTGAGCAGGATATACACAGGCCACGGAACGCCCGGGGTGAATACCTCATGGCGGATAAAACTCTTCAGGCCTTGTTCACGCGCTGCAACAATCCAGTATTGAACCAAAGTCCATATGGCGAAAATCAACGGCATGACCACAGTAGCGGTTGCCGCAATGTTGGCGCCGGGGATAATGCCACAGAGGTTAAATACAAAAATCGTGAAGAACAGGGTGCAAATCATGGCAAGATGACGCTTGCCACGAACTTCGCCCATGACCTCATACACGATCTTGTCTCTGACGAACTCAATGACGTATTCGATAAAGCCCTGCCAACGACCAGGAACGATCTTGGCACGCTTTGCAGTGATGCCTAGCACAGCAATCATGAGCAGAGTCGCGACAATGCGCACCAAAATGATGCGGTTGATCGCGAATGGAGTTCCTTGGAAAAGGATCTCCGGAGGAAGAAAATCTTCCACCGACGGCAGCTCCGGACCGGAATCAGCTGCCAACAGCACACTCGTGCTGAGTGCTCCAACCATCTGCGCCTCCTAATGCTCGCAACAGTAGCCAGTCTAGCTCACTAGTAAGGACGATGCCTCGACTTACCAGTGGCTTCGACAGTCGGCAATCAATGTGGTGACAATTGCATGACGCCAGTGATTGACCACCCATCCAAACGAACAGATGTGGGTTTACGCCTCCCCTTTGACAAGTATATGGATAATCAGCAACACACCGCGGAATGCCTTATAACGCAGTTTCGTAATGTCGATCTTCCTGTTGACACTATTCCTGAGTAATCTGCGTGCGCTCTATCATTAAGCAAAGTTGCAGCAATGCCGCGTGGGAACTTTTCAATACTGAATATTGGCTGTCCAATATATGAATGTCTGAATAGTCACAAACCCGTACGTTTATCACATATGTATATGCGGAAGAATCAGTCCACGAAATATTTGCAGCGGATTTAGCCACATTGATGAATGTCATACACAACAATCATGACTTCAGATCTATCTGCGGTATTTGAGTCTGAACCACAGTGATCACCCTCGTTGCGGCATGAATTGCTTTGATAGTCAGGATCCACCAGCCATTGCCCCCCCCTCCAAGCCAAACCTTTCTTGGAAGGCCTTCGAAATGGGTCTGCAACTGCCACCGCCACGCACATCGGCGAATGCAGCGATGCCGACAGCGAAGGCACTCGCTGAGACAAAGGCAAAGGCTGAAAGAGGGTAAGGAAACAACTGCAACACAGGCACAGAAACGGTAAGGACGCAGGTTCTAGCCCAAGTTACCGTGAGCAATAATGCCGTATCCATCGGCAAGCATGGGCTGGAAACCGTCAATCCTCGGCGCGCCGGGCACATGTCGGATTGATCGATCGGTGCCCAGTTTCTTTTGGGCACGCAGTTCAGGAACCTCGTTCAAATCGTATGGCGTGGTTTGATACACCCAGTTCAGCCAATTGCGCCACAGCAGATTCGCATGGGATCGCCAAGCGAATAGCGGCTGCAGATTGGGATCATCATGTGGGAAGTAGTTATATGGGAAGGGCACATTATCCATCCCCTTGGCCATATCACGCTCGTATTCTTCGGCAAGCGTGTATTTGCCATACTCCCAATGCCCTAGAGCAAATACCTCGGAAAAATCTCGTGTGGCAATAAGACCCGGGCCCGACTGCGGACCCCAAGTCAACACCTGCAAATCAGGTATGGCGGCGATATCGTCTTCATTCACCCCGGCGACTCGGGAATGCGGTTGCAATGCGATCTCGTCGAAGCCATTGGTAAGGAAGCAGTATTCATCCTGCAGATACTGCGGAAACACACCGAAAATCTTCTCTTGGAGGTCGACTTTGCGCACACCATATCTGTGGTTAAGCGCCCCCATGGCTCCCCAGCACAGATACATGGTTGAAAACACATGTGTTCCGGCCCAATCAATGATTTGCTTGAATTCTTCCCAATAATCAACCTCTTCAAATGGGAGGTGCTCAACAGGAGCTCCGGTGACTACCAAACCGTCGTAATAATTGTCCTTGAATGAATCCAAGTTCTCATAGAACTTCACCAAATGGTCCGCGTTGACGTGTTTGGACTCGTGGGTGGATGTCTTCATGAAATCGATATCCACCTGCAAAGGCGACTTTGAAATCAAACGGAGCAGTTGGGTCTCCGTCTCGATTTTCTTGGGCATCAGGTTCAAGATCACCAATTTCAACGGGCGCACTCGCTGACGCTCTGCTTCCGGCTTTTCTAAAGCAAAAATGCGTTCAGAATCGAGGATGTCACGGGCTGGTAGGCCACTGGGGATCTTGATAGGCATAACCACTATTATGTCGACCTGCAGGATTTTGGGCTCCGTAAGTTCGCTTGAAGCAACACTTACTGAGTATTGAGGCTCTTTCCGAGAGCTATGGGCGTACGCAAGGAATGGTGCGAACTCATATGCAAGGAGCAGCGGAATGCGGCCCAGCAAGCGTCGTGATGAAGCCTGATGTACCTGCTGAATCGGATCGTGACCATGAACAGAGCGTTCCGCTGTTTCGGAAGCAGGCACGAATCCGCCTGAGAACAGAAAAATGAAAAAGCCTCCGGTTTCCTTGGTGTAAAACCGGAGGCGTTGGTAGCGGGGCATGGATTTGAACCGTGGACCTCTGGGTCCTGAGTGTAGAATTGTGAAGGCGTATGGCTCGTAGGAAATACGAGCCCTATAGCGCATCAATGAGATTCTCCAAGCTCTTTCTTTGTCAAAATCCATCGAATATATTTATCTTCTAATTATAGATTTACTGTAACAGGATTGTAGCAGTTTTAGTCCATGTAGTGTTTTTGGAGAAATGTAAGATTGATAAATAGTGCCCGTACTTCACTGTTAATCTGTACGTTTGTATAAAAATTTTAAAACTAATGTGTGCTTCCTAGGTGCTTGTTTCTCTGCCGCGTTTTATATGCATTATTTCAATGTACATTTACCTTTATGCTCATTTCTACCATTTGTTTACCTTGCTCTAGTAGTGGAAAAACGCTTTAAGAAAGACGATGAGAAAAAGTTTATTTTCTTTGTCTTTGGCTTACTTGTCCTAGCGATATAGCTTAAATTTCTCTAGTTTTTTAAACTCTTATCTCTGTGATATACCCTATATTCGGCTATAGTGGCATTATTCATTGTGTCTACTGTGGAGTTTTTGCGCAGAAGAATTCAGGCATAAAATCGATGTAAGATGAATCGAATCTTTCTTAGAAGTTTTACGATAATCGTGCTTTTGTAGCGCACAGTGGGCGGTAGGATAACTTTCTTGGTGAGAATTTATCGATAAAACGGAAAAATTAAAGGTGTAGTTAGAGAGCATATTAGAAGAGAATTGCTGAAAATTAGAAAAGAGTCCATCTATCGTCAAGTAAAATCTTGATGAATGATAACTCATAGACGTGCTTACTTTTTGATACATGTGCATATGGGATGGCTCATAAGTCATAACGAGCAAGATATGACTTCCTTTTATTCCTATCGAGAATGGTACAGTCTTTGATGAAGAAAAATGATATATTCTTAGCGAGGTGAAAGTTCTAACATGAAGAAATCTTCTATTGTTAAAGTTCGTTCAATTCTTATTAGTTTTCTAGTAGCTATTTTTGTTATAAGCATAACTGCGCAGACCTTCCCAGCTTTTGCAGCTTATGACACCGCAATGAATAATGGATCTGTCACTAATGATTCTGCTACAACTACTACATCTCAAGAAGGTATAAGCTTTGAACATACCTTGTATTTCACTGCAACAGATGACACTAACAGTACTGTGAAATCCAATTTATCTACCAATAACCCTGCTGTACACGACTCCGTGGTAAATCTTGATAAGCTCACGCCGGATAGTAATGGTGCATACCATTTTAATGCTGTCGTAGAAATTACTGCATCCAAAGATGTAGCAAATATGAATTACGATTTAATGGTTCCTGGTGCAGCAGGTTCTTCCTCATCGGGACCACAAGTCCAGATGTCTCAAGCTCCGCAGTTTAGTGGAGTAAATGCACAGCAAGTTCAAGCAAAAACACAATATTCGCATAAGAGTGTCCCAGGAAAATACTTCTCTCAAACCGACTATGAACAAAAGTACTCTATGAATGATGTGTACTTTATGTATGTCCACGGACCATTAAGTGCAGGACAAAAGCTCACTATTACTTTGCCTTATGTGCTGACCAATGCCGATTCTCTCGATTTGACACGTACAACTGCTCCTGTTCAGTTCTCTGAAAATGTTGGCGGATACGGAATTACTCCGTGGGGGCTCTACACCAATACCGATTTGACTACCGCTTCCTTGCGTTTTGCTCGTACTGATTCTCTTCCTTACGCTCATGAATGGACTTTGTATGCGCCGTATAAGTCGGACTATGAAGGTGTAACGCATAATAGTATTAATTACATTTATACAGTGAATAATCAGATTTCTCACTCTACAAGTCTGGATTACACTTATACTGATGTGCCACAAATTAGTAATGACGTTGTGGGCTTAGATTATACAGATGTTTCATATAAGAACAGCAACGAATCGACGTATACACCTTTGACACAAATGTTTGCGCAGAACAAGATGGCTTATAACCGCAATGGCTCATATCGCATCAAGCTCGATAAGGTGAAGAAAGCGTTTGATGGTACAGGTTGGTCTACTAATGGAATGTATACCGAGTTTTACACCTATACTACTGACTCTTCTGGTCTCGTTATCCATGGTGTTAATGATGAAGATAAAACCTTACCGGAGAATCTTTTCTACATCGAATTATGGCACTATATTTCAGCTGCTTCCAATATTTGCTTAACTGTAGGTGATACATTTAATCCAGATGATGGCCTTTATTGGGTACACCCGTACAATAAAGATGAAGTACGCGCCCCATTGCATGATTCTACTCAAAGTAAACTCATCGATGTGACATACACCGATGCATCCGGGGAAACCGTGGCTAATATTGATACTTCCAAGCCAGGAAAGTACACTGTCACCTATCGCTACTGGAATGCTGATGAGAAAACAGGTGAACGGTCAAGTGTCTCTACAACCGCACAAACTCAGGTTTATATCAGCGCTTCTAAGAATGCATCTTGCCCTCCTGAATACTCGGCAACCGTTTCTTATAACAATAACGGCGGCAAGGGGAGCATTGACAGTCAGACTGTATCCTATACAATTGATCACCCAGGCCAGGTCACTCTTTCTGATGGCAACGCATTTTCTCGCGATGGTTACAGCTTCAAGGGATGGAACACGCAAGCTGACGGATCTGGTACATTTTATGCTCCGTCTAGCGATTTAAGCAATATCACCAGCGATATCACTTTGTATGCATTGTGGGAAAAGAATGAGGTAAACAGTACTGTTTATATCCCTACTGCTGAACAGGGTGCACAATCTCAGAGTCACAACTTGGCGCATACAGGTGCTGCTGTAGCTGGATTTGCAGTGATTGCTGGAATCTTGCTTGTGGCAGGGATTACCCTTGTCCTGTTCTTGCGTCGCCGTCAAAGCGATAATAATGGTGCCGATACGCCTGAAGATAGTACATCAGATACCGATATCGACAGCACATTGTCATAACATTTTTTAAAAAATGGGTATAAAAGTGGTGCAGTATTTTAACGAATACTGCACCACTTTTATACCCATCACAAGAAAAATCATGCAATACTAGGTGGAATAACCACACTCGTGGAATGCTGCCCATCACGGGTTATTGGCCAGAATGTGTGTCTGAAATCGCCTCTCATGCCTTGTGCTGCAAGGTCTGAGAGGTGTTTGAATGTGGCGGTGGGGACTTTCGAGGTCGGCCAGAATGTGTGTCCGGAACGGGACGTGGCGCGTTGCGGGGCAAGGCCTGGGAGCCGTTTGAATGTGGTTGTCTGAATGGTATGAGAACCCCACTTTGCCCCGAATGCCACGGAACGATGAAGAAGAACGGGAAGACCTCCGACAGGCAGGACGC
>NZ_JGZU01000004.1 GCF_000741765.1 Bifidobacterium tsurumiense
CCACCAACGCACCGAACATCCCGAACCCGCATCCTGGACTGGTGGAAAACGCGTTCACCGACCAGAAAATCGAGGAACTCCACAGGCTGGCATGGGAAAGGAGCCCCCAAGGCGCATACGAAACGTTCGGCATACCCAACCGATACGGAACCGGCATCGACTGGAACGAATTCCACACCAGCACCAGATACCCAAACGCCACCGAATAAAACCACCACCAGACACACAATTTGGCCTATAACCCAGAATTTGTCCAAATCCGCATTCTAGCGTAGGACAAGAGGAAAATAAAAAGCCTAGAAACCGCATGATTTCTAGGCTTTGATTGGTAGCGGGGCATGGATTTGAACCATGGACCTCTGGGTTATGAGCCCAGCGAGCTACCGAGCTGCTCCACCCCGCGTCGGCTGTTCCAGACAGCTCTATATAGAGTAGAGCGGTGATATGAGATTGTCAAACCGAAACGCCGTTTTGCTCTGAGTAAATCGCCCAGTTTCAGATATTAAGCCGGCGAGGACCTCATAACTCGCGTTATTTAGCCCACGCCGACTTGTCCTTCCAACCAGCACGAATACTGATTACCTGATATCGACTATTGATGATTACCTATTGCCGGCGCCTCCATTCCATAGCCAAGATAGCGGCGACCAAGGCGAAGATTCCCAGAACCACAACGGATGCAATCTCGGATCCAGTAGCTGCCAAACGTCGTTGCGTTGCAACCTTCTTCTCCTTTGGTTCATTGTGCGAAAGATTTCGGTCGGAACCCGAAACACGGCCCTCGTTATCGACATTGGCATCACTGCCATTGCCGACATCGCCGCCGTCTTTCCCGTCATTGTCGCCGTTATCATCACCGCCACCGTTATTGACGCCGTCACCTTCAGACGGTTCGTCGGGGGTTTCTGACGGATCAGGCGTATTCCCAGGCTCGTTCGCGATCATCACCACCGGCGCGTACACCACATCCACGGCATGGGTATCATCCAACAGATATCGCACTGTGAACGAATCCTCACCGCGCTGAGCATCCTCAGATGCCACATAGTGAACCGAGGCTAGGCGCACCTGCCCTTGCGAAGGCACTGATATCACCTCCCTGCTTCGGGCTCCTACAACTTCCTGTGGCTCATTAAAAGCGATTTCCTCACCCGGCTTGAGTTCTTTACGAAGATACTCATATCCGACTGTAGAAGCGTCGATTGCCTTTACTTCCAGTTCCGGTTCTTGAGGATCGGGATCGGTATGATTTGCGGTCACCGTGATCGTCATGCTGCCGCCAGTAGTAGGATCGTCAACCGATGTGGCGAAGATGATAACCTGACCCGCACTTACCGCATGCACTTTGCCGTTTGCATCAACCGTGGCGATCTCTTCATTTGAAGAAGACCAAGTCACTTCTTGGTTCGTGGCATCGTTTGGAGTCACCGTTGCAGTCAGGGTCATATCCTCTCCTGCAGTGATCTGCGCAGCTCCGTCCACAGAAACCGATTCAACATTGATCTTTTCCGGCACGGACTTCTTCACGATGTCATACCGCTCACCAGCCGTGGTATCGAAGGTGATGAGTTTGTCACCGCGCGAGTTACTGACGACGGTATATTCGACACCTTCTCCATCATGCTTGACTTCATACGAATCAGCATCGCCCTCGGTAAGCTTGACCGCAGCCTTGTTGCCCTTGTTGGACACAAGCGAAACCGTGTCGATGGAGCCTTCAGACCACGAGATGCTTGTGGTGAAGTTCCCACGTGCCACAAGTCCATCCACACTTCCCTGCTTCCAAGCGTCCGGAAGCGCCGGAAGAATATTGGTGTAATTTGCGTATTGCACGCCGTCGGTATCCGTGAAAGTGGAATTCGACTGCAGCAGCATCTCATTGACGCCTGAGGTATTGCCAAAGTTGCCATCAATCTGGAATGGCGGATGGACATCAAAGAGATTGGGATACATCGCTCCGCTCAGTTGGAGTTTGATGAGCTTATACGCATGGTTGCCATCACCCGTACGCGCCCAGGCATTGATACGCTGACCCACACCCCAACCAGTGGCATCATCGCCGCGGTTGGTCATAGAAACCTTGGCTGCATCCATAAAGGTCGGGTCATCGATGGTGATCAGATCACCGGGGAACAAACCGAGCAGATGCGACATATGACGATGCCTCATCTCATACCCTGGGATGTTGCTGCCATCAGTCTTCTTGCCCAGTTTGCCTTCAAAATACCATTCCTTGATCTGCCCATCGGCACCGACCTCGATCGGCTTGAGCAAGGATTGCGCACAGGACCAAGAACGATTTGCGTTGGCAACAGAGAATGAACCGCTATCCGTTGTTGCCCAGTTATCCGCAGAGCATCCTTCCAGATTGCCGACGAGATCCTCATCTACTCCAAGTGCCTGTGCAGATTCGATAGCGTCGTTGAGCATCTGCCAAACCAGCGAGCTTTCATAGGTATTGCCATCGGTGCCCTGAGGACCATGTTCCGGAGAATATGCCACACCGGTGGTCAGTCGTGCGCTGCCGTCAGCCGCCAATGCCGAAGCCTTGTGCAACATATAGGAAACATAGAAATGAGATTCCTCTTTGAGTAGCGGATATACATCATTGCGTAGCTGTTCGAGGTCTCCTGAATATTCGTATGCCTCGTAAACATTCTGCAATAGCCACGGCACAGCGGCAGGACTCCAACCCCAGGAGAACGCAAAGCCGGGAGCCGTCCAGCCATACGCCGTGTTCTCGGTATGGGCCATGAAGCCTTCACCCTCACCGATGGGCGTTCCTTCCGCGGTGCTTGCACCGGCATAAGTCTTGGCGGTAACACGTCCAGGCTCCACCAATCCCTTTGCATACCCAATGAGTGGTTCAGCAAGTTGCGCCATACTGCCCGAATATGTCGGCCAGTAGTTCATCTGCAAATTGACATTCATATGGAAATCCGAACCCCACGGAGCACGACCATGAGCCCTGTCTCCGGAAATGGACGACCAGATGCCCTGCAGATTTGAAGGCAGTTGGCTGTTCTCGCGCGACGAACCAATGGTGAGATAACGACCATACTGGTAGACGGTGGTTTCCAGTAGGCGCTGTTGAGCCACACTCGCGCTGCCATTCGCATATTTCTCTACCAACTTGTCAGTGGCCAATTCATTCGAGGCTTGTGCAGCGGCTTGACCCAGATCAAGATGGACGCGGTCATACAAGCCTCGATGATCGGCGACATGCGCCGCATTGAGGGACTTATATCCCTTATTTGCGGCAGCCTGCACCACATCGCCGACTCGAGCGTCGACATCATCCGCCGATTCACCGGTGCGGTATTGGGGATAGACTTCCTTGTAATCGGTTGCCGCAGCAACGTAAAGCGTCACAACCGTGGCATCGCTCACCACCAAGGATGTGCCATCCGCGCTTACCCCAACGGTTCCCGAATCCACAACGGCCTTGATTTGGGAGTTGTATACCAATCCGTTATTACCCAAAGCGCCTTTCACGGTCAAGGTATCTCCATGCACAGTAGACATTTCACCCGTCTTGCTGAAGCTGGCATTGGTTTTCAGCCCAATGGTGAGATTGAGCTTTCCGGTATCGCTTGCGGCGAGGCGAGACACCATCACATTGTCAGGATTGGATACGAAGAATTCACGGGAGTAATCCACGCCATCATGGCGGAAAGAAACATGCGCTTTGCCTGTTGAAAGATCCAGATCACGAATGTAATTGTCGTAGGTTGCGTCGTTGCCGAAGCCATAGTCGATGGTGACATTGCCCCAGTTCTGGTATGCGCCCTGCTCATTGGCATTCTCCCCGCCGGTGAGGTTGCCGGGATTGACCGTTTCCTTACCGGATTCCAATTGCTTGTTAAGCTCTCGCAACGTTGCCCCGTCACGACCCTTGGACTGGTTGTTACCACCGTTATATGTCGCAGTGCTGCCGGGACCACCTGTCCACAGGGTTTCTTCATTCAGGGTTATGCGTTCCGTACCCACTTCGCCCCAGATCGTTCCGCCCAATTTTCCATTGCCTATGGGAAGCGTGGTCTGCTGCCACCTATTATTGTCTTCTTCCCTCACCGCTGCAGGTGCGCCTGAGCCCAGGCGCATATCGGTCTGAGAAGCCGGCTGGGCGTACCACATGCGGTCATCCGATGTGATATCTTCGCTATCTTCAGTCGACTCGTCGCCGGCGACATACACCATAAATGTTGCGCTAATAGTCGGGTCATCGTTATCTTGCACGGTGATGGGGTGAGCGCCCACATCATTGGTGTCATAATCCGTCCCACTCAGTGTGTACTGATCAGCGTTCAAAACGGTTTTCACCCCATCACTGGTGCTGACACGAGTAACAGTCAAGCCCTGAGATTGGAACGACTCCCCTTGACGATATCTTGTCTTCGTCGGGGCACCAATTTCCAAGGAGTAAGGCTTCGCCGCTTCTTGCACAATCAACTGAGGTGCCATTGAAGCTTCGGCACCGGAAAGGTTGGACGCACCTTCGGAGCTTGCGAACCGAACGTCGATATGTTTGCTTTCCCCCATTGCCAGGGTAAGGCTCTTGCGTCCTTGCTCCATCTGATTTTTGACTATGTCGGTCACATCCACATCGACTGTAGTGGCTGATGACACGGTCATGTTGTCGCCGTATTTCGTCAAACCGACAATAAATTCATTGGATCGGGCCACCTGTCGTCCATCGGTGGCATCAAATCGAGGTCTGGTTCTCCATGTGGCAGTATTCGGCGCACATGAATCTGCATCATTGGTGCATTGGGTATCATCCACTGCAGTGATGACTATGCTGTCCGTGCGTTGCTCATCCGTGCTGGTTCTGCCCGCATACCCCAAATACGACAGTCGCAATGTTGCTGAAACAGGTGTTGAATCGTAGCGAGACAGATCAAAGGAGAGCAACCCCATCTTTGCGTCAGTACCGTCATTGGTATCGGTCGATTCGAACGCCTCCCCGAATTCGCCATATCCTTGAGGCTGCAGAGCACCGATATATGACTTCGCAGCATTGTCTTGATTCTTTTCATTCTTCCATGACTGGAGAGTAGTATCCGCAGACACCAATATCGAAGAGGTATTCCCAACTATTGTTTCGGTGTCAGCAGCACCGGCGACTGTCGCCGACGACAAGGTCACCGCAGCCAACATGCCTATTGAGGCACCGACTGCCACCCATGAACGGGCTATTGCAAATCCACCCGTCCCCGTAATCATTCTCATACTCTGGCTCCTTGAATGTGATGACGCCACGGGAATCCGCACCGCCAAGGATGCAACACTGCATCATCGTGTTCGCGGTCGTCATCGACCACCAACAATCAGAGTAATGTTAGCACACCTAACTTAATGACTTAGAATGATTACTCGAGTGAACTTAAGTATTGAAATCGGCAACTATCTTTGTTATTTCAGCGTTTTATGCAGTAAGCACCCGATAATTTACAAGCTTTTCCATTTGGATATTTTGATATCAATATGTGATATCAAGGGATTTGATTCACTTACCTTCCTATCACTTTGTCACTGTTCTTTCTGCATTGACAGTGCCTGAGCAGACGATTGTTCACCAGACTTCCGCGCACCGACTCGGCCAATCCAGAATTCGCAGCCCATCCATTCAACCATCCCTCCATCCAGCAAACCACCCCTCTATCCAGACTCATAGCAGTCTGAACATCCAGCGTCCCGGCTCCGACACAAGCAAACTACCTTTCCGTCCCTCATCACGAAAGCTTCTGTCTTGAGGTTTTGCCATCTCCGCCTAAAGCTGAAACTCAACCAATACATACATAGACAGTGCGCACGAATGGAAGCACAAATATTGCGCGCACTGCCTAAAACCGCACAGCCTTACCGGCTCTTCAAGCTTTGCCTTCGTCGGAGCAGGCAATTGGCGGCAAGTCCCGTCCCGAGCGCGCCAAGACCGAGCACTAGCGGAAGAAACAGAGAAACTCCGGTTTTCGCCAAGGGGGCCGGCTCTTCTTTTTCTTCTTGTTCCTTCTCGTCAACCACGACCTGCTCCCCATCGACCCCGAGTTCATGATCGGCGAGCACATCACCCTCAGACGACCACAGCGTTGCCTTCCAATACACAATCCCCGGTGAATCCGCTTGCACTTCGGGAGAGTCCACACGAGCCCGTCCACTAGTGCAATCAACATCCACCCTTGCCTCATCCAGCAACTTCTCATTCATTCCCGGAATCGCACCCTCCTCAACAGGTTGGTACGCGCTGAAGGTCACATACGAACCCGTGTCACATGACCCGGTAATCGTGGCCGTATCTTTGAAAGGCTCCCCCACAAACACTTTGTCCCGATTGACTTGCGTCACTATGCTCGGCTTTCGAGGTGACTCGACACCCACCACTCTGGTACGCTCCCAAGCATCGTTATAGGCGCTGGAAGCCGGCATCACCCGGTCATCCCCTGCAAATTTCCATACGAACACATACCAACCGGGAGTTTCCGCCACAATATGCACGGGCTCTCCGGAAAGATCCGGCACACCTCCGCCCACTCGTATGACGCCGTTGACCGCAGCATAGCGCCACGTTCCCAAAAGGCGATGATGTTCGTCTTCCTGCGGCTCTTCGATGATTTCAGGTCGATACTTGGCATCATTGCTTGGGGCAGCAGCATCACCCGACCACCACACGCTTACTTGTGACTCAGCATTGTCTGCTTCAAATCCAAACCGCGCATCACCCAGGAATGAGCCATGGTCATCTGGAAAACCCGACACAGTAATGGTGTCGCTTAATTCAGAACCAACGACTGCACTGTGTTCGGTAACCGAGGAATAAACTTTCACCCTATTGCGATTGACATTGGTTTCCGAGACCTCCATCAGCGGACTCACCACATCCTTGAGCACATATTGCTTTGCCTGCTCACTGAGTCGTTCACGGTCAAAAGCCCAGACCCAGGTGCCGAAGCCTCCGGATTCCGGAGCACGATACACTTGTTTGCCATCCTGCTGAGTCGTTGCAGTCACTTCTACCCGTTGTCCAGGAGCCGTGAACGAAGCCCGACCATACGCCACCGGTCGATAGCCCATGCGTGTCAGCCTTTCCAAGAATGATTGAGCGCCTTCCCCCGAATTTGGCTCTACCGTCTCGCCCAATTGATGCCTGTCCAATGAGAAATACCAGCCATAGGCCTGCAATTCCAAACCAGGAACCCAATGATCTTCAGCGCTTTGCACACCAGAGGTGACGGTGTCCACCACTTCCTCCTCAGCATCATTCACCACATCACGAACCGTTGTGCTCAGCGACGGTTGGAAACTTTGCTTGACTGTCATGGTGAGAGCCTCACCACGCGCTTGCTCAGCGGTTGCCGGATGCGCCAAATCCTGGGGGCCCAATACGCGACCCATGGCCATGATGTTGTAATCCACAGCAACATTGACCGTTCCATCCCCCGTTGCTTTCCACGAATGCTTGATCACATGATCTTGAGAAACACCGGAAATACGGGATTCGCCATTCTCGAATTGCGCCGGCCCTTGCAAAGTCACCGAGTATTCAATGCCGCGTATGACATTTCCTGACGAATTCACCACCGAAACATCGATATTGCCTTCTCGCAAGCCCTGGGTGAAAGTACTTGAAACCCGACCCTGTGACGGAGCATGCTGCCCAGCCTCATGCCATAATCCATCAACCATT
This sequence comes from Bifidobacterium tsurumiense, assembly GCF_000741765.1. Classification (GTDB taxonomy): domain Bacteria; phylum Actinomycetota; class Actinomycetes; order Actinomycetales; family Bifidobacteriaceae; genus Bifidobacterium; species Bifidobacterium tsurumiense. The sequence continues at coordinate 7,685 of NZ_JGZU01000004.1, forward strand.
GTCGGCAATTGAGGATGCGTCTGCACAATAACCGCCTTGTGCTGAGCCCACACACTGGGATTGGCATCAAAATGATCATGAGCCAAAATGCCAATGGCTGCATGTTTTGCCGGATCCTGATCGTGCTTGTATCGCTGCATAAGCCAAGCAATCCGCCGTGCAGCATCAGAATCGGGAATGCGCTCGTCGGCACCGTTCACATAGCTCACAGGACCGCCGGCCTCAACGCAATAGTAATTGTTCCCGTCATTGTCTTTGGCCAACACACCAATATGCAGCACCTCACCATTCACCCGATATTGCAAATACCAGCCGATTGTCGGGGCATGAAGCGTCGCAGCCGAAGCCTGCGCAGGCAATATCGCCAAAGTCAGCATCGCTATGACAATAAGTGCTCCCAGCCGAGTTGCACGCTTGAAAAACCGTACGTCAGTCATGACCATCCTTCCATCATTGAAATCCGCTAACTACGGACAGTGATGAGCCTGTCACACTCGGTCATTTGGTCGACGCGAATACCACCTATGTGGTCAGAGGATTGCCCCGACACCTGAGCTCCGCCGCCCCATTGACGCTCCATCTCCTATTTCCATTTCATTTAAGGAGACGGCAAACAATGCTTTACAAAAAGCCCATACAATGAGAGACATGGAAGTAGTTAGAAGAAAACGCAATATATCAACGAAATCCACAGCATCGGCAGCCAAGTCGACGGTGACCTCCGATGCCTTAACTTCATCAACCTCACAACCGCCACAACAACATAGCAACGTAAAACCCAGCCAGGTCGGCATCAAGGAGACATCAGCAACCATGTCACAGCGACCAGCTTCTCAAGCACACTTCTCTCGCAAAGCACAATCTTCTGTCGAAAATCTGGCAAAACACCAACCCCGCCGCACGGCCAAGGCCAAGGACATCGAGCACAGTGGAGAAGTTGCAGCCCCGAGCATTCCCACAACTACTTCCGGGGAATTCGGACGCATCGTCGTTATGGACATCACGCCCAGCCAAGAAAACGGAATCTACCGGCACGGGGTTGAATTGGGCGAAGCCTTCACGATCACCGCGCAAGTATTCATAGAAGGTCGAACCAAAGTCGGAGCCACCGCAGTATTGCGCAATGCAAGGGGCAAGGAAATATCCCGCACCCCCATGCACTGCACCAATCCCGGTCTGGACCGTTGGGAAGTCACGCTTCGCGCCGGTGACCACAGCGATCTCACGCCTTGGGAAGACGGCTATTCCAGCATCAAACGCCAGTTTGGCGACTGGACCGTAACTCTTGAGGGTTGGGAAGACACCTACCTGTCATGGCTGCACGACGCACGTATCAAGGTCAAAGTCAACGACGACACCGAAAACGCACTACTTTCAGGCGCTCAACTGCTCACTCGCTGGGCGGAGACCAAGGACTCCCATCTCAAGTCTCATGAACGCCATATTCTCACTTCCGCCGCAAAGATCATGGCAGACACATCGCTCACCCCACAGGAACGACTCGGTGCGGCAGACAATGACGAAGTGTCTGCTTTGCACGCCGCAAAGCCTTTGCGCGATGCCATATCCGCATCTCAGCCACAGACGATTCGCGTCGAGCGGCCGAAATCAAGCTTCACCGCTTGGTACCAGTTCTTCCCCCGTTCCGAAGGCGCATATTACGACACAGAAAACCACACCATCGTGCAAGGAACACTGCGCTCCTCGGTCGCCGGTTTGGAACGTGCAGCCGCTGAAGGCTTTGACGTCGTGTATCTTCCGCCCATCTTCCCGATCGGTGTCACCAATAGAAAAGGCCGCAACAACACACTTGTCGCAGGACCGAATGACCCCGGATCCCCCTTCGGCATCGGTTCGCCACTGGGAGGCCACGATACTGTCGATCCGCTCTTGGGCACTATGGAAGATTTCAAGGAATTCGTCGCCAAGGCCCATGAACTCGGCTTGGAAATAGCACTTGACTTCGCACTTCAATGCTCTCCGGATCATCCTTGGGTCAAGCAGCATCCGGACTGGTTCAGGCATAAGCCAGATGGAACCATAGCCTTCGCCGAGAATCCGCCGAAGAAGTATCAAGACATTTATCCTATCGATTTCAATGCAGATATGCCGGGTATTGAGCGCGAGGTCGAGCGCATACTCAATCTGTGGATCGACGCAGGGGTCACCATTTTCCGCGTCGATAATCCCCATACCAAGCCTGTGCGATTCTGGCAGGATGTCATTGCCTCCGTGACCAAAAAACATCCTGAAACCCTCTTCTTGGCCGAAGCCTTCACCCGTCCTGGAATGATGCGAGCGCTCAGCTATGTCGGGTTCACTCAGTCGCACTGCTATTTCCCGTGGCGAAACACCAAGGAGGAGCTGGAAGAGTATTTATCGGAGTCAAATGGCAACGATGCATACTATCAGCACAATACGTTCTGGCCGACGACTCCGGACATCCTCACTGCATATGTGCGCGACAACGGCATCGCAGGCCATGCCGTTCGCTCCGTGCTGGCGGCCATGGGCTCGCCTTCATGGGGCATCTACAACGGATATGAGCTCATCGAGAACAAGCAGCGCGACGGCTTCGAAGAACAAGTGGACAATGAAAAATATGAAGTGAAGGTGCGCGATTGGTCAAAGGCCGAGTCGTATGGCATTGCGCCGTTGCTGACCTCATTGAATGCCATCCGACGCGAGCATGCCGCCTGCATGAGCTATCACAGCCTGACATTGTTGGAGAGCTCCGATCCAAGCATTCTTGCCTTCGCACGCCATATCCCTGCGCATGCCAATGCGCAAGGCACGGATGACACCGTAATCGTCATCGTGAATCTCGACGGCCATAACAATCATCAGGCGATGATTCATATCGACCGCGAACAGTTGGGGTTGGGAAGCGGTGAAATCCGCTTGCATGAGGAATTGACCGGGCGCAATTTCACTTGGGGTGACGATAACTTCGTGTCATTGTCTCCTTGGGAGGATGTTGCGCACATCTTCACCATCCGCGACTGAATGCAATCCATAACCGAGCGATAAGTAAGCAAAGCCGGCGCACGGAACGACGCATTCGTCGCGTCGGCTTTCGTTGTGATGCCGACATCACATTCTGCACTTTGGATTCCTCCGCGGCCTTTCGAGTTCGTACTGCGAGGTAAGGTGATATCTGTTAGCATCAACCGTTCCAAAAGGAGCATGATATGGCTGAAACCTTCAACGTCGTCGTGGAGATTCCTCGCGGCTCAAAGAATAAGTATGAAGTCGACCACGAGACCGGTCGCGTCTTCTTGGATCGCACCCTGTTCACTGCCATGGGGTATCCCGATGATTACGGATATATTGAGGGCACCTTGGGCGAAGACGGCGATCCTCTGGATGCATTGGTCATGATCCCGAATTCGGTATTCCCCGGTTGCGTGGTCGAATGCCGCGCTGTCGGCTTGTATCACATGGTTGATGAGGCCGGCGGAGATGACAAGGTGCTGTGCGTGCCTGCTGACGTGCGTTTCGATGACATCAAGGACATCGAAGATGTGAGCGAATATCACAAGGCTGAAATCAAGCACTTCTTTGAGCAGTACAAGGCTCTTGAGCCAGGCAAGGAAGTCATGCCAGGCGATTATTGGACCGGTGTCGCCAAGGCGGAGGAAGAGATCGTCGCAGCACGCAAGCGTCTTGAGGAATCCGAAAAGTAAGCTCTGCATGAGCATATTCCGACCGATATAGGCGGAACATGAAGCAATAAGCGGGTGTGTATGTTTTGCATGGTACACACCCGCTTATTCGTATGCGATGCCCGATCTGATAGAATACATCGGGTAAGTTGACGGCATGCGAACAGCATTCGCTTGGAATTCAAAGCCCGGCCGTGTTGTCTGGCAGTTCTCTATGTCGGTGTCCGTAAGGCGTAGGCGGTCAAACCGTCGAGGCCCATCCCCGCGGAACCGATGGGGATGAACCTGTAGCACCAGCAATGATCATCGAAATTCTGCTTATTTCACTATCCGTTTCCATGGATGCTTTTGCCGTGTCCATCGGCAAAGGCTTGGCGGCACGCCGTGTCAGACCAATTGATACCTTGAAAACCGCATTGTGGTTCGGCGGTCTCCAAGCACTATTCCCACTTGTCGGTTTCTTCGCAGCGGCGACGCTCACACGATACATCACTTCAATAGATCACTGGATTATTCTCATCCTGCTTTCCCTTATCGGCGGCAATATGATTCGCGAAGCATTCAAGGAAGAAGAGAATGATGAAACCATCGATGCACAATTCGACTGGCGTCATATGATGCCTCTAGCGGTGGCATGCAGCATTGATGCCTTCGCCGTTGGGGTCAGCTTCGCATTCATGGATGTCAATATCCCCTTCGCCATCACAGCGATTGGCATCGTCACCGGTGCAGCATCGGCAATCGGACTGCATGCGGGGCATGTTTTCGGCTCGCGATGGCAAAAGCCCGCACAGATCGCTGGCGGGCTTATTCTGATTCTTATCGGCCTCAAAGTATTTTTGGAACACATGGGCTTTATCGGGTGAGTTCCGGAATCACCAACCAAAAATAATCAACATGGTCAGGCTCATACCGTACGACACCAGACCAAACAGCAAAACCGGAATCAATGCAAACCCGACCCAAGGTGCCGGCATCAGAGGATCCGGATCTGCTTCCTTCCACCACAGGCATGAAGCCGCCGCCATCGCAATGCCGAGTATCAACCCAACTCCGATAACGATGGTAAGGGCAATATTCACTTTCTGAGAGCCCGATTGCACATAGACCATCAGATCAGGCAGGAATACCCAACCAGCAACACTTGCAGATACCACTCCGCTGGTCAAGCTGTGTGAGAGTGCGCGCACCAAATGAGTCCTGTGCTCGCGTGCCATTTGCCGAGCAAATCCAACTATGGTGAGCACTACCAGCAAAATCACAAAGGCGGCAGCCCATCGTCCATATGGATACAAAATGGCCTTTGTGATATTGCGCATGGCCTCCTGGGCGCTCACTACCGGATACATCGTGATTTCGCCAAGGATTGTAGTCGCCATTGCCACTGACAACACTGCAGTGACAAGACTGATAATGCGGTCAACCATGGTTCCACGCAGTGGCCAACACACCAAAAAAACAACCACAACTGCCAAAGCGGCTACAACCACAGCTTCAATGGGCACTATGCCCAACCCAACAAAAACCGACAAAGAGATCAACAGCACGTAGGCAACAGCTTGCACGATGAGCAGACCGGCAATGCCTCGTTCGCTCCTGCGAGTCTCCATCGTGAGTGCATCTGTCATAGTCATTCCTCCTCGCATGCACGACGTCCACCATTCGCCGCCAATCGGCGATTTACAACGGATCAACCCAATATCTAGGAATAAATGTAGCCGTACGTGTCCACAACCTGCGTCTACAATCTGCACTACGGGACCAGGTTATGGTATTTACGCAATACACTTGTCACTAACGCTTCACACCATTGCATGAGACCCGCGCCATCCACGAAGGGAGGTAGCGTGACTGATTTGACGCTGATGACATTCGCCAGCGACCCAGCCACCGCTCTGCCATCCCTTGCCTTGCTTTCACACCGTGTACGCGTATTGCCGATGGATGCCTCGAGTTTGGTGAAAATGCCGGAGAACACTGTTCTCTTGCTCGACGCCCGCGATGATCTTGCTTCAGCCAAGACCCTATGCAATCTCGTCCATGCATCCGGACTGCCCACTCCCATAATGCTTATCGTCACCGAAGGTGGTTTCACAGCGGTCAACGCTCAATGGGGCATTACGGATATGGTGGTCACTTCAGCCTCTCCAGCCGAGGTCGAAGGCAGGCTCCGACTTGCATCGGAACAAAGAACTTCGCCAGTTCCTATTCGCGGCACCGCTCAGGATGTGACTGCCGAAACCCCATCAGGCAGATTCGTTCCGGCGACCTTGTGGTGGACACCGATGGATACACCGCAAATCTCCACGGCAAACCCATCGATTTGGCATACAAGGAATTTGAACTCCTGAAATATTTGGTTCAACATCCGGGTCGTGTATTCACACGTGCCCAGCTCCTGCAAGAAGTGTGGGGATACGACTATTACGGCGGCACCCGAACCGTTGACGTGCACGTTCGCCGTTTGCGCGCCAAACTCGGCAGCGAATACGAGCAACTGATCGGCACTGTGCGTAATGTGGGCTATCGTTTTGACCCTCCGCATGCCTCGCAGGTTGGATCAGATGATGATGGCAATGGACACAATGCCGTCGGCAACAGTGCTGAAGAGCGGAGAGGCGGGCATTCCGATTCTGCGGACGGGCATCACGACGCTCATAAAACTCTTCCAACCGCCCATTCCCATAAGTCCCAGCCGCACACCACGCAATTCCAACGACATAACACACCGCGAGATTAGTCATGCCTCGCGAATCACGTGCTCAACAAAAAGCTCGCATGCAACAGGAATATGCACTCCTGTGTGAAGAAATCCCAGATCCTCAGTGCGCGCTGGATTTTACGAACCCTTTCGAATTATTGGTCGCCACCGTATTAAGTGCCCAAACCACTGACAAGCGCGTCAATATGGTAACTCCCCCGCTATTTGCCTCATATCCAAGCCCTGAAGAACTCGCAGCAGCCAATCCTGAAATCGTGGAGAATATCATTCACTCCTTAGGGTTTTATCGAAGTAAAAGCCGCAATATTATTGCCCTGTCCCATGACCTCATGGAGCGCTTCGATGGAGAGGTGCCCTCCAATATGGAGGATTTGGTCACGCTTCCCGGAGTGGGCCGAAAAACCGCCAATGTCGTTCTTGGCAATGCCTTTGGCATCCCGGGATTCCCTGTCGACACCCATGTGATTCGGGTCACCGGCAGGCTTCGTTGGCGCGAAGATTGGAAATCCACGAACCCTGATCCGGTTCATATCGAAAAGGAAATAACCAGCTACTTTCCTGCCGAAGAGTGGACTGATCTTTCACATAGATTGATCCTCCACGGCCGTGCTATCTGCCACGCACGCACACCTGACTGCGCGCATTGCCCCTTGCAGCAAACCTGTCCCAGCGCTTTTCATATCTAACAAAGACGATGCGATATCGTTGCATAAGACTCACAGGAAGTCGATGCGACTCAGCAGCCTTATCGTCTTGCACTTGCATTAACGCGTGCACATCCATATGCTCATCTCAATCACATGCATATGCGCAGACACTTGCATCTACACTTGCACATAAGCCGAGCATATTTCCCTTTGCACTGGCACCCAAGCCACACCACAGGCTAAACTCACAAGCATGCGTATGAAGAAGCAAAGTTCATGGCTACGTTGGCTGTTATTTGTCGCAATCTCCGCCGCCCTGTTCGTCATCATCTGGGTGGCATGGTCGATTACTCAGCACCGCAGCATAATTCCTGGAGTCAGCACTCTGCAATCGGACACCACCGTTTCCGTTGGCTTGCGCACCGCTCCCGAATCCTTGGACATACGCACACAGGAAGGCACCGCCGTTGAACAGGCATTGCTGGGCAATGTCATGGAAACGCTGGTGACACGGGATCAGTCCAATACCATTCAACCCGGTTTGGCCAGCAAATGGACGATCTCCGATGACGGACTGCATTACTCCTTCACGCTGAATGCCAATATGCGCTTTTCCAACGGCCACACCCTGGATGCCAATGACGTCGTATGGTCGCTGCAACAGGGTGTGAATGAGCACTATCTCGATTATGATCAGCTCACCAATCTCACAGCTGTGGAAAACGACGGAGCGAACACCGTGAATCTCACCCTGTCCGCTCCGAATCCACAATTATTACGTACGCTAAGCAGCCGTGCAGGCATTGTGTATGATTCACAAGCCAACCCCGATTATGCAAAGGCTCCCATAGGCTCCGGCCCATTCACCGTGTCCGATTATCAACAAGGTTCTTCGCTCACGCTGCAGCGCAACGAACAATATTGGAGGCAACAAGCCAAATCCTCGCAAGTGACGCTGCGGTATTACGCAGATGACGACTCATTACTCCAAGCGGTGCAGCATAACGATATCCAATTGGCCTTACCTCAAACGGCACCCGATGTGGAGTCATTGTCAGCAGATCCATCCTTGTGCATATCGACAGGCATGGGAACTGAAAAAGTGCTCGTAGCATTCAACAGCGGCACCGATTCCATATTCTCTGATGAACAAGCACGCAAGGCAGCTCGATTCGCCATTGACGCCGCATCGATCGCCTCTTCACGCTCCGACGCCCGCACAGGCACTCGGCGGACCGATAAGCCTCTGGAGCCTGGCTTCGAAGATTTGACCAATCTCTTCCCGTACTCCCCGTCCACGGCAAGTTCGATGTTCTCCTATTTCTCGTCGTCATATCTGGGAACGGCAACTTTCCTGGTGCCCAATGAGTATGCCGATCTTGGACAGACCATAGCCCAGCAATTGCAATCAAATAGCGGCTTCACTGTGGATATGCAAGCCGCGGATGACTCCACACTGCATACTCGTATGCAAAGCGGCGATTACACCTTGGCTCTCTACACGATGGACGGCACGACAGATGTCAGTGCCTTCAGCAGTGCTGATTCGGTATTCCATTATCAAAACGGCAGCACCCAAGATGCCTATACCAATGCACTTGCCGCCACAAACGACAAGGATTATCAGGATAGGCTCAATGCCTATGCCAATCTTCTCAGCCAAGATGCCGCTTCGCATTGGCTGTATGTGCGCAAGGATTTCATAATCGCTCAATCCAAACTCGATGGATACACAACCAATATGACCACTCATATGCTGCCGCTACGCGATGTGGCTACACGATAATCGTGGGCAATAGGTCCTGGTTGCTTGTCACCAACGCTTTCTACTATTGCGAGTATGACTGATCAGGACAAAAATGCAGGTATTGAGGCACATTTGACCCCTCTTCCTGACAAGGTTGGCGTGGACGGCCTTGAAGGTAAATGGCGCGAACATTGGGATGCCGAGCAGACGTATGCATTCCGCAACACTCGGGATCGCGCTTCGGTGTATTCGATTGATACCCCGCCACCAACGGTGAGCGGACATCTTCATGTCGGGCACGTATTCTCTTACACCCATACCGATATCATCGCCCGTTTCAAGCGTATGCAGGGCTTCGATGTGTTCTATCCGATGGGTTGGGACGATAACGGTCTGCCTACTGAGCGCCGTGTGCAAAACTACTATGGCGTTCGCGTGGATACTTCGTTGAAGTATGATCCTGATTTCAAGCCACCTTTCGAAGGCACCGACGGCAAGAAGATCGATGCCAAGGATCAGGTGCCGGTGAGCAGGCAGAACTTCATCGAGCTATGCGAACGACTCACGGCTCAGGATGAGAAACATTTTGAGGAATTGTGGCGCCAGCTGGGCCTGTCCATTGATTGGAAGCAGTCCTATCACACGATAGGCGAGCATCCTCGCCGTGTGGCGCAAAAAGCGTTCCTGCGCAATCTGGCTCGTGGCGAGGCATATCAGAAAGATGCCCCAGGTTTGTGGGATGTGACTTTCCAGACAGCCGTTGCACAGGCCGAGTTGGAATCCCGCGAATATCCCGGTTTCTACCACAAGATCGCCTTCCGTTTTGAAGACGGCACTCCGTTGTATATCGAGACCACTCGTCCGGAATTGCTGGCGGCCTGCGTGGCTTTGATTGCCAATCCTGAGGACGATCGGTATAAGAAATATTTCGGACAGTACGTGTATTCCCCGTTGTTCAAGGTGAAGGTCCCTGTCCTGGCCCATGCAGCGGCAGAAATGGACAAGGGTGCCGGCATTGCCATGTGCTGTACTTTCGGTGATGTCACCGATGTGGAGTGGTGGCGTGATCTCAAGCTGCCAACTCGTTCCATAATCCAGCGCAATGGCCGCATTGTGATGACCACTCCTGATTGGATTGAGGATGAAGGCGGCCGCGAGGTATTCGCTGAGACTTCAGGCAAGACCACATTCTCCGCTCGCAAGGTAATCGTTGATCGACTGCGCGAGTCCGGCGATCTTGATGGTGAGCCTACTGCTACCAAGCGTATGACGAATTTCTATGAAAAGGGCGACAAGCCTTTGGAAATCGTCACGTCACGTCAGTGGTACCTCAAGAATGGCGGAACTGACAAGGCTTTGAACGCCGAGCTCATCGAGCGAGGCAAGCAGCTGGAATTCCATCCAGATTTCATGCGCGTGCGCTACGAGAACTGGGTCCACGGTCTCAACGGCGACTGGCTGATTTCCCGCCAGCGTTTCTTCGGTGTTCCATTCCCCCTGTGGTATCCGCTTAACGCCGATGGTGAGCCTGAGTATGAGCATCCGATTACCCCGAGAGAGGATCGACTGCCTATCGATCCGACTAATGACACCCCTGAGGGATATGACGAATCCCAGCGCGATCAGCCCAATGGCTTCACCGCTGAGAATGACATCATGGACACGTGGGCCACTTCTTCTTTGACGCCACAGATCGTGACGCATTGGGAAGAAGCAGGAGAGGAAAACCAAGCGCTCTTCAAGTCAACATTCCCTATGGATCTGCGTCCGCAGGGTCAGGATATTATCCGCACCTGGCTGTTCAGCACTGTGGACCGCGCTCATCTTGAACATAATTGCCTGCCTTGGGCACATGCCGCTTTGTCTGGCTGGATTCTGGATCCTGACCATAAGAAGATGTCGAAGTCCAAGGGCAACGTGGTCGTGCCGAATAAGCCTATCGAACAATTTGGTGCAGACGCAGTGCGTTACTGGGCGGCATCCGCACGTTTGGGACTTGACGCCACCTATGACGAAGGCCAGATGAAGATCGGCCGTCGTTTGGCCATCAAGCTTTTGAACGCCACCAAATTCGCCCTGGCTATTGGTCGTGAGGACGAGCAGCATCATGTTGGTGAATCCGCGAGCGCGACCTGGAATCCTGCCGATGTGACCGAGCCGCTGGATCGCGCAGCAATGGCGAAGATGGCTATGGTGATTCGTCAGGCCACCGATGCGCTTGATTCCTATGAACATTCCAAGGCTTTGGAGGCTATTGAGAGCTTCTTCTGGCAGTTCTGCGATGACTATATCGAACTGGTGAAGAACCGCGCATATGGCACCGCCGACTCCACTGGTCACACTCCTTTGGATGCTGCTGTGCTCTCAGCGCGTACCACCTTGGGGCTTGGTCTGGATGCCTTCGCTCGTTTGCTGGCACCATATCTGCCTTATGCCACTGAAGAAGTGTGGTCTTGGATGCATGAAGGCGAAGGCTCAGTGCACCGTGCAGCATGGCCGGATCCCATGATGTATGCTCAGGCTGCGTTCAAGGTGTCTCCTGAAGTATTGACCCATGCGGGAGAAGCTCTGGCAGCTCTGCGCAAGATCAAGTCCGAAGCCAAGGTTTCTATGAAGACACCTATTTTGTCGGTGACCTTAGGCGCTTTGGATGAGGCAGCAGAGGCCATTCAGAGTACGATGAGCGATATTGCCGAGGCCGGTCGAGTGGTTGGCAAGATCACTTTGGTCAGGGCTGCCGCAGCGGCTCGTGCTGCCAAGGAAGCGCTTGATACCGCCGCCGAGGATACGGAAGCGGTTATGAACGTGATCGTTGAGAACAGTGCTCTGGGCGAACCTCCGGCAAAGCGCAAGAAGAACTAAAATCTCAGCATCGATATGAAAAGGTGGCTGTCAGCTTGAGTTAGCTGACAGCCACCTTTGATATTTCTATTCACTTGAGTTAGATAAATGGTTCGCAGACTCATAGCTTCGGATTTCAAAGTGATGTAACAACGCTGATTTGTTATCGAATATGGCAATTCGCTTTGCATACAATGGTGTCTTCAACCGATATCGGGCGTCGTATATTTATGAAGACATAGACATTTTTGAAATGCAATTGCACTAACAAATATCCTCAAGCCATATTCCCGACAGCGCTATTGGGCATATTCACTCAGGCAAAAACATCGAGAACGCCAGCGTCTCCCCCGGCTTCGGCAATGCGCTGATGACGCTTCTTTGCCTCACTCACCACGAACATCCTGTACATATCGGCGATTTCAGAATCGAGACCGGCATCCTGGGCAATTCGACGCAGCCGATCCATCTGATAATCCTCGCGATGATAATCCGCAGGGGCAAAACCCGCCTTTGCCTTGAGTACCCCGACCTGGGCGGTGGTTTTGAACCGTTCGGCAAGCAATGCGATTATTGCCATGTCGATATTGTCAATGGATTGTCGCAATACCTGAATGCGCGCCACAATACGCGCGGTTTCATCATCCTGTTTGGCTTGCGAACTGTCAATAAACGTGTTTTGCCAGTCGCCTGCCTCGTTGGTCTCCGATTCGTTCATATGATTCACCATACCCTGAGATTCAGCCCGCAATACGAGAAAATATCAATGATCAAGATTAATCATAATGCGACTATTTTGTCTTATCCGTGAGCGTTTTTGATCGTGACGAATGCTCGAACAAACCAGATTCCTGCGGCAACTCATCTACAATAGGACTTATAGCAAAAATCATCGCCAGGAGAGGAAGCAAAGGATACATATATCGCAAATCAAACCCTGCCAAAATAAAACTGCTGTCCAAATCAGCAGCCGAGTTCCAAGTTAAAACAAACAGTGATCATCCTTGCCCTTGATTAGGTAAGCACCCCTACTATCGAAGAGGCCAGACGGAGCGTTACCCCCGTCCGGCCTCTTCATCATTATCAGTTGTATTATGGCCTATTCAGTTCGTGCCGCTTGAAGTATTTCCGCTCTGCTGAATAATCGCGGCAAGGAAATCACGGTTGGAAGCGGTCTTCTTCAGACGAGGCACCAATGTCTGATAAGCCTGTTCGGCATCCAAACCACCGAAGAGACGGCGCAAACGATAGATAATAGGCAACTCATCGGCTGCAGTAATCAGTTCCTCACGTCGCGTGCCGGAGGCATTGATATCCACTGCGGGGAACATCCTCTTATCCGCGAGCTCTCGGCTCAAGCGAAGCTCCATATTTCCGGTGCCCTTGAACTCTTCGAAAATGACCTCATCCATCTTGGATCCGGTCTCCACAAGAGCAGAGGAAATAATCGTCAATGAGCCGCCATTCTCGATATTGCGTGCGGCACCAAAGAACTTCTTCGGAGGATACAATGCCTGAGCATCAACACCACCGGAAAGGATACGACCTGAAGCTGGAGCTGCGATATTGTAGGCGCGTGCCAATCGAGTCATGGAATCAAGCAGCACCACAACATCCTGTCCCAATTCGACGAGTCGCTTGGCGCGTTCAATAGCCAATTCAGCGACTGTCGTGTGATCAGAAGCTGGACGATCAAAGGTTGAGGAAATGACCTCGCCCTGAACCGTGCGTTCCATATCGGTAACTTCTTCGGGGCGTTCGTCGACAAGCACCACCATCAGATGCACCTCAGGATTATTGGTGGCAATCGCATTGGCGATATTCTGCAAAGTGATGGTCTTGCCAGCCTTGGGCGGAGATACAATCAGACCACGCTGTCCCTTGCCGATCGGGGCAACGATATCGATCAAACGACCAAGAATCTTGTTCGGAACGGTTTCCTGTTTCAGACGCTCCTGTGGATACAAAGGCGTCAACTTGGAGAATTGCGGACGATTCGAAGCCGTTTCCACACTCATGCCATTAATGGCATCGATGGATTGCAGGGGCACAAACTTCTGACGCTGATTGCGGCGTTCTCCTTCACGCGGGGCGCGGATGGAACCATGAACGGCATCGCCCTTACGAAGTCCATATTTCTTGACCTGACCCATGGATACATACACATCATTGGGGCCTGGCAGATATCCGGAAGTGCGGATGAATGCATACGAATCCAAAACATCCACGATGCCAGCCACCGGCACGGTGTTCTCTTGTGGCTCTTCGCTGCGACGCTCCTCACGCTGCTCGCCACCGCGCTCTTCATAGCCGCGGCCGCGCAAACGACGTTGATGGCCGTTGCCGCGTTGCTCATCCCCATTCGAATGTCCACGATCGTTGCGCTCACTGCGGTCATTGCGATCGCCAGAACGGTCACGCCTGTTACGACGAGGTGTCTCGCGCTCGTTCGTGCCCTCAGCAGACTCATCCTTCTGAGTTGGCAACGAGGCCAGAATATCATCCAGATCACGGACGGCTTCTTCGGCAGTCTCATGTTGCTGATCGTCATTGGCATTACGACGGCGACGGCGCTGATCCCCTTCGACATTGCGTTCCCCATCGCGACGCCTACGAATTCGCATACCATCGTCGGACTTCGGCTTGGCCGATGCATTGTCCGTCAATCCAAGCTCTTCCAACAATGTTGACGGTTCAATCGTTTCCGTCTCATGTTCGACTTCCTGCTTACGACGTGTACGCTTCACAGGTTTCGATTCCTGAACCGCCTGTGATTCCTGCTGTTCGTTTTGCACGGGCTGGTCCTGCTGAACAGCCTGCGCCTCAGCGGTAGTGTCACGTGCAGTTTTTTCATTCGCTGCCTTTGGTGCGCGTACGGTAACGCCTTCAGGGGCTTGCCCTCCGGAGCGCGCAGCCTGCAAAGTCGCAAGAAGCTCGGGCTTACGCATCGTTGACGTGCCACGAAGTCCCATTTGCTTGGCGAGCTCCTTGAGCTCAGGCAGCTTCATATCCTCAAGATTTTGGCTAGTTGCCACTAGTGTTGCCTTTCCTTGGCCCCCGACGAACACCGCCGGAGAGCTGTATGAAAAAGATGCGGAAAAACCGCTATGAATGTTCGGCACCTTTCCATAGGCTCACGCCGAACCTTCCCACACAATACAACGCTGTCACGACCTGTGCAACACGACCACGCCGTATTTTGCTACAAGTTTGCTGGGAAAACGAGAAGCCCGCAAGCCATTCGATATCCGTACCGCACATTGACACAATGTGACGGATACCAGATTCAGCTTGCGGGCCTCGACCAAACTATTGTTGGCTATTACTTCTTTTCGTGATAGGACTTCTCGGTATTCACCGACCACACATTGCGCTTGGAAGTCTTACCGGTCTTGATATTGTTCACGGCTTCGATAGAAGTTGCCATGGAATGATCCTGGTTGTTGTATCGGTGCTGTCCATTGCGTCCGACGCAATAGAGATTGCCGAAGGAATCCAAGTATTCCACCAATTCAGGCATATGCTCATAGGTATCGAAGTAAGCAGGATAAGCCTTGGGCACACGTTCGCGATGCGAATCAAGCACATCCTGCTCGCCATTGATGATATGCATGCGAGTGAGCTCTTCGATGGCAAATTTCGTCGCCTCTTCATCGCTCATATTCCAGAAATCATCGCCCTCGGCGCAGAAATACTCCAAGCCGACCCACACGGTATTGTCAACATCCTTGACCAGATACGGGCTCCAGTTGTTGAAGACCTGGATACGACCGACCTTGTAACCGGGATCCTGCACATAAATCCAGCAATCCGGCACGATCGGAGGATTACCCAATGTCGGAATATCAGTGGTGTTCTTCAAACGCAGACGCTTGACCAACAAACCGACTGTCACAAAGTCGCGATAAGGCAGACCATTGGCCACCTTGGTCATATCGGCAGGAACAGCCACCTTGTGCTCGTTCTCTTCGTTCTTACCGGCGGCGTCCAAAGCGTTGACCAGATCCTTCACCGGCATTGAGGAGATGAACTCATCTGCATGCAGTTCAGTGCGTTCACCGGCAGCGTTCTCGTAGACCACAGAAGAAATCTTGCCTTGATCCTGACGGATCTCCACCACATGGGCATCAGTGATGACATTCGCGCCAAGTTCACGGCTATTGCGTTCGACGGTTTCCCACAACTGGCCGGGACCAAGCTTTGGATACCAGAACTCTTCAATCAGAGAAGTTTCGACTTCCTTATTGCTGCGCTTCTTGGGCAACAACTTGGAGAACGCATTCTTCAGAACCTCGATGATGCTCAAGCCCTTGACGCGCTGAGCACCCCAGTCAGCGGAGATCTCGCTCGGATGCCGTCCCCACAGCTTCTCGGTGTATCCCTCAAAGAACATCGAATACAGCTTGCGTCCGAAACGATTGATGTAGAAGTTTTCCAGATTATCTTCTGGCAACTTGTGCACCATGGACTTCAGATAGCTGAACCCTGCCTGCATGGTGAGCTTGAAGCCCAAGGAGCGCAGAGTGTTTGGTGAAAGGGAAATAGGGTAATCGAAGAAGTGGCGATTCCAGAAAATACGAGAAACGCGATGACGCTTCAACATGACTTCATCTGTGGTCTCAGGATCAGGGCCGCCTGGTTCCAGATCATGATGGCGTCCGAGCTTCTTGTCATCGTAGGAAGGTGCGCCTTGCAATGGCAGAACATTCTTCCACCAATCCATGATGCGATCGTCCTTGGAGAAGAAACGATGGCCACCAATATCCATACGGTTGCCATTGTGCTTGACAGTACGCGAAATACCACCGAACTGCTTCGTGGCCTCCAGTACCGTCACATCATATTGCTCGGATCCCCCATCCTTGACGAGTTCCCATGCGGCGGTAAGACCCGCAGGGCCGCCACCGATGATGACGACGGATTTTTTCTCTGTCACTTTGACCTCCTACATGCAGTACCAGAGATTTGGATTAACAAGTTCGAGAACTCAACAAGCTCTCTAAGCTTCGGTACGCGTTGCGATTCGGACACAGTATAGCATTACGAAACGTATCCAAACTGCAAATACACACCTGCACAAAGAACCAGCCCTTCGATGCACCGTTGAACCGAAGAGCCGCAATTACTTTCCCTCCCCTTTTAGGGCAAGGCGTCAGGGATATCGATATCGGTTTTCTGCACTTCTTCGACATTGACGTCCTTGAAGGTAACAATCCGCACATTTTTCACAAAACGAGAGGAACGATACACATCCCACACCCACGCATCAGTGAGCTGAACATCGAAATACACGTCCTGCCCGGCGGAACGCACGTTGAAATCCACCTTATTGGCCAGATAAAATCGGCGTTCCGTTTCCACTACATATGTGAAAAGCTTGATGACGTCACGATATTCCTTATACAGGGCGAGTTCAGCGTCGGTCTCGTAATTGTCCAGATCTTCGGCGCTCATTATTTCCCCTTCCGAGCCGCGTTTACGGCTCCGCCCCAGTGTGCGCCACCAGGCGTCCTTCGATCCTTTTCGATCCTCCGAAGAGAACGGCCAATTGCTGACATCCGACTTGGAATCATCCTGTGCTTCCTGCGTTTCGGAAGTAATTTCGGATTGCACGGATTCAAAATGGGACTCAGCATCGTGAGCTTTGCTGCCATCGAAATCTGACTTGGCCGCACGATTATCATCGTGGTCTTCTGTGCCGGCGGCATTCTCCCGCTTGGTCTTTTGCTTGATGGCGATCGAGTGTTCCCGCGCGCTAAGGGCTTCCTGCACACCGGGATTATCTTCGATCATATGCATGCCGAAGGCATCCAATGAACGGATGGGATCATATTCGTCAGCCAAGGTATCCATGACGATAAGGTCCTGGTATTTGCCCACTTCGGCATCCCACAGTCCGTCACGAGCAGTGCCTGAAGGCACAAATCCCAAGGACTGGTAGACGGATAGCGACCGCGTATTCTTCTCAGGCACAGACACCCATATGCGATGCAACCCCAATCCTGCAGGAGTCGAGGCAAAACCATAGGTCATCACCCTGGGCATCGCATCGCGAGAATACCCGCGACCACGGTAATCCTTGCCCAAAATAACCTGGATACGAGCAGAACGCGCCCAACCGTCAATGTCTATGAGGAAAATCATTCCGATGACATTATCGGTATTCGCCGCATCAATCTGGCCGTCCGCATCATGATCGGCATCGGTGAGAATCGACCAAGCGATGGTACGTCGCGCCTCCGGATCACCGACCCCGGAATCGGATGGTGCCAGTCCCTTCGACCATGCCACGGAGCGTTTCACCCATGTCTGCACGATCGCCCGCTCGGAATGAACATCCTTGCCTGTTATTCCTGACGCGTTATAAAAAGCTTCCAATTCATCCAAGCGTGACAAATCCTCAACACTTGCCGGCCGCAGATGGACCATTTCCCCTCGAATAGGCGGAATAAACAGCTGAGCCGGTAACTGTCGTAGCTCGGACTGTACTAACGGAGGTTCAGAACTCACGGACATTCGTTTGTGTTTCCTCACACGGTTGCAATCGGACATTCCTTCGTTCCATGGTACTCCGCAGCCCCTATGAAAGTGCAGTCCCAGCGATTGCGCAATTCATATCGAAGCCGACTGGATATGTCACAGGTGCATACGTCACCAACGAACGTATGCACCCTGCTAAATGCACCTTATGCGGAGTATCTAAGCCACTGAATCAGTGCAGCTTCTCCATGACGATCTTGGTCACGGCCTTGGCATCGGCCTGTCCCTTCGTGGCACGCATAACAGCGCCGATAATCGCTCCCATCGGCTTCATATTGCCGCTCTTGAGCTTCTCCACCACATCCGGATTGGCGGCAAATGCCTCATCGACGGCAGCCACCAAAGCACCGTCATCGGAAACCACCTGGTATCCGTGTGCCTTCACCACGTCTGCAGGATGACCTTCGCCTGCCAGGACTCCGGCAACCGTCTGCTTTGCCAACTTATCGTTGAGCTTGCCGTCTGCGATCAGCTTTTCGACTTCAGCCACATCTTCAGGGGTGATATCCAACTCTTCGAGAGACACGCCCTTTGCATTGGCCTCACGCGAAAGCTCGCCCAGCCACCACTTCTTGGCACCGGAAGCGCTTGCTCCAGCGCTTACCGTCGCCTCAATGGTGTCCAAAGCATCGGCGTTGATGACGTCGCGCATTTCCAAATCGCTGAACTGCCATTCCTGCTGCAGGCGATTGCGACGCTCACGCGGCATTTCCGGCATTTCCTTCGAGATCCGGTCGATGCGATCCTTCGTGATATGCAGCATGACAAGATCGGGATCAGGGAAATAGCGATAGTCATCGGCATCGGACTTCACACGGCCACCTGCCGTGGTCTGTGTTGCCTCATCCCAATGGCGGGTTTCCTGCAGGATCTCGCCGCCATCAGCCAAAATAGCCGCCTGGCGACGGATTTCGTATTGCATGGTCTTCTCAATGCCACGGAAGGAGTTCACGTTCTTGGTCTCCGAACGTGTACCGAATTCCTTGGAACCCATTGGGCGCAACGACACATTGACATCAGCGCGCATATTGCCCTGCTCCATACGAGCATGGGAAATATTCAAAGCACGCACGATATCGCGAATCGCCCGCATATATGCTCCTGCGATCTCCGGCGCACGCTCTCCCGCACCCTCGATCGGCTTGGTGACGATTTCGATCAGAGGCACGCCTGCACGATTGTAATCGACCAGAGAATGATCGGCGCCTTCGATACGTCCATCGGCACCACCGACATGGGTGTTCTTTCCCGCATCATCCTCGATATGCGCGCGTTCGATCTGCACGCGGAACACCGTGCCATCTTCCAGTTCGACATCCAGATATCCATTGCCGTTGGTCGGCTTATCGTACTGGGAGATCTGGTAATCGCGTGGCATATCCGGGTAGAAATAGTTCTTGCGAGCGAACTGGCTCCACTCCGCTATTTCGCAGTGCAATGCAAGACCGAGCTTGATTGCATAATCCACTGCGGTCTCATTGATAACCGGAAGAGAGCCGGGCAATCCCAAACTCACAGGTGTCAGCTGGGAATTCGGTTCGCCGCCGAATTCAATGTGCGCCGGGCAGAAGAGCTTGGTGTTGGTGCTCAGCTCAACATGGGTCTCCAAACCGAATACCGGATCGAATTGCTTGACGGCATCGGCGTATTTCATCAGTTTTTCAGCCATTGTTCCTATTCTTTCCGACGCTTATTTGGTCAAGCCATCCAGCCAAGGCGTATTCATTGACTGCCACATCGGACCGCCCCACTTGTCATTCAATGCCGCTTCCAATGCTGCTGCAGGCTTGTACAGCACATCATCTCGCTTCTGCGGCGCAATGAGCTGGAAGCCTGTCGGCAGACCGTCGTCAGACAATCCCGAAGGAATGCTCATCGCCGGCACACCGGCAAGATTTGCTGGGATGGTGGCGATATCGTTCATATACATCGCCATCGGATCATCCGTCTTCTCGCCGAAACGGAAAGCCGTGGATGGTGAAGTAGGAGAAACCAGCACATCGACCTGGTCGAACGCCTTGTTGAAGTCGTCGATGATCAAGGTGCGTACCTTCTGGGCTGAGCCATACCAGGCATCGTAATATCCAGCCGAAAGCGCATAGGTGCCAAGGATGATACGACGCTTGACTTCATCACCGAAACCGGCTTCACGAGTGTAGGCCATCATATTGGCAGCGGTTTGTGGCACATCAGCAGGCGGCATGACCCGCAGACCATAGCGCATACCGTCGTAACGAGCAAGGTTGGAGCTGACCTCGGAAGGCATGATGATGTAATACGCACCCAAGGAGTAGGGGAAGTGAGGACAGGACACTTCAACGACCTCAGCGCCCATTTCCTCGAGCATGGATACCGCCTCATTGAAGCGAGCCTCGACGCCTGGCTGGAATCCCTCACCGGAAAGCTCCTTAACCAGTCCGACCTTCATGCCCTTGAGATCGCGCTTTGCACCTTCTCGTGCAGCTGCGGCAAGAGCCGGGACATCCATTGGGATCGAGGTGGAATCGCGGCGATCATGTCCGCCGATGACCTCTTGCAGGAGTGCGGAATCAAGAACCGTGCGAGAGACAGGACCAATCTGATCCAATGAGCTTGCCATGGCGATTGCACCAAAACGGCTCACTCCGCCATATGTTGGCTTGACACCGACTGTGCCGGTCAAAGCACCCGGCTGACGAATCGAACCACCGGTATCCGTTCCCAAAGCCAAAGGAGCTTCGAAAGCTGCGACTGCAGAAGCGGAACCACCGCCGGAACCGCCTGGGACCCTCTCGGTATCCCAAGGATTGTGAGTGGTCTGATATGCGGAATGCTCAGTGGAGGAACCCTGTGCAAACTCATCGAGATTGGTTTTACCCAACAATGGCATACCGGCAGCCTTGAGCTTTTCGATAACAGTGGCATCGTAGGGAGGGACCCAACCCTCGAGAATTTTGGATGCTGCTGTTGTCTGGATGCCTTTGGTGACGATCATATCCTTGATCGCAATGGGCACGCCGGCCAACTCCGGTGCATCCTCAGCCTCGCCTTCTGCGTGGCGTTCATCAAAAGCATCGGCCTGCGCCAACGCCTCTTCGCCTGAAACGGTGAGGAAAGCCTGAATGCTCGGCTCGGCTTGTTCGATCACAGAAAGATGCGCCTCGACCAATTCACGGCTGGAGACTTCCTTCGATTGAATCTTCCCAGCCATCTCAGCGGCGCTGAGCTTGACCAATTCTTGAATATCGCTCATCTCACTCCTCTCCCAAAATGCGCGGCGCAACGAACATACCGGACTCAGATACCGGAGCACCGGCCGTGGCCTCCTCCTGAGTCAAAGGAGTCTCAGCCACATCGGGGCGCAGATACGCTTCAAGCGGGACCGGATTCGCAGTGGGGGCAACATCGTCACCAGCCACTTCTTGAACCTTGTTGATGGATTCTGCGATGACATTCAATTCACCCTGCAAGCGGGTGATTTCCTCATCGGTGAGCGCAATCCTGGCCAAATCGCCCAGGTGCTCGATTTCTTCACGTGTGAATGTTGGCATGCTTGTAACTATATGAGCCGTATATGACGTTGCATAGACCAACCGTCATTTATTCGCAATGAATGCGTTACAAGCAATCAGCAAGGAAATGAAAGCGTTTCAATCGTGGGAAGAACGCTTAAGCCATGCGGAAAAAGAGTGCGCTCAAAACCGGCGTTGAAGATAGCAATATGACGTCTGAAATCTCATGTTCAGATGAAGGAGACCTCAGACGCCAATAACCCTGTCTTGAAATCTGGACAGCAGCCTACTTGATATCGCTGCGCTTCACTATCAGCATCCCGATTGCATAGATCACCACTGTCCATGTAAGCAAGACCAAACCGCTCACCCACCACACTGGCATGCCCCATCCCAAATCACTGGAATCTGCGTATGCGATTTCAGCTGCGGGCGATCTTCCTAAGACGAAATTCGACAGCGAGTATGAAGGCAGATAGTAGCCTGCTGCACCAAGCCAGCGAATGTTAACGGCAAAAATCGAAAGCATTTGGAATATCGATGGCAATATGCTCAATAGACCAATAAGAGCCAATACGCCACCGATAGTCGATCGGCATATCGCTCCCAGTCCGCAACCAATCAGGCAAATGGCCGCAACACCCGATGGAGCGCCAAGAATAACCAGATACGGCAGCCCTGCCTGCCCTTCAGGCAAGGCTCCTAAGCTCATGCCTGCACTCGTTATATAAAATGCTCCAATGGCGAGCAGTACTCCAACAAGCGTGGTGACCCACACAATCCCAACCAAGGCAACGCATTTTGCGAACATGGCCGACAGACGTCGCGGATTAACCGTCAATGTCGATTGAATTGATGTCGTGGTGTATTCAGTGGTGATATTCATGACGCCGAATATCCCCAGAACGAAAGCGGCCAATCCGCAAGCGCCCGCTATGTTGTTCCACAACAATGTCATGTCCATGGAGAACATCTCGTCCTGAGGAGCCTGTTCGCTCATCCAACGAGTCAGACCGGTTTGCAACGCAGTGAGCGCGGGGAACAGAACGATGGCAATACCTATCATCCACCATGTCGACACCAGACTCATTGATTTGATGAATTCGGCACGTACGCATCCCCAGAAATTGAGCCGTATGCGCCTTGACGACATGCGACGACCCGTGGTGTATCCGCTCGATAAAGAAGAGTTCATATTCGAATGCATCTGGCTCATCGGGAATCTTTCCCTTCGGTCTGTGTTAGGGGCGAGACGTTGTTGTTTTGGTTCTGCCGAATGCTATTGCCGTATTGCACAGGTGCTTGTCCAGGAACTTCTCTGGTCACATATTGCACCTGCGAGTGGGTGAGCGTCATATAGGCATCCTCAAGTGAGGCATGCTCTTGAGTCATGCTGTACACCACCAGCTGCGCCTGCGCGAATACTTGAGCCGTGGCTTTCAAATCGGCGCCGGTAATGCGCACTGCGATGCCGTCTTCCGGTTCGCCAGCACGCAAAGCGTCAGGTTGAATCTGCACTTCCGAGGCATGGGCAAAAATTGCGCGAAGCAAATCAGGGTTGGGCGTCACCACTCGCAAAGCGTGTGAGGAATGCTCATTGATGAACTGTTCCACTGTGATATTCGCCAGAATATTTCCTTGTCCGATTATGACGAGGTTATCCGCGGTTTGCGCCACTTCGCTCATGAGATGCGAGCTCAGCAGCACCGCGCGTCCTTGTCCGGCATAGAAACGGCATAGCTCGCGAACCCATTTCACGCCTTCCGGGTCGAGTCCGTTAACCGGCTCATCAAGAATGAGATTATGTGGGTCGCCTAGCAACGCGGCAGCAATCGAGAGCCTCTGGCTCATCCCCAACGAATAAGCGCCTGCTTTTCGCTTTTTTACCGACTCCAACCCTGTCAGAGCGATCACTTCGTCAACTCTGCGGGTTGGAATGCCATGTGTGGCAGCCAATGCCTTGAGATGAGCATATGCCGATCTGCCTTTATGAGCAGATTTTGCATCCAAGACCGCTCCAACGGCAGTCATTGGCGAAGGATTTTCGACATACGGTCTTCCGTCAATGAAGGCCTGACCCGAGTCGGGTCTGATCAAGCCGAGCACCGCCCGCATGGTGGTCGACTTGCCCGCTCCATTAGGACCCAAGAATCCCGTGACTTTGCCATCTTCGGCTGTGAAACTCACGTTTCGAAGAGCAACTTTGTTCCCAAACGATTTAGTGAGATTTTGTATTTCAATCACAGTCTCATTGTACAGCGGCCTTACAATTGAGCGCCGTTATCAAACCTTTTCTGAGACAAGACATCTCATGCGGCATGTTGCGCAATCCAGCAATGCATGGCGACCGCAGCTGCAGCACCTGCATTGATGGAGCGCACCGAACCGAATTGGGAAATATAGACCACATCATCAGCAAGTTCCAAAGCCTTTTGAGAAAGGCCAGGCCCTTCCGCCCCGAACAGCATCAGACAGGTCTCGGGGAATTCATACCGCTCAATGGGTTGTGCACCATCAACGATATCCAAGGCAATAACGCGCCCTTGAGGATGGCTCTGTCTCCACGTGCTCACCAATTCACTGATCGAGGGATGATTGAACACATGTTGGTAGAGCTCGGTCATCAATGAGCCCTTGCGGTTCCATTTATGCGGCCCGACGATATGAACAGCGCGTGCGCTAAAAGCGTTTGCGGTGCGCACCATGGACCCGATATTGAAATCATGGGTCCAATTTTCAACTGCCACCTCGAATCCGTGGCGACCACGTTGATCGAGATCATCTTTTATGGCTTCTACTGACCAATACCGATATCGATCGAGAACATTGCGACGGTCGCCTTCATCGAGCAATGCCGAGTCCAGGCGAGTGTCGAAATTGGGTGACTGGGGATCATCGGGACGAGGCTCTCCGGGATGGGTTTGAGACCACGGACCGACACCCACTTCTCTGAACACGGGTTCGCCAGAGGCTTTGGCAGCTATGTCGATGGGATTCGGTTCATGCATGGCGCAGTTCGTTTTCCTTATAAATCTCCACGAATGGGAGTTCATGGCGCTCACCATTCACTGGATTGACGATTTCCACAACAGGTTGTGCCATGTCAACGCCACCGATCAAGGAGGCTACAGCCACAACCTTTGCCTGTTCACGTTCCATAACACCGAAATCTAGCCCTAATTCATTGCCATTGCGCAGTGTGACAAGCGAAGATGTCTGCACATAGGACTTTTCGGACAACCAGGCGTCTAATAGAATGACACGTTTCCCAGCGATCGAGGGGCCTTTGATAGAGGGATACACAAAATCCATGACGAAGCCATCAAGATCTTCGCCGCGGGAAGCAGCAGCATGGATCACCGCATCCATAACAGGCACAGCTGCTGCCGTCAATGCCCCTATGGCGTCGAAGTCATCCACTGAATATCCGCGTTCCTCCAAGGTGTCGAGCACCACATGGCCGACTATTGCCGCGCCTTGATGCCCATACAGCACATCCGAAAGCTCACTGAAGGGTTTGTCTGCCATAGAAGCATTCAGCAATCTCGCGAGCTGCTCCCGAGGATCCAGCATTGCAAATGGCGTGTTCTCGTCGGCGGTCACCGGTGCGGCATTGACCACACCACCGGTTTTGCGGAATTCCTGATTGTCGCTCATGGTTTCAGCCTAATGCCTTGGCTCGTCAACCAATGTGATCCGAAGCAAGTCGATCGGCTGGAACCTGAGTTTTTCAACAATCGTAGTGCCGTCAGAGACAGGAATTCCTCATGTTTTGTGCTGCATCCTGACTGAACGCACTTCATAAAACACCTAGAACACACAGAACACACTTCAGTTGGTCTCACCCGCAGACTGCACTTCCGGGGCAGTCAACTCCTTGACATCAGCTTTGTCCGAATCGATTATTTCCAATGGTTCGATAACTTTGTTCTGGTCGATTTTCTGCAGTTTTCTCGCTGTTACCAATACACGTGATTCAAGCGAAGAGGCAAAGGCATTGTATGAGGCGACCGTGCGCGTGATCGCAGAACCCAGCTTCTGGGCTTTGTCTCCCAGCACCGCAAAGCGTTCATACAATTCTCGAGACAGATCGAAGAGTTGTTTGGCGTCATCGGTCAGACTCTGCTGTTGCCAAGCATAGGCCACGGATTTCAGCACAGCCCATAGGGTTACGGGCGACGTCAGAGCGACTTTCTTGGAAAAAGCGTCATCCATAAGTGCAGGATCAGTTTCCATGGCAGCTTGCAGCAGTGCTTCGTTTGGAATGAACGCCACCACGAAGTCAGGAGCCGTGTCGAATGCGTTCCAGTATGCCTTGTCGCCCAATACTTTGACATGATCACGCAATGCCTTGGCATGCGATTTCAACAATTGCGAACGCCTGGCGAGCTCCTCCTCGGAGGCGGTATCAGGAATGGCACAAGCCCGCTGATAATCCGCATAGGGCGCTTTCGCGTCAATAGGAATGGATTTTCCTCCCGGCAGATGAACCACCATATCCGGCCTCTGCGTGCGTCCGTTGTCATCCTCCACGACAACCTGTGTGTCAAAATCGACATGTTCCAGAAGCCCTGCGGACTCGACAATGTTTTTCAGCTGAGCTTCCCCCCAAGCCCCGCGAATGGTGTTATTGCGCAAAGCCGCCGATAATGAACTTGTCTCTTTGTCGAGCCTCGATTGCTGCTCGCCCAACCCTTTGAGCTGCTCGCCCAAAGCGCCCATCTCCTGTTTACGACCCTCTTCAATTTGCGTGACTTTGTGTTGCAGGGCATCCAGATTCTTCTGAACCGGAGCCAACGCTTCCAATACCTTGCTTTGCTCAGCCATGGTTTTGGCGTCCTCATGTCGCCTACGCTCTGCCTCAGCCTCCGCACGTTCTCTTTCTCGCTGCAAACGCAGCTGTTCCGCTTGTTGCGACTGGGCGAGCTGTGACTTCACGAATGCCAATTGCTGACCCAAACCATCGCTTTGAGCCCTGCTTTCCGCATGCGCCGCCGCAAGATCTGCAAGCTGTTGCCGCAAATCATCACGTTGAGCGGTCAGTTCTTCCAAATCGGCATTCTTTACCGACCGCGCCAATTCCTGACCCTTGGCCTTGCCGAGGAGAAAGCCGATTGCGCACCCCAACGCTGCGATAACTATCAATATGAATATGCCAACAGCCACATTATCGAACATATGTTCTATCTAAGCCGATGGGCTGGACCCTCCACACTGGGCCACCACAAAGAGCTCAGCCAGATCAACTCAGACAACTGGAGCGAACCAGCTTGAGGCACCCGCAATCATTACGACTTCACCAAGCGAGCGATCGCAGCTGACGCCTCGGCAACTTTCTCGTCGGCAACATCTCCGCCTTGCTCAACCGCCTGCTTAATGCAATGCTGCAGATGATCATCGAGCAATATCTGCGCAACCGATTTCAGAGCAGAAGTGGATGCGGAGATTTGCGTGAGCACATCGATGCAATACGCATCATCCTCCACCATTTGCGACAAGGCTCGAACCTGGCCTTCGACCCGCTTCAATCTCGCCACGACCTTGGCCTTGTCTGCACTATATCCCTGCATAACCAATCCTTTCTTGCACTTTCGGCGTTTCCATACTGCACCAACGACATAAGTTATGCTGAATGGTTAAATTATATACCCAATACCCCCATGGGGTATATTATGAAGCCGTCAACGAAATCAGGAACGTTCCAACGGGAACGCAATACAGCGAGAATAAGGAGCATGATATGACACCTCAGGTTTTGGTCGTCATAGCAACATTCGTCATCGCTGCCGTACTGACTTGGGCGATACTTGCCTTCTTTTTCGGCAAGCAGCGTCAAACTTCAGGAACTATGCACGACGGTATGCAAACAGCAACCATCACGGTTAAGGGAGGGTATTCGCCGGCAAATATTGCCATACAGGCCGGGGTTCCCACCACTTTGACCTTCGACCGCCAAGAAGAGGGCGAATGCACTTCTCATGTCGTCTTTTCGGACCTTGGCTTGGACACATTCCTCCCGGGACACGAACGCACGGATGTGAACCTCCCTGCACTGGAACCGGGAATGTATTCCTTCGCTTGCGGAATGAATATGGTGCACGGTTCGGTGACTGTGCTTCCAGCCGATCAGAATGCACAGCAAACAACTACGAATACGTCAGAACGATCCGCGCAAGTCGCCGCAAAGCAGCATCACACGAACGACTCCACCAAGACAACCACCTCACACGCATCCGCCACAGCAACTCTCGGCAGCAACGCCCTGAATAGTGAGCAACGAGCCAGTGAAGAACGCCGCAAAGAGATAGCACAACTGACCCGACTGGTCATCGTAGGAGCCATTTTCACCCTGCCGGTATTCGTGGCAACCATGCTTCATATGGTGAATCACACGTGGGTCCCCGCATGGATGGTGAATCCTTGGTTGCAAGCGGTATTGATAACACCTGTGATGTTCTACTCCGGCGCACCGATTCATCGAGTCGGATGGCCGGCTCTGCTTCACCGCTCCCCCGACATGAATTCTCTTGTCGCATTGGGTTCAACAGCAGCATATGTCTACAGTCTGTTGATCTGCATCGCACCAAATATCATGCCGGCCGGTTCGCGTAAGCCTTACTTCGAATCGGTAGGCGTTATCATCACGCTGGTCCTGCTGGGTCGACTGTTGGAAAGCCGCGCTCGCGAAGGCACCGGAAAAGCGGTGCAATCACTAATCAAGCTTCGCCCTCGTACGGCACATACCATTGACCAGAACACTCTGGATCAGGGACAGCAAGCTTGGTCCAATCCGAACAATGCACGCGATATCGATATCGATCAGCTCACATCGGGTGCCATTATTGTGGTTCGCGCAGGCGAGCGCATCCCCACCGACGGCATCGTGTTGGCAGGTAGCGCCCATATTGACGAGTCGATGATTACCGGTGAATCACGGCCTGTTCAGCGCACCACTGCAGAAACCGTCACGGGAGCAACCATTCTGCTCGACGGTGCCTTGGCCGTGCAAGCGACGCATGTTGGAGAGGACACTGTGTTGGCACAGATCATCACCATGGTGTCCAAAGCACAGGCAACCAAGGCTCCTGTCCAGCAACTTGCCGACAAGATTTCTCGCATCTTTGTGCCAGTGGTGTTTGTCATTGCAGTCTGGACTTTTGCGGTCTGGTTTGCACTCGGCCCAGATCCTCGACTTGCACATGCCTTGGTTACTGCGGTGAGCGTATTGATCATTGCCTGCCCTTGCGCCCTTGGTTTGGCCACCCCTCTTTCAGTGACTGCGGCTATGGGTATCGGAGCTACCAATGGCGTATTGGTCACTTCGGCCAAGGCACTCGAACAGGCACGTCATATTCGCACTGTGGTCTTTGATAAGACCGGCACCATAACGCGCGGCGTTATTGATGCGAATGCCGATTTCTCCAAGCCATCGTATGACGACGATCCCATTAAAGAAGGCTCCAAGGAGGCCATTGCCGCCTTGCATCAGGCCGGTGTTCGCACGGTTATGTTAAGCGGCGACAAGGCCGAAGTCGCAGAGCGAATTGCGACTGAAGTCGGCATCGATACGGTGATCGCTCAGGTGAAACCGGATGGCAAGGCGTACTGGATCGAACGGCTCCAAAACGAACGCGATCAGAGACATGCCGAAAATGAACTGGTCGCCATGGTCGGCGATGGCATCAATGATGCTCCCGCTCTTGCACAGGCGGATTTGGGATTGGCCATAGGAACAGGAACCGATGTGGCGATGCAATCCGCTGACGTTACTTTGATGAGCGGCGATCTTCGCGGGGTGCTGCGCACTATCAACCTCTCCCATGCAACCATGCGCAATGTTCGCGAAAATCTGATTTGGGCGCTTGGATACAACGTCATCGGCATCCCAGTGGCAGCAGGCCTTCTCTATCCGTTCACCGGATGGCTCCTCAGCCCGATGATCGCCGGAGCTGCGATGGCATTGTCTTCTGTCTGCCTGGTATTGAACGCCAATCGTCTGCACCGTGCACGTATCAGCGGCGAAACCGTGAGCACGACCTCCGGCAGGAATCATGAGGCAGGAGGCAGTGACGGACTGCACCACGAAGCCTCGACTGGCAAACCGCGTGTCATAATCGACACCCGCATCTCGCAGGACAGCACCGAATCATCGCATGGCAGCATGCCTCACACCGCATCCAACGGCGTTGAGCACAGCCATCACACCACCCATGAAGATCATCATCACAATCACAAGGAGCACAATATGAATATGGAATCATCCACTGATGCGTCCACCGCAATCGATCCGGTTTGCGGAATGTCCGTGAGCGTGGGCGAAGGCACACTCTCCAAGGAATTTGACGGCAAAACATATTATTTCTGCAGCGAACACTGCGCTTCCTCATTTGAGAAGGAACCACACAACTTCGTACACTGATTGATAGATTAGCGCCCACCGATCCTTCGTTGGACCGCTCCCATTGTCGGACTGAAGAGATTCAGATTCGATGATCGGATGTGTAGCCCTCATAGAATCGGTGGGCGCTTTGCTATGCTCCGTTGGTCTTTGAGATTGCATTTCGCGCACTAACACGAAAGGCCTCGACCATTCCGGCTGCACCATTGAATCGATGATTCAATCCAATACATCTGCGCAGTCAAGAATGGCCGAGGCCTTCAGTCACCTATCACTCAGAGGATTCACCCTCTTGTCCGATCACGCTGAGCTTCAGATGTTCATCGCCGACATGGTCAGCCAGCACGCGGTCACCATCATGCACTGTTCCTGCCAGCAGCATGCGGGCTAGTTGATCGCCGACCTCGGTTTGCACCAGTCGACGCAACGGACGCGCACCGTATGCCGGATCGAATCCCATATCCGCAAGCCATTCGCGTGCCGCCGCGCTGACATCCAAGCGAATGCGACGTTCGGAAAGGCGGGCAGCCACTTGTGCCACCTGAATATCCACGATGCCGCCCAGCTCTTCTCTTGTGAGAGGATGGAATATCACCAACTCATCAAGACGGTTGATGAACTCCGGCTTGAACTGCATATGGACCGCATTCATCACGGCATTGCGCTTGGCGTTCTCGTCCAGTTCAGGCTGCACCAAGAATTGTGAGCCCAGATTCGAAGTCATGATCAAGATCGTGTTTCTGAAGTCCACGGTCCGTCCCTGACCATCCGTCAAACGACCATCGTCAAGCACCTGCAGGAGCACGTCAAATACTTCAGGATGAGCCTTTTCCACCTCATCGAAAAGCACCACCGAATACGGGCGACGACGCACGGCTTCAGTAAGCTGGCCGCCTTCCTCATATCCGATATATCCAGGAGCAGCACCGATGAGGCGACTCACGGATGCCTTGTCCATGTATTCGCTCATATCGATGCGCACCATGGCCTTCTCATCATCAAAGAGGAAGTCTGCCAAGGCCTTCGCCAATTCGGTCTTTCCGACACCGGTTGGTCCGAGGAACAGGAAAGAACCCGTTGGCCTATTTGGATCGGAAATGCCGGCCCTTGAACGACGCACTGCATCCGAAACGGCACGAATTGCTTCCTTCTGGCCAATAACGCGATGAGAGAGATACTCCTCCATGTGGAGCAGCTTCTCATTCTCACCTTGCATCAAGCGTCCAACAGGAATGCCTGTCCAATCCGCCACAATTTCCGCGACGGAATCGGCATCCACATGGTCAGGAACCATGGGCTCACTCTGGACGGAACGACCGGACTGCTCATCCTCAGCGCTTTGCTCTGCAAGCGCCAATTCACGTTGGATTGCCGGAATTTCGCCATAGAGAATGCGGCTTGCTTGCTCAAGATTTCCTTCGCGAGTGAACTTATCTGCCTCAACGCGCTTGGCATCCAATTGCGCACGCAAATCGCCGACCTTGTTATGTCCGGCCTTCTCGGCATCCCAACGGGACTTCAAGCCACTCAAGCGTTCACGAGTATTGGCAAGATCAGACTGCAACTTCTCCAGACGCTCTTTGGACGCAGGATCCTCAGCCTTGCTCAGCTGCATTTCCTCCATTTCCAGTCGCGTCACCTTGCGCTGCAATTCATCGATTTCCTCTGGCTGTGAATCAAGCTCCATGCGAAGATGCGCCGCTGCCTCATCAACCAAGTCAATTGCCTTGTCAGGCAGCTGACGACCGCTGATATAACGGTTCGACAAAGTCGCCGCCGCAACCAGGGCATCGTCACCTATGGTGACCTTGTGATGCGCCTCATACCGCTGCTTCAAACCACGCAAAATGGCGATAGTGTCCTCAACGCTTGGCTCACCGACGAATACCTGCTGGAATCGACGTTCCAAAGCGGGGTCCTTCTCGATGTTTTCGCGATACTCATCCAGCGTGGTCGCACCAATAAGACGGAGTTCACCGCGAGCCAGCATAGGCTTGAGCATATTGCCGGCATCCATGGATCCCTCGGCAGCGCCAGCTCCCACAATCGTGTGAATCTCGTCGATGAAGGTGATGACCTGGCCTTCGGCACTGCGGATTTCATTGAGCACTGACTTCAGACGCTCCTCGAACTCACCGCGATATTTCGAACCAGCGACCATCGAGCCCAAATCAAGGCTTATCAACTTCTTATTCTGCAGGGTCGTGGGAACGTCGCCTGCAACGATTCGTTGAGCCAATCCTTCAACCACCGCAGTCTTACCGACACCAGGTTCGCCAATCAGCACCGGGTTGTTCTTCGTACGACGGCTCAGGATCTGGATAACCCTACGGATTTCACGATCTCGGCCGATTACCGGGTCAAGCTTGCCTTCCTTTGCAGCGGCTGTGAGGTCGGTGGAATACTTTTCCAAAGCCTTGTAACTGCCTTCTGCATCAGGACTCGTGACTTTTGCGCCGCCTCTGATCTCAGGCACGGCCTTGCGCAAAGCTTTGGCCGTCACGCCGTTGGCTTCGAGTATTTCAGCACCCTGATTCGGCTTGCTGGCTGCGATGCCGATCAGCAGATGCTCTGTGGAGACGTATTCGTCGCCCATTTCCTGCATCTCTTTTTCAGCTTGAGCCAAAGCGGTTGACAATTGCCGACTGGCTTGGGGCTGTGCAGTGGTCGAACCACTGGCGCTAGGCAATGCCACCAATGCATTGCGCACCGCAGCACCTATCTGCTGCGCGTCTCCCCCAGCTGCCTGAATCAGTCCTGCTATGACACCATTTTCCTGGCGCAGCATTGCATCCAAGACATGCAGGGTTTCAACCTGAGCATTCCCTGCGGCGGATGCACTTTGAATTGCATCTCCAAGAGCTGTTTGCGCCATGGTGGTGAAACGTTGTTCCATATCATCCTCCCAATTGGCACATCCTTAGGATTGCGAGGTTTTGCAGTCCAACATGATGCGCCCAATTTCTTGCGTCTGATATGTCCAACCGCTCCCACCGGTCGCTTATTCCAAACTTGAGTCTCATTCACTCAAGTTTTGTTTTTATGATAATTGATTTGCTTTCTTCAAATGCATTTCGATCAATGCTGTGTCCTCAGGTGGCCGAGCCCACAACCTCTGGTGATCGAGCCCACAATACGATATGCGACCAAGGCCATAGTGCAGCACATAGTGAAACTGAAACCGTAACAATAAAGGCGCATGACACCTGCCATGCGCCTTGTATAGAAAGTTTCTCTTATTGTCATGGCATTGCTGCTAGCGACTCATGAAACCGCATATCACAAATCAGCCACGAACCACGACATTACGCAGCGAACCGATACCCTCGACATGAACCACGGTCTCATCTCCCGGCTTCAACTGACCCGAAGCATGAGGCGTGCCCGTCAGGATCACATCGCCAGGCAGCAGCGTCGAGAATGCTGAAATACTTGCAATCTGTTCAGGAATTCCATGAATCAGATTCGCAGTGGTGCCGCTTGCTTCAGGAACATCCTCGCCATTGAGCGTGAAGGATATGGCCGCGTCCTTCCAATTCAACTCAGTTTCAATCCACGGCCCCAATGGACATGAGGTATCGAATCCCTTGGAACGTGTCCACATCGGATCCATTCCCTGCAAATCACGCAAGGTCACATCATTGACACAGGTGAACCCAAGCACATATTCCATGGCATGCTCGACCGGCACATTCTTGGCGATGCGGCCGATAACGACGGCGACTTCGGGTTCGAAATTCATATTATTTGAATACGAGGGCATAACAATCGGATCATCCGGGCCAATAACCGAGGTGCTGGGCTTGGTGAATACCACCATCTCCGACGGCGCCTGTGCCTGATCGCTTTGACCCTGCTCATGCATGAAACGCGCATGTGCGTCATAATTCTTCGCCAAGCCAAACACTTTGGAAGGAATGACCGGGGAGAGCAGACGAATGCCATCCCCGTCCAAAGGATACCGCTCACCCGTGGGAGCGACAGGACGCCCTCCCAAAGGATAGCCATCCAATACCACGAGATAGTCTTTGCTATCGTTCTCGTCTTGCTGCACAAAGGCATACTTCGGAACATCGTTCAGTGAAAAACGCGCGATTCTCATACTTCCAAGGTTACGACCATCGGCACATATGCGAAAGTCAATACATGCCGAATCTCATGTGACGGCAATCTTCACGCTTTATTTATATGCACGCTCTCCAAAAATCGCAGTCCCCACACGCACGATAGTCGACCCCTCAGCAATGGCGATGGCCATATCCGAGGTCATACCCATGCTCAGTTCCGTGCACAATTCGGTACCAGGTGCACCCGAAGCGAGAATCGCCTCACGGGTTCGACGCAGATGGGCGAATCCAGCAGCCACCACACGCTCATCATCCACATGCGCGCCAACAGTCATCAACCCCTGTAAGCGCAGACCTCCCATGGACGCAATACGTTGCGCCGTCATCACTGCATTGGCCGGATTGCAGCCGGACTTGGATGCTTCGCCTGATTCATTGACTTCCAGCAAAACACCCACCTCAATGCCGCGAGCAACCGCCCGACGCGCAATTTTCTCAGCCAGCTCCACTGAATCCACCGATTCGATCACATCTGTTACGGGCAATACTTTGCCGATTTTATTGGATTGCAATTGACCAATGAGGTGGAATGGGATATGTTCTCGGCTTCCTCCAGCCGGCTCACCTTCTTCACCGTCTTCTCCGTCTGCTTGAGCCGCTCCCAAAGCAAAGCCGCGCTCAGCGCATAATCTCAATAGCCCCTCGGCCTTTGCCGTCACCTCTTGGGGGCGGTTTTCCCCTATCATGCGCACACCTGCGTCGATGGCAGCCATGATTTCACCGACATCCCTTGTTTTCGTTGCCGCCAGCAATTGCACATTGCCAACATCGCGTCCGGAACGCTCACACGCTTGCTCAATGCCATTAAGAACTCTGTGCACGCCATCAACAATGCTCGTTCTCCTTGCATCATCAATATCAGTGTTGGCCAGATTCTTACGTTCCATATACGTCGCCATATTCACCCCTTGTCGCTCAATGCATCACCAATCCTAGCTTTGCACCGACACAACACCTCGGCAACGACATAACCATATTCAATGGCCGGTTATTCATATTCCAACAATCCACACGAAGAATCACAATGGAAAAACTCCAGCACAACAATCGCCGAAACAGGCGGATTCCAAATCTTAGGAGATGCGCAAGGACCATCACAAGCCGCTATGAATCAAATCATGCTTATTTAAGCAATATGTCCGACACATCATCCGGCACATTCCGATCCTCAAGCCGGCTTCGAACCTTCGACCAAGCAAACACTTGCAAGACATCGTCCGCCGACATCGGGACAGGTTCCTTCTCTTGCTGCAGGCCGAGAAGCCAGGCGCAGTACCCAATGACTCTTTCCGGCGCAATGCCATGCTCCCGCAGAGTCCCAAGATCCAGCGAGCGCTCACGCTTGGCCAGTCGCCGCCCTGCGGCATTGTCGATTAACGGCAGATGCGCATATTCAGGATTGAATGGAGAGGCTTTGCCCAAGCCCGCATGCTCGGATGTTGCCGGCAGATCTAGGGTCGCTTCTCCACATCTTGTATGACCTTGATCTTTATGACCTAGTTGCTGACCATGACCTTCATCGTGCGAGAGCACCTGTTGCGCGACCGGATATCCCTTTTCGCGGGCAGCCTTCACGAAACCGCCCGATACCAAGGCATCACGGATCCACATTTGCAATGCCGTCGAACGCAATAAATCGCGACCACGCACGATGTCATCCACACCCATCAGCAAATCATCCACCACAACGACCAGCTGATAGGACATCAACCCATCCGACCTTCTCACAATCGAATCGCCGATCTGGGAATGCAAAGAATACCGCTGCAGCCCAAAAACCCGATCGTCAAAAACAACTTTGTCATATCCGCTGCTAGCTGTCGGCATAGCTATTCGCAATGAATGCCTATCGCCATTGCGGACACGCATTTCCGATTGCTCCGCATCAGTCGATATCAACTCTCTGCACGTTCCTGGATATACGTTGAATCCATCACCTTCCTGTGGCGCCGACGTCGCTCGGATATCCGCGCGCGAGCAGAAGCACGGATACACCAAAGGCATGGAATTGTGATCATCATCGCTGTGCAAACGCATATTTTCAAGGGTTTTCAGAGCCAGCTCATATATCGCTCCGCGACGGGACTGATACTCTGGGTCACCTTCCCAATCAAGACCCAGCCAATGCAAATCATCCATGATCCATTGGTCGGCATTTTTCACCACACGCGGCATATCTATATCTTCGATGCGCAACACAATCTGCTGTTTCCGCGCTCGCGCAGATAGCCACGCAGCAAGCATGGCATAGGCATTGCCGATATGCATGCGTCCCGAAGGAGTCGGAGCGAAGCGTCCAGTCAAGTCATCTCCAATCACTGCATTGCGGCGTACTGCATATTGGCTTATGCCGCAGACGAATGATCAGCTCATCCACAATTCGCTGTCCAGAGGCCATTCATTGGGTGTGCATCCGTCGAGCCCCATGGATTGTTGCAGCATAACCGGGGCCGGATTGCCGGGGCCTGCGCATGGCGTCTCATTATCAATATGCCCCAATCGGTGACCGACTTCATGATTGATCACCAATTCACGATATCTGCCCAAGGTTCCCCCACCCTGAATCCATGAAGGAGTAGCCCCGTTCCAACGATCCGCATTGATGATGACGTCATTGCCGACTCTGCAACTGTATTCATCGGAGCATCCATCGGAGAATGTTGTCATATATTGCGCTTGAGCCAATGTAATCGTCATATCGCAAGCCTGCCCTGCAGACTGGTCCGCCAGAGTAAAGGTCGCCCCCGCGCGAGGCCATCCTTTGGGATTATTCAATGTGCGGAAAATCATATCCTCAAAACCGGCTGTATCACCCACATCACCTGTTGTGGAAACACAATAGGCATATTGCGCTTGCGCCTTCCCGCTCTGCTGAGCGGTTTGTTGAGCTTGGGCGAACAGTGCGGAGCGCTCATCGCCGTTCAACACATTGGCAGGCACATCGTCTGAGGCCGCAGCATCCGAATTTTGCGCTGAGGCATCTGCGTTTGCTTCGCCTTTCGATGCCGAGGAACTGCCATCTCCATCACGGTGCTTTGCATCCGATGACGACGCACCGGATTGCGAAGCACTGGACTCGGGCAGAGCTCGTGACACCCGTGCTGCCGTGGCAGCCTGGGATGCAGTGCGAATCAATCCCCATGCTCCCCACACACCGACACCGATTATCGCGAGTAACACCAAAGAAGTGAATGCGACAATAAGACCGCGTCGCACGGTGAACACCCGTTCAGGAACCGTGGTATTTGATGCGGGATCCACCAACCGATGAACCTTACGAAACCACCGACCGATCCGAAGCTTCGATGAGGAGCCAAAGCCAAGCAATGCCACAATAACGGAAGTCCACCAACGCCCCAGGGCATGCAGTGCACGCGCCAACCGATCCATCACCGCAATGCCCAATCGCTTCGCCTTGCCCAATTGCTCGTCATGAGTACTCGGCGGTAGCGGAGGATCCTTGGGAACATTGCTTTGCGGGTTATTGGCAGAAACCATAATCGCTCCTCAGACTGAATACTGACTCACACATTAGTCAAGCAGAATCACAAATGCCATGCGTATGGCATATGCGATTGTGATATGAAGAACCGCACTGCATCGAAAGATGACTGGCATACGCGAACGGGGACGCAGAGATGAAAACGGCTCCTGCATTCAATTGTGCAGGAGCCAGTGGCAATAGCGTTGGCAGTCACGAATTTGCATTACCTGCAACATTCCGCTGAGCCTACGCGCCAATCGCCAAACTATCCATCGATGAGGCTGCTAGCAAGCGATTGCCGGCAGCTATGAAGATCATGCTGCGAATAGCATCTTGAAAATGAATACGCCAACTATGGCACCGAGAATCGGAGCCACAACCGGAATCCATGCTTCGTTCCAACGTGAAGAACCCTTGTGGGAGATAGGCAGCAGCTGGTGAAGGATGCGAGGCATCAAATCACGTGCAGGATTCAGGCCTGGACCGGTGGGGCCTCCCATAGAAGCTACCAAACCCCACACGATGAAGCCCACCACGATTGAGGCGGCAGCCGGATCCTTGGCTCCCCAAGGGAGCGTCAGGCAGCACAGTGCGCCCAAAACCAGCATGAGCGTTCCGAAGAACTCGTTCAGGAAATAGTTCATGCGGCTATTGGATGCGTCGGTGGTGCAGAAGGAAGCAAAAATGGCATTGGCGTCGTCGGTATCGCGATAATGCGGATAATACGTGACAAACACAATGAGCTGGCCGACAGCCGCACCCAGAAGTTGAGCGATGATATACGGCAGCACAAGAGACCAGCTGAACATGCCATTCACCGCCTGCGCTATGGTCATGGCCGGATTGATATGCGTGCCGGAGATTGACCCGAACATCAACACAGGGAACATCACACCGAAGCCGTATCCCATGGCAATGTTCAGCCAACCCGCACGATGCCCTTTGGTATTCGCCAACTCAACGTTTGCTACTGCACCATTGCCGAACACCATCAGCATGGCAGTTCCGATGAATTCTGCCGCCAACTGAGTAATCAGAGGATATTGCACTGTCCTACTCTTCCATAACTCGTATCCTTGCCTGATATTCACCCAAAGTCGACCTACTTCCCAATATGACGCACTTCACCGGCGCAATCGATTCTTCAACGGAACGATTCGGGCAATTAGAAAGCAAGTCCTGCGAGTATCAGTGGTTCTGCATCTCTGCCCTGAGCGAACACAGGGACATGTTTGAGCATCTCCAAAGAAGTACTTTACGGCAAGGTATCTACTCAGCATGCCTCAGATCGCCGGATGTGTCGAGAACCTGAAAGGTTGGAAAATCGTTGCGAGACAAGTGATTCAACGGTATTGCGAGCGCGGTTTCGGGATGGGATGCCACTCAAATACCCGGGTTAATAGTATTTATTCCTTGTACATCCGAAACGACACGCCGAGTTGCACAACGCACAAGCTTGAGTATAGTAGTCACTCGGCTCAAGAAATGACCAACGCCCCTTTAGCTCAGTTGGTTAGAGCAGCTGACTCTTAATCAGCGTGTCCGGGGTTCGAATCCCCGAGGGGGCACTTTTTAAGCTCGCTGGAAACAGCGGGCTTTTGTTTTTTCACGAATAACACCGCAGCACAGATATTGCATGCGCGACAGCAGAATCGTCCGGAACTACTTCACCTTTGTCTTTGACACTTGAATCTGCCCTATTACTGAGGTCATGAGACGTCTCTGCGCTTGTCTCGATAGATTGCGCTGAGCCTTTTCCATCGACTCCTTGCGCATATTCTCTAACTGACGGGTCCGACTGAGTCCCGGTATGGCCATAAGCCTTGTCGTGTTTCTCATTTATTGCTATGCAAACAATAAACAATATTGCATAAAGATATTGATGCGTCTCGATCGCCTCGACCCTTTACGCGGACCGCCGGCATAGGGCGTCGTGCAGGCTAGTGAACCGCACGTCCAATCGTTGAATCCAAAGTCTTCAGTCCAACAATCTGAGTGCGGTTCACAAAGCAAGCACGCTATTTACTTCATGCGTATGGGATCACTTTGTCTTACGACGCAGAGTCATCAAAACGATGCCTCCAGCAACAGTGGCCAAAGCCACGAGCACCACAAACGCCCCGTTTGCGCCCGTTGAGGCAAGAGCACTTACACGGCGTTTCACCGCTTCCTTGCCGCCCTTGTCGCTTTCAGACGTGTTGCCTTGGTCGCTATCGGCTGTTTCGGACTTGTGGTCTCCGTTGTCGGATTGTTCTCCACTCTCCTCTTCATGAGCGATGATGGTGATAGCGCTTTCAACACTTGCTTCACCACTACGTGCAACCACAGCATGCGCGCCAAGCGCATAGTCCGCAGGAACTGTCCACTCAGTCGATGCGACGCCCTGTTCATCTGCTGCGACAGTAGGCAGCGTAACCACATCGGAATGGATTTCGAACGTGACTTCAGCGTTAGGAGTTACGCCACTCAAACGAAGCTTCACTACCTGACCGCGCTTGAATTCCGTCGCAGCATTATTCTCGCTTTCCAGAATCTCCAAGGTCAACGCATGGTCTTCACCTGGATTAGCCGGATCTGTAGGGCCAGTCGGATCAACCGGTTCTGTCGGATCGGTAGGACCTGTCGGATTGGTCGGATCCGTAGGATCAGTAGGGCCTGTGGGCTCAGTCGGATCCACCGGATCAACTGGGTCCACCGGTTCGGTTGGGTCAGTGGGCTCCTCGGGATCGGTTGGATCAGTAGGTTCAGTCGGCTCTTCTGGATCCGTAGGGTCAACAGGGTCAGTCGGCTCTTCTGGATCTTCTGGCATCACCACATTGCGGATCTCGGAATCCGACATCGTCGCCCACCGATATACCTTCTGCTGAACACCATCAGGCGC
Source organism: Bifidobacterium tsurumiense (assembly GCF_000741765.1). Classification (GTDB taxonomy): domain Bacteria; phylum Actinomycetota; class Actinomycetes; order Actinomycetales; family Bifidobacteriaceae; genus Bifidobacterium; species Bifidobacterium tsurumiense. The sequence goes on from NZ_JGZU01000004.1 coordinate 48,228, forward strand.
CGTGCCCCAAATATCCATCACATTGATGCCACGAGTAACCGGCACGGTGATCTTCCCGGTTTCTGACGATTCGATCCAAGACCCGTTGAGCCGCGCACGAACCATTGCACCATCGGCAGCAGCCACCGGAGTGATCGAGAACTCTGTAATCGATGGATCCAACATGCCCACAAATGCCGTTTGTCTAGAAAGATCAGCATCGGCGGAACCGAAATCTGCACCTCAACAACGGCACTTGAAAGATTCGCATTTCTGCCGGATGCTTCCCGATCGACCTCTTCAAGGCTTTCTTCGGCCCACGCAACCTGAGCGGCATCCGGAGCTTGGCCGCCCACGAGCGCCACGCCACGATCTCCAACCTTCAAATCGCTGAATCGATATGTCGGTGGATTCTGATTGGAACCGCGGTGGCCCGTTGCCATCAGCACAACGCGACCGGCATCGGCAATCGCCGGGATGTTCACCGGGCTGCCGATATCCTGGAACGTAGCTCCATCTTGAGACCACGAAGCTTGCATGCCCTGATCACCGCGTGAAAGGCGGAGCCAGATCGCCTGAGCATCAGGACCGCTCACCTTTCGGCTTTCTTCAGGGCTTGCATTCCGCTCGGTGACCACTGTGATTGTTGGCCTGCCGTTATTATGTTTGCGTTGCGATGCGATGTAATTATCGTCATCGGCATACAACAGCATGCCGACCTCTTCGTAGAAGTCCTGAGTCTTTCCTTCCATACGAACCGTCACGGACTCCCCTTGCGCCAAGGAAACATTACGCACAGCCTGCAGGTTATTCGGGGGCGTGCTTCGAGCCCATAATGAGGTGTTCGATGCGGAACGGACCACCAATGCATCACCGTCAGTCCAGGAATCCTGTGTCGGGCGAATGGCATCTATCGGATTGGTTGGAACGTCATTACCCGATTCCGTGATGGTCACTGCAACCGGATCGCCAACAATGATTCCGTTACCGGTATCGTAAATCGGACGAACCGCTACTGTACCTGCAGCGAGCGCTTGCAGTACGCCTTCTTCCGAAATGCTGGCTAAGGAGGGATCAGAAAGCACCCAGCGCACACTGTTGTTGGCATCGGCTGGATGATCACCGTTGACTACGAGACTATCTTCTGCATTCACTGTTGCGTCATCAGAATTGTTCGTGCGCACCACTCGGTTCAAACCGGCATCATGTGCGTTGTCGCTGAATGTGATGTTCCGAGAGCCCTGTAACGTGAACAATGTGCGCGATCCTTGTGTTCCCTGATCTGTGACTTTCAGTGTGGTGGAGGAGCCCACCGGCATGGTCTCCAAGGACGCTGTGGTCGTTAATGAGGAAGAAGCGTCATACTTGCGGTTCATGTTATTCGAGAATGTGGTATCCGCAACGTTTTTTGCGGTCAATATGCTTGCCTGGCCAATCGGGAAGGTGTTGTTTTCGATGGTCACATTATGATGCTCCGCTTGAGCCGGATCGTTGCCATCGGCTGTGGGGTCAAACCAAATGGTAGGCATGGGATTGCCGGCATAATAGCTAGGGCGGATGAATGTGTTGCCTCGGATGGTGATATCGCGGCTCATCGAGGATTCGAGCCAACTATTGGAATCGCCTGAAATATAAATGGAAGATATCCACATATTGTCAAAGACATTATCTTCAATCAGCACTTTGCCGCGTGTGGTCACTAGCAGGCCTCGCGTAGGGATTGATTCGAAATGATTGTCACGCACTACGACCTCTGGCTGATGAGTCAGATTGTCAGCAGCAACATTATTGATCTGCGCATCCTCAGGTAGATCACGATCGAAGGTGACAGTGATATCGGTAAGGCTGCGATTGTGTGAACGTTCATCCGGACCATCCACCGACACGACCTTGCTCTGCCATCCCGTATCAAGCATCGTGGAACGATCCACCAGAGCCACTTCGTCACTGGGATAGAGCTGCGGGAATCCAGCGGTTTCGTTGTGCTTGTATGAGGAAGTCGCGGTATTGCCGTTTTTGGTTGTCATTACCAAATACGTTCCGTGAATATTGATCGGATCATCGTGAACATAACCGAAATTGCAGGTTTCAATGGTCACTTTGCCCTTGTTGCCGGAGACCTGCACCAGATCGGCAAATGCGGCGGTGGTTCTCCATGAATCTGCCGGAGCGCGGAAATTTACGCCGCTCAAGGTCAGTCCATCACTTAAACTGCGAGACCAAGCCAAATCCGTGCTGATAACCCACATCGACATTGCTCAGAGTCGTGTTCTTTGACTGCCAGATGAAGAATCCAGGGGTATCGCGAGTGGTTGTGCGAATCTGATACGAGGTGCCAAGTTCAGCAGGTGTTGTTGAACCTGCGGCATAAGTGACGCGCACATGACCCGGTGAGGTTATGGCGACGTCACTGGCTTGACGGAATGGAATGGCTGTATTCCTCGCGGAACTTCTGGTATTACTGCCGTTGGCGACACTATATGTCTGACCTATGAAACTGGTCCTGCCGCTGCGTAAATCATCGTATGTCCAATATGGCGTGCCTGTCACTGGGCTGTTTTCAGAAGATACGGTGAATTTGCCTCCATCCGTGGATAGCTGATATCCATCAGGAATGCGGAGATCCTGCCATTGCGTGCCATCTTCGTTGGTTCCCTTGCCGACTATCGTTATGTCGACAACGCGAGGGGTGGTCCAATCAGTGGAAAAGTTCTGCATCTGGACACTGCTGGAATCGATGACTGCGAGCGTGGTTTGCTGACCATGGAGTTGAAAATGCGATCCTTGACCATCCACAATCACGTCAGAAACACCTTCCAGCAATATGGCAATGGTCTTGTCTTTGTATCGTCGGTCTGCACCGACAGTATTGGACACATAGAGTTCACGTACTTCCGCGGATTCAGGATAGAGCTGGTAGGTGCCTTGGGGGAACACCAGTCGCGATGGTGTACCGGCGTCAGACAATGTCTTGACTTCGGCTATGGCGGACTTCACTGCCTGAGCCGAATCCTTAACACCTTGAGGATCTGCACCAAAGTTGACGACATTTACCACTGATCGCTGTGCGTCATCCTGCGCATTGGCCGATAGTCCGTCTGCAGCCAATGCCATATGCGTGACAGGCACCATGGCAAGACTGACGAACATCGCTGCGACACCCAATAGGCGCCTAGCCACCCTATGAGGGACAGGCGATGCCATGGGTTATTCCTTTCGAGAGTGCCTGCATCATCGCGGGCACGGTCAATAATCAATATTCAGTTATTGAAGACAGCATTGTCAACATTCTTAACATTATGAACTAAGGATTCTACAAACTCATTTCCTTTGACATATATAGGTTTTGAGGCCTTGCATTGACGGTGAAATTGATTGAAGCCAGTTTTAGTTCATATTATTGTCTTTTGGTTGATTATTCGAAAGGGTTCTCCGGGAGCGGCGGTTCACACCACTCCGCAGCTACGTCTTTATGACGCGAAATACCAGTGTGGCCATCTCCAACTATTTGTGGAGATGGCCACACTGGACTCTCTGTTCTGCTCACCCGACGTCTGGCAGGCTCATGGGCTTCGGCACCTGCTCTCCCCCATGTGGGAGGAATGCATTCGTTACGCATTGATTGTCTATGGCCCGTATTGCATCATCTAAACCGACGCTAAGATGGCCATGCTCCCCCATCCATTGAGTATAAGAACGCACCATATCCAAGTCAGCCGTTCCCCAATTGCCATCCCCATCAAACCAAGATGGAAGCACCGCCTTCAGTGATGCTTCCAGCACTTCGGGATCGATGTGGCAAAGAGCGGGCTGGAGTGCTTGTACGCCAGCTTGCAAGTCTTCACGAACCATTGCATAACCTTGGACCGTTGCCTCAACAAAATCGCGCACCAAGACTGGATTACGGTCCAGAAATTCACGACGCACGCACACATAATATGAATGGTGTGGCGCCACATCGATGGAATCAAAAGGAAGAGTCACTGTCTGATCGAACGGTTGAGAACCTTGGAATGGCTCCCACCAAGCAACATTGATAAAGGCATCAAATTTGCCACGTTCAACTGAACGAATATCCGGCTCCCACTCACCTGGATCGATAGTAATGACTTTAGAGAAATCTCCACCATCCTTCGCAACTGCTTGCTCTAGCTCTGTATACAGACGCTTTACGCCCATGGGAATGCACACTCGTTTTCCCTCAAGATCACGAAAACGCGTAATACCAGTCGATTTGTTCGTAATGATGCCACCAATTTGGCATTGGTTCATCACCGCCACTGAAATCAGCGAAGCCTCACCTTGTTGATGGAACAGTAGCTGATTCAGGCGTACCAGAGCGATGTCATATTCACCTCTTGACAAAAGATATGCAGGATCACCGCGGAAAAAATCACCACTGGTGAACTCGACATCCAACCCTTTGTCCTTATATAGACCACGTTCTCGTGCAAGATACATTCCCGCATGGTTCGTCCATGGATGTACATATTCCAATCGAACATTAAGCATGTCCGCTCCTTTGTTTTTTCACTATTGCTAATTAACATCTATTGGATCAGTGAATGACAATGACTTTCCAATGTCACTTGCAGCGTATTTACCCATAAGTCGGGGCGCGCACCGCTGTACGGTAACGATTACGGATATCAATCCAATGCTCGACGAATTCCATCGAGCAAATCCCGCCCAGGGATTGTGTCAAACCATTGCATATGAGCCAAGAAACAAGAGTCATAGCACCATGCGGCATCTTCTAATCGTCGAGTACCGTTCATGTAATACTGGAGCCAATTCAAACCAGCCTCCGCTTGCGCCAAACGCAATACATCAGGCAGTATCTCTTTCTCGATATCACTTAAAGGCCGGACCTCTGCATAGCCCTTCAGTATCGCCTCTGCAACATCCAAACGATAAGCGTCAAGTTTGCCAGCACTCACTTCCACCCACTGAATAGCATGACGTTCAAGTGCCATAACTAGATCAAATAATGCTGTATTTCGATCAGCGAGACCAAAATCAATGACGGCACATGGACCATCATTTTCCCACAGAAAATTCGATATATGGGGATCTCCATGTATCCAAGTCGACTCAAGCTGTTCATAGGCATGCGCAATACGAGAGGCATACGGCCTTATAGCTTCTAGGTCATGAACAATATCGCGCTTGGTCATGCTTAGATATTCCGACACAGATGGTCGTTGAGCAATCCACTGTTGCCACTGTTTGTCAAGATCTGGTGTTGCAAATAAACCAAATGTATTTGTCATTCCATTCGGCACCATCCTTGGCTCATTGAATCCAGACGAGGCCAAATCAATGGATGCCAACATCTCGCCTAAGCAATACGCTTCGCTCAGGGTTGCCGGAGGATCCCAAGTAAGCGCCTTCCCATAACGATCCTCGCCTTCTGCAGCAGAGTATACTTCATATATGTCGTTACCGCGAATAGCTGTGGTATCGCCCGTTTTTTGCACTACCACGTCACTATTGCTGCCGGATGCAAAAGGCAAGAATATCGGAGTACAGATCCCCTTATTTGCCAAATAAGCGACATATCGATGGTATGGCTCGATGGTTTGAACATCGCGTACCGAACGTGCATAACGTTTCATAAACATCAGCCCATAATCGGTATCAATTAAAGCAGCTGCGGCCGTAGGCCTGCCACTATTCGACACAATAGCTCTTGCCCGTACTGGAGATTGAAGTAGATCGAAGACCGACTGTGCTTCTTCCAACTGAATATCCGGCCATCGTTGAATCACGATATCGAGCTGACTGTTTCCATTCGTATCCATACTGTTCTTAACCCCGTCGCCATGAACACAACGCTCTTTGACTTCCACAATTCCGTAAAGTTGCAGCGGCGGGAAGATGACAGACAATCTGCGACGATTGCATTCATAAAAATCAGCTGAAAATCCTTCCCGCTCGCTGTCAACGGCGTTTTATTCTTCTTGCATCAGCGAACGTCCGGATTCGAACTGCTCGAGTATTCCAGTTTTTGCAATCGCCGTGAACAACCACCACATCAAGGCACCGGAAATCACAATGCCGGAGACAAGGTTGGCGGCGAAATAAGCTGCAAGATACATTCCATCAACAGGCATACCTATGTATTCCGTCACTGCTGTGTAGACGAATCCACCGACCGCTGTGCTAGCGCCTGCAACCATCGCAATCCAGATATTCCAGATGCGATAAGCGGCGATGAGAAAAACGATCTCTGTAAAAGCTCCTTGAATAATGCCCGTAACCAATGAGCCGCCAGCTCCCCACTGATTACCAAGGAGTAGCTCCAAGGCAGCGCCTAGGGTTTCTGCATAAATAGCAGCTCCAGGCTTTCGCACAATAAGCATTGCAATTACGCCGCCTATATACCAAAAACCATTCAAGGTACCGCCCAAACCAGGGACAACAGCGGACAAAAGCGCATAAGGGGCAGGAATAAGAAAATCAACAATCCAGAATACGAGACCCGAGGCAACCGCGATAAGCGAAGCTGTGGCAATATCAACGGTCCGCCAGCGCATTGATCGCCGAATCGAGTTCAGCCAAGTTGAAAAGACGTTTTCTTCCATGTTCATTGGTTGTGTTGCAGCCATGACAATCACTCTTTCAATGAGGCCCGTCCGTTTCGCCAACGACCGGGGCAAATTGTCACGGAAGGTATGCATGACTATGCGAGAAATCGATGACTCCGTTCGACGGTACTAACCGCGTCACGTTCAACGGTCGGAGACTTTCGTCTCCCTCTCAGCTTTGCAGCTCCCGTGCATGTACGTTTATGAGGCTACGGATGGGGTGGGACATGGATAGATGGAAAACAACCACACAACGGTTCCAATTCCCACGCGCGTTAAGTCGACACATGAACTATGCTCCGAGAATCAATTACAATATGGACGAGAACGTGGAAGACAAATTGAAAGAGGGCCATTCGTGAAAGTAGCAGTTGCCGGTACTGGATATGTAGGCTTGTCAATCGCTTTACTCCTTGCCCAACACCATGAAGTGCACGCTTTGGATATAGTTCCTGAGAAAGTTCGCTTGCTCAATGAGGGTAAGAGTCCGATCGTTGACAAGGAAATCACGTCGTTCCTCGATGACAATACGAATGGAAAACGACCTCTAAACTTTCACGCAACCGTTGACCCTGCTGAAGCATATTCAAACGCAGATTTCGTGATCATTGCCACGCCAACGGATTATGACGAACAAAAGAATTATTTTGACACATCAAGCGTGGAAAGCTCCATTCGTGCCATAAGGTCATATTCACCAGATTCTTGGATTGTCATCAAATCCACAATCCCAGTTGGTTACTCAGCTTCGCTTCGTAACCAACTGAACGACAATCACATTCTGTTCTCGCCTGAATTCCTTCGCGAAGGACACGCTTTATACGACAATCTCCACCCTAGCCGTGTGGTAGTCGGAGCACCTCAAGACGATCTGGCATCAGTAGATGCAGCTCATCTATTTGCCAACATGCTCGTTGAAGGTGCTGCAGACAAAGAATCCCAAAGAATCAATCATGATGGTTCGCGTGGAATACCTACACTTATCGTTGGTACTACCGAAGCTGAAGCCATAAAACTTTTCTCAAACACTTATCTTGCTCTGCGAGTTGCCTACTTTAATGAATTGAATACATACGCAGAAAGCCGCGGATTAAATGCCAAGCAAATCATTAGCGGCGTTAGCTTGGACCCACGTATCGGCGATGGATACAACAATCCCAGCTTCGGATATGGAGGTTACTGCCTGCCAAAAGATACCAAGCAGCTACTGGCGAATTATCAAGATGTCCCCCAAAATCTCATTGAGGCGATTGTCGCCGCGAATTCAACGCGTAAAGAGTTCATCGCACAAGAAGTCATCAAACGAATAAACGGCTCGCCATCTCCCACCGTCGGCATTTATCGACTGACTATGAAAACTGGATCTGATAACTACAGGCAGTCCGCCATTCAAGACGTCATCAGAAACCTCAAGGCTGAAGGCATCGCAGTCATTATTTACGAACCGACTTCAGACGAGCAAGCCTTCTTAGGCAGCAAGCTTATTGCCGATCTCGCTGAGTTCAAGCAAATGTCGGACATCATCGTTGCCAATAGGTGGAGCAGTGATCTTGATGACGTCAGGCAGAAAATCTACACTCGAGATCTGTTCAAACGTGACTGATACATCATATGTGTTGGAGTGTGTTTGGAGAGACAGGATGAACTTCCAGACACACTCCATCGCGAGCATCGGGCGATACTCTGAGTAACACTTCCGAAGTATGCATCATTGAATCTCATTTCACGGAAAGTTTGACAATCGGTCAGATCACAATGACTAAAACGCAGTTTCAGCAGAGTGCGCTACCCCAACAGATTAGGCTGCTGTTTTGCATTCCAAGGTACACTTAAGCCTATGACACAAGAACCCGAACCATTGGTTTCAATAATCGTGCCCGTTTATAATGCGGAGCGATATTTGCGCTATTGCCTAGATTCGATTCTCAGTCAATCACATCGCAACCTAGATATCATCTTGGTGGACGACGGCTCCGATGATTCTTCTCCACAAATCTGCGACGAATACGCTGCATCCGATTCCAGAATTTCAGTCATCCATCAATCAAATGGCGGCATATCGAAAGCACAGAATGCAGGACTGGATGCTGCAGTTGGACAATATATAGCCTTTGCGGATAACGATGACATACTCGACCACCACAACATACAATTCCTGCTGCATGCTTTGGAAACAACGGGGTCAGATATGAGCAAGGCCCGCTGGCGTCAATTCGGTATCTCTTCGATTGATCAAATCGCGCAAGAGGCACAGGAAGGTGCCCACAGCCCCGGAAAGGTCACAGTTTTTACCGACCCTCTCCGCGCCTATCAGACCGTGTTCTGCAAGAGCCTCCGTATCATCGGCAATTTGCTTGGCAAGAACACAGAGGCCAAATACTTCAATGAGGCTAATTGGTGCCGCTTATATCGCCGAGATCTCTGGGAAGGTATTCGTTTCCCAGAGGGTATGTACGCACAAGACGTGATGGTTGCAGGCCAGCTGTATTCAAGAATGAATAAAGTCGTTGATATTGACGTCAACCTATACAACTGGTTGCAGACCCCAAGTTCTGTAACACATCAAGAACGTAGATTCAGCTTTTATCGAGATAACATGAATGCCGGAATCACTAATTTTGAACTCTGCATCGAAAAGGGCATTATCCCCGCACGGAGTTACTACACCATAACGGGCGCGGTCACCGATGAAACCACCTCAACCGATTTCAATACTCACAAACATGACCACCTGAGTGACAAAATACTAAGAAATAAGATGATTAAACAACTTCCATTGAGACAACGTGCAATCTGTGCCATTTTGAGGCGCATCCGATTGCTAGAAAAAATGGTGTATGACCGTCGTGTCAAAAACATGAAGTAGTCAGATACATGTTGTTCGTTTTGCACTGCCTTAATGGCTGCGTAAAACGAACAACATGCGGCATTATTCATCGCATCTTGTTTGACGCGCTACGAACTTATTATTCCTGCACAAAATCCAATACGCGCTCACTAATTAACGCATAATCCTTGTTTTTTGCATTACGGATAGCAAAAGAACATGAATTCTCTTCATTCGTGAATGCAACCATATCGGTAGGCCCTTCAGGAGTTGCACCATCAACCCTCAGAGACACTAACAATTTAAAATCGCTGTTATTGAAACTTGCGACGGGGATATTGAATCGTACACGCTGTCTTCCTGTCTTGAACATACGCACAGACCCAGAGTCGCATACTACTCCCCCACGCTTGCGATCAATCAATGAGATAGCCAAATAGAACGGGCATTCTTCATGGAACTCGTACTCTACTTCAAAGCGGAAAGGTTGCTCTCCATCACTCAACTGCTCTGAAATCGGCCACACTTTCAAGAATGGTACACGCTCGTTCAATCCAGCGGGGTACTTCTCCACTTCGTCATTCTCATCATCAGAAGGCTGTTTCGCATCAGACGGCTTAACTGCGACGTTCTCCAAGGTGTACCTATCTGCAACAGTATCTTTGTCGCCGCTTTCGATTATTTCGCCGTCTTTTATTAAAATTGCTTTATTACAATATTTTTTGACCGAATCCATGGAGTGGGTAACCAATATAACGGTTTTGGTCGGATCCTTCTTCACTTCAGAGAAGAAATTGTCGCACTTCCGCTGGAATGCCTCATCACCAACTGCAAGCACCTCGTCAAGCACCAAAATATCTCCCTGTGCTTTGATGGCCACAGAAAAAGCAAGTCGAACTTGCATACCAGAAGAGTAATTCTTCAGCTTCTGGTCCATGAACTCCTCAAGCTCCGCAAAGGCAACGATATCGTCATACATGCCGTCAATTTCTTCACGGCTAAATCCAAGCAATGCTCCGTTAAGATACACGTTTTCTCGGCCGGTAAGCTCCGGATTGAAACCGACACCCAGTTCGATAAATGGGACCAGTTTTCCGTTCACTTGAACCGATCCATGTTCAGGAACATAAATCTGTGAAATGATTTTCAGCAGTGTCGATTTTCCTGAACCGTTTCGGCCCACAATGCCGAAGAAATCGCCTTGATGCACATCAAATGTGATATCGCGAAGTACCTGTTGCTCGGTGTATCCCTTGATTCCCCTAGCCCAATTCAGGAAAGCCTGCTTAAGTCCAGAAGCCTGCTCAGTTGGGAGCCGGAACGATTTTGCAACATGCTGTACAGAAAGAACTACTGGGCTCTGCTCAACCTCTTGATTCATATCCACCTCAGCCATGATTTACTACAGTACCTCCGCAAAAGCACTCTGGCGCTTTCGGAACACATGCACTCCCAACCACAAAATGAACACAGACAGCGCATATGGAATGAGCCGAATAAAAGGATTCTGTATCATCGTCCATACTGTTGGCGTGTATTGAGGCGCCAGCAAATTATGGCGAATATCCATAATCGTCTGTGCAACAGGATTCAGCATAAGTAAGTCAGCTGCCCAACCATATCCACGTTCCGACACCATTGAAATCGGATAAATAATAGGTGTCGCGTAGAAGAGCGCCTGCATTACGACTTCCCAAATATGCGCGACATCACGGAAATATACGTATAAGGTGGCCAGGACTAGGGCTAACCCTAATCCAATTGCATACAGCTGAAGGATGCTGAACGGAACCAGCAACACACGCCAAGTAAATTGTGCGTGTGCAAAGAAACCGAAAACAATAACCACGAGCAAATTGATACCCAGCGAAATCATTGAACCCATGGTTGTGGATGCGACGATGATGTACTTAGGGAAATGAATTTTTCGGAGCAAATCGCCACGATTTACTATCGACATCATTCCCATACTCGTAGATTCTGAGAAGAAACTCCAAAGACATGTGCCGCAAAGCAACGAAATCGGGAATGTCGGTGTTCCATCAGAGAACTTCAAGAATCTCACAAACACGACATACATAACGGCAAACAGCATAAGAGGCTTCAACACTGACCACAGTATGCCAAGAAACGATCCTTGGTATCTGAGCTGAAAGTCAGTTTTAACGAGCTCCTTGAACACGACAATCGCATATCGATATCTATCCCGGAGACTTTTTACTACCTGCGCCATAAGTCACACATCCTATCAGTACCGTTAACCCGCATTATTCATCCAAATCAGAACAAGCGAGGGATTCATCGCAGTCAAGAGCTTTGAGCAGATTGCCATCGAAACTGAGATACATTGCCAGACATGACCCATGCATCTCCTGAGCATGACCTATCACTGGCCTATGTTTCTCAATGGCGAACAAAGCGAATGAGTCTCCGACTTATTGAGCGCAACATCTTCCTTCGCTTAGAGTCTTCAGGGAGAAGTCTGTCGACCAACTTGCGTGCACAAGTATCCTTCTTCAGCACTCTTTGCGCTTCACGTTGCTCTTCATCTAGCCTTTTTCGCTCAACTTCTTTCTTATGTTGTTCTGCTATTTCCAGCTCTTTTTGATGACGAATGAATCCTTCAAGCTCGATTCTCTTGTTTTTGAAGTCGGTAACTTTGTCAGCGATCACGTCGTCATTGATATCTTCCAAAACCAGCTCATCATAAAGTGACATCCACCGATACAAATCATCGGAATCTGCAGGCTGGACTTGCTGGTCCAAAAAAGATTGAACACGCGGCAACAATGGTTCAAGGATAATGAAAGCAGTGTTCTTATCACCCCACGTACTCCGAAGTACCCGAAATCCCTCAGCTTGGTCGTCTACCGAGAGCCGCATACACCACTCGCGACCGACTATTCCCAGCATGACATATTTAAACCAATTCGAATATTGTTGTACTTCGGAATGGCCAAACTGTAATGCATACTGTTCAACAGCACGTAATGTCGCATGCATTCCCTGCTGACCATTATCAAAGCGGTCAAATGACTCGATTCCGTTGCCTGACACACCTGCTCCAAACCGATATCGAAGGCCGCGATATTCAGGTACGGTAAGCATACTCATCGCGCGTGAACTCAAAACAAAGAATTCGTACGCATCCTGCATTCTTCCAAGACGCTTATCTGTCATGCCGTTGAATGCTTCACGAATGAAATCACCTTTGAATAGGCAATCAATCACAGACCAGGTATTGCGAGCAGGGAAATCTTCAGAGAACACGGAACGAATCACATCACCCGATTTCACTCCACCAAAGGTAGTGTTCAGAGCCTTTTCTTCTGCATATGCCGTACGTTGATTATCGTCTCCCACGGCCATGAGACTGCGACCGAAACGCAATATATCCGGGTCTTTGCCACGAGCATATGACGTCATAATCTCGCATAGAGTCGGTTCAACCTCATCGTCGCCGTCAACAAACACCACATATTTACCGTGCGAAGAGAGAACCCCTGTACGCCGTGCCAAATGTGCTCCACCGTTCAAGGATTTATCGATCACATGGAATCTATTATCGTCTCTCGCACATGACTCAATAATAGATGCAGTGCTATCGGTGCTAGCATCATTAACGACAATGACTTCAAAATCATCCTTGGTCTGCGCCTTGATGCTCTCAAGGCACTGCTCTATGTAATGCTCAACGTTATAAGCAATAACAACGAAAGAAAGCAGCACAGATCCGTTTTCCACTTGTATGGTCATTCATTAATTCCAGTCTTCGGAATTGGGTTTTACGATGATCTTATTATCAGCAACGTCCTTCAGATGCTTACCATATGGGCTTTTTCCGTACATTACAGCAGCTTCCATCAGCTGCTCTCTGCTGATCCACCCATTCTCGAATGCTATTTCCTCAGCAACGGCGATTGGAAGTCCCTGAGCACGCTGAACAGTGCGCACAAACTCTCCTGCCTCATACAAGGAATCCATAGTGCCCGTATCCAACCAAGCATATCCACGGCCCAATGTCTGCACATTCAAGCTGCCATCTTCCAAATACAGCTTATTTAAGTCGGTGATCTCTAGTTCGCCGCGTGCTGATGGCTTCACCTGCTTCGCGAACTCAGTCACTCGTTCGTCATAGAAATACAGACCAGTTACTGCATAATTCGATGCGGGATGTTCAGGCTTTTCTACGATGCTGATAGCCTTCTTATTTTCGTCGAATTCCACAACGCCATAACGCTCTGGATCATCAACGTAGTAACCGAATACAGTGGCACCATGTTTGACCGAAACTGCTTTGCGCAAAGTACGGCCAAGACCATTGCCATAGAAGATATTGTCCCCCAACACCAAGGCACACGGCTCTCCGTCAATGAATTCTTCACCAAGGATGAATGCTTGGGCAAGCCCATCAGGGCTCGGCTGAACTTTATAAGAGAAATTCACCCCATACTGGCTGCCGTCACCAAGCAATCGCTCAAAGTTTGGCAAATCATGAGGAGTGGAAATGATGAGAATATCCCTTATGCCGGCCATCATCAAAACACTCAGCGGGTAATAGATCATGGGCTTGTCATACACCGGCAGCAGCTGCTTCGACGTCACCGTAGTCAAGGGGTAGAGCCTGGTACCAGAACCACCCGCGAGGATGATGCCTTTCATAGTGTATTACCTGCTTTCTTCACCATACACATCTATAAACATGTCCAGCTTAGCCGCTGAAGCACTTGACCGAGAAACCGCGCAGAACTATCTGCACGGTTTCATCGCAATGTGTGCTGCATTATTACAAGCTGAGCTTAAGGTGCTACTAACGTGCGCTCAATTGCTGCTCAACATATTGGCGCAATTCCACTTGCCAATCCGGCACTTCAAATCCTGTCGCCTCGATCTTATGCAAATCGAGGGCGCTGTTGGTCGGACGAGGACTTACTGGAGACTTTGCATTCGCGAAGTACTCTGCTGTGCTAATTGGACGAACTGCTGATCCGTTGCCGTTGGTTTGTTCAAACACTGCAGAAGCAATGTCTGCCCAGCTTTGCACCTTACCGGAACCAGTGAGGTTATAGGTGCCATACGGTGAATCCGAGTCGAGCAGATGGAAAATAGCCTCAGTCATATCAGCAGTAAAGGTCAAGCGACCGAACTGATCATCAACCACGGTGATTTCATTGAGACCGTCTTCGGGATCAGCGACCTTGTTCGACAAAGCCATCATCGTCTTGACGAAGTTCTTGCCATCACCGATAACCCAGCTAGACCTCACAATATAATGCCTCGGCGCATTGCTTACTGCAATGTCTCCGGCCGCCTTGGTCTGGCCGTATACGCCAAGCGGCGCAAAGGCTTCTTCCTCGGTGTGCTCTTGCTGAGTACCATCAAAGACATAATCAGAACTCACATGCACCAGTGTGATGTTGTGTTCAGCAGCCACCTTGGCAAGCAAAGCAGGCCCTTGGGCATTGGCTTTCCATGCGATCGGCCGACCTTCTGCCGTCTCTGCCTTGTCCACAGCCGTGAAGGCGCCGGCGTTGATGATAGTCCCGTACAAACTCCAGTCGAACTGGTCATATTGCTGTGGATCCGAGAAATCGAAGGTGTCAATATCGTGGAACTCGAATCCAAGGAGCCCATGCTTCTCCACATACCGTTGGACGGCTTGTCCCAATTGACCATTGCTGCCGGTAACCAAAGTACGTCGCGGACTCATCGGCTTGGCATCGCGAAGCATCGGATGATGCAAATCTGCCTCAGAACGTTCGGATTTCTCGAGAGGAATAGGCCATTCGATACCAAGTTCAGGATCTGCCAGATTGACGAATGTGTAAGTCTTCTTCTGTTCCAAAGACCAGTGCGCATTCACCAGATATGTGTATGCGGTACCGTCTTGCAAGGCCTGGAAACTATTGCCCACACCACGTGGAACATAAATTGCCTTGGAAGGATCGAGTTTGGTAGTGAATACCTGGCCGAAGGATTCACCGGGCCGTAAATCAACCCATGCACCAAAGATTTCTCCTGTTGCCACGGAAATATACTTGTCCCATGGTTCGGCGTGTATTCCTCTGGTCACGCCTTTCTTGGCATTAAAACTGATATTGTTTTGCACCGGTCCGAAGTCCGGCAGGCCAAGAGCAGTCATCTTCGCGCGCTGCCAGTTCTCCTTGAACCAGCCTCTGTTATCGCCATGAACTGGCAAATCAAATACCAGCAACCCCGGAATATTAGTCTCGGTTACTGCCAATTCTTTGGAAAAATCCATAATTCACTCCTCAGTAGTTTGAGTGATGCCTTACCTATTACGACTGAAGTCTGTAACGTAGAAAAGGTCTAGGATTCGGAAACTTGCCAAACCCTAGACCCAACTACTCACTGGCCTTGAGCCTTATAACGCTTCTCAGTGGCTTCCTTGGTGGCCTCCCACCAAGACTTGTTTTCTGTATACCACTCAATGGTCCGCTTCATGCCGGCCTCGAAATCAGTGAACTGCGGGCGCCACCCAAGCTCAGTTTGCAACTTAGTGGAATCTATTGCATATCGGCGGTCGTGACCAGGACGATCCTTGACCTGATCAAAATCATCAGGATCCTTGCCCATCATTTCAAGAATCATGCGTAACACCGTGATATTGTTCTTCTCACCATTGGCTCCAATGAGGTATGTTTCGCCTTTGACACCCTTGGTAAGGATGGTCCATACTGCACTGCTGTGGTCATCGGTATGAATCCAATCACGCACATTCAATCCCTCGCCATACAGCTTCGGACGAATTCCCTCGAGGATATTCGTGATCTGACGTGGTATGAACTTTTCCACATGCTGGTAAGGACCATAGTTGTTGCTGCAGTTTGAAATGGTGGTGTTCAATCCGTAGGTTCGGGTCCAAGCGCGAACCAGCAAATCAGACGCTGCCTTGGTGGAAGAGTACGGGCTCGATGGGTGGTAAGGAGTGGATTCGGTGAACTTTGCCGGATCGTCCAATGCCAAATCTCCGTACACCTCATCAGTGCTGATGTGGTGGTAGCGGATGCCGTACTTGCGAGTCGCCTCCAGCAAACGGAAGGTACCTTCGACATTGGTCTTCAGAAATGGTTCCGGATCAGCAATTGAGTTGTCATTATGAGACTCAGCAGCATAATGCACAATAGCGTCATGCCCTGGAACCAACTTATCCAGCAATTCGGCATCACAGATATTGCCATGCACAAAGTCAACCTGATCCTCCGGCAGACCTGCGATGTTTTCAAGATTGCCCGCATATGTCAAGGCATCGAGCACGGTCACATGCGTTTCAGGATGATTGTTCACTACATAATGCACGAAGTTCGAACCGATGAAACCGCAACCACCGGTCACGATGATGTTCTTAGGAGAAAAGTTCTCAGTCATGTCCCTTATCGTACATTGACACGAATACGCAATGATATCAAAACACAACACTTGCCAGTTCTTTCACACGTATATTGTGTAAAAACTCTGTTTACCGATAGCTATATTCCCCAAAATCTGTACCATGGAAAACCTGTATAGGTTGGCTATTACGAAAGTGGATAATCGAATGCCTGCGAAGATAAATCTATTTGTCTCGTGCCACAAACTTGACACTCATATTCCAGATAACGACCTACTCGTGCCCGTACAGGTTGGCAGCGCCTTGACCACCACACACTCCAGTGCATTTCAGCGTGACGATCAAGGAAAGAACATTTCCGACCAGAATCGATCCTACTGCGAACTTACAGCGCAATATTGGGCATACATGAACGTGGACGCAGATTACTACGGATTTCTTCATTACAGACGTTACTTCAATTTCTCAGAAAAGACCTTGCCTACTCATCAAGAGCCATTTATCTTCGGCGATGTGGTATTCGATGATAATTCCGACAGAATCCTTGAAGAGATTGCCTTCAACGAAGCTTTGATGCGACGAATAATCGAATCAAATGATTTCATCGCCCCCGAGCCCATTGAAGCACTTGAAAAGACTACTGTTTATGAACAATATAAGCATGCAGCCGGCCATCATATCGAAGATTTTGACACAGTGCTCTCACTGATTCGCACTCGTTATCCAGAGATATGGCCGAGTGCGCAAAAATATGTCAATCAGACTAAAGTCTACGCGTGCAATATGTTCGTCATGAAGAGAGACATATTCAAAAAATATTCTGCATTCCTCTTCGATATCCTAGACAGGCATGAACATTTACGCGATATAACCCATTACGCTCCGATAGATCGGAGAGTTTCTGGATATCTTGGCGAAAGAATCTGCGGCATTTATCTCACCTACCTGTATGACCAAGGCTATAGAGGCAAAGATCTTCAACGAGTGTATTTCCGCAATACAGCAGAAGTTGAACCAGCAGCAATTAACGTTCAAAACAACGGAAAGAAAACAGATCCCAAGACTGCAGGAATTACGCTCAAACCTGTGACGCGAGGCAGCGGCAAAATATATGGACGTCTGAATATCTCAGGAACTCAACCTTCATCTATTTCTGTCACCTCGAAAAATGCAAGTGGTCATAGCATACCTGCGAAAGTAGTTGGCACGAAACTTGGCAAAGTCGTCGTCCTTCCCATAATCGGCCAGGATCAAGTGCTTACTGTTAGCGCCGTCGATAACCGTACAAACAAACAATTGGTCACCGAACTTCCAGTAACAGATAATGGTGCACGCCTGAAATCGTATGCGAATACCTTACGGAAGAACCCGATTACGAACGAAATCCGGAATTGCGATGATGAGATGTTGCCCGATGATACCAAAATCGTCATCGAGTCTCTCATTGATAACGGCGATGGAACTGATATTATCCATGGGCACGCACTATTCATGGTCTCGACTCCCTCGAACAATTCCGAATACATTGATATCTTTGCCATAAACAATGACGGTGTGAAAATAGATGTTCGTCAATGGATTTGTTTAGGCGATGAAACGATGGAATCAACTGACATTCCAGGAACTCTTGTGCGCAGAGTGGCATTCTCCCTGCAGGTCCCACAGCTCAATGCATTTACTGTATGGGCACAATTCCCTGACTCACCTAGACAAGACGGTTTCTTTAATGTCAACCCTATAATTGCGAATCAACTGAGGACGCAATGGTCACAGTTAGTGCAACCAGCTTCCGCGGATCCAGGATATGACCAATGGTTCCGGACCCAACACAGAACTTCTTGGGGAGAACTCACTCTCCAGAGGAAAGCATCTTTCAACATCAGGCCAAAATTCTCCATAATTGTCCCTCTATATAAAACTCCGATTGCTTTCTTCAGAGATATGGCAAATTCGGTGCGAAAGCAGACATATTCAAATTGGGAATTATTGCTAGTTGATGCTTCGCCAGAAGATCAACAATTGAGCCAACAGATAGATTCACTCTGTAAAGCAGATCACCGTGTTCGGCGAATTTCCATTGCACGCAACGAGGGTATAACACTTAATACCAATGCCGGAATTAAGGCTGCAAAAGGCGACTTCGTATGCTTCCTTGATCATGACGATTTCTTGGAACCTGATGCCCTGTTCCGCTATGCATGCGCAATCAACAACCATGCTGAAACGGATATGTTGTATTGCGATGAGGATAAATTCGACAATGGTAAATATCGAGAACCGTTCTTCAAAACCGAATGGAACCCGGACCTACTATTGGGCATGAACTATGTCTGTCACTTCTTAACTGTGCGAAAGTCTGTGCTGGACACTCTTGAATTGCCTGGCAAAGAATATGATGGCTCCCAAGATTGGCATATGACCTTCCGCATTGGTGAACTTGCTCGCTACGTTCATCATGAACCTCATGTGTTGTACCACTGGCGAGTTCATAGTCAGTCCACTGCACAGAACGCGAACCAGAAAAATTATACGCTGGACAGCAGCCGGTTGTCTATCGAATCGCATTTAGAACGCACTGGTGTCGAAGCAACGGTTAAAGAATCAACGATAGCTCCTAGAAGATTTGCCATCGATTATGAAATTAAAGAGAACCCGCTTGTATCGATAATCATCCCTAATAAAGATGCTCTTCCGGTATTGCACCAATGCTTGACATCAATTCGCGAAAAGACCACATACTCAAACTATGAGGTAATAATCGTCGAAAATAACAGTGAAGACGAATTCACCTTTGATTATTACGAGGATGCGATGAAAATCGACCCGCATATTAAGGTAGCGACGCTACAAGGTCAAGGTATGGAGTCATTCAATTTCTCCCGCATAATCAATTTCGGTGCTGCGCAAGCAAATGGAGAGTACCTGCTTCTGCTGAATAACGATACAAAAGTTATCACGCCGGAATGGATTGAGGAATTACTCGGCCCGCACATGCGGAAAGATGTCGGAATAACAGGCGCCAAACTACTGTTCCCCGACAACACTATCCAACATGCCGGAGTTGGATTTGGACCAGACGGTCCAGGCCATCTCCGTTACTCCACTCCAAGATATAGCACAGCCAATTTCGAGTTTTCGTTAGTGGCTCGTGATATGGGAGCCGTGACTGGTGCTTGCATGATGATCCATCGCGGAACTTTTGATTCTATTGGCGGAATGGAAGAAGAACTTGCGGTGAACTATAACGATATCGACCTCTGTTTAAAGGTTATTAGGCAAGGACTGAGAGTCGTGTATTGTCCTACCGCAGAGTTGTACCACTTCGAATCGGTTTCACGTGGATCGGAACTGATCCGGCCAGCAAATGATAGGTTCATGAAAGAAAAGGGTGAATTCCAGAAACGTTGGCCATCTGCCTTTTCACAATATGCGCCATTTGAAAACCCAAATTTGGAGTTCGGAAATATCTATCAGAAAATCCGTAGCACTCCTTGGCATGGCATATGGGCATAGATAGTATTTGTGGTGCAAACCATAATTGGTTTGCACCACAAATACTATCTGCTGATCGAGCGTTTCAACTTTCGTAAAACTTCCACCCCTCCACGAAGGATACCTGAGATACCACTACCCAGTGGCTTAGGCAATGATTGAACAGCCTTCAGCAATCTTCTGTATACCTTCCTCAATCCCGTGAATCGCGAAGTTCCTTGGTGCAAACTATACGCATTTTCAAGGATTGATTCACCCTTACGAACCCGGGAGCTGGATCCCAGCAAAACCGAGATGTCGTACACTAACGAGGTGAGTTCTATCCGGGCGTAACGGTCCGAAAGCACCCAAGCAGGATAGTACCCCTGAGACTGGCAAATATATCCATTGGCACGTTCTATCGCATGCGAAATTGTTCCGTCTTCCTTCATTGTCTCTTCCGAAGGAAAATCTTCATATTTCCACTGCCTCTCAAACAAAGGCCTCAACGCCGCAACCCTAAACCAATAACACGAACCAATTGCAGATAGTGTTGGTTTATTTGATTCGACAGGAACTTCGATATCCATATCTTTCAAAAACGCCTTGGTGCTCTCAAAGTTCGCACCCCAATCGAGTGGCAACGTGTGCGCAAAATACAATGCATGGAATGGCGGCGGGGGTGCAACCTGACCCAATCGAGGTTCATTAGCGAACAGAGTCAAAATATTCTCTGCATATTGCTTACTGCCGAGTGTATTTTCCAATAACTTATATGCGAAACCCTGACTCTCAGTACCGTGGTGTCCATTCTTCTGGTTTTGGCTTGACTTTTTATCGTGTGCAAAACCGACGACATCATATTTCCCGCTTAGTACCACATCTCTCGCTGCAACAAGCAGCGCGGATACATCTCGCCCCCTATTTTCCACGGGGATGAAATTGACCGTTCTACGTAAACCAAGCGAGTCCATCTTGTTTTGGATTTTGTTTATTTTATCCGGTGTAGTCGTCACATAGACATCGGTTTCATCAGGAATATTACTGATATAACTGCATGTTTCATCAAGTAAATCAATGAAATATATATGATAAATAAATGCCGATCTTACGGAGTTCCCGGATCTCGGCGTCTCACTGCCTACAGGCAAAACCCTATTTAGATGGAGAGCTTTATGAATGTCGGCGATATTAAAGTTCTTTAATATCGCATCCCAAATCAAATCTACATCATAGTCTGTGTGCTGATCGATATAGTCATACAAATCTAGACCGGGTTGACCAGCGGTTTGTTGAATATACGCACTGTAATCGACGAAAAAAGACCGTCTTTTGAAGACTGGACAATCATCATCTCTAAGTAGTTGCATTGGCATATACAACATCGGATATGGGCTAAGGCCAGAATACTTTTTATAGTCAATATACGTATCCCAGGTAAAACCATGATCAGCCAAATACTTGGTGAAAGTCATTTCATGATTACGCGTGACATCAGCGTAGGATTCCCATACAGGCATTTGCTCCCAATACTTTTGGAATACTCGTGAAGCCACCAGATTTCGTCGATACGCATGCCAATAAGACTGTATATGGGCCGGAATCTGCTCATCCTCGGTTACATCATCCGCATACGCGGTTATGCCCCAAAAATCTACATCTTTTGCAGACATCGTGGTAAACATACGCTCGAAAGAGTCTTCTTTCACCGGCCCCATGATGGTGTCATTCAAGCAAATAACTTCATCATATGTACCGAGTTTTTCCCAGCCGACAGACACCATAGCCTGACGAAAAGCAGCAACATCCAGACCTGTATTTTCTCGCACCAAGATCGAATCAGCATATTGTTTGAACATTGCTCGAGACTGGTTATCTATTTTGCCGTTGACAATGATTATTAAATCAGTGAAATATTGTTTAAGCGCTCGAAGGAAAAAGTCAATAAAGCGAGCGGCATGCCCATTTCGATCATAAAAACAATAGATTCCCAAACGTCGAGCATCCGAGTTGTTTAGTGTAGGCATACCGTCTCCAATCGTTTGAACAATGCGATGATACTGCATTGCAATGAATACAATTCATGACAACCGTCGTAATTGAGGCTGCACCTAATCATCCAAAGAGAGAGCATTCGCAAATCCTCCACTATTGTATTGGCACCTCATAGGTGTCGAGTTCTACAACATCGAATCTGCAGAACTAGAAAACACCTCTTCATTTCGCTCAATTTATATCCACCATTTTGTATACATACAAAAGGTCTCCTGCACGCGCAATCCGCTCAAGCTTTCTTGAACCATCACTCATTCCATCTAGATCCGCGCCTGTCACGTAGTATTTAATGTGAAGATGGTTCGCTTGCTCCAGAGTCATTGTCACTTTGAGCTGGTCGTCAGCATCCCCTTTCTCAAATGGTGCTTCGACTGACTGTGACGTTGCAACAAGATCCACCAGTACAAATGCGTAGCGGTTATAGATGTGTTTGTACTCCCCTTTGGGATCCATGTATTCCCAAGCACTCCAATTTGGCGTGACGTTGACAGTATTAAAGGTTTGCAAACCGTTAGCTGCGAGCGATTGCGAAATAAGATTATGTTCTGTCATCCACATTCCAGGGTCTTGATTATTAATATCAACCAAGGTTCTCATTGCTTGAGTTTGTGTCAACGCTTTATCAGAATATTGCACAGGATTTACAGATGCTCCTGAAATCACTATAAACGTAAGCGACAGAACGATACAAAGTATCCGCACTAAATACTTCCGGAACATGACAGCCATTGCCAATAAACATGCTGTAATCCCTACAATAACCATGTATTTAGGCGTAACATATTCCCCTTGTCCGGCTGCCATTGGGAACGAACCCTTAGCTCCGAACACGCACAATGCAATATAACCGATAACTGCCGACGCGCTCGTCAGAATTGACGCATGCCAATCAAATTGCGAAACAGACCTAACCAATAGCAATATATTAATGATTGAAATACCAACGGTCACTCGTACTGATGTTACCGATGAAAGAAGTGCCATCTGTGCAAGCCAAACAGGGAATCCAATACGGCTATACACAATGAAAACCACATCAAGTGCTATCAGCGCGAGTCCAAACCAATCCCATCTTTTTTTATTTACCATATTGGCAATAGTGAGCAGAATGCCCAATGGAAACAGATCGACGAACAAAGAAACTTCACTTGGATTAGATGTTCCTGAATACTCTTTGAATGGTAGGAGGAGTGTGGCAATGCCGCCAAATAAAGACGACCATGTCATTCCACCGCCATGCGATTTCCTCGACCCTGGATACACAGTGTTCATGGTGTCGATGATTGTTTGCTTGGACAATACAAAAACTGTTCCCAGTATCGCAAGGAAAACGACTCCTACGACGAGGATACTCATTACATCACGCTTGGTAATAGCTATGCTCCCCCATCTTTGAGCAATTTGATGTATTGCTAAGAAAAGCAATACAAATGCCACAGGAATCTGCCAAGCCGGATACAACGAAAGTATGAACATACCCGCACACCAATAAATAACAGTCACCCAGAGCAACCGTCTCTTACTATCGTGCGTGGTGAGAAATTTCTCCAAAGCGCATAGAGAAATAAACATTGCAATGAGCATTTCTGGAAGACTGTTCACCGCATACCACCATTGGACCAATGGGGCAAAAGTTATGAGCAATGCAGAGAAACAAGACCATACCCTGTTCCCCTTGGTAAAAATCAATAAAAACTCATAGGCTGCGAGGAATAATACAGCTGTACGAGCTGCCCAATAAAAGGCTAAGCCTCGCGAACTGCCAAAGATCAAATATCCCCAGTGGAATGGCCTGAAAATCTCTGCGAAAGTCCACACCGGTGTATCTTTTACGATGAACATATCCATACCATGTCCACCTGCAATATCGCTGAAGTAACCATAGTTATTGTAACGCTGAGAATAATTCAGAGGGGTATTAACGACCCATTCATCACTGCGAATTAATCGGGGCTCTCCGAAAACTATATTCTCAGAAGTATCGCCCCCAAAAAAGACATGCCACATATTCAGTGATGAACCACTAATATTCAGCACCACTGCACCGGCTACCAATATCAGTCCGATCCAATAACGCTGCCTATGCAACCAATTGTTCACCTTGGAGAATCCAAAAATGCTCCATGCTATAGGTACTGCGAATATTACAGCTAGTATCACCGCACGAATCCCAACAATACGGCGGCTGGCGTTACCTTGAGTCAAGGTGAAATCGAATATGTATCTATTACTTGATATAGCGGGATACACCAACGCTACCGCTAATGCAGCTGTTATCGATAAGACTGCCAGGATAAGGATCTTCCACAGCACACGTGTTGAAGGACGGCTGCTGACGCCTTCGGATCGCACACTCACTCCACCAAGACTCATCAAATCACTCCTACTTTGCGTCTTCCTATTCCATCGCCAAAGTCAACAATATATCGGCATGCACGGAGACTGCCAGTATCTGGCCACTCAGATATGCATGAACCGCTTATTACATTCCTCTTAAACCCCACTGCACGGGCGAAATACCAAATAACGTCCATCCCAATTGGAGCAGTAATACGCCTAAAGCCATGAACTGAAATAGCACAGTCATCCACGATGACCGCTGTTGGCGAACTTCAGAGAATGCCGAATCACTTGGCTCAGGCAACGTGAAGATTAATCCAAAAAGCAGTGTGGGGAAAATTAGCGGAAGGAAGTACCTTTCCTGTACGCCATCAGTAACCGTGCTACCGACCGGCATGAATTGCGTATAAACGGCTACTTCAATCAAGATGATTATCACAGGGATGCATATAGCTAAGAGCCACGCGAATGGTTTGACACTCGAATTCCTTGCAGAGCTTCCAACCATTGTTGAATCACACAATATGGACATGATAAGCAATATCATCGTGATGGAACCCGCATATGCAAAGCTCCCATGTCCCGTAAGAATTCCCATTGAATGAACCGAAAGATAATCTGTTCCTAGCAAATTTGATATTGCAATCTTGATAAACCCAATTGGATGCGACATTATAAACTGCATTTGAGCATGAGGATCCACTCCCGATTTAAACATGGCTCCCGTATTGATATGGTGTATTTGCATATACCAAAGAAGCCAAACAACAAAGCAGACCAGCCAGATTCCAATGACCCGGACGTATATGGCTTTACGCTCGATTTTTTCTTTAGATAATGGCAGCGCCGCCAATGCAACAAGAAATGGTATATAAGTTATTTTTGACAATGCGAGGACGAACGAGGAACCCGCAATGACCACCCATTGAGCGGTCGTTATCGTTTCTCTCGATACAGCTCGCAACACTGAGACGATCAATGCCGTTGCTGCCACGAAAGTTACTGTGTCCGCACTCACCATGGCATTCGTCAAAATATTGTTGGGAATAAGCGCGATAGAGGCAAGAACCCATCTGCCAAATGGTGCGAGCCGGATACACACAAACAGAGATATGGCATAGAACAATACCGCCATAATACGCATAGCTATTATCAATGCGTAAGCGTTGGATGTGAATAACCTGCCAATCGCAAACCCAACCCCCTGAGGCACATATACCACTGGTGAATTAATTGCCGAATTTGAAAACACAAATGGTATTTTCCTTGCACCCCCAACCTGAGCATCACTCGAAATATTAGGATCATTCCAAGTTGGGTATGCATACACCTGTTTGGAAGTATGCATAGAACGCATATTACCAACACTGGTTTCAACCAATGCGGCATCAGTTTCCCCGCCGTATAAATCAAAATCCGAATCTGGAATACTTGACCATTCCGAATCAATAGTGCTTTTTTGCAGCTTTTGGGGCAGCATCCCGCCATGGACAATTTGCTCTACTCTGGCGATATGACTGGGTTCGTCAAGTCCTGCACCAGCTGGGACAAACAGCGCGGAAGCCACACCACCAATCAATGCCAAAACAATAAAAACCCATTCAGGTTGAATTGCACGACTCAGAAAAACCGCTACTGCCTGTAATTGAGGTTGTTTCATGGCATACCTTGTCATATATCGCCTTCTAGATTTCAGCACATGTATTATGACAGATTCGACGCCGAGATAACAACATGTCTTGTGGTTTCAGATATTTCATAACCAACAGAATTGCAAACAAAACATTCATACCGTGGCTTAGAGTTAGAGCCATGAAGAACGAGTCGAGTCAGCCAACTGTTGCAGTGCTCCTGCCCTGCTATAACGAGGAAGTCACCATCGGTAAAGTGGTTCGTGATTTCAAGCGGGCACTTCCGAATGCAGATGTGTATGTATATGACAATAACTCCACAGATCGCACTGCTGAAATTGCGACCGCCGAAGGAGCCATCGTCCGTAAGGAACCACGCCAAGGCAAAGGCAATGTCATCCGCGCCATGTTCGAGGATATTGACGCAGATGTTTATGTCATGGCAGATGGTGATGACACATATCCTGCCGAATCAGCGCCTCAAATGGTTGAAAAAGTGCTCGAAGGCTACGATATGGTCATTGGAGACCGGCTTAGTTCAACCTATTTCCAAGAGAACAAGCGACCATTCCATAATGTCGGCAACCGTGTTGTTCGTGGCTCAATCAATGGATTATTCGGCGCTCATGTCACTGACATAATGACTGGATATCGTGCGTTCTCATTCAATTTCGTCAAAACCTATCCTGTGCTTTCGCGTGGCTTCGAGGTCGAAACAGAGATGACCATCCACTCGTTGAATAATAACCTCAAGCTGTACGAACTACCCATTCAATACAGGGACCGTCCCGAGGGATCGGTCAGCAAGCTCGATACGGTCGGCGATGGCATCCGTGTCATGTCCACTATTTTCCGAATGATTCGTGAATATAAGCCACTTCCCTTTTTTGGAACACTTGGTGTCTTGATTGGCCTAACCGGATTGGGATTCTGCATTTCCGTCATGATCGAGTTCTGGCAAACCGGTTTCGTGAGCCGATTCCCCACACTGATCGGGGCCGTAATGCTGGTTGTTACCGGACTTCTTCTCTTTATTACTGGCATTATTCTGGATGTCATTGCCAAAAACAACCGGAAGACGTTCATCATTGAAAGCAACCGGTTTGCGTGGTTAAGAAGGCATATCAAGTAGCATATCTGACAATTAGTTCGCCAATGACTAATTGTGCGGTGAACATGAATTCATGTTCACCGCACAATTAATATATCCAGTGCAATCTGGCTTTTACCTATGCTCTGCCTAAACCGTTCATCGCTTAGTAAATGTCCAACGTTGAGCAGCGCTGTTATTGCTGCCATAGATTTGCACATTGGCTCCGTTACTCGAATTGGCTCCTGCAACATCCAACACTATGGACCCATCCAAGCCGGACACTAATTTAACCCGACTGCCGTCTTTCACGGCAATCCATTTTTGCGCCCAGCTGCCATTGGATGAATACTGCTGCACATTGGCTCCGTTACTCTTCGAGCCTCCGGCGATGTCAAGCACCTTGCCAGAACCAACATTCGTTAAAGTAATATATCCGTTTGCATCGTGGGTAACCTTCCATGATTGGGCGCCGGAACCATTGGAAGAATACAACTGGACATTGCCGCCATCAAATTTTGAACCCCCTGCAACATCAAGTACCGCAGATGATTTCAATGCCGAAACTATTTGATACGTTCCATCCGAAATTGTTCCACGTTGTTGTGATGCGAGATCATTCAACCTGTCTCGTGAGGATTTCCCTGCGGTCAGTGTCCACTGCTGCGCTTTGCTACCGTTGCCGGAATAGAGTTGCAGCCCTACGCCATTCGAAGCGTTACCTCCGGGAATATCCAACGCCTTATTGGTCACTTCATTATAGAATTCATATGTTCCAGACTGGCGTGAACGTACCGTCCATCGTTGCGCAGCACTGTGGTTCGGCGCATACTGCTGCACAATCGCTCCGTTATTTGTCGCAGCTCCAGCAGATTCAATCGCCTTACCAGAGTTGACATTTATAATCTCATATACTGCATTGCCGACTTCTTTGAAAGTATAGAGCTGCGCATTCGACCCATTCCACGTGTACATCTGCAAACGCACACCGTTCGATGATGACGCACCTGGAATATCCAGCACTTGATTTCCATTCACAACCGAGGAAATTCGGACCGATGTACCAGTCGATATTGTCACATTAGAACTCAATAAGAATTGCTGCGCATTAGATAGATTAGGCTCCCATAGTTGCAGCTTAGTTCCATTGCTCGTATTCCCTGATGGGATGTCAAGTACCCAATTTCCAAGAGCAGACTGGATGTACAGACCGCCTTTGCCTGTATCGCGCAAATACCAGCGTTGAGCAGTGCTTCCATTAGGAGTGTACTGCTGCACCACTGCACCCAGTCCAGCTGCTCCGCCAGCAACATCGAGCGCTTTGCCCGAGACAACATTGGTAATAACGTAACTACCATCGGACTGCCTTACGAAATTGTATTGTTGGGCGGCAGATCGATTAGCTGCATATAGCTGCATACGAACACCATCTGATGTGGAAGCACCAGGAACATCCAATCCAACTGAGTCACGTTTTGCCGAGCTGATGAAATATGTTCCGTTCGGGATATTCACCGCCGAATAACTCTTAATATCTATGGATGCCACAAAGTTGAGATTGCCAAAAGCATTTAGATCCACATTGCCCGAAATACCAGCAACCGAACCTGAAGAAGTGTACTGCCAGCCCCTATCATTGCTGGAAATGTTAAAACCTGTGCGAGATCCGTAACTAGCCACCCAGCGTGTTCGGTTCCTGATGCTGCTGGCATTAAGTGGACCATTCAAATAACTGGTATACGAATATACGCTGAGATTGTTGTATCCGGCTGCCTGTAGCTTGGCATACCAGGCGTTTACTATACCCTCATACACACTCGGATTTGTTGGCGTTGAGTGCCCAGTCCAAGTCCACTTTTCCAAGTCATAGAACACCGGATAAGCCATATCTTGCGGGCTCACCCCTGCCTGGCGAAGTAGTGATACGATGTCAGCACCCTCTGCCGCCGCAGTATTGCTGTCATATGCATATGAATAGCTATACACACCAAAAGGAATGCCCAAACGCTTGCATTCTTGTATATTGCGCAAAGCCTTGGTATCAAATCCATTACCCCAACCAAAGCTGATTCGGATAATCGCTCCTTCAACACCGGCATTTTTGGCTGCCTGCCAATCGATGTCGCCTTGCCACTGAGAAACATCCACAACGCCTTTGGCTTGCTGCGCAAATAAGTTGCCGCCCGATTCAAAGAATGCCTGCGTACCATTATAGGTTCCCCAATAAGCGCCATATTGGTTGTTTTGCAGGGCCGTGGCCTGCACGCTGCCAGAAGTTTGGAGTGAACGGAAATCTGATTGCTTCACAGTCCCGGTATCCGCGCCTCGTTGCTGAGACTCGTCTGACTGCGTGTCTGTCGAAGCAGAATCTTTCTGCGCGCCATTCGAAGAAGAGCTCTGCCGTTGATCGCCCTGTTGCGCGGCCACAGCATCTTTCACGTCACTCGCCTGAACTGGGACAAAAGATTCGCCATCAGTTTTTGCCAGAGGATCTGCCTGCTTTTCCTGAGTTCCGACAAGATCAGGATCTGTGACCGCATTGCCAGTTTCGATATCTTTGACCTCACCGGAATCGGTTACCGCAAGGCTTTCAGATACCACAGTGTCATCGTCGGAAATCGAATCACTTACTTTGTCAGGCAGTTCTTTTGTCGGATTATCAGGCATCGAATTATCCGAATCTGCCGTTGTGTCATTATCTGCAGCGATATTCACTGCAGATCGAGCAGCCACTTCTGACTGACCGCCAACTTGAGCTACGTCGCTCGTACTCATTGCAAAAGGCAATAACGCAGCCGTAACCAGTGCGATTACGGATTTCATTCCACCAAACATGTGAGGAAACTCCTTCTGTCGGCCCCTTGCCTTTAGCAACATGACGTTGTACACCGTCACCTACAGGCAACCAATAAACCGATCTCCTTATTTTCCGTAAATACGATGCTACTCAACACACCTTTTGTTTTCGAGAATGCCACCCTTTCCTCCCGAAATACGAACAAAATCTTCCAGTGTGCCCTCGCTACCGCACGCTAGACTTAAACGCATTGCATGAACAATCGATGAACACTATCTAAAATCCTGTCGCCACTTAGAAGCTATAATTGATGGTTTGTATATTGTTCACACAACGAAGTATCTAGGAGCGTCGGAAAACAATGTCAGCAGAAGGTGACGCCATATTTGACGAAAGCGTTTCAACAAAAGCTGATACGCAAATCACTCTGGCGGCTAGAGAAGCCGATAATTCGCATGCCCCTGCTCAATCGAATAGTGGCGATTCCGCTGAAAATGCTTCTGCTTCGCGCTCACCGTTCAAACGGTTAATTGCAAATATCGTCCAAAAGTCTGTTCGACTTCGTTCGAGTCGCTTCGCTTCATGGGCAATCCGCATTTGGAAGACCCTATGCGGTCTATGGTCCAGAAGGCCCAAATTCTCCTTGCTCGTATATGGAATAGTCTTTCTGGGACTTACATCAGGTGCTGTTTTATTCCTTCAATGGAGCATGTATCAGGAACCCAATTATCCACCAGATACAGTTGTAGACGAACAAACACGTGCGGCGAATAGCGTTGCCGGACGGCTCACCTCTTTCGTCAGCCAAATATGGCTACACCGTCAATATCAGTTCATTCTGAATTTCCTCCTACTCGCACTCATTTACGCAATAATCATTTTGATCATTAATCGTTTTTGGCTGGCCTCAGGAATTTTCGGCACATTAGTGACAATCGCTGCTGTTGCCAATAAAAGCAAAATGCTAGCCCGCAACGAACCGATTATTCCTGCGGATTTGAGCTTCTTAATGAGTGGGAATGCCGGCGAAGTAGTCTCATTCATCCCCACAGAAAGCGCCGCATTCGTACAGCAGACCATTTATTGCCTGATCTGGCTTTCTGTGATTTGTTTGGTTCTGTATGTGCTCGACCGTCGGAAAGCCGTCATTCCCAGCGCTTGGAAGCCTTCCAGATTCACTACAGGCTTGATTATTGGAACTGTAACCCGAGTACTGGCAATAGTCACAAGCATCGGACTCATTGTTTCATTTGCCTGGAATCTATCGAATGTTGGCTCATGGGCTAATCGAGTAGCGACCAAGTTATCGGACTTCCCCATACTATGGACCACCCGAGCGGACGCAGAAACCAACGGGCCACTCGTAAGCTTCCTTAGGCTTTCCCATGTCACCATCATGGATAAACCGGACGAATACAATCAACAGACGATGGAACGACTTGCCGCAAAATATCGTGGCATCGCTGCCGATATCAACACAACGAGAAATCGCAATCTCACTGACAATACGGTCATAATGGTGCTATCCGAAACTTTCTCGGATCCCACACGCATACCTGGTGTCTCGCTCGCCCATGATCCAATGCCGAATATCCGAGCTATTGAAAACACCACCACTTCAGGACTCGCTCTATCCACGGGATATGGTGGAGGCACTGCGAATCTTGAATATCAATCTTTGACCGGCTTAAGCATGGCGAGCTTCAATCCCTCGCTCGCTACTGCATATCAGCAATTAACACCGAATCAAAAAAAGGTATTCACATTTAACCAACTTTGGAACTCGCCCGGCGATAATTCAGCTTCTGTGGCTATACATCCATACTCACACACCGCATATTTGCGCGCCAATAACTATAAGAAATTCCAATTCAGTAAGTTCTATACCACCGATGGCGAGAATCAGATTTCTTGCCCTTCAATCGACAATTCGACGTATGCATCCGATCAATGCGCATACCAGAATGCGCTGGACGTTGTCCGCGATGGCTCAAGCACGCAGTTTGTGCAGCTGATTACTATGCAAAACCACATGCCATACGCCAATTGGTATAACGATAATGAATTCGCTCAAGCTGAAGTGCCAGCATCCGATCGCTACAACAATGACACGCTCGCGACTTATGCAAAGGGCGTGGAATATACAGACACATTTACTGCTGATTTCCTTGACCAACTGAATTCGATAGATAAACCAATTACCGTCATTTTCTATGGAGACCATCTGCCTGGTATTTATAACCCTGTCAACGGCAGTGAAGAGCCTGATCCTTTGACCTTGCACGAGACTGATTATTTCATCTGGTCAAATGCCGCGACCTATGCGTCTGAGCCACTGCCAGCGGCTCAGACTGGTCAATTCACCTCTTCGAACTATTTCATGGCTCAGACCACAGAGCATCTCGGCGCTAGAGTTTCTCCATATCTGGCATTTTTGGAACAAATGCATGAAGCAGTTCCTGCAATCTCTGTACCTATGAATGCTATACCTAACGTCGCTACCGCCGACGACTCGAATTCTCCAACATATTTGAATGCAGATGGGACGATTGCGAGCGCCGGAGAGCTTTCTGATGGCACTCTCGAACTTTTAGAGGACTATAAGTTGATTCAATATGACCAGACCGCGGGGAAGCATTACTTGGATGATACAGATTTTATGAAGTTGCAGTGAGATTACTGCGAATTAATACCGCTGTACCTTAGAGGTAAGGCGATCGCACTCACCCCTCACGTGAAGCACTTGTTCTGCAACTGATCCCATTGATGTTGGTTCTCCCATCGATATTTCTGGGAATCTTAGCGTCCGAGAGTGCCGATACAACCCGAAATTGCCATGCACCCATGAGCCGGGATACCACAAGTAGACCCTAACAACACATGAATACGAAACCACTGAATAGAGCGATCACCTTCTCGCCACGCTGGGATTTTGCAATTCCCCACCCTGTGCTATAGTTTCACTCTGTTGCCTGTGTGAGTTTGTCTCACAATTGGTCACACGGAGGATTCGCCTAGTGGTCTATGGCGCACGCTTGGAAAGCGTGTTGGTGTAACAGCCTCACGAGTTCGAATCTCGTATCCTCCGCACAGATTGAAATCCCAGGAGCCGTTAAACCATCGGCTCCTGGGATTTTCGCTTGTCCGCTTGACTTACGCGGTGCAATTGCGACGCAATTCATTTGTTGGTACTAGACGGATTGACACTAGTCTCCATACTCCTCACAAAATCCTAAAACCAGCTCCCAGGCTAAAGGCCGTCATACAAATGCCCAGCCACTGAATTCTTGCAGATATCATTAAAGAACGATACAAACACGGAATCAAGGAGACCTCCGTTGAGTGACAATAAGTATCAGCAACCAATCACCATCGCCACTGCAATCAACAATATTTACAGCCGCAAATATCTATTGCCAGGCATCCAGAGACATTTCACATGGGACACAGATCGCATCGAAAAACTGTTCGATAGTGTGATGCAGGACTACCCTATCAATACGTTGATGCTTTGGCACATCACAGATCTTAAAATCAAGCAGAACTATCGCTTTTACAACTTCATCTGCGACTATGTGGAAAGCCGCAGCGGCGGCACGATGAATGAAAAATGTAACCCTGCCGGTCAAGATGATTTTGATGCCGTCATTGACGGTCAGCAACGTCTGACCAGTCTTTATATTGGATTAAAAGGCAGCTACACCGTTCATAAGAAGAACAAGTCATGGCATAAGAGCATCAACTTCACAAAACGAAGGCTATATCTCAACCTCATGAAAGAAGCCACGCCCAACGAAGATGATCTTGCTTATGACTTCAAGTTCCGAGCTCCATCTGAAAATGACGAGTCTATTAAGGAAGGCAATTTCTGGTTCCCGGTCAGTCGCATCTTAAGCATGGCTGCCCCCGGTGAAAATGATGACACGCACGACTATGCGGTCAAACATGCCCTTCCGAAGCACGCCAATAAGGTGCTTTTCCGCCTCTATACCGCAATCTGCAATGACCTATCTATTCAGTGTTACCAGCAAAACGATCAAGACCAGGATAAAGTGCTCGACATCTTTACTCGCACCAACAGCGGCGGAGTGCCACTGAGTAAGTCCGACCTGATCATGGCTATCGTCACCTCAAGCTGGCCGGAGATCCGCGAAAGGTCCGAGGCATTGACCAAAAACGTATGGAATGACACAGGCTTTGCCATCAGCAAGGACTTCATTCTGAAGTCCTTCCTCGTCATTTACAATCCTAACGACATCAGATTCAAGATGAACAACTTTGGGGAGTCCCAAGTCGAGAAGTTGCGGAAAAACTGGGACGAGCTCACCAAAGTTATCACCAACACATTCCTGTTTCTGAAAAACCAAGGCTTCTCCGATGACTTGTTTCGCGCCAAGAACGCTGCAATCCCACTGATGTACTTTTTCCAGAAAACCGAGCTGCACCGTTCGGCATCCAAGACCACATTCCCAGCAGAAATCGCGACAGACATCATCCACTGGCTCACGATCTCCTTCCTGAAAAACATCTTCAGCGGACAGACTGATACACTTCTCAAGCATCTGCACGATGTGATCGAGCAGTATGGCACCGCCCAGCACTTCCCATTTCGTGAAATCATCATGGAGTTCAAAGGCACCAACAAAAACTACACCGTAGACGATGATTTCCTCGATCAGATCTTGGACTACCGTTACCAGCAGCCGGGCACAGAGTATGTGTTACGCCTGTTGCAGGGGGCCACCAATCCCGGGCTCAGTTACGAGCAAGACCATCTGCATCCAAAGTCTGTGTTCCACAACGAGAAGTTGCTTGAAGAGACCTTCACTAATGAAGAGGACCTCCGATTCGCGAAGGACGAAGCAAATTGGAACAGCATCGCCAATCTCCAACTCCTCGAAAAGCTTAGTAACATCGACAAGTCCAACAAGTCACTCGCCGAATGGGCATCCGAGCCTTATGCATCTAGATACTTCTACGTGGGAGAAAAGACCAGTCTTGAACTCAAGGATTTCCGGGAATTCATCAAAGCCCGCAGGGAAACGATCAAAAGACTGATTCGAGAAGCCGTCGCGTAGCTTCACCAGCCAACTGGCATGTCGCCGCGAGACACAAGCATACTCCGCGATAACCATCGAGAACAACCACTTGGATTTAGCTATACTTGTTTGGATGGCCCGACGAGGAAGTATTCTACAAGATTGGAGACCTGCGATGCCTCTGCCAAATCGTCGTCCGTCTCGGCATCAGGACTGAACTCGAGCACGGCCTAGCCGAACTGCACTATCCCTGTACATGGTTCCGCGCCTTCTTTCCAATCGCTAATTCATTGTCTGGCACTGAAATCATATACGGCGCGGGCCATGTACTCTCTCAGAAAGCCCGAATTACAAGATGCGTAAATTCGGGCGCCAGCGAATCGTATGAACAACATGATCGAACGGCTCAATTGGGAAATCAGACGACGTACCCACGTGTTCGACAGCTTTGCCTGACAAAAAACAGCACCCTCATACCCGTATGCACGCGCATACGCTACGTCACCGCCAACAATTAGAGCACCATACGCTTACCTGAACATGTCCCGACTCGATGACAACCTTAAGGAACCGGACTGAACACCGCACCAAAAACGGGCTAAAGCAAATTTGCACAACAAATCGGGCACAACCCAACCTCTCGGGCACTACCAACGAGCATTAAACATATTGGCAATCATATGAGTCTAACAATTTGCTGATTGTTTAATTACCGACCATTGTTTTGACACATGCCAACGTGTACGCATTATTTAAAACCTTCACTAATCACTTGTGGTAGCTACCTGATGTCGCCAAACAACAAGGGAAATCTCAGAAAGCTTCATACGCCGACTCACTAAGCTCTATACTGTCTTCGATGGAACCGAATGATATTGCTAGCATCTATCGACCAATCCCGTTTCAAATTCTCAACTCAAGATCAATGCAGACTCAAACAATAGGCACCTCGACCTTGGCCTTTCACTTTGTAGATATAGTTTCCTTAGGATACTTCCACCCATGAAAGTCTTCTACCAAATCGACATATTTATCAGGGGCACCAAGTGTCTTGAAGAGTATACCCCTGCAAATACTTTCCACTGAATTCACAAGCGAGGGGAATTTAGGGCCAAAATCAATATATTCACCATGACTTATCTTATTACGTATCCGCGCTAACGCTGCAAACACATCTATAGACTGCAAAGCTTGATTATCAAACAGCGGATTCTGTGCGAAGACAGTCGTATCTAAATCTTGATCCGAGTATCCATACTTGGCAAACAGCGATTTGAGCTTTACTTGAAGACTTAAAAACTCTTCGCGTTGCTTGACCAAGCCCAGTAACTTTTTTCTATCTCTTTTGTTAAGCAGTTTGTCGTTATTTTTGTCCTGGTCAAACAGGCTCTTTAACTTTCTTGCTAGTTTTCCTTCTGATTTTTGTTCATCAGCACCTTCGTCCACTACATCATATAAAGATTCTAGGCTTTGAATCAGTAGCAAATACCTGAAATTTGCCAACTCAGCTTCCGAAAGCACGAACGATGCGTAATTTCGAATGATCGGCGTATCTGAATTCTGCTGCCACTTTGCCAACATCTTAGAAACTACAAGGCCGTCAATATACACCTGATCTGCGGGTCTCTCAACTTTGGTAGCCAGTGACCGGCAATTTCTGATTGATTCTCCTATGACTTGAAAGATTCCTAACCTTTCATTGTTTGTTTCGAGAACGACACACGCAAAATCAATTAACAGTAATTGATTTGCAATAAATGAACATATCGTTTGAAGAGGCTTCACACAATAAGGCATAAATTGCTCAACTGTATTGCCATTCTCAGATAAGCTCCTATCTTCACTTTGAAACATAATGCTGTCAACATCATCAGTATCAAAAATATCTACTGCCCGATCCCCCACAATGAATCTGACATCGTTTAAAGCTATGCAGAATGATTCCACTTCAACGGATTTAGAGTTAATCGACGAATCAAATTCGCAGGTTAACCCTAAACTGATAAAACCATTCTGAGCACTTATGTATATTTTATTAAAACCCAAATGCAACACAGCATTAGATAACAGCACTAATTTATTGGAAGGGAAAATGCGTCCCACCAGCAAGGGGATGATGGTGGAGCTATACAAGGTTCTCCCGTCTTCAGTTTTTTTAACCCATGTAAATTGCTCCCAATTAGGAAATACACCCTCCGATGTGACAATATTTACCTCACCTCGTACTTCCGCTCTATCTCCGATCTGTAACCTTCCCGAGAAAGAGCGATCCTCAAGCGTCCCTTCATTTGTCATAACCGGTAAATGCCATTGAATTTCGTAATCACCGTTGTCCAACTTTATTCCGCTAATTTCCATTTACTATGGCCTCAACTCATTGCATACAATTTCAGTATCAATATTACGAATGTCTTCTAACTTATGCATTGAACAATTAATTCGAGCCCCAACCGCAAAAACACGCATGCCATTTGCATGGAAACCTACATAGTCACTTATTTCAGGTATCTCTCTAAGTTGCTAAAAGGCGTCAAATCGACTCGTATTCTATACACAAAACTCCAACATGTAATGGGCTTTCATAACACACGCATGCATCACAATGCTAGTTTACTTCCTAGAAGGCTGCGAACAGTACCGACATCACGCCATTTCCCATTATTAGCAACAGTTAACACTTAAAATGAGGTTTGTAAATCGGTTGATTTACAAACCTCATAGCTCAAAAGAAATAATCTTCTGTGCTCTAAAATGGTGAGCGCTGTACATGCGTTTGAGTATCACACCAACCACAGCATGTCAGACCATCTAATGAGCATTGATATAAAATACTGCGCACAAAGCCAAAACATACTGACGATTGCAAGGATTACTGTCCATCTGTATCAACAACTCTCACACGTTCCATCTCGCCATCAACCCCATCTTTAGGCAGTGGCAAATCATTGAAACGGCTACGAGTCTCACCAGTGACCCGAGGATTCTCATGCTGAGAGCGATCAGACACAGCGCCCACCACTCCAGCCTTCGCCGCACCCTGCGAGCGCCCGCCAGCCACTGCATCAGTCGCAAGCTTGATCTCAAGCTCTTTGACGATATCGGCATGCATCTTCTCGTCGATCTTGACCTTGGCCAGGAATACGACCAGGCTCAAAATGATGAGAATCAACGGGATGTAGAATGCGAAGGTCTTGAAGGTTGCGATATTCGAAGCGGTCATATCGCTTGCGGTTGCATGACCGGTCATACCTGCGGCAATGGCAACGGCACCGACGACACCATTTGACATTGCTCCGCCGATCTTGTCGAGCATCGGGCGCACGGACAGCGTCACTGCCTCATTGCGCTTTCCGTTCTTCAATTGTCCATATTCAATCGAATCCGTCAACGACAGGATTGCCGTCATCTGGATGAACTGGCCAGGAATGTAGAAGAAAATCAACGCTGCGATGACTACAGGCAAGCTGTTGGAGAACAGCGCAAGCATCACATAAGCCACAATCATGGAGACCATGCCACCTGCGAAGAGATAACGCCTTGGGATCCAACGGTTCAGAATCGGGAAGAGTGGCGCCATGACGAAACCTGCGACCAACGGAATCACACCGGTAATGGCGAATGAGGCCGGAGCATCGAGCACGAACACGAAGAGGTAATACATCACACCCGTGGTGATGACGTTTGCGATCGCATAGAGCAGGTAGGAAAGAGCCACCCAGAGCAGCTGATCATTCTGGAACAATGCCTTGAATGCCTGCAGTGGATTACCGTTCTTTTGAGCCTTGGCACGCAGAGCATTCGTGCTTTCCTTGGTACCGAATGCAACGGTCCAAGCCGTGATCAAACCAAACAGGGCAACGATGAATCCGAAGGCTGTCCACCCAGACTGTCCCTGACCATTTGCACCAGTCACCGCCCAGGTGAAGTAACTCACCACAGGAATGACAATGACCGTAATGCCGTTGTAGCCGATCGATCCGGAGAACGTTCCAAGCGCGGTGTAGGTAGAGCGCTCATGAGAGTCAGACGACAATGCCGGAATCATGCCCCAATAGGAAATATCACGCAACGAATAGAACACATCCAACACAATGAAAGTGATGATGAAGAGCACTATAAACAGCGCGGTATTCACGTTTACTAAACCGAACATACCGGAGAACACGATCAGGATCAGGAATGAAGACACCAATCCGCCAATGAACTGCCATGGACGGAAGCGTCCCCACTTGGTATTGGTGTTATCGATGAGATTGCCCAAAAGCGGATCTATGAAGATCTCTGCGATACGAATAACGACCACCAATCCAGTGATAAGCGCAATCAAACGTGCCGCCAAATCCTTGTCATAACTTACGAAAAGGCAGCTGGTCACATAGGTGACGAAGTAGGTGCTCATTGCGTTGTAGAAAGCTGACTGGCCGAGATTGCCGCAAGCATATGCAATACGCTGGCCGAGTTTCCTCTCATGTGCAGATGCCTTTGTCTGCGTTATTCCGATGCTCATGCTTTCTCCTTAAGAGTTCGGAGCCAAGATCATCCGTTGATCTCGATTGATGAATATACGCCGTTTATCTAGAAAAGTAAAATTTGTTAACGGATTTGTGTTGTATTTCTATCTATAATGTCGTATTTTGTGAATTTTCAAACCCAGAACAATGCCTGAAATTCAGCCAGTAACATTCAAATACAAAGTATTTTCAACGCATTTCCAACACTAATAACGACTTGTGTTTTAGAAAATTTCTTTTATTATTCAAGTAAAGAAGGTTTTACGTCCTTCCTCATTCACAACGAAGTAATGACAGAAAGTAGCAATCATGGCGAATAGCAACCGATTTGAACAAGCGAGCAAAGACTGGCTCACTGACCCAACGGTATTTGCAGTCAATCGCACCCCCGCGCATTCAAACCATACGTATTATGCGACGGATCCAAGCCATCACAATGCACGTATCATGCCAAACCAAAGCCTCGATGGGGAGTGGAAAGTCGAGATGCTTCAGGCATCCGAACTTGATTTCGACAACGAAGTCGCACTAGCCGAGGACTTCAACGACTCAGGATTCGACCGGATTCAGGTCCCCGGCCACCTACAAATGGCTGGCTTTTTGAACAACAAGTATGTCAACGTGCAATACCCGTGGGATGGTCACGAAAACCCTGAAGAGCCGAATATCCCGGAGAACAATCACGTTGCGCTCTATCGAAAAGCCTTCACGCTTTCTAAGCATTTGGAGGACATCAAACAGACAGACGGCACCGTTTCCATCGTCTTCCACGGCATGGCGACTGCAATCTATGTGTGGCTCAATGGATCATTCGTCGGCTATGGCGAGGACGGGTTCACGCCCAACGAATTCGACATCACCGAGTTACTGCATGATGGCGAGAATACCTTAGTCGTTGCCTGCTTTGAATATTCCAGCGCGTCTTGGCTTGAGGACCAGGATTTCTGGCGGCTTCACGGGCTGTTCCGCACCGTTGAACTCGTCGCGCGGCCACATGTCCATGTCGAGTCCATGCAAATCGAAGCTGATTGGGACGCCGCAACCAGCACGGCATCGCTTGAGGCCATTGCACACGTCACCAACTCCTCAGCAGCCGCCAACATCACCGCCACACTCAAGGACTCCGACAACAATGTGGTGTGGGACGCATCAATTCAATCCAGCGAAGAAGTCGCAATCTCGACCGGAAGCTTGCCCGGCATCACCCCCTGGAGCGCAGAGCAACCGAACCTCTACACCATGGAGCTGCAGGTCATCGATCATGCCGGCAATATCAGCGAAACCATCGTCCAGAAGGTCGGCTTCCGTCGTTTCCGCATCGAAGACGGCATTATGACCATCAACGGCAAACGCATCATGTTCAAAGGTGTCGACCGTCATGAATTCGACGCCAAACGCGGTCGTGCAATCACCGAACAGGATATGGTCGATGACATCATATTCTGCAAGCGCCACAATATCAACGCCATCCGCACTTCGCATTATCCGAATCAGGAACACTGGTACGACCTCTGCGATGAATACGGCATCTATCTGATCGACGAAACCAATCTCGAAACCCATGGCAGCTGGACTATCCCGGGTGACATCACTACCGAAGACACCGCTGTGCCAGGCAGCAAGCCTGAATGGGAGGGGGCATGCGTCGACCGTGTCAACAGCATGATGCGTCGGGATTACAACCACCCGAGCGTGCTCATCTGGTCACTCGGCAACGAGTCGTATGCCGGTGAAGTATTCCGCGCAATGTACCGGCATGTGCACGAGATCGATCCGAACCGGCCTGTGCATTATGAAGGCATCGTCCATA
This sequence comes from Bifidobacterium tsurumiense, assembly GCF_000741765.1. GTDB lineage: Bacteria > Actinomycetota > Actinomycetes > Actinomycetales > Bifidobacteriaceae > Bifidobacterium > Bifidobacterium tsurumiense. The sequence goes on from NZ_JGZU01000004.1 coordinate 89,719, forward strand.
ACCGCGCATTCGAAGATGTGACCGATATCGAAACCCGCATGTATGCGCATGCAGATGAAATCGAAGAGTATTTGCAGAAGGACGGGCGCAAGCCGTATCTTTCCTGCGAATATATGCATGCCATGGGCAACTCGGTTGGCAATATGGATGAATACACCGCACTCGAGCAATATCCGAAGTATCAGGGCGGATTCATCTGGGATTTCATTGATCAAGCCATCGAGAAGACTTTGCCGGATGGCACCACTCGCTTGTGCTATGGCGGCGACTTCGGGGATCGCCCGACGGATTACGAATTCTCCGGAGACGGCCTGCTGTTTGCCGACCGCACTCCGTCACCAAAAGCGCAGGCAGTCAAGCAACTCTACGCCAATGTACACATCGGCGTGACCGAATCATCCGTGACCATCACCAATGACAACCTGTTTACCTCTACGAACGATTACGTTTTCGAGTTAAGCGTTCTTGCAGATGGCAACCCTGTATGGCAGGAAACCAGACGCTTTGATGTGCCGGCGGATTCCAGCAAATCCTTCAATATCGACTGGCCGGTGGAGCTGTTCCGCGCCGACAGCACCGAGTTGGTGCTTGAGGTATCGCAGCGACTCGCCCATGCCACCGATTGGGCTCCGAGTGGGTTTGAGCTGAGCTTCGGACAGGCTGTTGTCGCTGGTGAAGCGCGTTTGACGAGCCCCGAAGTCGCGCCTACAGTCACGACCGCGAATGGCTGCATTACGCTCGGACGCTGGAATGCAGGAGTCCAAGGAGCAGGTCGAGAAATATTGCTTTCCAAGGCACAGGGCGGGTTGGTTTCCTACACCCTAGCAGGTCATGAATTTGTTGTGCGCAGGCCATCGCTCACAACCTTCAGGGCTTTGACCGATAACGACCGTGGCGCAGGGCACGGCTTCGAACGTGCCATGTGGATGGGAGCCGGCAAATATGCTCGCTGCGTTGCAGGCGATGTCAAGCAAATCGATGAAAATACGCTCCGCGTTGCATACACTTATGAACTCGCAATACCGCAGCGCACCAAGGTGGAAATAACCTACACCGCATATGCAAACGGGCTCTTGAACTTGCATATCGAGTATCCGGGAGAACAGGGCGATCTACCGACGATTCCTGTATTCGGCATCGAATGGGCCTTGCCGGTTCAATATTCGAATTTGCGGTTCTATGGAGTCGGCCCGAAGGAGACCTACCAAGATCGCAAGCATGCCAAGCTTGGCGTGTGGAATACCAATGCATTCGAAGACCATGCACCGTATCTCATGCCTCAGGAGACCGGCAACCATGAAGATGTTCGCTGGGCAGAGATTACCGATGATTTCGGGCATGGAATGCGCGTCAGCCGGGCCGATGGCGGCGCGCCATTCGCGATGAGTCTGCAGCCTTGGTCCAGTCTTATGCTTGAGGAAGCCCTGCATCAGGATGAGCTGCCGGAACCGAAGTATATGTTCCTTCGTGTGCTCGCTGCGCAGATGGGCGTGGGTGGAGATGATTCATGGATGTCACCGGTGCATCCTCAGTATCACATTCCTGCCGATAAGCCGCTCGATCTCAATATTGATCTCGAGTTGTTCTGATGTGAATACGCGCTGAAGCGTAGTAATGCCTTCTTCCCGATGTGACGCGATATATAGGTCATATATCGCATATAAAGGGAAGAAGGCATTATTTTATGGTGGGCAAATTTGTGAGCCGATAAAGGTCGGCTAGACAAGTTTTGCAGGTATCGCGTTGCGACGAATGCAATCATGCCTTTCCGTCACGAATCCTTGCGATTGCTCTCGCGCGCACGGGCGCGTGGTGACCGACTTCTGTTCACAGACGAGTGTTGACCGACATCCGTCCACTAAGTGCTGACCGACATCCGTCCACCAGTGTGTGCTAATCGTACTCAGTTCACTAGTGATTGTTGACCGATCTACTTTTGCTTCGGACGGCATCCAACCTCCATACACCGGTCAACGCTATCCACCATCCCTCTCACCCGCTGATAGTGATATATGTCTGCTCATTGATCGACAACACAGGCCTTTGCTTATCGATTCACAGAATACCGATACCTTCATTTATCGGCTGGAATAAAACTATCCCTCACTACCAACTCGGTTGAAATGCGCAGATGATGATTGATGGTGCGTCTGGTAGAAATAGCCTCCGCCAACGTGACCATCGCCGCTCTCACCAATTCATCCTTGTTGATGTCATATGAAGACAAAGCCGGCGACGTATATTTTGCAATCTCTTGATTATTGATGCTCACCACGCGCATATCACGAGGAACCAGAACTCCGGATGCCGCGCAAGCTTGCAGCACACCGACGGCAAGCGAGTCAGCAGCAACAATCAGTCCATCGGGGAGATTGCCTGCGTGCGCGGAAATGAGCTCCTCCCCCAGCGCGCGCCCATTCTCGACAGTGAATGGACCCTCTTCGAATATCAGGCCTTCTGTTTCAAGCCCATAGCGCGTGGCCCAATTGCGAAATGCGAAAGCGCGCGTGTCCTCAGGGTATTCACACTTACCCATGATGCTTCCAGATCCACCAATGAAGCCGATCCGACGATTGCCAGACGAAACGAGGGTATCCATAGCATCCATAATCATCTGCTCAAGATCCGGCTGCACTGAATCAAACAAATTCGGCGCAGGATTAATGTCGATAAACACACCATACGGGAGCACTTCATGCAATCGGCGAAGCGCGTCAGGCGTCAATGGTTGCGGACCGATGGCGATGAATCCCGAATATTTGTCCGCGTCCGCTATGCGAGCATCAGCATCATAGTATTCGCTCAAATTCATGCGTTCCGCATTGGCCCGTTGATAAAGCGAGGTTCTCAATTCATTGAAATATGCGTCTTGCAACCCTTTGTCTGAAAACGTGTCGTTCAGCAGAGCAATATTCTGCGGAATGACAACACGTTGGAGATGCGACATTGTGCCATATCCCATCTCAAGGCTGGCATCCAAAATCTTCTTTCGTGTGGTCTCTTTCACGGTAAAGGTGGGGTCATCATTGAGCACCCTGGAAACCGTCGCCTGGGAGAAACCCGCCTTCTTCGCGATCTCCCTAATCGTAGCCATGTGGATCTGCCTCCTCGAGGATCCGACAACTAAACATGTTTACTTGTTAGTTTAGCACGGAATGGCACACAACACTTGTGCACGGATGTAATTATGGCACTCTGCTAAAGAAGAAAGAGCATTAAGCATTGTGCACTGAACTACAGATGACGCCCAACACTGCTAAAAAAATAATAACCTCGAGATTGTATTCGATTATCTTGAACCCAGGAAGTTGCGAGGACAAGGTTCCTAAGTAACTTCCTAGGTTCAATAGTTTATTTCCTAGGTTCCTAAGTAAATTTCCTAGGTACATAGGTTAATTCCATGGTTTATATATGAAACACCACAGGCACACTATCATGCAGGCAAACGCCTGAAACCAGATATGGCACATCTCTACGCAATCACAACAGCAAAGACTTGTCTAGTTTGATGAGAATCAAGATGCATCATTCAGAAAACAGTCACTATCTTTTATCACTGTCCATATGAGATGGTCGCCTTCAACGTCGGAGAGAATTTCTCCACGATTGCATCGCCGGCAGCTCGTTGACTTTCTGGATAACGAAACTCCACCACCCGCAAGACATCTGGCGAGTAAAGTTCATGGCGGTAAACAATCATTCCATCCTCAATCCAGCTTGCCACAAAACCATCATTTGTTTTGGAGGAATAGGCTAACTTGGGATCGTTGAAATTAAACACGGAGTCAATATCATCATTATTGATGTTGTAAGAGCCCCATACCGCGATGCTCATGCCAATAGCATCATTCGTGAACTGACGTCCGTCACTATTCCCCGCCTCAGGAAGCCACGTGGAACCGGCGGGCACGTCAATCGAATAGGCAAATCGGACATTGACATAATGCCCATCTTCTGTGCTGCCCGTGGTTCCTTGTGTGTTCTCTACATCCGGAGTATTGCTTTCAGAGGGAGTGCTCGTAGGAGTAGAAGTGGGACTACTTGTGGGCGATTGTGTACTCGGGGAGCTAGTTGGGGACCTTGAATTATCGATTGCACCGTCAGTAGAAGAATCTCCAGGACTCGGTTGACTTGCGGAGACGCTATTTTGCCTATGCGAAGTCAATACGGCAGCCGCAACTACTCCACCGCCTATCAATGCAACGCTAAGAATGACAATCAGTGAAAATACCAGCATCCTCTGGATCGCGGTTAGCCTGCGGAACAATGTCCCAATGCCATGTCGGGAATGCTTGTGTGCAGCCATAACCTCCTCACCGTCAGTCGTTGGCTGGAATGACGGAGATGCTATTCCATTCCGTTCTTCCAACCGTTGAGGATCTTGCTGCCCCTGGAATACACTTTGCCCTTGGGAAAGCGGTATAGGCTGAGTGCTTTCGTCAGCATAAGAGCCGACAGGTTTCCCACATTGCGTACAGTATTGGGCATTGGTCGTTAATTGATTGCCGCAATATTGGCAGAAGTTATTAGCCATGTTTTCAAGCCCCCTCTCTCTAATAACAAAAGTCTATATTCTTCAATGCACCTTACAAAATGAAGGAAAGTCCCTATCCCGTCCTGCCCAATAGTTGAATAGGCTCACCCTCAAAGTTCATGCTCGGTGGTGAGCCTATTTGTGAATATCAACCGATTCGTCTGCTACTTAGGACGCTTCTTCAAAAGACTGGTTCCCAACCCCAGAGCGGTCAGGGAAACCATAACCATCACAATACCGTCGACAGCAGCGCCAGTGGTTGCGAGTTCGACTTTCTTTGCAGCCTTGGATGCCGCCTGTACAGAAACCGGAGCCTCTGCCTTGTCAACACTGGCGGTGTTTTCGGAAGCAGGGCCGTCATTGCCGCCATCCGCGGTCTTCTCTGGTTGATTTGCCGCATCAATCTCGATCTTCAGACGAATAAGCGCATCGTACACAGCTTTGCTATGAGTAGCCGCAGCAGAGGCTGTAGCAAGAGCGGCTTCAGCATCAGCAAACTTGGCATTGGCATCTTGCAATGCCGCCAACTTCGCTTGCAACTTCTCAGCAGCGGATGTGTCAGCATTCTGTGCAGCGTCCAAAGCAGCCAAGGCCCTTGCATATGCATCCTGTGCCGCAGCCAGCTTGCTGACTGCATCATCAAGCTTGGCTTTAAGCACTGGATCGGCCACAGGAATGGCAGCCAGCTCATCTTGAGCCGACTTCAACTCTTTTTGAAGCCGGTCAAGAGTTGCATTGGCTTCCTTGCTGGCATCCTGTGCAAGTACCAGCTTTGCCGCAGCATCAACTTGTGCTTGCTGCGCAGCTTGGAGCTTCTGGGCAGCATCAGCAACTGCATCATCCGCAGACTTGACATTCTGCGCAGCGGTATCAGCATTTGCCTTCGCGTCATCAAGTTCTTGTTTAAGCTTCTCAATGGTCGTTTGATCGTTTGCTGCATCATATTTTTTCTGTGCCGCATCAAGCTTGGATTGAGCGTCATCCAATGCTTTTTGTGCTGCGTCCGCTTCGGCTTGCAATTGAGTCTGGTTGGCAACAGCATCGTCGTATACCTTTCGCGCTTGCGCTACCGTGGCGGGGTCAGGCGCCCCTTCGACCATAGCAACATAAGCGTTCACCAAATTTCTGAATTGCTCTTGCGTCAATGTGCCCGTAGCTGAAGTGCTGCCATCCCAAACGGCACCATCTTCGCCTATTCCAAATCCCATGGATTTCAGGGAAGGCATGATGAAATTGAGGTAATGTCCAGCTTTCTTATACACATCGGGGTAAGTTTGGAATATTTGAAAAGCATCCATCCCGTCCATACCAGGGTGTTCTTTCAGCATCTCCTCAAAAATGTGTTTCTCTTGGGTATACCACCCGATAAATGGCCAATCCTTGCCGTAAAGCTGTCCAGCAGCATACGCGGACTCCCACTCGTCTGGGTCAGCGGTACCATTATATGCATGAGTGATTAGCCCCGCCCAGTTTTCAGCATCGGCACCTATCTCAGAGTGACCGCCATGCTGACTGTTTAAAATGGCAATCGCCATGGCATAAAGATTGATGTCAAGCGTATTCAAGTTATTGGCAGTACGCAGACCGTTCACTGCGTCGATATAAGTCAGGCCGTTCTTTAGCCCAGCAATCGATGGTGCAGAATCTTCTCCATATTCTCCCTTGTTCAGCCATCCGGAAACTTCTGAGTCATACCATGGAACATTCAAGGAATTGTTGACAAGCACATCATAAGCTAGCTGCGCCTGTTGCTTCTGAGCATCATTCAACGTTGGATCATTGATAAGCGATTCGAAGAATCCGCCAATTCCTTTGTTCATGGCATCAACATCTACACCAGAACCAGCTTTGGCTTCATCCAGTGCGGCTTTAGCTTCATCTATGGACTTCTGCCCAGCCTGAACCGCTTGCTCCTTCGTTGCATAGTCAGCTTGTGCTGTTACTTGGGCAGTCTTCGCGTCCGCCAATTCTTGAGCTGCTTGTTCCTTGGCAGCATCTCCTTGAACTTTTGCTTCGTCGTACTTTTGCTGCGCTTCAGCGACCTTCTTATCAGCCTCAGCCTTGATATCTTCTTGGAGCTTCTTGTCTGCAGCAGCCTTGTTGGCTTGAGATTGCGCATCAGTCACTGCCTGATCAGCTGTGGCCTTATCACTCTCCACCTGTTTTTCCACGGCAGTTGCTTTGCCAGCTTCGGCTTGTTGATCATTGACATTGCCCTGGGCTTCGTTTGCCTTCGTCTGTGCTTGTGCAATTTGATCTGCAGTACCAGCCTTCTCAGTAGCTTCGTCATAGGCTTGCTGTGCAGCATCCTTGTCCGCTTGTGCGGCATCTTGACTGGTCTTGGCAGCATCAACCCCGGCTTGAGCATCTTGCAGGCCTTGGGCGGTGGACGCTTTGTCCTGCTGGGCTTGATTCACCTCTTTCTGGGCAGTATCTTTATTCTCTTGCGCTTGGTCTGCTGCATCCTGTGCCTCGGCTTGAGCTTTTGCATCGCTATCAGCTTGTGATTTCGCTTCGGCAATTCGTTCATCACTTGGTGCTACTTGAGCTACAGCTTGTAGATTCTGCATAGCTTGCTCTTTGGTGATGAGTTGCGTGGACGAATTCGACTGTGACTCTTGAGTCCCAGACTCATTTGCCATTGCAATATTTGGCGCCGTCAACGTTGCGAAAGCCGCAATACCGGCTGCCGTCATAGTCGCTGCTTTGCGAATATCAGGCTTTGATTGTTGATGCGAATGATGAGAAACTCTTCTAGATGTCATTATCCTGTCCTTCTCCTAAACAGAAATACTTGGCATATTGCCAACAAAGCCCTCCCAACAGGCTTCGCTTCCTAGCCTAGTTGCCTGACCTCAACTGCACCAATTCCTCGCGATTCCTGCTGGGAGTTGATCTGAGTATGAATTCGAGGTGAACACATTGTCACCCGTCATAGCCATGTCATATCGGCAATTCTCATGTTATTCTGCATATTATTCATTCGCCAGATTTCGAACTAATACATATAAGCAGTTATGGTTGATCATTCCAAAACAGTTTGTTACCACACACTTCGCAGTCAATAACAAGACCCAAGGAATATCGTTACGCTTACACCGATTGGCATACTCAATCAAAGGGTTCTGAACGACAAAAACTGGCAACGACGATCGTCATCGTTGCCAGCCTCCTATGATCTACGATTCTGCTCTGCCAAACCTAGAACGGCACTCCACAGCGGAATATCACATTCGCATACGAAGTAGTCTCACCCGTTCTGATTACGAACTTTGCATTCTTCACCCGATCCTTGAACCCCTCTGGCCCATCGTGAGGCACGTATGACAGCGGCACATCGAAGTATTCTTGCACCCAGTGTTCCGCTTGTTGCCCTTGCGCCTCTTGCGCCATCAAACCCGTTTCAAGCACGAGTTGAGGCTTCAGTGCCATGAGCACCTCTTCGAATCTCGGCACACCAAATACCACAGCCAGGTCGATCACTTCAATACCAGCCTGAACAGGCAATCCGCAATCAGAAATAACGAATTCATCCTTATGCCGCAGCTTCGCCAGTGCGGCCGACAGTTGAGCATTGAGAATTCCATTGATAAGCATATGAGCATATATCTTTCTATCAAAGGCGTGCGAACATCAATGAGATTCCGCACGCCCATTTCATCAGCACTGTTGATGCAGCGAGCGCACCGAGCTATTCACTGAAAATCAGCGACATTCTCCTTGGTTACGGTCTTCACATCCACCGACTGCGTCTTCTCAACAGATTCACCCTTGATGGCCTTCACTGCGGCTTGAACTGCCTGCTTGCCAAGCTCTTTCGGCTGCTGCGCGATCGTTCCTGTCATCGTTCCATCGGCAATGGCTTTCAGACCGTCTGCGGTTCCGTCGAATCCGAACACCTTGACATCCGTTCCTGCCTTGGAGCCTAATGCCTGCACTGCGCCTAATGCCATTTCATCGTTTTCTGCGTAGATGCCGACAACATTGGGATTGGCCTGCATCAAGTTGCTCGTCACATCAAGCGCTTCTGAACGATCGAAGTTTGCCGTCTGTTCAGCAGCAATCTTGATACCGGAATACTTCTTGATCTCATTCTTGAATCCGTCGCCACGGTCTCGAGTCGACGCTGCCCCTGGAATGCCTTGCAATATGATGACATCTCCCTTTTCGCCGAGCTCTTTCGCCAACTCATCTGCAGCCTGAGCGCCACCTGCAACGTTGTCAGAAGCGATATGCGAAGTCACGTCTTCACCGGTCACCGACCTATCCACGGAAATTACCGGGAGGCTTGCTGACAGCAATGGGGCAACAGCAGGCGAAGCAGCATCCGAATCAACTGGATTGATGATTACCGCTTTCACTCCCTGAGCCTGTGCGTTTTGCGCCTGATTCTGCTGGGTTGCTGAGTCATTCTGCGCATCAGAGACCAACAGCTCGACGCCGAGCTTATCTGCTTCCTCCTGCGCGCCATCTCGCAGATCCACAAAGAATGGATTGTTCAGAGTTGAAACCAACAAGGCTACCTTGTCGGAACCGCTCGCCGCGCTCGATGCGCCACAAGCACTGACGCCTGCCACAAGAGTGGAAGCGCATACGATGGCCATTGCGGCACGAAAAGCCTTCTTGGCATTGATCTTCAACATGATATTCAGCTTTCTTTCTTCTTTAAATTGCTATTTGTCTTAAGAGTTTGCGTATTGAATGTCTGCGTGACTGGCAGTGACCCAGTTACGGCACCGCATGCTGACGCAATATAAGCGATGCGTTCATTGAAATATCAGTGCCGAAATACTGAGTCCACTCTCATCAGCGCATTTGCTATCAGTGCGTATCAACCTTGCGACGCAAAGTATCGAAGCTCACCGCGAAGGCAATGACCAAACCAATGACCACCTTCTGCCAGAAGGAGGAAACATTCATGATATTGAGGCCATTGCGAATGACGGCGAGCAGGATTGCGCCGATGAATGTGCCGGAAATCTTGCCTTTACCGCCGGAGAGCGATGCACCGCCAATCACCACGGATGCAATGGCATCCATCTCATAGCCGTCAGCTGCCTGGGGCTGTGCCGAATGAAGGCGTCCTGCGATAACCAATCCGGCCACTGCCGCAAAAATACCCGAAAGCACAAAGACCATGATCTGCGTCTTGTGAACGGAAATACCCGAAAGCCTTGAAGCCTCCATATTGCCGCCAACGGCATACATGGAACGGCCGATCGTGGTGAAGTTGAGGATAATAGACGCCACAATGCCCATGATGACCATCATGATGATCGGCACGGGGATGCCGGCAAGCGTACCTCCGAAGAAGTTCACCATTCCGGAGGTGGAAATCGGGCGTCCGTCAGAAATCACCAAAGTGAGTCCTCGCGCCACCGACATCATGGCCAACGTTGCAATAAATGAAGGCAATCTCAGGAATGCATTCATCATACCGGAGCAAGCGCCGAATGCCGCACCCGCCAACAGGCCGACAATTATGGTCAACCATGCTGGCAATCCCATATTCGCGCCGGTGTATGCCACCAACATGCTGGAAACGGCCGCTGTTGCACCAACCGACAAATCAATACCAGCCGCAACGATCACAAAGGTCTGGCCAAATGCCAAAATGGCAACAGTCGCAGCTTGGATGCCAACATTCAGCAGATTGGGAGCACTGAGGAATGCAGGCGCCACAAACGACAATGCGATGCATAGAATGATCAGCCCGATAAGTGCTCCATTGCGTGAGGCAAACAGCTTGATCCTATCCGCAACCGTTGTTTCTCCTGTATCGTATCCAAGTTTTACAGATTGAGCAGTCATTGTATTCTCCTTTGAATTTCAGTTCCGTTCAGCGTTGTTGTCATCGTCCATATGGGACACCGCCAAGGCCATTACCGATTCCTGAGTGGCCTCATTGGCCGGCAGACAGCCGGTAATTCGACCTTCACTCATCACCAGCACCTTGTCTGACATACCGAGCACCTCCGGCAAATCAGAAGATGCCATAAGCACGGCACCGCCATTGGCAGTGATTTCATTGATAAGCTCGTATATTTCAACTCGCGCTCCAACGTCGACGCCTCGAGTCGGCTCGTCCAAGAGCAGTACGCGAACGTTGGCCATGGACCACTTGCCGAATACGATCTTCTGCTGGTTTCCTCCAGACAGCGATCCTGCTGTTTGGTTCACATTCGCCATGCGAATACGCAGTTTCTTCGCCGTATCAATCTCCCGCTTGCTCTGGCCATGAAGATCAGCGAAACCATATTTTGAAGTTGGAATCATGGTCGCCAGACCGAGATTCTCAGCAACAGACGCATCCAGCACAAGCCCTTGGGTTCGGCGGTCTTCAGGAACCAATCCCAATCCAGCTTCAATGGACTTGCCTATCGCATGCTTTGGCAACTGCTTCCCGCACACCGTAACCGTACCGGAATCATATGAGTCCGCACCGAAGATTGCACGGATTACTTCTGTGCGACCAGCTCCAACGAGCCCTGCCAAGCCGATCACTTCGCCTGCGCGAACCTGCAAGGAAATATTATTAAGCTCCCCTTCGCGGTTCAGGTCTTTGACATCAAGCAATACCTCGCCAGGCTCGCGATGCTCATGCGGGAATTGATTGGTAATATCTCGACCGACCATGAGTTTGACCAGTTCGTCTTCGCTGGCGGAAGCATCGACCGTGTCGATATATTGTCCGTCTCGCAAAACGGTCACCACATCACCAACGCGAGAAATCTCATCAAGGTGATGCGAAATGAACACCATGCCCACACCCTTGGCCTTCAACTCATCCATGATGGCGAACAGCTGATTGCATTCCTTGCGGGTGAGGGCTGCGGTCGGCTCGTCGAGGATAAGTATCGAAGCGTTCTGCATCAACGCCTTGGCTATTTCAACCATCTGCTGGCGAGCAACGCCCAATTCTCCCATAGGCGTGTGGACGTCTTCATTCAGGCCAATCAGCTTCAGGGCTTCTTTGGCCTTCTTTTCCATGGCCCTGTAATTCACAAAGCCACCCTGTGCGGGGAGCATGCCGAGAAACAGATTTTCCATAATGGAAAGCTGAGGCACCAGATTGAGTTCCTGATGAATAACCGCAATTCCGAACTTTCGCGCATCCTCTACCCCAAGGATGCGAACGGTTTTCCCATCAATCTCGATATGACCTTCATCAGGCTGATAGATACCGCTCATCATTTTGATGACCGTGGATTTACCGGCGCCATTCTCTCCGAGCAGCACATGAACCTTCCCAGGCTCTACTGTGACGGAAACATTATTCACTACTTTGGTATTGCCAAATATTTTGGAAACACCAACAAGAGACAGCTGCGTCATTCCATTCTCTTTTCCAACAGTTGCGGCAACGTTACCGCAAGCACGAATACTGTTCTTAAGGCCATTTCAATAAGGATGAATTGAAGAAAGTTACGAGCCGTAAACCTGGGATCTGCACTGACCCTTCAGCGAGCGGCACGCCACCATTGGCCGAAGCATCACCCGATTAGCTGCACCGTCCCCCTTTGCATGTACACCGTATCCACACGCTGGGATTCCGGCTTTTCACCACGTAACATATCAAGAAATATTTGCGCACCCAGCCCACCAAGCTTCTGTACTTGTTGAGATATCACCGACACCTGGGGTTTGATCAGGCGGAATAATTCAATATCGTCAAAAGACACAAACGACATACCTTGATTCAGAATGCCGTCAACACCATCCATAACCGAGATGGCCTGGACGGTATCGGGCGAATAGCCAAAGACCAAAGCAGTAACACCAACGGACAGCATCCTTTGAATCACCAGCTCACAGGATGATTGCCCGAATCCAGATGATTCGACAAAGATATTCTCTTCGCCGAATAGCTGCGTCGCACACTGTCTGAACGCCAGCTCGCGTTCTTGCAATGTTGGTGAACCCAATACCGGCCCGGAAATATAACCGACTTTGCGATGCCCAAGATCCTTCATGTCTCTCAAGGCGTCCCTCATTCCCGGAATCGGATCTGAAACCACCAAAGGCACCGTTTCAGCGTCAACTCCTTCAATGCTGCGGTCTACAAAAACCACAGGCAGTTGCCGTTTAAGGAGCCTCCGCAATGCATCTGACATCTGCCCTTGAGGAACGATGATCGCACCATCAATATGTTGGGACAACATATCCATAATGAAAGCATCCTGTTGCCTGACGTTTTCAGAGGAGGTTCCAATATATGTGCAATATCCGGCCTGCGATAGCTCATCCTGCACCGCATACGCAAGATCGGCGAAATATCCGTTGCGGATATCGGGAACCAGTAGGCCCACTGTTTTCGTGGAAAGCGAGCGCATCGCCCTGGCCCTGGAATCAGGGATGTAATGCAGTTCTTGCACCGCCTGTTCGACAAGCCGTTTGGTCTCGTTCGAAATTCGATCCTTGCCGTTGAGCGCACAAGAAACCGTAGACACGGAAATACCTGCACGCTTTGCAACGTCTTTTATGGTTACGTATGCCATGACACCTCCTTTCGTCAATGGAAATCCACGTGACAACACCTCAGGCTGCTTCCGTTACAAATTATCCCATCCAAGGTGATGAGTCGTTATCGTCTTCCCGAACATGCAATGCACGACAACCCTGCCGAGAAGTTTCGCTTTCGTAAGCTACACCGCCTACTGCATGGACTCCAAGTGGATCATGGGACTTCTGAGCGAAAGAATCATGCGGGAACGTTTTCCGTATTCCCTAATCTCCTTTACTTCATTGTGCGGAAACGTTACCGCAACTATACCATGGAAATCAGAATTTGCAAATCTTTGCATCCTGATTGTGCATCACAGGGCCCGAGTTGCTCTACATAATCTGACTGATCATTCGACAACATAATGCTGTGACGCACTACAACAAAAAGCCCGATGAACACCTCAAGTATGCGGCACCTCTATTCCAATGCAAACCAAGCTCTATGCAACCGTTGTATCCTGGACCCAGCCTTTGCCTAAGAACATCACGGAGGTGCCAGCGCATAATGCAAACGGATCTGGATATGAAAAATACAGCCGGTCACGCTGCAATAATCAGAGTTGTCGGCGCAGCCATCGTCCAAAACGGCCGTGTGTTGTGCGCACAGCGAGGCCCTGACAAGTCACTCGCCGGCTTATGGGAATTCCCCGGCGGCAAGATCGAAGCTCATGAAACCCCGAGACAGGCTTTACACCGTGAAATCGAAGAAGAACTGCGATGTGAAGTCGAAGTTGCAGAAGAGGTTTGCACGAGCACCTATCAATACGATTTCGGCACCGTGGAGCTCACAACATTCATCTGTCATCTCATCAACGGCACCCCGCATCTGACTGAACATCATGCAATCCGCTGGATGCCGCCAACCGAAATGCCCTCATTGAACTGGGCGCCGGCTGATGTCGAAGCGGCCGGCATCATATCCGCAAAAACACTTCCCTAAATCTTCCGAACATTCCCATTGATCCAACTCTTCGATCTCAATCCCCCACAACAGCAGGCGCGACATCATCATGGAAAATATCAGCACCACCGCAAATTCTGGGCACATTGATAACGGATCTTCTGACGGCCACTTCACAGATATCACCGAGGCCAGCCCTATAGTTGCTGCAAACGAGCAACTCCCTGACGGAAGCCTGTCTATTTTGGAAGATATCACTTCCGGTCTCGTCCAACAACGAATCGACGCCTCAGGCACTTATGGACCACGACTCATTGCGAACCGTCCAGGCAGCACCATGGGCGAAGCAATCAGTGAGGAATTGGCAAACAGCAATCACTTTGATATTTCAGTTGCATTCGTGTCCTCTGAGGCTATAAAAACATTATTCGAAGATTTCAGATCACAATCACTGCTGCACCCCTGCCAATCAGACAGTGCTTCTCCCGATGCAGACACCAAGCTCTCCATCCTCACATCTCACACAGGATCCCATCCGAGCCGGTTGATCACTTCCACTAAGAACTTCTTCAATACTCCAGCGACTTTCTGGGAGCTGCTTCGACTCAAGGACGTCGCACATGTCGATGTTCGCATTTGGGAGGAGTCAGCCCATGAAACCGTGTCGCAGTCGAAAGCCGCTCAAGGTCAGCCATTCCACCCCAAAGGGTACATATTCTCGCGCCATATGGAAAACGGCAGCCATTATTACAATCTGTATGTCGGCAGTTCCAATCTCACCGGATATGCATTGAATAGGCAACGTGAGTGGAATCTGCGCATTTCATCTCTGGAAAGCGGAGAACTCGTGAGCCAGTTCCGCGAGGAATTGGATTCACAAGTCGCCAATTCCAAGCCTCTTACAGAAGATTGGATCAGGCAATACGAAGAGGATTTCAAAAAGTATGCGCCACCTCGCAAAGCGATCCTGCGCGAGATCAAGTCTCAGGAAATCGTTCCCAATCAAATGCAGCAAGAAGCACTGATGAATCTGGCGTCATTGCGAAGCAAAGGCGAACATCGTGCCATCATCATTTCGGCAACCGGCACAGGAAAAACGTATCTCTCCGCATTTGACGTCCGACAATTCAAACCAAAGCGCATGCTATACATCGCACAGCAACAGCAAATACTCACCAAAGCGATGGAATCATACCAGACCGTGCTTGGATGCGGCTCCGATCAATTGGGCCTCTTCTCTGGCACTTCCAAGCAATCGGATCGTCGCTATGTGTTTGCCACGATACAAACGCTGAGCCAACCCGAGGTGTTGAACTCATTCAAACCCGACGAATTCGATTACATTCTCGTCGATGAGGTGCATCATTCAGGTGCAGCAAGTTACCAGCGAGTCATCGATCATTTCAAGGATGCCAAGTTCATGCTTGGCATGACAGCAACGCCTGAACGCACTGATGGCATTAATATTTTCGGATTATTCGGGCATAACATCGCTTATGAAATCCGTTTGCAGAAAGCATTGGAAGCCGACATGCTCTGCCCATTCCATTACTATGGTGTGACGGAATATCTAGGCTCATCCGATGCCGACTCGTCCGACCAGAGCCTGATCAATATCTCACAAGATATGTCAGCGCGTGATTCCAGTCAGCTCAAATACGAGATTCAACAGCTCGCCACACGCGAGCGGGTGCGTTATATCATTGACAAACTCCAACAATACAGCCCATACCATCAGCAGATCACCGGCCTGGTATTCTGCAGCACGCGCGAAGAAGCCCGTGAACTCTCGAGATTATTCAATGAACAGGTCAATCAACAAGCCGAAAATCGTAAGTACCGTACTGAGGCCGTGACCGGAGACACCCCGATCAAGGACCGTGCAGATGCGATTGACAGACTGGAACAAGGTGAGTTGGATTATATTTTCACCGTTGATCTGTTCAATGAAGGTATTGATATTCCTGCCGTAAATCAAATCATAATGCTGCGGAGTACTCAGTCAAGCATCATATTCACCCAGCAGTTGGGTCGAGGACTGCGCAAATTCCCACATAAGGAAAGCGTTATAGTCATTGATTTTATCGGCAATTATTCCAGCAATTACCTAATTCCAATAGCGTTATACGGCAATACAGGAGACAGAGACATAGCGCGCAAAAATCTGCAAAGGCGATCAATCGGTCTCTCTTCAATAAGTTTCGACGAGATTGCCAAAGACCGTGTGTTGAAATCTCTTGACCAGGCAGATTGGTCGGAAATGAAGAAACTCAGTGAGCAATATCGACAACTGCGGTTCCAATTGGGGCGCATCCCCATGCTTACTGATGTATATGCACATGATCCCTCGCTGCCGGTTACATTTGCATCCAAGAAAGGCGAATATCTGAGTTTCGTGAGTTCTCGCGAGCGCAGTTTGGGTTCTGGCAAATCGAGCGAGGATGAGAATTTCTTCGACCAATTAGAACCAGTAACTGGAACAGAGACCGGAATTCTGAAAATGGCTACTGAGTTACTACTTCCGGGGCTTAGACCACATGAACTGGTTGCTTTGGATATGCTGTGCAACTTCGCTGAGGAGAATATTGCAGATACTTCGGCAACTTCGTGGACACCGTCTACTCCCGTCTTTGTGGAGACGCTGAAGCAAGAGATATCCTTACGTTTCCCGGATGCATTCCTTGCTCAAAATCAAATCGAGTCTGCCCTACATGTTCTCGACTTTTCATATTTCATGGCAGCCGATCATACAAGGTTTGGCGCGACTCCGCTCATCGAAGTCATAAATGAATCAGGCGAGCGCCGCATTCGCCTCAGCAAAGACTTTGCAAGTATCCTTATGAATAACCGGACATTCCGTATCTTCTTTGCAGATACCCTCCGATGCGGTCTTCGCTATTGCCGTGATTTGTTTAAGAGATCGCAGGAGCAGCAAAGAAAGCTCGACCGCGGATTCTTATATGAACAGAAATACAGTTTGTTTGATGTTGAGCGTCTGCTTGGTTGGCAAAGGGAAGTCAACGGCAGCAGCGTAGGCGGATATTTCTGCCATCGCGAGACCGGCACAATGCCGATTTTTGTCAAATATGCGACGAGCCAATACGAAGATCGATTCCTCGGCCCGCAAGATATGTTCTATTTCAGTAAAAATGGCCGTACACCGGATTCACCTGAGTTCATATGGATGAAAAATGGCCTAGGCTCAGAAGACTGGGCGGACAATCACTTCATTCCGCTCTTCGTCATGCGCAAAGAAGAGTCTAAAGAAGCACGATATTACTACGTGGGCCACGTGGCTTCCTTCAATGATCTGACACTCACCACCAAAATGGATGCAGATGGCACGCGAACAGTCAATGTAACCACCACAACTCTGCGGCTCGCAAAACCGCTGGACACCGAATTATATCGGCATCTGACAGGTCTGAGCACGAGTTGATTACGCAGCACAAAGCCGCAATTCGGCTAATAAACGATAGTGTTGCAGACTGCTCGTATGCGAGGTGTAAGTAATTTGCTACCGGTCAAGTTGGTTTCACCATGACCGTGATCTGCAACAGATTGGCATAACACCATTTTCTGGGCATCACTCAACAGCTCATGACCTGGCTTGCGACTATGTACCATGCGCCGCATGCTCAACTATCCGCTCCACGTCTTAGCTAATCATCTAATCATCGCAAGATTCCGGCATTACGTTATGGTGACATCAGGAAAAAGAATGATGCGATCGGCTACATTGAATGAATTTGTATGCCGGCTGATCGCTGCCAACCAGAGCGGAGAGAATGTGACTCGTCCTGAACAGGTAATTGATGAGAGCGTTGCTGCACAGTCCGTGTCCAGTGTCAGCTCACAAGAAAGCACACCCAACATAACCAAAACACCTACAGAATCAAACCACCGGCACACCGCACCTGTCACCACGCAGTCGAGTGCTCATAGTGTTCACGTTCTTCTCGATGTTCTTCGGAGCGGGCAATCTCATTTTCCCGCCTTTCGTTGGTGCGCAGGCTGGCGCATCCACGCCGTTGGCGACAGTAGGTTTCATTGTCTCAGCGGTTGGTTTGCCCATACTCGGCGTAATCGCAGTTTCTATGGCCGGAGGGTTTGAACAACTCGCCAAACGAGTATCGAAGCGCTTCTCAATAGTGCTCGGAACCATTATCATTCTTACGATCGGGCCCTTTTTCGCCATACCACGCACTGCAACCACATCATTTGAAACTGCGATCATTCCTTTTGCTGGCGATACCCCTCGCTGGGTATTGCAATTGGCCTATTCGCTCGTCTTCTTTACCTTCTCATTCTTGGTTGCTCAACATCCTGAAGGCCTGTCCAAAACCATAGGCAGGTTCATGGGCCCAATTCTTATCGTGTTAATCGCTGTGCTATTCGTCTCAGCAGTTGTCATGAAGCACCCTGCACTTCCAGCACCTTCCGGAAACTACGCACATGGACTCATATCCCGTGGGTTCCTCGATGGATACCAGACCATGGATCTATTGGCGGCATTGTATTTCGGCATCGTAATATCGGCTAATTTGCGAATCATGGGGGTCACAGACGAGTCCAGAAACCGCCAGGAAACCGCGAAGGCCGGCTTGGGAGCTGGCATCCTTTTGGTGGTCATATATGCCAGCCTCGCCTTTGTTGGAGCCGTTTCCAGTTCACTTGCTCCCATAGACGCTGGCCGCGATACCGGTGCCGCGGTGCTCACCAACCTGACGACGAGTGCATTTGGGCCCTTAGGAACGCTGTTTCTAGGCCTGATATTTGTTATTGCATGCTTCAATGTATGCACAGGTTTGATATCAACCTGTGGCTCCTACTTCCAAAACCAATTCCCTGTTGTTGCCGGCCACAGAATCACATATCGGGCTTGGAGCATCATATTTACCGTATTCAGTTTCGTGGTATCCAATGCAGGTTTGGCTGTGATCATTAAGGTCTCGATTCCCGTGTTGTCGGCGCTGTATCCCATTTCCATTGTGTTGGTTGCCCTGTCACTTTTACACCGCGTATTCTCATCGAAGTTCCCCCGAATGTATTTCTGGACGGTATTATGCGTTGGTGTGGTGAGCATATGCGAATGCGTTAACAGCCTGGTCATGACCTTTGGCGGTATGCTGCCTTGGTTGAATGCAGCGTTGAAAACTTTGCCCTTTGCTTCTGCACAACTAAGCTGGCTCTTGCCAGCCGCTTTGGGGCTCATCATTGGCATTGCCGATAGTCTGATTCGCAGGCAGTCTCATACCGATACGGTTGCCGAGGTATAACCCTTAGGAAACTGGGCACCGCGACTACAAGCAATATGTCCGCTGAAATGATTCAGGTCTTCTTGATACTTCGCCAAGACGCATCAAGGAGACCATTTTTATAGTTGCTTTCTTTAAACGAATTTATTCAGAGTCGCCTTCGGTATCTCTGGATTCTTTTGGCATCCTGATTTGCTTACAGGGTTTCATGCATATTTGAGGAAGAACACCGGGCGTCTGTGCCTGTTATGGGGAAAACAGCGTCATATGACATTATGACACTGTGCGTATCCCAAGAAGTTCTCCCCTGTCGTATGCAATACGGACTTCCCTGTATCCAGCAACAAGTTCCGATCATTCGTTAACTACAGGCATCTGTGCGCCATCCATTGTATTGTGCTCTCTTCAAAAGCAAATGCAGGATGTCCGGCTGTTTTTCGAATTGGAAGAACTGGTCTTCGGATCACGCTGACGTGGGGAGCAGTCTTGTATTCATGAGATGGTCATCAATAGAGTGCGAAAATTCTACGCGCATGTGAGGTAGAGTGTTTCGTTTGCATGTTCTTGCTATCTTTTGATGGGAATCGGTTTCGACTGGAACCGGTATTCGTGAACGATACTTTGGCATGCTCGCCTTCGGTTGCATACTCTTGCCATCGTTCCCTTTGGTCCGTGGGTTTGTTCTGGTTGGCCGTTTTCTGGTTGGTGGTGGTTTTGGGTTGGGTTTCGTGGGTTTTCGGTGGGGTTGCTTCCATGCTCATTCGGGTATGGCGTGGCCCGTCCGGTACCGCAACGGCGTCCGGGCACGCGAAAAGGGACCTCCGGTGGCTGTTGTGCCGTCGGGGGTCCCTTTGTGAAGTGTGATGCGGCGGTGTGCTACTCTCCCACACGCTCTCGCGTGCAGTACCATCGCCGTGCCAGGCCTTAGCTTCCGGGTTCGGAATGGTTCCGGGCGTCTTTCCTGGGCCATGGCCGCCGCAAATCTTATGTTATCCCGGCCGGGAGGATCGAACCCTTCCCAGCGGGGGTGCCGGTTGTTTGGGAACCGGACGGTGGACGCGAATCAAGCCGTGACATGTGTTCGTTAGTGGATCGTCGTGCTCCGTGTCGTACGGGCCGTATGATCCGAATGTGAAAAGCAATGCGCAGTAAAAAGATGATGTTTGCCGTTCGGCCGTTAGTACCGGTCAGCTCCACCCCTCGCGGGGCTTCCACGCCCGGCCTATCAACCACGTGTTCTACATGGGGCCTTCAACACGCCCGAAGGCGCGTATGGAATCCTTATCTTGGAGCGGGCTTCCCGCTTAGATGCTTTCAGCGGTTATCCCTCCCGAACGTAGCCAACCGGCCGCGCCACTGGCGTGACGACCGGCATACCAGAGGTTCGTCCACCCAGGTCCTCTCGTACTATGGGCAGGCCTCCTCAGGATTCCTACGAGCGCAGAGGATAGAGACCAAACTGTCTCACGACGTTCTGAACCCAGCTCGCGTGCCGCTTTAATCGGCGAACAGCCGAACCCTTGGGACCTGCTCCAGCCCCAGGATGCGACGAGCCGACATCGAGGTGCCAAACCATCCCGTCGATATGGACTCTTGGGAATGATCAGCCTGTTATCCCCGGGGTACCTTTTATCCGTTGAGCGATGCCGCGCCCGTGCGCCGGCACCGGATCACTATCTCCGACTTTCGTCCCTGCTCGACCCGTCGGTCTCACAGTCAAGCCCGCTTGTGCGATTGCACTCGACACCCGATTGCCAACCGGGCTGAGCGGACCTTTGAGCGCCTCCGTTACTCTTTGGGAGGCAACCGCCCCAGTTAAACTACCCGCCAGGCACTGTCCCTGACGAGGCTCACTCGTCGAGGTTAGACGCCAAATATGGACAGAGCGGTATTTCACCTTGCGACTCAACCATGGCTGGCGCCACGGCATCAACGTCTCCCGCCTATGCTACACAATCCACACCTAACGACAATACCAAGGTATAGTAAAGGTCCCGGGGTCTTTTCGTCCTTCTGCGCTTAACGAGCATCTTTACTCGTACTGCAATTTCGCCGAGCTCCTGGTCGAGACAGCGGGGAAGTCGTTACGCCATTCGTGCAGGTCGGAACTTACCCGACAAGGAATTTCGCTACCTTAGGATGGTTATAGTTACCACCGCCGTTTACCGGGGCTTGAATTCACCGCTTCACCACAAAGGCTGACGGATCCTCTTAACCTTCCGGCACCGGGCAGGCGTCAGTGCATATACGGCGACTTACGTCTTGGCATGCACCTGTGTTTTTGGTAAACAGTCGCTACCCCCTGGCCTGTGCCACCCCCAAAAGCTCCCGCCGCGAGGACGTTCACCATCGGGGGTCTCCCTTATGCCGAAGGCACGGGAGCAATTTGCCGAGTTCCTTGACCAGGATTCGCTCGATCGCTTCGGTATACTCTACCAGACCACCAGTGTCGGTTTGGGGTACGGGCGGCACCAAGCCTCACGCCGAAGCTTTTCTCGGCAGCCGGGATCACCGGAACGCCCCCCAACGGGGACGCCCATAACGCCTCACCCCCACGCCCCCCGGATTTGCCTGGGGGACGGGCTGCGCGCTTGGCCACGGAAAACCACCTCCGCGGCCGGCTACCCATCTGCGTCACTCCTGCGCTCGCCTACCTGCAGGGAGGATCCCAACACGCCAGCCCCCCACCAACCCGAAGGAAGGAGGAAGGAAGGCGCGGAGGTTAGCATCCCCGCGTCGGCCCGGTCGGCCTCATGCCGGTACGGGAATATCAACCCGTTCATCCATTCGACTACGCCTGTCGGCCTCGCCTTAGGACCCGACTCACCCGGGGACGACGAACGTGGCCCCGGAACCCTTGGTCATCCAGCGGACGGGATTCCCACCCGTCTCTCGCTACTCATGTCTGCATTCTCACTTCCGCAAAGTCCACGGCCGGCTCACGCCGCCGCTTCGACCCATGCGGAACGCTCTCCTACCCAGCAACAAACGCTGCCGCCGCGTCTTCGGTGGTGTGCTTGAGCCCCGCTACATTGTCGGCGCGGAACCACTAGACCAGTGAGCTGTTACGCACTCTTTCAAGGATGGCTGCTTCTAAGCCAACCTCCTGGCTGTCTATGCGACTCCACATCCTTTCCCACTTAGCACACGCTTCGGGACCTTAGACGACGGTCTGGGCTGTTTCCCTTTCGACGACGGAGCTTATCCCCCGCCGACTCACTGCCGCGATACACCTGACAGGTATTCGGAGTTCGGCTGCTATTGGTACCCGGTACGGGCCCGCAAGCATCCGGTAGCTCTACCCCCTGCAGGCAATGACGCGACGCTGCACCTAAATGCATTTCGGAGAGAACCAGCTATCACGGAATTTGATTGGCCTTTCACCCCTAACCCCAAGTCATCCCCCCGGTTTTCAACCCAGGTGGGTTCGGTCCTCCACGCGGTCTTACCCACGCTTCAACCTGCTCAGGGCTAGATCATCCCGCTTCGGGTCCAGGACACGCGACTCAAACGCCTTTTAAGACTCGCTTTCGCTACGGCTCCCCCACCCGGGTTAACCTCGCCACATGCCACTGACTCGCAGACTCATTTTTCGATAGGCACGCCGTCACCCCACCAGGGAGGCTCCGACGGATCGTAGGCGCACGGTTTCAGGGACTGTTTCACTCCCCTCCCGGGGTGCTTTTCACCTTTCCCTCACGGTACTAGTTCACTATCGGTCAGACAGGAATATTCAGGCTTACCCAACGGTCTGGGCGGATTCACACGGGATTCCACGAGGCCCGCGCTACTTGGGGATTGCCAATCGACAGGCCATGCGCATACGGCTACGGGGCCATCACCCTCTACGGCCGGGAATCCAATCCCGTTCGCCTAACACACGACTTTATCACTGCCGCCGGCCCCACCGGGAACCGGACACGACACCCCACAACACCCCACGCGCAACGCCCGGCGGCTATCACACGCGCAAGGTTTGGCCATCATCCGCTTTCGCTCGCCACTACTCACGGAATATCCTTTCCTGCAGGTACTGAGATGTTTCACTTCCCTGCGTACCCCCCGCAACAACTGCGGTGCCGCCCCACAACAGGCGGCGGGTTTCCCCATTCGGACACCCTCGGATCAAAGCCCGCTCGGCGGCTCCCCGAGGCCTATCGCGGCCCACCACGTCCTTCATCGGTCCTGTCTGCCAAGGCATCCACCATACGCCCTTGCAGGCAAACACCCGCAAAGCCATCACAACGAATCACCCGACGACACATCAAAACACTAAAGATCACTACAAAACACGATCGAACGAAACCAAAAGAAACAATATCTCTCGGAATCGAAAACAGAACCGCACCAGAACAAACTGATGCGTCCTGCGAAATCACAGCAAGCAAACCCCCCGAACGGAGGATCGCTCGCGTCCACTATCCAGTTCTCAAACCACCGGCCACCACACGAACGAAAGCCAACCACACAAAGGAAGACCCACGCCCGCGGGGACGACGGACCCGCACCAGGCAACCAAGCCTGGGGTGGCGGTCCGGGAACCCAAAAGCACGCCATACCACTCATACCGACCCGAAAGGGCCGCAACGCCTCCGATCTCTTCCACACCAGCAAGGGACGGAACCCAGGCGCCAAAGCCAGGGAAACGATCCATCCCCATGAACGGCGCCACACGGGCGCCAAAAGAATTCTCCGTAGAAAGGAGGTGATCCAGCCGCACCTTCCGGTACGGCTACCTTGTTACGACTTAGTCCCAATCACGAGCCTCACCTTAGACGGCTCCACCCCGCGAACGGGTTAGGCCACCGGCTTCGGGTGCTGCCCACTTTCATGACTTGACGGGCGGTGTGTACAAGGCCCGGGAACGCATTCACCGCGGCGTTGCTGATCCGCGATTACTAGCGACTCCGCCTTCACGGAGCCGGGTTGCAGGCTCCGATCCGAACTGAGACCGGTTTTCAGGGATCCGCTCCATGTCACCATGTCGCATCCCGCTGTACCGGCCATTGTAGCATGCGTGAAGCCCTGGACGTAAGGGGCATGATGATCTGACGTCATCCCCGCCTTCCTCCGGGTTGACCCCGGCGGTCCCCCGTGAGTTCCCACCATAACGCGCTGGCAACACGGGGCGAGGGTTGCGCTCGTTGCGGGACTTAACCCAACATCTCACGACACGAGCTGACGACGACCATGCACCACCTGTGAAGAGGCCCCGAAGGGAAACCGCGTCTCCGCGGCGATCCTCCACATGTCAAGCCCAGGTAAGGTTCTTCGCGTTGCATCGAATTAATCCGCATGCTCCGCCGCTTGTGCGGGCCCCCGTCAATTTCTTTGAGTTTTAGCCTTGCGGCCGTACTCCCCAGGCGGGACGCTTAACGCGTTAGCTCCGACACGGAACCCGTGGAAAGGGCCCCACATCCAGCGTCCACCGTTTACGGCGTGGACTACCAGGGTATCTAATCCTGTTCGCTCCCCACGCTTTCGCTCCTCAGCGTCAGTGACGGCCCAGAGACCTGCCTTCGCCATTGGTGTTCTTCCCGATATCTACACATTCCACCGTTACACCGGGAATTCCAGTCTCCCCTGCCGCACTCCAGCCCGCCCGTACCCGGCGCAGATCCACCGTTAAGCGATGGACTTTCACACCGGACGCGACGAACCGCCTACGAGCCCTTTACGCCCAATAATTCCGGATAACGCTTGCACCCTACGTATTACCGCGGCTGCTGGCACGTAGTTAGCCGGTGCTTATTCGAACACTACACTCACCCCGAAGGGCTTGCTCATGAACAAAAGCGGTTTACAACCCGAAGGCCTCCATCCCGCACGCGGCGTCGCTGCATCAGGCTTGCGCCCATTGTGCAATATTCCCCACTGCTGCCTCCCGTAGGAGTCTGGGCCGTATCTCAGTCCCAATGTGGCCGGTCGCCCTCTCAGGCCGGCTACCCGTCGAAGCCACGGTAGGCCATCACCCCACCGTCAAGCTGATAGGACGCGACCCCATCCCATGCCATTGAAAACTTTCCCACCCTCCCATGCGGGAGCGCGGAGCATCCGGCATTACCACCCGTTTCCAGGAGCTATTCCGGAGCATGGGGCAGGTTGGTCACGCATTACTCACCCGTTCGCCACTCTCACCAGACAGCAAGCTGCCTGGATCCCGTTCGACTTGCATGTGTTAAGCACGCCGCCAGCGTTCATCCTGAGCCAGAATCGAACCCTCCACAAAAAACCTCAAGTGGAAAGCCATATCATCGGCTCTCAAAATAAGAAAAAAACGAGCCACCCCTTATAAGGAAAGGGATGACGCACAAAAACCCCGACACCCCATGAACCCCCCTCGGGGACCACGCGGGCGCAAACCCACGCGGCGGGCATCGGACTGGCAATCAAAAACATTGACCGGACGGACAACGCACCAAAATGCGAAGCCATCCGCGTAAAAGTAGTACAACACGCTCTTGAGTTCTCAAACCACCACCACACACAAGAGCGAAACAACCGGACCCCGTCCGGCCACCCGCTCAGCGGCAGCAAGAGAACAACCTACACCACCACCCCCACCCAACACAACCCACCGGCGTGTCGCACACACGGGAACACCACCAAAAGCCCAGAAAACAAAGGCAACAACGCGGCAAACGCAGATTAATGCAACTCAAACAGCAAAATAGTCATCTGCGCGCCAGAGAAAGCAATTGCTTAATGTCTCGACCGAATATTAGTGAAATATTTTGTATACGCGGATGAGATTTAACAGTCAGCACTTCGCTTATCGGAACATCAGCGCACTTCCGATACAACAAAGCAAGAATCAGAGAATTCCTATTGAGCGCAACCGAATCGATACAACGCCCACCCTTGCGCGAAATCACCCAGATAGCTGTAATCGCGAACCATCGTCAAGGTGCCATCCGCGATGTATTGGTCAATGAGATCAGTGCGATGGAAGGGATCATATTGCTCGCGGAAGGTGAACATCTGCAAACTCGGCGCCTGCGGACCCATGCTGAGGAAGTATTCCGGTGTCGTATTGCCTATCGGGCATACGGTGTTCAGCACTTCTTCATCATTGCCTGAATCAAATGCCTGCTCCACCTGGCCGAAAATGGCACCATTCCCCTCGGCCATCGGATTATAAATCGGATACAGCATATTCGTGCCGAAAGCAGCCATGCCATACATCGAGCCATTCAAAGGATCAGAGATCACCACTGATTGAGAACCAACGACATTGCTCACATCCTGCAAAACCTCATATTTTGCTGCCGTCAATTGCTCATCTGGTTGTTCGTTATGCAGCAGCACTCGGCTGTGCACGGTCGCGCTTAAATCTTCTCGAGCGGTATTGCCAAACTGGCAGGCAATCGCTAAGGCGGCCACCAATACCAACGCTACCCATGCCTGGAGAGGCAAACCATGCAAAGAATATGCAGCAATATGACCCGCCTCTGATGCCGCATTCGTGACGTCCGCTTCCGCTTCCTGCCCGATAATATTTGCTTCATCGCCATGCAGCTCAGAATGAGGAACATCCGCATTCTCGCCTTGAATAGATGCAACTGCACATTCGCTCTGTGACGCAACGGCACAATCGTCAAGGGCTTTCGCAGTATCGGCTGCCTCATTCGCAGTACCGAATGTCTCACTCACATTGCCTACTGCCTCAGAAGCATCTGCAACTTCATCTTCCCCAACAGCTTCTGCCTGTGCTGCAACCGAAGACGGAACATCCCCGTTCGCACGCCCATCAAACCCTGCGATCGCAGATACTGCGAACACCAGTAAAGGCAGAACACCCAAAGGAATCATGGTCATTGGTCGAGGTTCTGATCGATACCAAGCAGCGGTCACAATATTGGCGAACCAACCGGTGATTGCTGTTGAACAAACGTATACCAAACCGACCAATGCCCAAGCACAGATCAAGGAGATGGCATCTCGACGCGCAACCCCGAATCGCCGTGGCTTCAATATGACGAAGATCCCGATACTCGCCGCGACAACCGTCATCAAAGCCATGAATCCGCCCGCGATTCCGGATATATTGCTGCTCACAAATACCCATATTGCTTCGGGAACGGAACGATTTGCGACGAAAGTATGGAACCAGCTTGCTGGGTTGAGATAACGGCTTGACTTATATGTGGCAGTCATGAAGAAATAGAATGCAACGGCGCCTGCCAGAACAGTTATCCCCAACCCGACGATCAGTCTCCACGGCAATCTGGTCAGCACGAAGGGCGCCATCAACAAAAGCCACGTGAATACGATGCGCGGATGGGCGAATATGCACAGCCCACCAAGAATGAGCGTAGCTACAAGCCAAGGAAGAATATGGTTGCGCTGGGATATCGCGTCGAATAGTTTCAATGTCACGAATAGCCAAAATGGCAGTAACGATGTGGCCAAACCATATGCCAGAAGAGGACCATTCGCCAGCATGAAAAATGGGTGACTTGCAGAGGACACTGAAAGAATCGGCACAATAACAGCCATCGCGCAGGCAAATGGTCGCCAAATGACTTGAGATTGATCGGCTTGGGCGCTTTCCTCTATGCCCGAATCCGCAGCTTCGCCACTATGGCGCATCGCTGACCGAGACGCAACGTCGTTGGTTGACAAACCTGCCGGGGAATTGGTCCGCGTTGGTGAATACCCGCAGTTCATATGCCGACGGGGTACGATTCGAGTAAGACGCGCATCCACTCCACGCGTCCAATACCATGCAAGAAGTTGCACCCTGCGGCCCAAAGAATGACCAGCGCCAAACAGCCACACCACATTCACTGCGGTGTAGATATTCATCGTGACGCCGAATAACGCAGCAAGCTTGATAAGCCCTGCTGCCATAAGGTGGAATAGAGGCGGATAATAAGCGTCGTTCGGCCACAGGTGCGTCGCTGCGCCGATGCCCTCACTGAGAATTTTGCGAATGAAATAGTAGTGTGCGGGGGCATCCACCTCTTGTAAGGGCAGATTCCAAATCTCACTGCCACCCGGGAACCATGCCAGCACGATACCGAAAGCCACCAGCACGCCGAGAATCATGCAGGCTGGAAGTGACCATCGCTTCACAACATTCAATACCTTCACCACTGTCATCCTAACCTCAGAGCACAACCAATACCAAGGATGGCATCCAGCGAGCATCCATGATTCTCAGGTTGTTTTCAGCATTCTGCAAGGCCGATATCAGTATCACGCAAGATAACGTACACGTACGCACACCATAGTGTGGCCTACGGGATGTCTTCGCTTCCGCGATCGCCTCGCTAGATTGCATCCCGGCCAACGGTATAATGCAAACGCAAATAACGACGCGGTTCGCCGATGCTGCCGCGCATAACTAGAGAAACCGGAGAGGCACCGCATGTTCGTTGTCAAGAACGCGTGGTCAACGCTGAAGCGCCATCCGTGGCGCACTACGCTCACTTGTATAGTTACCCTAATCATCACGACCACCACGGTGTTCTCCACTGCGGTTGTGGAGGCTGCCGACAACGCCTCCGGCAGTGAATATCAAGCGCTCAAGCCAGTGGTTGCCCTCCATAGAACGGCGGCGACCGAAGCCAAACGCGATGGAGCAGACCCCGATTGGACCAAGAACTACCTGACTTGGACTGACTACACGAACTACGCAACCGCGGCACAGCAAGCGAATTTGCAGTTCTCGTATACGCTCACGATATCCATGCCTGCCCGACAGACCGACAAATTCAAGGCAATTGCCGGTACTGCCGATCAGTCCGCCGACAAAACAGGCGGCGAATTCACACTCACTGGCTTCTACACTCAAGGCGCCCAAGATTCCAATCCTGCCGGCGCAATCACCATTGTGGACGGCAAGGCTCTCAACTATGACAGCTCGAATACCGCAACTGACGAGGTATTGATATCCAAAGCCATAGCCGATGCGAATAACCTCAAAGTCGGTGATTCCATAACCGTTGCCAATCCCACCAATGCTGATACAACATACACTTTCAAAATCCAAGGTATTTACACTTACAACGACACAGCTGCAAGTGGCGAAGGTTCAGACGCCAAGCTGGCCAAGGATAATCGAGACAACGCGATTTACATGACCTACACCGCTTTTGCCGGCAGCAATCTCGACACTTCCGACGGCACAGGTTGGTCCATCCCGGATTTGGATATCCAGTTCACACTCAACAGCGCCGCAGACTATGACACCTTCGTCAAGGCGGTCGAGGATGCGAAACTGCCTGATACCTATGAGATTGTTTCTTCCACGCTGACCGATTACAAGGCCTCGATCGCCCCGCTTGAGTCTCTTGCCAATGGAATGAGAATCGCACGCATCGTGGTGCTGGTGCTCGGAGGACTTGCTCTGCTCGCCTTGGTGATTGTGAGCATGCGGCATCGCACTTCAGAACTGGGAACCGCATTGACCGTCGGCGTGACTCGTGGCCGCATGGGACGTCAGTTCATGCTGGAAGTGCTGATTCCGACCTTCCTCGGCTTCCTTCTCGGAATGCTTGTTGCAGGATTTGCCACCAACCCGCTTGCAAAGGCGTTGGTGAACCATGATGCTCCTGTGTCATTTGGCTTGCTGCTGCATGTGTTCTGGTATGCATTGGCAACCTATGTGGTATTGAGCTGCATTGTGGTTGGTCGCGCTGCAGCCTTCCGTACAACGACACTCTTTGCACCTCGCGAATATGCATCCGCATTGCTTGAAAACACCGATGATGACGCGACAACCGGTGACTCGGCATCAACCTCTGTAGATACAAGCGCTGAGGACTCCGGCACCACAGTCGATACAGAAAACAGCGACAGCAACGTTGAAAGCACTGATGCAACCGTTGCCCATGACAGTGAGGAGGCGTGAAATGACCAAGGATGACGCCATGAATACACCGGACGACATCACAGAGGACACCACCGAAAATACACAGGGCGATGCTTCGGTAACAGATGATAACGCCAACGCACCAGATGAGGATTTCCAATTCAGTATTGTGTTCGACGATGCTGATGATGGAGAAAACGATGACGAAATCGATTCCGAGTCTGTTCAGGAGCCGGTCATCGATGATATCGCCATCGATGACGAATCCGATGCGTCTGCTGAAATATCAGCAGCCTCCGCTCTTGGCATTGAAGACAATATCGATGCAGACAGCAGTGCGGCGACTGATGCCGAGGCAACCGGCAGTGGTTCTGATTCAGCATCCAGCAAAGATACTTCTTCCAGTGATCTCGGCGAAGATGTTTCTTCCAATGATTCCAGCAATTCCACCAATGCAGGGAATGACAACGAGCATACGGCCCAAGAAGCGACAGGCCAGGGCACAGCTGAGCTTGCAGATGATGGCACACGAGGCTCAGAGCCATCCGCGTCAACGAATGCAACTGGCACAAAAGTCGGCGAACCGGTTACCGCCATCGCATCGCAGTTAGACCGTAAGCTATCCCGAAACGATGACAACATATTCCTGCGGGCAAATCCCACCTTCGCTTTCAACGATGTGACGCTGACCAACCGCAAGACCGGACGCAATGTGCTTGACCGTCTCGATCTGCGTTTCTTCAACGGGTCCTTGTATGCAGTGCAAATTGATGAGGACGCCGAACAGCGTGCCGCATTCATGTCCGTGGCATCGGGTTTGACAATCCCCACCATGGGTACTGTCACATTGAAAAGCACCAATCTCGCCGGATTGGATGGTGCCCAGACTCGTTCATATCGTATTGGCATCATTCCGCAGCAGTACGCATTGCGTCTGGATTTGAACGCGGCAGCAAATATCAGATATGCCATGGACGCCTCAGGCCGCAATTTCCTGCGTCCCAAGGACGATATTGCACAGATGCTCCTTGAGCAGGTCGGATACCAAGGCGGCAGCGCACCGATAAGCGAGGTTCCAGAAGTCGAGCGTCGTATCGCTGCGATTGCCCGGGCAATCGCCTGTGAGCCGGAGATATTGCTTGCAGACGGCATTGCTGACGGACTCGGCCAAGAGGACAGCGATCGGGTGCTGACACTCCTCACAACTATCGCCCATGGCGGACCTTGGCATTTCCGGCAGCCATATGCCGATGGCAAGCATTGCGTAATTCTGGTTACCGATTGGGGCAATGATTCACCAGCATATGATCACACATATGTGTTGGAGTGAGTGACTGCAGGTAAGCAAACCAAACGATGTGGGCCATGCTGCAAAGGGATGCGGCATGGCCCATTTGTGTTGTTGAAATTCACATTCACCCGAATGCCCAACAACTGATTGATACCAAATCAAACAAATTCCAATATCAAATCACTCCCAAACGAGCCATTAGTATTCAATGTCCATATGGAACTCCGCCGCCAATGCAGGCACATCGATATTCCCATATTGCTGCACCAACTCTTCCCAACGTTGGCGATTTTCCTCGCCAAAACGAGCCGCTTTGCGAGCATATGCTTCGGCTGTGAGGAATCTCGGGGGAATGGATTTGCTGTTGTATTTGTCGGCGACCATAACCACTTCTTGCTCTGGGGTTCTCGGCGAATAGTCATCCGCAGGCAATGGCAGCCCCTGGTTCACCACCTGCTCTCGACTCAACCAACCCCCGTATGGTTGCGCGCAAATTGGGCAACCTGCTCGTCTACGCCTTGTTCGAGCAGATATTCATAACCCAAAAGACCGTGGAGAATGTATCGAGGGCCATCGAATGTGAGCTTCTCGCCGTCAGAACCATCCTGTAAGAGCACGCGATAGGTGCCGATATCGTGCAACATCGCACCCACTACGGCGAGTTCTTCATCCAGACGACGTTCGGGCTTCACTCCCCCGATAACGGCTCCGGTTGTCACGCCTTCAAATAGGGCATTCTGTTGCTGCACGAGCTGTCTGGTTATTATGGAGACCACGGTGCAATGTCCGTGGATCAAATCATATGCCGCCTGCGAAGGCGCAATACGTTGGTGCAGTTCATCCGCTTGTTCCAAAGTGGGAATGTATCCAGTCATATTGTGCATTATCACGCGAGCCGGCAACACTTGCGGATGGTGTCGTCATATTCTTTCAAGCTCGATACAGTGCGGCGTCGTTTAGGCAATGGAACGAAGCCGATATGCTCCACTCCTATTGGACACCACCAGCATCTGATTATTTTCCAGCGTCTGCCAACCCTGCTGATCAAAGCCTGAGCTTGCCACCACTACTGCCCCACTGTCCTCATCGACTGTGTAACGCATATGCCTGTAGTCGTGAGCCTTGCCTGCGCAGCCATATTCATCGTAGATTTCGATGATGCGCTCGGGTGTTTCGACTCTGCCGGCAGCACATACGGCAATGAGCTGGTCCTCGCTCTGAACCATGCAGTTGTAGCTTGATTTCGGGTAGCTTTGGCGCAACTGGCGGATCGCCTGAGCAACGGCTTCATCCAAAGCAAAACCAAAACCGACATATTCAAGAATGACAGAGAAGAATATCGCCGAATCGGTACGTCCGCCAGTGGACAGGAAGACGCTGTGATCAACGGGGAAATCACGGTTATTCACCACGTTTCGCCCCTCGTCATCGGAAATATCGCCGTTATGAATGAAGCTCAGGCCATTGGCGAAAAACGGCTGCTGATTTTCCATCACCAAAGGCTGATGAGAACTTGCCAATCGCAAATGCCACAATCCGCCGCGTGAGGGTTCTTGGGCCAAAATCTCATATGTTGCGTCGTGATAAGCAGCAATCGTGGCTTTGTATAACTGCGTGCCGGTTTCAGGTGACGGTTCGCCGCCATCCCGCTGATACGGAGGGTCATCAGGCAGGTGAGCAGCGCCGCACCCCAACCATCATTATGGATTCTGCTCATGCTGCGGTATTCGGCTACCCGTTCCTCACCCAAAACATCAGTAAGGCTCACTCCTTGGCCTGGAGTGGCGAAGCCCAGCAATCTGCACATAGGTAGTCACTGTAATGGATTCCAGCCACGACTGGCGGTTGAGGTTATTGATATTGCTTATAACTTGGCTATTGGATACCGGGATTGTGCGCTATTTCAATGCTTTCGTGACTCCTTATCGACACCAATAAAGAAACCGAGGCCTCACCATTGCCGGATGATACCTCGGTTTCTGTGTTCATTGCGGAGAAGCTGCCCTGTGCCGCATACTACGTGGCATTACTCGTTATTTGGCTACACAACACAGCCGAATAATCCGTCACGCTTTTGCTTCTGTGCTCCCGCCGTCTACTCCTTTTTCGACTCGCTATCGTCATTTGTCGATGATGAGCTATTCTTTCGCCTGGATTCAGCAGCTTTCGCCTTCTCAGCAGCCGATTTCATTTCAGTGGACTTGATTACCTCAGTAACCACGCCATCCTGCAGTTCGGCCTCCTTGCGGGATTTTGCCTGCTCTTTGCGTTGCTGAGCCTGCTGTTTTTGAGATTGCGATCTCTGCTTGTCACCGGATTCGACAGAGCGCGACCTGATCTTCTTGCGCTTCAACCGAGGCGGACGCTGTGTCGAGATAAACAGCGGCTGCACTTCAACAAGTGGATTGAAGGGGGCCAATCCAAACCATTTCACAGGAGATCCTGCGGCATGGCGAATCGCATACTTCATTTGCAACGACAAAGCGCCACGAGTCGAAATATTCGACTCAGGCATAAGCGCCTTGTGGATCAGCACATATCTGATCGGTCCGATGTCCGGATCGGCATCCACCTTGGGATACACCGATTTCTGCTGAGGCAATTCGCCCGTATGGGACAAATCATGCATGATCTGATGCAAATACGCAGGAATGGATTGCGAAACCTTGAAACCGAGACGAATGCGCACACGGAACAGATAGGTCGTTCCAAAGTTTTCCACGCAATACTCGCGGGTATATGGTTCGTCGGTAGTCTGTACCGAAACCGCCCACCAGGCACGTGCGCGCTTCGGATGATCGGCGAATATGGAGAAGAAGATATCCGTATCCAACCGTTTCATTTCCGTATCGGAAGTCAGATACACGATATTGTCCGCGAAATATGGGATGCGGAAATCATCATGCAGTTTGTTCAAAGCGGGCAGGAAATCCTCAGGCTCCATATGACGGCGCTGAGATCGTTCAATCTTGGTGCCATCATTCCATGTGAGCATGATGAGCAAAATCGCCAAAGTGAGCAACATGGTGAACCAGCCACCATGCAGGAATTTCGCCATGGACGCAATGAAGAACAGGATCTGGATCGCCAAGAAAACGACCGTGAAAACAACCGCTTGCAGCTTGCCGCGATGATGCCAGATATGCACGGCCAGCAGAATCGTGGTCGTGATCATCGTAATGGTAAGCGCCAAGCCGTAGGCCGCCGAGATATGCTCAGAATCTCGGAAAATACCCAGCACAACAAGTGTGGTCACACACAGCACGGCATTGATGACAGGAATGTACAGCTGTCCTCGAGTACGCGCAGGATATCGGACCTGCAGATGCGGCATCCAATTGAGGCCAGTCGCCTCCGAGACCATGGTGAAAGCACCTGTGATCAGCGCCTGCGAAGCAATGACGCCAGCCGTCACCGAAAGCACCACGGCCACATAACGAACATTCGGACTCATCATCTGGAAGAAGGGATTCAGCGAATCGATGTTCTTCAATGATTCATTGTCACGGTTGGCGAGCATCCAAGCACCCTGACCGAAATAGTTGAATATCAGCGCGACTTTGATGAAAGGCCAGGTGAAATAGATATTGCCGCGACCAACATGGCCCATATCGGAATACAACGCCTCAGCACCCGTGGTCGACAGGAATACCGTTCCCATAAGCGCCAAACCTGCGGCGTTATGCGAGCTGAACAGGAAGCGAATGCCGTAGGCGGGATTCAACGCCGCAAAAACGCTCCAGTCATTGCCGAGATTGGCAATGCCCACTGCCGCAAGGAATCCGAACCACACCATAACCACAGTGCCGAAGACCTTGCCGATTCGTTCAGTGCCGCGCGACTGAACGGAAAACAGCACTACGATGATGACAACGGTGATCATCAGGGTGAGATTGTCGTTCTCACGGAACACCGATTCAAAGAGCGGGATTGTCTTCAGACCTTCAACTGCAGAAGAGATGGAAACCGCAGGGGTCAGCACAGAATCAGCCAAAAAGGCCGCGCCGCCCAGCATTGCGGGGATGGTCAACCAAGCACCGTAGCGGCGGATAAGCGAATACAAAGCAAAGATGCCACCTTCGCCGTTATTGTCGATGCGCATGGCGATGAACACATATTTAATCGTGGTAATCAGCGTAATCGACCAGAACACCAGGGACAGCATGCCCAAGACCGCAGCACGGTCGGTGTTGGCCAGACCACCTTGACCTGAAAGGAATGTCTGAGCGGTGTACAAAGGCGAAGTGCCGATATCGCCATACACCACGCCGAGTGCGACAATCGCCATACCGAGCGTGACCTTGTCCGGCCCGGATTGCAATCTCGCCCACCAACGGCCCAAAGGGCCTCGTGCTGTGGATTGAGCGAGTTTTTTGGCTTCACGATCCTCGGCTCGCTGTTGTTTGGCGAGCTCTTCGCGTTCTTCTTGAGTGAGTGTTCTGCGTGAAACCTTTGGCGCCTTGGTGAAGGTCCCCGCCTTCAGCAGCGCTTGTTTCATCTCCTTATCGCTGAGCCCCTCAGCGTTCTTTCCTTGTGTACG
This sequence comes from Bifidobacterium tsurumiense, assembly GCF_000741765.1. Classification (GTDB taxonomy): domain Bacteria; phylum Actinomycetota; class Actinomycetes; order Actinomycetales; family Bifidobacteriaceae; genus Bifidobacterium; species Bifidobacterium tsurumiense. Next base: position 125,567 of record NZ_JGZU01000004.1, read on the forward strand.
CGGCCGTAAGGAACCGCTCTTCTCTGACTCCGCCATACCATGTCCTCCATCAGCGAGGGCTTTCCTCGCCTGTGAATGCGTCCCGAAGAAACCCATTTCGTGGCATTTTCGTCATAGACTACGCGGTCAGTCTAGTCTCACTTGCCTTATGCGGCAAATGCCTCCCGGTTAGGAGGACGACATGACTGACATGCCAGTGGCGGCATAGTGCCGTCTGCTTGCTACTTCTCGTCACAGTGGTGGATTTGATGCCGGACTTTGCCCGTCTGGCCTCATCGCCCACCAACTGGCAGCACGACAAGAATTAGCGTCACGGATTAGACAGTAAATTACTGGGCAAGGACAACTTGGACGGCCGCGACTTCACCGAGCCTTACGAGGCTGGGAGGTTCTTAAATGCCGTATACGCGTTGCGTATTACGCCGAGTGGCCCGCGCAACATCATCAATAGGCATATCCAGCGCGCCCGCGAGCGCACGCAGGGTGTATGGAATCATATATGGCGCATTGGTACGTCCGCGGTATGGCACAGGCGTGAGATAGGGGGCATCGGTTTCCACCATGATGTGGTCGATGCCAACGATTCGTGCAGATTGGCGAATACCGTCATTCCCCTTGTAGCTCACTGTGCCTGAGAAGCTCAGATACCACCCGTGTTCCTTGGCTATCTGAGCCATTTCGGCATCCCCTGAATAGCTATGGAACACCGTGCGATCAGGACTGCCATCGGCCAGCAAGGTTGTGATTACGGGTTGGTGGGCGTCACGATCGTGGATTTGCATGGGCAGATTGAGTTCTTTGGACAGTGCAATATGGGCTCTGAATGCCTCACGCTGCGCTTCTTCGGCCCCGTCTCCTGTTCGGAACAGATCCATGCCGGTTTCGCCTATTGCGACTACCTGGTCGGCGTAGGTTGTTGCGAGGCGGTGAACTTCTGCAAGCGCTTCTTCAAAAGGTACGTCATGGTGCGGTTGGTATCGCACAGGCAATCCGTCCGGCCCCGGAACGCCTCGATGCCCGTGCAGCACGGACTCATTGGGGTGAATGGCCAGTGCGGCATGCACCTGACCGGGGTGTGCCAGTGCCATGTCCACAGCAGTGCGCAAATGCGGTAATTCGCATCCCACATCGATTATGCCTTCCACACCAACTTGCGCCGCCTGCTCCAGAATTTCGTCTACGCTGTACACCGGCACTTCGGGCTGGCCTTTTTGTGCCGCCTCATGACTCATTGCGCGTGAAAACGGCACAACCGATGCAACATGCGTGTGATTGTCGATTACGTGTGCATCGGCAGCAAGTGGTTCAGGAGCCGGAGCCCAACTACGGTCACGATGTTTACTCATACTCGCTAGTCTACGTGCCGCATTTGCATAAGAGTCAGTGGAATTCACATAACGCGGAGTGACCTTGTCTACTGTGAATATCCCCTGTTCACAGCTTTGTCAGTTGCCGTGTACGATCTATTGTCTCTGATGGATGGAGATCAATCAGTCAATCCGTAAGGGAAACTGCGACTTTGCCCGAGAGTTTCCATACCTATTTCGGGAAGAACTGAAAACTCCGAGGGAAGACGTGCTATGCATTGCTCCCTCGGAGTTGTGATATGTGTTTCGTTTTATCTGCTTGAGGTTATTGCGGATCCAAGGCAACCCATATGACGCCATGTGGTGGAATGGTTCCCCGAATAACACAGTCTGAGCCTTCGCCTTCAAGCCTTGCATCCGTTGGCTTTCCAGGCATCGAGGAGAACATATCGCTCAGCGTCCACTTGCTTTTCGAGGCAGCTTCGATTCCTACGACGCTTTGCAATTCGATGGTATTTCCCAGTTCATACGCATCCTCACCTGTCCAGAACAGGGCAGCATACCAACCGCCGGGATGCGCCGTCTGGGTTCCATCCGCCCAATCGACCGCTTTGGCCTTCCACACAATCAGTTCGCCGCGATATGTGGATTCGTCACCCCATGTGCCGAATATGCGTTCGCGGACTATTTCACCATTTTCAGAGGATCCTGCGGTGACCTCGCGAAGAGCGGGATTGGCAAGCAGTGCGATGGTTTCGTCCTGGCTCGTTGGCAGATCGCCGCCCACCATAAGGGGAGATCGACCCATGCACCACAAGGCCAATAGGGATTTGCTTTCATCGAGTGTGAGCTTCGATTGCCTGTCATCTCCGCGTTCTGCACGCAGCCCGATATGCCCCAAGGGAAGCATATCGGCATCAGCCCAATGCCCTGTGGTTTGCAGCGGAGCCCAACGGGCCATGCGGGCAAACTGCTGATAGATGTCTTCCCACCGATCCCAAAGGTCATCGGAGATACGCCACATCTGGGCGTTCTCGCGAAGGAAGTCGACATATTGCGTCGACACCCATCCCCCGGGGGAAAGCGACAAATCGATTGTGTGTCCGTATTGACGTTCCGCTTTTTCGATGGCACGGTGATAAGCCGCTATTTCTTCGGAGTGGAATGGCGTTTGCATATCGTCGACCTTGAGGAAATCCACTCCCCATGACGCAAAGAGATCAAGCTGGGCATCATACCACGCTTGGGCTCCTGGATGAGTCTGATTCAGACCGTAATTGTCTGGATTCCAAACACATACGTGCTGTAGGTCTGCGATGTCTTGCGCATGAAATCCTGTTCCAAGCACAGGAAGATTTCGTTCGACCGCCAACCGAGGGATGCCTCGCATCACATGCAGGCCGAGTTTCAGTCCCATTTCGTGAATCTTGTTGGCCAATGCAGTGAACCCTTGGCCGTTTGCGGCACTTGGGAATCGTTCCGGATCTGGAAGCTGACGGCCGTATTCGTCAAGGATGAGCGGCGCATCCGCATTGTATCCATGGGAGCGTGCAGTGGGATCATACCAATCGATATCAATCACCAAGGTGTCCCATCCAGCTTTGAGCAAATGCTCGGCCATGAATCGAGCATTGTTCAGCACTTCTTGCTCGGTGACGGTCGTTCCATACGAATCCCAGCTGTTCCAGCCCATTGGCGGTCGCCATGCCTGCATTATCTGCTCCTTTGCATGCAAGTAGTCAATTGTAGCGGTAATTACATTGATATTGTAACAATATTACGTTGTACTGCATCGGTGCAGAATTCTAGAAAAGATCAATACGCCTTCTGCTATCTGCACCAGAAAGGAAGATAAGTCGTACCCTATAAGCAATGCAGCCTCATGGTGCGATTACTTTGTTTGATCTCTTTTCACGATGCTTCTTTGAGGCCATCGATATCCGATCTATGTCTTCCCAAAGTAAATCCGTCTTCACCAAGAGAAACTTCATAAACAATGCCATGTGAAACTAATGGCCTGCCCTGACTATCCTTCCGAGTCATATTTGTATGCATTATCAAGAGTAAATCACCCTCAAATGTTTGGAATACCATGGCATGCCCAGCATCATCGTAATTGATTGGAGCAAGCTGTTTCCAAGGACCGGTCATCGCACCAGTTTCACTTATAGCCTGTGTCAATATGTATTCACCTTTACTGTATGAAGTCCAAAGACATACCAATGCCCCGGATGGCGTACTCATCACCCATGGACCATCAGTTACATACCCCGAAATCTCTGGAGACAGCACATGCTTCGCGATATCTGTGGCGAAATTACCTCTCCATCCCCCTACTGGCGCATCACCATCAGCAATATGCCAGCCCCCTTCGCTAGCAAACCATAGATGGCAAGGATCGGAAACTGCAACGGACAAATCTTCAGGATCCAATTGAATGGCTTCCATCGATCCATCAAAAATCTGCACCCACTCATGCGCGAACACCATCCATGGCTTTCCTGACGCGTCGACAGCCAAAGTCCCATCAAGAGCCATCGAGTCCACAGGTGTTACAGGCATATTCTCATGCATTACGTGAAATGGACCTTGTGGCATCTCAGATACCGCGACTACCATGCCTCGTCTTGCATCAAGATTTCTGTCACGATACCATGCTGGACCATTTGCTGGACGCGCGCCATCATGTCTTTTCGCATGCATAGTGACGAACATCCAATATTTCCCTCGCCATTCATGCACTTCCGGCGCCCATGGACTATCGCTGTTGTCATACCACGCTGTATCAGCAACGGTGTTACCGTCAAAAACATTTACTGGTTCACTAAAATGTACAAGATCTGGACTCGAATACATGACAACGCAACGGCCATTCCCAAAATCCGAACTCGCATATTGGCCGTAATTCGCGTTGTATAAGTAGTACATTCCAGTTCGTTTGTCAGCCAATACACAAGGGTCATGAAGGCTGAATTCATCCATGGTCAATGGGAAGCTCCCGCATGAAATCGGATATGAAGGTTGTATCGACATAAAAGACTCCTCAATAAAGTGTTTCGGAATCCAGTTCAGCTAGCGCTACACATTCCAAACAGAATCCACGACCCACATTCCGAAACACGAGAAATTCATCAGGTTCATTATTTAACTGCCGCAAGCTCGCAATCGGTTTTCACTAATAATCAAGACACATCGGAAACCGATTGCGTACGACTTGCGAAACGACATCTCAGCCCTTAACCGCTCCGATCATCACTCCCTTATTGAAATATTTCTGCAAGAATGGATATATCACTAGAAGCGGGAGGGTAGAAACAAGGATTACGCCGTATTTGATTTGATCCGCTATCTGTTGCTGCTGCATCACATTCTGTCCGCCATTACCCGAACCCATTTGGTTGGTCTGATTAGCCAACAAAATTGACTGAAGCACGTTTTGCAGTGGCTGCATGCTGTCATCACGAATGTAAATCAATCCAGTAAAGTAGTCATTCCAGTGACCGACGAAGTAGTACAAGCCGATCACTGCGATGATTGCGCTCGACAACGGAATCACTACTCGCATGAAATACCCAATCAGACTCAACCCATCAATCTGGGCGGCATCATGCAAGTCTTCAGGAATTGATGTTTCGAAGAAGGATCTGGCGATGATAAGGTTCCAAACACTTACCGCGCCAGGAAGAATAAACACCCACATGCTGTTAAGTAACCCCAATTGCTTGAACAGCAAATAATTTGGAATGAGGCCGCCAGCAAAATACATGGTGAAGGTGAACAGGAATAACAAAAGACGACGCGGCTTGAACTCCACCCGGCTTAACGCAAAAGCTGCCGGCAGGGTTACCACCAAATTCAATGCCGTGCCCAATACGGTGTAGATAATGGTATTTCGATATCCCGTCCAAATTCTTGTGTCTTGGAACACTCGCAGGTAGCCAGCCAAAGTAAAACCTTGCGGCCATATTGTAACTTGCCCAGAAGAAACCTTCGTCTGGTCAGAAAAAGATGCAATTATGATGAACCACAAAGGGTACAGCACCACAACCACCACGGCGATGATCGCAATAACAATCATGACGTCAACAAAGCGATCACTTAGGCTCTTCTGTTGCTTCTGACGACTTTGACCGCGGGAAAATGGCGATTTGAATCTATCACTTGAAGCAACTTTTCCACTTATTTGAGTCATTTTTATCTCCTTAAGTCTCACGAATCAACTAGAAAATGCTGGTCTCTGAAACGCGCTTGGAGATCCAGTTGGCAATGATAAGGAAAGCGAAATTTATTACTGTGTTGAATAATCCAATGGCAGTACCGTAGCTGAATTGGAATGACTGAATACCTATCTTGAACGTATATGTGGAGATAACCTCTGATCCTGGGAGATTCATAGCGTTCTGCATAAGCCATACTTTTTCGAAGCCGACATTCAACACTGATCCCATATTCATAATAAGCAGGATGACGCAAGTTGGCATGATGGTGGGCAAATCCACGTATCTGATCAACTGCAGACGTCCAGCACCGTCCATTTTCGCAGCCTCATATAGGCTCAAATCCACAGATGACAATGCGGCAAGATAAATAATGGCATTCCATCCGCAGTGCTGCCACATTTCAGAAATCCAATAAATTGGGGCAATGGCATTCGGATCATCCAGCATGCTGGTTCCAGTGCCGAACAGTTTTCCAATCAAACCCGTATCAGGTGTCAGGAAAATGTTCAGCATGGCCACCACAACCACAGTCGAAATAAAATGCGGCATGTATGTGATGGTCTGCACAAATCCCTTCACTTTGGTTGAACCAATCTGGTTGATCAGCAGGGCCAAAATGATAGGCGCAATGAACCCAAGAATTAGCGTTCCAAGACTGATCTTGAAAGTGTTTAACATGGTGGATGCAAACATTGGTGAAGTAAAGAACTGTTTGAAGTACTTGAATCCTACCCATTTGCCGCCTGTGAGACCTTTTGAGGGAACAAAATCACGGAACGCCAACTGTATTCCATACATTGGCACATATGCAAACAGGGCCACGAACACCATTGCGGGTAGAACGAGCAACCAATGCTGCCAAAAGTGTTTACAATGCCAGATTAATTTCTTGTACCACGGCAAGAGTTTTCTGGCTGCATTATTGTCAATCACACCGTGTTCATCCACCGCGGACATTGCTTTCGTCAACACCGCTGTCTCCTTGATAGTCTCCTATGACTGGCATGTGGCCGGATAGAAACCCATCCGGCCACATGCCACCGGATTGCCTTCACTCACTTGACGTATGAGTCGTAGGCTTTCTGCCAAATTTCAGTATTCTGCTCAATGTTGTACTGCTTCAAGTTTGACTGGAATTCCTGCCAAGCAGCATCATCCTCTGCCCCGCCTTGCGACAACCATTTCGATACAACTGGAATGGCGTAGTTAAACAAAGCGGTGTTATTATTTGCCACTGTGTTCTGGTCTTCCTCCCCCAGGCGCACATAGATTGGCATCATGTCTTTTTCATGATCGTAGTTGGAATACTGCTCTTTGTACGGAGCGTCGGCAGCAGCGACATGATCCATGCCTCGGTCTCCTTCAACCTCAACGTCATCGGAAATCCAGCCTGCAAGTCGATCTTCCAAGGCCGGCACCTTTGCCTCATCCTGCGCTTCGTGGAACTTATCTGTGACTTTGTAGGAATGATCTCCTGTTTGCTCAACATAGCCATCAGTAAGTGAACCATATAGCTGTTGGATCGAATACTTCTCCGAATACAAAAGATTGATTACCTTGAGCGCCGCATCCTTATTCGCAGTGTTTGCCGACATTGCCATGTGGTAATCCTCATAACGGTTTGCCTCAAGTGAACCGTCCCAAACAGTGTCACTGGCCGAAACACCATCGGCCGAAGGCACTGGCATTGAAACATACTGGCTCGCTAATTCAGAACCATAAGCTCCAAACGCAGACTCATCCCACCCAAATACGATACCGACTTGCGCAGTCTTACCATCAGATTGATTGCGCGCATTGTATTTATCATCCTTCACAGTTACCCAATCAGAAGGAGCCCCATCCGTTCTGGACCATTTCATGATAAAACTCAATAACCTGGCGGAACTGGTCGCTTTCCATCCAGTTTCCGACTTTGCCATCTTCAACATAAATACCTGCTGGGACGGGCCTGAATTAAAGTGCGTGACTATTCCGGTTGCATTCAGCATGAGGAAGGGGCTCCACCAATCGCCGATCTTTGACGTCACCAGCTCGCGTGGATTGAAGGCGATTTCATCAGCCTGGCCGTTGCCATTCGGATCCTCGGTCTTGAACGCTTCCATGACAGTACGTAATTCGTTCCAAGTTGTAGGAACCTGCAGGCCTAACTTATCCAACCAAGTCTTATTGATCATCATATGTTGCCCCGATGCCAAGAATCCCTTGGTACGACTTGAAGGAAGCACTGTGACTTTGCCATCAACCGTCACGAATTTTTCGGCATCAGGTTGTTGTGCGAAGAACTCCTTCACATTAGGCAACTTATCCAGGTCATCGCCTAATACTTCAAACGCCGACGGGTTACGCGTGGCATCATCCGGATTGAACGCTCGAATGTTCAGATCATCTATTTCACCTGCTGCTAATGACGCATTCTTTTGTTGGCTCCATGCATCATCAGAGACTTCATGCCATTGAATAGAACAATCACAATCATTCTCTAGTTCTTTGGTCCAAGTCATATCGGCAATCTTGGTTTGATTGGAGTTTTTTACCACCAATATCTTGACGATTGGCTTACCATCTGCATCTGTGGTTGCTTCACCGCCGCCACAAGCAGTTAATCCGGTCAACATTGCGACTGCAGCAGTAGCTGCGATAGCTTTTGCTGCGATATGTGTATATGTCTTCATGTCTCACCCTTTCCGGCTACACCCTGGCATATCGATACTTTCGCATCAAAATGGTTACGTTGCCATTTATGCCTATGTTGCATCGCCGCTACATCGTCGGCATTTCTTCTTCGAAAATGCAACGATTCGATTATACAACGACTTTATTTTCATATCAAATACCCAATATTTGACAGCAATAATTCGTATCGTTACGATAATGTTTCGTAAAGACTTTCCAACATGAGTGCGCAATCATTTATGAGCTGTATCTGGTTATGCCTTAACACACGAACAACACTCAGGTAGCATCGATTCAGACATGGCATGAGGGATGCGATAGGGAAGGAGGAGGCATGGCTACACTGAAGGAAGTCGCCAAAGCAGCAGGGGTGTCACCGTCGACGGCCTCAGCAGCATTGCGAGGACTGAACATCGTAAAGCCTGACACAACACACAAGGTTATTGATGCTGCATCGAAGCTTAACTACCACATCAATCTGTCAGCAAGAGCATTACGATCAGGTCATACCAATATTTTCACCCTCATAATCCCCGATCTCGAGAATGATTTCTATGCCAAATTGGCAAATAGCCTTGCCGACGCCCTGTTTATCGATGGATGTCGATTAATAATCCAAATTTCACAATACGACAGCGGCAAAGAGCTTGAATTGGTAAAACAGCAATCGTCATCGCTGTGCGACGGTTTATTCATCTGTTCGACCAGCAATACAGCAACAACCATACAAGGTGCAGCAGGAGACCGACCTGTTCTGCTGTTTGATGACATGAGTGCCCCTGAAGAGGAATGCTACGACTCCATAAACACAACAAGCCAAGGCGGCATGTACGCACTGATTCATCATCTGCAACAATGCGGTAGAAAAAGAATCGGTATCGTGGGAGTGAACGAACTCGCCGCGAAGAATGGTCCCCGCTACTTGGGTCTCACCTTGCGAAAGCGTCGATATGCTTATGCTTTGGCTGCTTTAGAACAGCTGTACGGCAGTTCAGAAGGTTCCGCCATTAATGCCGATTGGAGCGTGGAAAGCGGGATAACCACCGCACACGAACTTGTACGCCAAGGGATGCCATTTGATGCATTGTGTTGCATGAATGATCAACTTGCATTTGGTATTATGCGCGGGCTCGCAGAAACAGGAGTTAATGTACCGGATGATGTTGCAGTCACCGGATTTGATGGGGTCAATGCCGGTGGATTCACCACTCCAACATTGACCACCATGGCTATTGACTTCGCGGGGATGGCACATTCCGCTGTTTCCATGATGCGACGTCAGCTGGAGCTACGTGAGAGCAGTTCGCCTATGATTCCTCAACACGTCATAGTAGGCTCACGACTTCTCGCTCGTGAATCAACATTAGGGCGAACTGCAAGCACTGGTTTCACCACTCGTTAGCAAATACTGCGAAAAACGTGCCATCATTCAGAGATCATAAATCCTCATCCGCAACTGTTGCGCTGAGTAATCAGCCCTTATCTCGCCACACAGTGTACTGCATGACAGCGTGTAACCTTCTTTGAGCCGAGAAGTACAGAACTATTTTTGCCCAGCCTCACTCACCGTTCGCTTACCACTGTGTTCAGCTGAACTCTCAGCATCCTTCGGCTCCAACACATGCACATCCATACCTGGCATGCGTCCCCACGAATACACCGCCATCATGGTTGCGAATACAGGTACTGCGAAACCAAAAGCAACCGCAAGACCGGGCCAGGTGTAATAAGCCCATAACGTAAGCATGAACAGGCACACCACCATAAGGCTGCACAGCGGTCGCGCAACAACCATGCTGAGCGAGGTACGAACCACCCACATCGGCTTTTCATCGAAATTCGCGCGCACCGCCCAACTCAATAACACGAATAAACCATAGAAGATGTTGAGCACCAAAAGGGCACCGGAAACACCAATGCCGATAACGCCCATGTCATTGTGTTGCACGAGCCAGTATTCCCAAATCAATAGCACCCAGATCAAGGCTTGCGGCCAGCCGAAGAGATTCGCACTATTCCTTTCCTCCACCCATATCCTATGGAAGGTGATCCATGTGCGCTTGACTGTCCAGGAGCGATCCTCCACATCGAGGAGCCATGAACGATAGGTGCCGTACAGTGCAGCCGTGGATGGGAAAAGACCGTATACGACCAAGCCCAAAAGTGTATGTGCAAGCCATGCAATATGCGCCACGGCAATCATCATGACAATTCGGCATAGATACTCATACCCAACGGCAATGCGTTTCACAGCGACCTCCTTGGCGTCCTGAACCATTCTACTCATTCATTCACAAAGTCAAGTCATATCAACCGATACAACGACAAACCCGATGCAGTATCACCACAAAAACAACGATGCGGGGGCCCACAAAGAACCCCCGCATCAAATGCCGGCCCAAACTCCCTTAAAGAGTAATCAGATCATGGCGTATTGCGATTCATACAGGCGGTAATAGGCGCCCTTGGCCTCGAGCAATTCCTCATGGCTGCCATGCTCCACGATCTGACCATGATCGATGTAGCAAATCATATCCGCCTTCTCGATTGTGGACAGACGGTGAGCAATGATGAAGCTCGTGCGACCGACCAGCAGTCGAGCCAATCCAGCCTGCAAATCCTCTTCTGTGCGGGTATCGATATTGCTCGTCGCCTCATCGAGGATGAGGATGCGAGGATCCGCCAGAAGCACTCGCGCGAAGGCGATGAGCTGACGTTGACCCGCCGAGAGCGTCGAGCCTCGCTCTTCCACAACGGTGTCATAGCCATCGGCAAGTTCCATGATGAATTCATGAGCGTGCACAGCCTTGGCCGCGGCCTCGATCTCTTCATCGGTGGCATCCAACTTGCCGTAGCGGATATTTTCTCGCACATTGCCGCTGAAGATGAAGGTATCCTGCAACATCACACCCATCTGCTTGCGCAAGGATTCCAGAGTCACATTGCGCACGTCATAGTCGTCGATGGTCACTGAACCTTCGGAAACGTCATAGAACCTTGAAAGCAGGTTGATCACCGTGGTCTTGCCTGCACCGGTCGGCCCCACCAAAGCCACTGTCGACCCGGGTTCCACATGCAAATCCAGCAGATTCAAGATATTGCGTCCATCCGGCTCATAACGGAACACCACATCGTTGAAGTCCACGCGACCCCGGATCTGAGGAAGATCCACGGCATCTGCGGAATCCACGATTTCCGGCTTGACATCGAGCGTTTCAAAAATACGTTCCAGATATGCGGAGCACGTAATGAGCTGATTGTAGAAGTTGCCGATATTGATAACCGGGTTCCAGAAATTATTGGCATACCCAACGAAAGCGATCAGCACACCGGTGGTGACATTCACGCCACCGAAGCCCATGATGCCCACATAATAGATGAAGGCGATCGTCATGGTGGATATGACTGCAACTCCAGGCCACAGCAGGAACTGAATATGCACAGCATGCATCCATGCGCGGCGCACCTCGCCCTGTTGCTCCTGGAAGGTGTCGAACTGAGTCTTTTCCTGTGCAAATGTCTGGGTCGTCTTCACACCGGCGATCGACTCATGGATGTATGCATTCAGATTGCTCTGCTTATTCGACAGCTTTTGATATGCCTTGCGCTGGAAGAATTGCAGCACTCGCACCCAGATAATCAGCACCGGGAACAGCAGCAAGCTCCACAACGTCAGCTTCCAATCGACCGCAAACATCACCACCAAAGTGATAATGAATGTGAATACGTCGGAGATCACATTGATCAGACCGGATGAGAGCGTATCCGACAGGGTATTGACGTAATTCACCACACGGATGAGGATCTTGCCATGCGGCCTTGAATCAAAATAGCTGAATGACAGCGTTTGGATATGTGTAAAGATATGGCGACGCATGTCTTTGAGCATGAGCTGGCCGACCCGGGTTATGGCCACCGTACGATACCGCAATCCCAATTCATACAGCACGATGAGTACTGCCAGGCCTACGGTTATGATGACCAGGCCCCTCACATCATGCTGGGGAATAATGCGGTCGATAACGACTTTCGTCAAATACGGCACACTGACCCCGATGCAGCTCATGGCAACCACCACGGCCAGAATTCGTATGACGTTCTTGGTATATGGCTTGAGATAGGAGCCTACGCGCATGATATCGCGCAGATTGATTTGCTCCTCCAGCTCCTCGTCTTCACGGTAGGTATTGCGCTGTGCCATGTTCTTCCTTCACCATTGTCCTATCTTCAAATACGTCTGTTCTGATTGCTTGCGGCAGGCACCGAACGGGGACTGCTCCCGCTCGCGCTGCTCAACAAAGCGGCGTTCACCGTTCGAAGCCTTGAGCCTGACCGGATTGGGCGCCGAGCTGCTTGCGATAGATTTCCCAATACCGCCCATGAGCTGCCACCAATTCGTCATGCGTGCCGCGCTCCACAATGCGACCGCGTTCCAGCACAAGAATCAAATCCGAATCCTTGATCGATGAAATGCGGTGAGCAATGGTGACTATGGTCTTATTGCCATCGAGTTCACGCAGATGCTTCTGAATCTCCGCTTCGGTTTCCATATCCACGGCCGACGTGGTGTCATCCATGATCAGGATCGATGGATTGTCTGCCAAAGCACGAGCCAGGCTCAATCGCTGCTTCTGTCCGCCTGAAAGCCCGACACCTCGCTCGCCCACAACGGTGTCATATCCTTCCGGCATGGAGCGAATGAATCCGTCTGCGCCTGCGATCTGGGCAACCTTGCGAATATATTGCTCGTCCTGGTTTCCTGCCGCACCGAAGCCAATATTGCCACCGATGGTGTCGGAGAACAGGAAAGTATCCTGGGCCACAACATTCACCTGGCTGCGCAATGTTGCCAGAGGCCAGCTATTGGCATCAATCCCATCGATAAGCACATGGCCTACGGTTGGGTCATAGAATCGGGCGATCAGATTCACCAATGTGGACTTGCCTGAACCCGTCTCGCCTAGGATACCGAGCTTCGCGCCCGCGGGGACGTAGAAGTCAATATCCTTCAGAATCGGCGTCTCAGGATCATCTGGGAATGCGAAACTGACATGGTCGAAACGGATCTCGCCAGCGATGCGATCCGGCGCCGAAGGACGGTTCACGCCGATCTGGGTTTGGATGGCAACCGCCTGCTTCACCGATTCCTCAGCATCCGGACGCTCCACGATTCGGGACTGTGCCGTAAGTAGCTTGCGAATCTTGACGCAGCTGGCGTTGAAGCGCTGCCAATCGTTGATAAGCCAGCCGGATTGACGCACCGGCATATCAATCATCCACAAGAAGCTGTTGAACGTCACCAGATTGCCCAGTGTCATATTCCCGCGAATAACGAGATAACCACCCAATCCCAAGGTGATGAGCTGCAAGGAGAATCCAAGACCATCCAGCCACGGCATATATCTGCGTGTGTTGTAGGCCAAGTCCATATTGCGCTGCATATAGTCGCCGTTGTGCTCATCGAACTTCTCGGTCTCATATGGTTCGCGCACAAAAGCCTTGACCACTCGATTGCCTTCGATATTCTCCTCCACCATGGAGTTCAGGCTTGCCAAGGAGTTACGAATGGCGAAGAACAGCGGATGGGCCTTCTGAGCCAATTGCTTGGTCAGGAGGAACAACGGCGGGGTCACGCAGGACAGCGCCAACGCCAGGCGCCAATCAATCGTGAACATCACGCAGAGCGCTCCGACGAACATCACCACGCAGTCAGCGATCTGATAGGTCACCCAGCTGAGGAAGTGTCGTATGGCATCAGTATCCGAAGTCATACGGCTCATAATGTCGCCGGTTCGCGTGTGATTGAAATAGGTGAAGTCCAATTCATGCAGACGTTCATACTCATCGCTGACCAAACGATAAATGGAGTTCTGTCCAAAGCGCTCCATCCACATCTGGTAACCGTAGCGCGTGCTGACGCGGACGACGGTGAATACGATCATTGCCACGCATAGTCTGGTCAAACGATCGGTATGCCCTTGCATAATCACCTGGTCAACAATCATTCCGGCAAGAATCGGCATAATCATTGCCATCGTGTTATTGATCGCGAACAGCACTAACGAAGCCGCCACACGCGGCAGGTCTGGCTTGCAATACGGCAGGATCCATCTGAAATTGCCTGCATTCTGATTCTTCTCTGGATTGACATACATGTGAGGGAATCCTCGCATCCTTATGCTGTTGTTTGCTGTTGTGTTCACTTGCGGCTATCCGCTGCCGCCACGATTCACGCCCGACACCGCCGCGGTCAACTGTAACCGCCGTATCGCATTCGCAAACGCGGTTCATTCTAGCGAACCAGCCACAGGTGCAAGCTTGGCGAAATGTGCGTGTTGCCTTGCTATTTCGCGGTTTAGTTACCATTCGGTCATCACATGGCGAAAATATCATGGCTTTTCACGCAAATATGGTATGAAATTAGCTCTGCAAATACCGGAATATGCCTGCTCATGTCCATTCAACTCAGTCTTCTGCAACCGTTTCCGATTCATTCCGGAAGCACAGGAACTGCGCTTCCGAATTCTTAGTGCAGCCAACCCACCCGCATTTCGTCGGATGGGCTGTCCACCGCATCAGCTCGCAGCCACCAAGTCGTTTTTCAATCGCAAATATGAGACGACCGGATTGCATACGCCAAATCGACATGGATGAATTACCCAATATGGCGTTCAAATCGCACAAAACCAAGTATTTCGTCGATTTTATGCAACGCGTCATCAGGAATCACCACTCCTGAAGCCGCCATATTCGACTCCAACTGACGCGGACTGCTTGCACCGACAATAACCGAGCTCACCACTGGCAGCCTCAAAATCCAAGCCAACGCCAACACAGGCATGCTCAGCCCCAGATCTTGCGCGATCTGCGCCAACCGAGATACCTTGTCAAGATTCTCATCGGTCAACAGCGCATTGATCTGCTTGTCCGCCTGCCAAGTCGCACGCGAACCAGCCGGAAGAGGTTCGCCCTTGCGATACTTTCCTGTGAGCAACCCTTGTGCCAGCGGCGAGAAAGGCGTAATGCCTATGCCATATCGTTCACAGCTTTCGACGATTTCATGCTCAATATACCGATCAAGCATGTGGTATTGCGGCTGAACCACAGAAAGCGGATGCAGCCCACGCTCGGAGATAATACGTTCCGCCCTTTCAATCCGGGCGGCACTCCACTCTTCTGAAACGCCGTAATACAGGATCTTTCCCTGATCGACCAAGTCGCTCAACGCTTGCAGGGTCTCTTCCATAGGAGTGGACTCATCGAAGCGGTGGCAATAATACAAATCGATGTAATCGGTTCCAAGATTGCGCAATGACTGCTCGCAATTGTTGAAAATATGTTTGCGGCTCAGTCCCTGACCGTTGACGCTGCGACCTGTGGCAAAGAATACTTTGCTGGATATCACCACATCTTCTCTTGGCAGATCCTTGATGAAGTCACCCAAAAACCGTTCTGCATCGCCGCCCGAATAGGCATCAGCGCAATCAAAGAAATTCACTCCTGCTTCGAATGCCTTGCATGCAATCGAGCGCGCATCGCTAACCGCTTCTGTGTCGCTGAGCTGGGTCATCCAGCTGCCCAGTGCGATCTCACTGACTTTCAAACCCGATGTTCCGATATTACGATATTGCATTTGCTCTCAACCTCACCTTTGCGTTCCTGCCGATCTCGTTCCGCGTCTGCACCGGTCCTTACGCAAGCCGCTCTCCTGCTTGGCAATGCAACGGTAAATCAGTCACACCTTTGCGACCGCTTCCGCCTGGCTCAACCTCTTGGATTCCCGGTTAGACAAGTCACATAATAGTAGGAATACCAACAAGTGCAACCTTGTACTTGTTTGCGTGTTCATTGTCTTTTTCGCCCCCATCTGCCACAACTGGAACATCCGGCACAAGACATCAGCGCAATACCACTTCTTGCAGCCTCCCGGATGCGACATAATATGGTGTGAGCACCCGATTCAAAGGAGAAACGCATGGCCAAGTCCAACGGCAAATCCAATTCCAAATCACAAAGCAAAGCGCACGGCAAGGCGCACGCCAAATCACATGCAAAGCGCAATCACGAAATCAATGACGATTTGACCGCCAAGCAAGACGCAAAACATCGCGCAGTGCGCAAATCCTATCCAGGCTTTGACGATTCAGTACTCGAACGCGCTGAGTACTGGTCTGAAATGACCGCAGATCTTGAGGGCTTAAGCCAGGAACGCGCCATGGGCTTGCTGTCTCTTCGATATGCCATGGCTTCGTCAGATCTTCCCCGTGTCGAATTCTGGCATGATCCGGACAATATCGACATCACCGAAGATATTGCCTATCTCCCCGATGGAGGAATGTCGGCGGACGAAGTGCGCGGCCATTTGCTTGACCTCTATCTACCCCATGATGCCGTGGTACGGGGAGGGCACACCACGCCGGTGTACATTGATATCCACGGCGGCGGATTCACCTACGGATACAAGGAACTGAATCGGAATTTCAACACGCATCTTGCCGAACAAGGCTTTGCGGTCTTTTCCTTGAACTACCGTCCCGCTCCGCAAACCAACCTGCGAGGACAACTTGCCGACATCCAGGCAGCGCTCGTATGGATTCGCGACCACATCGCCAAGTTCCCCGTCAATCCCGATGCGGTATTCATAACCGGCGATTCTGCCGGCGCAGCTCTTGCCGCACTTACCTTAGCCATTGAAAATAGCGACACCGCAGCCAAGGCGTTCGGCATTGACCAGGCTTCGGGAATCGGCTTTGCCGGTGGCGCGCTGATCAGTGGCGTGTATAACCTGACCGGGCGTTCGGCTTTGGAACCGCCAGCAGAAGGTAATGCCGACGACGAGGCATCCGATAGACATCTTGAAAACAATCTCGGCAAGGAATTCTTTGCGGATTTGGAAGATGCAATCCCCTTCTTGAGTTCGGCCTCGCTGGCGCGTTCTGTCAATTTGCCACCCCTGTTCCTGATTACAAGCAGCGATGATTTCATCGAAGCGGAAACGCTTGAGTTGGCCGCGGCATTGTCAAGGCAGGGCGCAGACTTCGAGTTGCATGATGTGAAAACCACACGCACACAAAGCCTGGGGCATGTATTCCCCGTCTGCATGACATGGCTTGAAGAAAGCCAGGACGCGCTTGCGGCAATTCGAGACTTCTCATACGAAAGAATCCGTTAATCACGTCGAGTGAATAATCAGTCATCACAGCGGATCCGCATCTCAGGAAGAGAAGCGGAGCCGCCGCATTTCCACAGATCATTGACCTATCAGGCCCAAGATCAACCGCATCCACCATCGAAAGACGGAGGCGCGGCAAGAAAGAGAAAACCCGGCTGCAAGAATGCCGCCGGGTGAGAGAGAAGAGAGAAGAAGGGTTTCAGTTATGGGGTTCAGAGAACCTCGCCATTGGCCATTGGCCTTTGACAGGTAACACTATACACTTTCGATTCTTGGAAAAAAGATGTGTGACACTCAAAAAAACCTGAGAAGAATGTAACGAAAATGTGTATCCCTACTGCCGCTTTACATCGTTAACCATCTTCTGCCAGCAACAGTGCATTTTGACTGCCGAAAACGTGATGTAAGTCATATTTTTCACACCTGAATCCGACTTCTGAATCCTTCTGCGCAGAGGACGAATACACTTCTCAGGCAACTTGAACGGTTGCTCAATATTGGATGTCGCTTCACTACGGCGCTTCACTATACCGTTTCAAGATGCCGTTTCAAACCGCCCTCGCATATCCAGCCCCCTCCCGCGGCCTCACACCAAGCCGCTGCGCAAACCCACCGCGCATAAAACCGATAGACACCGCCACTACCGAAAGCAGTCGAAGATACAAACCTGACGAGAGGTGCGACGCCGTCGTTATTAGGCACAGGCAGTCGGCAGGGCATTCTTTCTCTGCGCACCCGCCCATGCACTATCTACTTCCAACCCGCATACACAGTTGCGATCCGCGTATGCGGGTTTGATCCGCCTTACAGTCTGCCCATCAAACCATGGTCCGCGCCATTTCGAGCAAACACCGGAATGCTTTCAAGCGGAGCCTGAGCCAAAACATACTGACCACCCGCGAACTGCTCACCTGTGTGTACGTCCACCCAAGTCGTGTCACTGCCGCCGGGCAGATACACTTCACGCTCGCGCATACCATATTCCGCGACCGGAGCCACCAACAAATCTGGGCCCAAGAGATATTCATCCGCAACATTGGCAGCCTGTTCATCATCCGGGAACTCATAGAACAGACCACGAACAACCGGCTGTCCATCTGTGTGGGCATCTTCAAACAATGCACGAAGATACGGTCTGAGATCCTCTCGAATCGCAATGTATTTGAGCATAATACGCTCGACATCCTCGCCATAACTCCAAGGTTCGTTATCCGCACCGGTGTGAATATGGTCGATTGGATTACCTACGCGATCAACTGTGGGCTCGCCCGGCACGCGCACCGCGGGCAACCTATCACCATGATTGCGCATGACAGGGCTGAAACATGAGAACTGGCACCAGCGGATATAAAGCTCCTTGAATTGCTCGCTCTTCGGATCTCCGCCGGCGAATCCACCCATATCCGTGGTGAACCAAGGAATTCCTGCGACACCCATATGAATCGCGCAGGTTATCTGGGCCCGCAAATCAGCAAATGTCGACTGCACATCGCCAGACCACACCAAAGACCCATAACGCTGGGAACCAGCCCAGGCAGCACGGGTCAGGTTGACGATATCACCTTCCTTGCCAGCCTCAAGCTGACCATCATAGAAGGTCTTGTTGTAGAGCTGAGGATACACATTACCGACCTTGCCGACAGGTCCAAGCCAATAGAGGTAATGGGCGTAATCATAATCGCCACCCCATTCGGGCTCAGCCTCATCGAGCCAGAATGCATCCACGCCCAAATCAACATAATTGCGCTTTGCCAAGCCCCAGACGAATTCACGAGCCTGCGGATTGGTCGCATCGAAGAATTGGTTATCGCGCGGCCACCACATGCCCACATCCTTGCCTTGACGGGTTTTGGCGAGATAGTTCTTCTTGTGCATCTCATCATAATTCTCTGACTGCAAATCGATCTGAGGCCATACGGAAACCATAAGTTTCACTCCCATGGCATGCAGTTCGTCCGCCATGGCCTTGGGATCGGGCCAGAATTCCTCGTCAAAACGGAAATCACCCATCAATGGCCAATGGAAAAAGTCAACCACAATGACGTCCAGAGGAATCTCTCGTCGTTTGAATTCACGCGCCACTTCAAGCAGCTGTTCCTGATTCCAATACCGTAGCTTGCACTGCCAGAACCCCAATCCCCATTCCGGCATAACTGGGCTGTGCCCAGTCGCATCCGCGTATTGGCGTTCAATTTGCGCCGGAGTACTACCGGCAGTGATCCAGTAGTCGATCTGGTCAGATACTTTGGCTTCCCAGCGCGTCTGGTTCTCGCCAAAGGTCACCGAGCCCACGGCAGGGTTATGCCACAGGAAACCATATCCCCGACTTGACAGCATAAAAGGCACTGACACTTGCGAATTTCTATGCGCAAGCTCAAGTGTGGAGCCTTTGAGATCAAGCACCGGCTGCTGATACTCGCCCATGCCATAGATATGCTCGCCCTCATTGGCTTCGAAAGTGACCACGGGGGCATATGCGCCGCTTTCCAATGGGTGATGAGCGCGTGCGCGAAGACGCAGGGCACCTCCCTCATCAATTTCCCGGCACAGCACCTCACCAGTGGATGAATTGATAAAGCTCAGACGCATACGCTCATCACAAGCGCCATACGCCGACAAAACCGCGGAAATATCACCGTTTTTCAGTACGGCTTCGTGCCCGTTGACGGTTATTTGCACATCCTCTGGGCTCACGGGAGCGGCCAACAGCGCCCACTCAGTATCCAAAGGCTGACTCATCAAGCGAGCGCGCACACGCACACTGTTCTTTCCCCACGCATCAACGCGCACATATTCGCCATCACCCGACCATTCGACGTAGGTTGCGCCTACTTCGAAGCCATCGTATTCGTTGTATTCCTTCAGGGCTATGTTCATCGCCGGAACTCCAATTCTGCTGTATATCATTGCCATGCAGTACTGTTTTGGCGGCTCCAGTGCCGCCATATGCAGTTCCATTATGAGTTCCTTGAGCGCATGCCTCACCCACATGCTCTTCGACATTTCGGTATTCAACTGACTGCGCGTCGAAAATCATCGAATATTCGACTGTGATTGATCACTATCATCCCCGATGGCACCATATTCCAAAACGACACCCCAGTCACAGTCACCGGGTTAACTCCGACAGCAGTTGGGCAAATCGTACGCGGGGAACGCGCTATCACCGTTAAAACCGCATATCTCCTTGCGAAAGCATTCGGCACCTCGGCCGAGTTCTGGTTGAATCTGCAACACGATTATGAGCTGCTGTCTTTCGACAGCTCATCCTTGAAAGATGTTCCGGATCTCACCCATTGCGTATAAAACGCCTTGCATTCCGCAGCAATCGACTTCTCAAGAATCGCAATAGTTCCATCGATTCCTCATCCAGAAACCACAGTGGCGTACTGCTGAATAGCGCCAACGGGACGCCGCACCCACATAGGCATACAAAATGGCGCCCGCCGCAATATCCGGCAGAGCGCCATCGAATCCGAGTCCTTGGATCAAGGTCCCTTGATCAGTGTCCTCAGACTAATTGTTTCAGCCCAGCTTGGCCTGCTCCTCTTCCAAACGCTTCGCTTCAGCTTCCTTACGCGCATTCAATTCTTCATTGAAACGAGCAAGTTCCTCTTCCACAGCTTCCTGCGGAATCTTCGCGAAAATCGGGCTTGGCTTGGGGACAGGCGTTCCGGCCGTCAAAGGCTCGCTTTCCCAAGGATGCACAGTCTCTCCTAAACGGTAATCACCCGTGATGATCGGATAATGGAATCCTGGCTTATCCAGATCTTCAACCTCTTCGATGCGAGGCAGAGGAGAGAACACGCCAGTTCCGCCCAAAGCTTCCCAGACCTTTTGAGAAGCATGAGGCAGGAATGGTGCAAGCAGGTGATTGGCATCGGACACCGCTTGCGCGGCGACATGGAGAACCGTGCCGAGGCGACTTTCGTCGTCCTTGATCTTCCAAGGTTCAGTTGCGGAGATGTATTTGTTGATATCGCCAACCAAACGCATTGCCTCTGACAGGGCGTTCTTTTGGTGATGGCGTTCCAACAATCCACCGACGACGTCGAATGCAGCAGACGACTGTTCCAAAAGCGCACGGTCCACATTGGTCATCGAATCCTCATCGAGTTCAGGAATAGCCCCGAAATTCTTATTGATGAGATTAGCCACACGATTGACCAGGTTGCCCCAGCTGGCCGCGAGCTCTTCGTTGTTGTGACGAACAAATTCCGACCATGTGAAGTCTGCGTCGGAATTTTCCGGTCCCGCGACAGAAATGTAATATCTGACGGCATCCACAGGATACCGAGCAAGAATATCCTTGACATAAATCACGATGCCGCGAGAAGAACTGAACTTCTTGCCTTCCATCGTCATGAACTCCGAAGAGACCACCTGTTCAGGCATATTCAAAGGACCGAGCTTGCCGACTTCTCCACCCTTGGAACCCGCTCCGTTATACGCCAGCATTTCCGAAGGCCAGATCTGCGAATGGAAGGTGATATTGTCCTTGCCCATGAAGTAGTAACCCGGAGTTTGCGGATCATTCCACCATGCGCGCCATGCTTCGGGATCTCCCTGGCGACGAGCCCATTCGATAGAAGCCGACAAATACCCGATGACCGCATCGAACCAGACGTACAACTTCTTATTGGGGTTATCGATCCATCCTTCTACCGGAACGGGGATACCCCAATCGATGTCTCGCGTGATTGCACGAGGCTTGACTTCTTTGAACAGTCCTATGGAGAAGTTGATGACATTGGTACGCCATCCTTCACGAGACTTCAGCCATGTCAAGTTTGCATGAGCGAGAGCCGGCAGATCGAGGAAATAATGCTCCGTTTCTTCGAAACGCGGAGTTTCGCCATTGATTTTGGACACTGGATTGATCAGCTCATCAGGGTCCAATTCGTTGCCGCAGTTGTCGCACTGGTCTCCGCGAGCGCCGTCGAAACCGCAAATGGGGCACGTGCCTTCAATATAACGGTCCGGCAAAGTGCGGCCAGTGGATGGGGAAATCGCGACTTTTTGCGTTCCCTTGTAGATATATCCATTTGCCAGGCACTGCTTGAACATTTCCTGCACCACGTGTTCGTGATTGCCTGTCGTGGTGCGGGTGAACAGATCGTAGCTCAACCCCAGATCACACAAGTCCTGGGCGATAACGCGGTTGTATCGGTTGGCAAGCTCCTGCGCGCTTATGCCTTCCTTATCCGCTTCCACCAGAATGGGGGTACCATGCTCATCCGTGCCGGAAACCATCAGCACGTCATTGCCCTTCATGCGCTCATATCGAGCGTACACATCGGACGGCACGCCGAATCCTGCAACGTGACCGATATGACGAGGACCATTCGCATACGGCCAAGCGACATTCACCAAAATATGTGTCATGATTCCTGATTATCAGGCTCAGCGCGGACAGACAAGGTGCCGCAACTCCTACTCACAGGCCGTTACCACCGCCGCGCTACCGAATTCGACTGACC
The DNA here is from genome assembly GCF_000741765.1 of Bifidobacterium tsurumiense. Taxonomy (GTDB): domain Bacteria; phylum Actinomycetota; class Actinomycetes; order Actinomycetales; family Bifidobacteriaceae; genus Bifidobacterium; species Bifidobacterium tsurumiense. The sequence continues at coordinate 148,422 of NZ_JGZU01000004.1, forward strand.
AATTCGTTTCGTTGAACCGATGTTCGATTACATCCAAACATCGCCGAATCACACATCCCCATAAAGCTTTCGCTTCATATCAACCGTCATCGCTGACTTCTCCCGTCCCTTTTGGATAGGCTCCCGCCGCCCTCGCGTGGCCATGCATATCCACCAAGCCATCCACAATCGATGCGCATCCCGCGATGCCTATCCACATATCCACTGATTTCCCATTGCACATTGCCCCCTGTTTCACAGTGCATATGCTCAGTGACATGAATACCTCACTATTGCCCGCCGCAAAGATGCACAGGCTCACAATCGTCCCGCTTACATGTCACGCAAAGGACCACCGTCAGGCCAACGCCCTCCAGGGCGTTCTGACAGATCCCGCAGACCGAATAACACCAGACCGACTTCGTCAACCGCCATCTTGCTCGCCTCAGAACTGCCAGGACCCATGAGCATGCGCCATCTCAATGACGTCGGCGCTTTGCAAGCATTGGACGATTCAAGTGCATACTTGAGCGAATCAGCTTCCACCTTGTATGGCCGAGGCACAATCGCCTCTTCCATGATGCCGTTCGGGACTGCTGCCTGTGCAATGACTGCAGCATGGGTGTGGCTCGGGGGAGAATTCCCTCGGACTCTAGACATCCTGTCTTCTTCGCATTTCCGCACGCCTGTGCATGGCAGACGCATCAAGGTTTTCAACAGGATTCTTCCCAATACACAGATCACGTCAATAGGCGATCTTCGGATCACCACCCCTGTGCGTACAGCCTGTGATATCGCCTTATTGAACGAGACCGACCTTATGCATGAATATGCCACCGAAACAGTTCGCGCACTGATGGAAGAATATGGTTTCACGCCAACCGCATGCCTTGGAATTATCGATGACAATAAATATTGCCGTAATTCACCGCAGGCAAGACAGTTCTTTGCCACCGTTCAGCAATGGTATTAGGCACCGCACAATATCGAGCAATATGGGGCAACATAGGGCAACATCATGCAACTCAAGTCATCAATGACCCAGAGCAATAATGAAGCATCGCTGTGGCTATCGCTTTGACTGTTTGTGTTCCTGCCGCCCAAATGGCAACGCGGCAAATGACGATGCAGCAATGATTGCATGACTATTCGCCGCTAGGTTTAGGCCACATGCAAATCCGAAAGATGGAAACACTGTGTTGAGTGAATTGATATCAGCTTTGCAAAAGTTCGCATCGAAAACACAGCCCCACCGAGAGGCACGCCTTGACAGCAAGCGATTGGCCGATATCGAGTCTCAAACCTCCCACACAGAAACTCAGCAGCGCTGCAATGTCACACCGGCGGGCGCACATCGCTTTCGACCTCGCGTCCCATTGAACGGACCGCCTGCCCCGCCACTGGCCTTGACTCCATTACTCGCCTGCGATCCGCAGACCGACACCAAAATCCTATGGCATATCGCCAAGCATGCCCCACAACTCAGGCGCTGGCTTATCGCAAATCCCCGGGCGGATGCGGCCTTGTTGGAATACGTATCACAGGCGGGAGGACCGGGGGTCAAAGAAGCATTTGACGTGTTATTCGCCTCTTTCGAACGAATCAATGCAAAGCGGTGATTAAACAATCGCACATAGCCAGACAGCAGACGGCGATCTTAGCTGGACCAAGGCAATCATTCGCCAATAGCTCGGTCAAGGCAGCCATATGCCAATAGTCTCAGCCTGGTCACAACAGTCACAACAGTCACAGCAGAATTAAGCAACGAATACCCGCCAATACCTCGCCTCTGGAAGACAACGACTCACTGCTATCAGACAACAATAACTGCCAGCTGACAACAACCATCTATCGACAGGCAACTACCAACAGACAACATAAGCTGCCAGCAAACAGTAACCAATTACCAACAGGCAGCAGCCAACACGCCACGAGCCAGGCTACTCCTCCTTCGCAGCCAGAACCGCGGAATACACCTCTTTGCGATGAACCAGAGACCCATCGGCCCGTGGATGTTCCTGAACCACCTGGGCGATGGCATCCTTGATACGCACACCATCGTGGGCAGATCGTTCAATTGCCAAAGCAGCCAACTCCTCTACCCCCAAAGATTCGGGGGCGGCCTGCTCAGCCTCTTCGCGACTTGCCCCATCCACAACGAGCACTATTTCTCCTCTGGGAGGCGTATCCACCACGGATTGTCTGATTTCACCAACCGTTCCGCGGCGAACCTCTTCATAATCCTTGGTCAGTTCTCGACATAACGCCATTTTTCTTGTCGCACCGAATACCTGTTCGATATCATCCATGGCTTCGGCGATTCTGTGCGGAGCCTCGTACCACACTATGGTGCGGCGCTCACCTCGCAGAGCACGCAAATGTTGCAGTCTTTCGCTGTGCTTACGCGGCAGGAATCCTTCGTAGCAGAACCTGTCAGTAGGCAATCCCGACAATGCCAACGCATCCAGAACGGCACTGGGACCGGGAGCGCATGTCACCGGCAACCCCCGCTCGATCGCACGACGCACAATGGCCAAACCGGGATCGTTGATCGTCGGCATTCCCGCATCGGACACCACCAGAACCGTGGCACCGGTTTCCACGGCATCCAACAAGCCATCTGACTTATCGCGCTCATTATGGTCGTGATACGCCACGACCTTGCCGGAAACGTGAACGCCCAGTCGATTCGCCAGATCAAATAAACGCCGCGTATCTTCAGCGGCAACGATATCGGCCCGTTCCAGCAGGGCAATCAATCTGGAAGACGCATCCGCAGTATTTCCTATGGGGGTTGCCGCCAACACCACTGTTCCTGAAGGAATATTCACCGCAATTCCCGATTCCGTACTCATTGCCACGTCTACACTTGCCACGTCTACACCACCTCAAGTCCAACAGCATCCGCCCACGTCATGTGATGTCCAACAGTACAGCGCATCCATCTCGAATACACGCACAGTGGCGACAACTCCTCAGAACGCTCAACACCGCATGAGAAAGCGGGAGCTATCACACATACCATTCCGAAGGCCACGATATTCGATATTCTCAGCATCACCTAGTGTGATAGGTGATGAATACTCGCATGGATATCAGTTCGCATACCGCCCATTCCAAGGCGACCGCGCCGAGTACGCGCCTTCATTCACATGCTGATTCGGCAGAGCACAGTTCAACGAATCGTAGCCACGTCAACAAGACTCACCAGCCATCATCAACCAGCGCCGCAACAGGGGGCACTGCAGTACTCAAACACGCACCTTTCGGACGTGGTTCCGCTTACAGCTTGCTCTCGTGGCTCCTGACGATATTCGTTGCCGGCTTTGGCGGATTGCTGCGCATATGGCGACTGAGCGAACCTCGGGCAGTGGTATTTGACGAAACGTATTACGTCAAAGATGCCTGGACGATGCTCATGACCGGCGAAGCCCGTGACTGGCCGAAAACGATCACACTGAGCGACACCACCTCCACGATTGACAAGCTCTTCGCCTCAGGAAACACCGACCAGTGGCTGCCTACTGCCGAATACGTGGTTCATCCGCCTATCGGCAAATGGCTTATCTCGCTAGGCCTGAAGTTCTTCGGAGGAGCCACCAATATTGCCGCATGGCGCATAAGCGTGGCAATTGCCGGCATTATTGCCATAGCCATCCTGATGCGAGTGGCATTGCGTTTATTCCACAATCTGCCCATCGCAGTGCTTGCAGGCGTATTGATGTCCGTTGACGGCGTTGGCATAACCATGAGCCGCACCGGTCTTTTGGATAACTTCATCATGGTATTTGCTCTCGGAGCGTTCAGCATGTTGTTGATACATCGCGATTGGGCGCGGGAACGATTACGTGAGCAATATGCAATCGATGCCTCGGCCCGTTCTGCCCGATGGATTCCTTCGACTTCGCGCTTTGACCGCGATCATCCTCTGCTTCTTGTGGCGAAAGGCCCTCGCTTGGCATTCTCTTGGTGGCGATTCGCCGCTGCGATACTGCTGGGTCTTGCCACCGGAGTGAAGTGGTCGGGGATCTATTTCTTCGCGGTGTTTTGTGTCTTGAGCGTTGTTTGGGACGCATGGGAGCGCCGTCGTGTCGGATATGCACGATGGCTGCATACCGGCTTGCTTCGTGACGCCCCACTCACCGCGCTGTATATGCTGCCCCTTTTGGCACTGACCTATGTGGCGAGTTGGACCGGTTGGTTCTTGCACAGCGACTCATATATGCATGATTGGGCGGCCAACCATCCCGGAGAAGGCGTCACATGGTTGCCTGATACGTTGCGGTCGTTCGTGCAATATCACATCCAAATGTGGAAATTCCACACGACGCTGGACACTCCGCATAATTACATGGCCAATCCCCTGACCTGGCCTCTGCAAATAAGGCCGACAAGTTTCTATTGGGAACGAGTCAGCGGCCACCCCGGCTTATGCTCGCTCCAACCGCAGTCGCAATGCGTCGCAGCCGTCACGTCATTGGGCAATCCGTTGATTTGGTGGATCGGCTCAGCATGCGCTCTCGCCTTGCTCGTTCTTGCAATCCTTCGCAAATACGACTGGCGGATGTGGGCGGTATGGGCCGGATTCCTTGGAGGATGGCTGCCATGGGCGCAATATATGCATCGCACTACATTCACCTTCTACTCAATAGTTATTCTCCCTTGGATTATTCTTGCCATATGCGCCATGGCTGATTGGCTCCGGCATCATGCAAGCAAACGGATATGGCAATTCTCCATAGGCATCCCCCTTGGCGCAATTCTTGTGATATCAGCGTTCTTCTATCCCATTTGGACAGCCATGCCGGTTCCTTATGAGTTCTGGCTTTCGCATATGTGGTTCCAATCATGGATATAGCCCTATGAACCTACGCCGGTTCGCAACGAGCTGATGGCCTCACCAAAGGTGGGGCCATCACTGTTTTGATGCCTGTGTGGCCGCGATCCTACGCAATATGGAAGCCGTTTCACAACACACCTTGTTTTCTTATTTATAGAGTTATAAATAAGTGATATTGTATGGAATACGCAACACGGATGCTGCACGGCACAGGCAAAGAAAGCCTGGACAGAGCCACTCCGACGCAAGGAAGCACAGAAAGGATATGCCCATGAAGTACGGCCACTTTGACGATGCCGCACGCGAATACGTCATCGAAACACCGGCCACGCCATTGCCCTGGATCAATTACCTGGGAAGTGAGGATTTCTTCTCGCTGGTTTCCAACACCGGAGGCGGATACTCTTTCTATCGCGATGCCAAGCTGCGCCGTCTCACTCGCTATCGTTACAACGACGTGCCCGGAGACGAAGGTTCTCGTTCCTACTATCTCAGCCTGATGAGCGATTCCAGCGATTCGGCAACCCCGATCGAAACATGGTCCCCCACTTTCCTGCCCACCAAAACGGCTTTGGACGAATACCGCTGCCGCCACGGACTGGGATACACCGTTTTTGAAGCCTCAAAACATGGCATCAGTAGTGAATTGACCATGTTCGTCCCAGTCGGTGCCAACGCCGAAATCAACAGTCTTACGATCACCAATACCACCGATAAGGCGGTCACTCTGGATGTCACCGGCGTTGTGGAGTGGTGCCTGTGGAACGCAGTGGACGACTCCACCAATTTCCAGCGCAACCTATCAACCGGCGAAGTCGAGGTGGAACGCGACGACGAGCGAACCGTGCTCTATCACAAAACCGAGTTCAAGGAACGCCGCAACCACTACGCCTTCTTCTCGCTCAATGCCCCGACCATCGGATTCGACACAAGCCGAGACGCATTCCTCGGGCGTTTCAACGGATGGGACACTCCTCAGGCAATCGCCGCCGGCAAACTCTCCGACTCCATCGCCCACGGTTGGTCACCAATCGCAGCCAATCGAGTGCGTCTCGAACTAGAACCACAGGAATCGAAGACTTTGGTATTCACCTTGGGTTATATCGAAGTCCCCGATGATCAGAAGTGGGAGTCAGACGCACATTCAGGCATCATCAATAAGAAACCTGCGCATGAGCTATATGCCCGCTTCGACACCGCCGAGAAGGTGCAGCAAGCCTTGGATCAGTTAGCTGAGCACTGGAATGGCTTGTTGCATACCTACAGCGTCGAATCCGGCGATGAACGCCTTGATCGCATGGTGAATATCTGGCATCAGTACCAGTGCATGGTCACCTTCAACATGTCACGCTCGGCATCGTATTACGAATCCGGCACCGGCCGCGGCATGGGCTTCCGCGATTCCAACCAGGATCTGCTCGGATTCGTGCATCTCATCCCAGAACGCGCACGCCAGCGCATCCTCGACATCGCATCCACGCAGCTGGACGACGGTTCGGCATGGCATCAGTATCAACCGCTCACCAAACGCGGCAATGCCGATATCGGCGGAGGATTCAATGACGATCCGCTGTGGCTTGTGGCTTCTGTGTACGCATACCTTGCAGAAACAGATGATGCCAGCATCCTAAGCGAGGCGACGCCGTTCAATAACGAAGACGGTTCCGAGCAGCCACTGCTTGAGCACCTGCGTCGTAGCGTCAATTTCATCCTCAACCACCGCGGCCCTCACGGACTGCCGCTTATCGGCCGAGCAGACTGGAATGACTGCCTGAACCTCAATTGTTTCTCCAGCACTCCCGGCGAAAGCTTCCAAACGGTGGAAAACAACGATACCGGCATCGCGGAAAGCGTCTTCATTGCAGGCATGTTCGTGCTGTATGGCTCGCAATATGCCGATATTGTGGAGCGTTATGGCACACAGGCCGGAATGGACGCCGAGGCGATCTCCGAAGAGGTTGCAGCAATTCGCTCTGCTGTCGAAGAGATGAAGCAAGTCACCGAATCCGCCGGATGGGATGGCGAATGGTTCATCCGAGCCTTCGACGCCTACTCTCATCCCGTGGGCTCCCACGAGAACGACGAAGGCCAGATCTACATCGAGCCTCAGGGCATGTGCGTCATGGCCGGAATCGGCGTGGAAAGCGGCAAGGCACAGCAGGCGCTTTCTTCGGTCAAGGAAAAACTCACCGGCGAATGGGGCACCGCAATCCTGGCACCCGCCTATTCCACTTACAAAATCGAATTAGGAGAGATTTCCACATATCCGCGAGGATATAAGGAAAACGGCGGTATTTTCTGCCATAACAACCCTTGGATTTCCATTGCCAACGCGCTTGTCGGCAATGATGACGAGGCTTTTGCCGTATATCGCCGCAACTGCCCGGCATATGTGGAAGACAAGTCCGATATTCGACGGGTCGAACCGTATGTCTATTGCCAAATGGTTGCCGGCCCCGAATCGGCAACGCCCGGCGAAGGCAAGAACTCCTGGCTCACCGGCACTGCAGCATGGACTTTCGTCAATGTCAGCCAGTATTTGCTGGGCGTTCACCCGACTTTGGAGGGATTGTCCGTCGAGCCGCATCTGCCGCAAGACTTCAACGATCTCACCGTCACCCGCGAATATCGCGGTGCGACCTATCACATCGCGATGAAGCGAACCGGCGAACGCACGCTAACGGTCAACGGCCAGCGCCTGGAAGGACATGTCGTTCCATCTGCAATGGTGTCCGAAGCCGATCGCAGCGACAATGACAACAAGGTTGCCGTGGAAGTCACCTTCTAAAAGCCTTGGCAGGTTCCGCCCCAATCTACTGCGTGAAGGATTCATACGAGGGATACAAACCTTTCGTATGTATTCTTCACGCAGATCGGAGCGGAACCACAGTTCAGCAGATTCAAGTCAAGGCTGAAGAGAACACTGGTACTCAACGATCCAAACCATCTTGTGACGCGAAGGAGAATCCTTGCAATACATCGAAAGAAATATAACCGGCATCGATGGCGCCGAAGCCCGATTCGTCGGATATATTATCGACAATAGCTCTGAAATCGACCTGCAACGACGTCGCCCTGCTGTGTTGGTGGTGCCCGGCGGCGGATATGAAATGACCTCGGACCGCGAAGCCGAACCCATTGCCTTGCAATTCCTTGCGGCAGGATATCAAGCATTCGTGCTCAGATACTCGGTGTGGCCGAGCACATATCCCACGGCTCTGATCGAAGCTGCTGTGGCAATGAGCCTTATTCGAGACAACGCCGAGGAATGGCATGTCGACCCAGAGGCCATTGTTGTATGCGGTTTCTCAGCAGGCGGCCATCTCGCTGCAAACCTGGCCACCTCTGCCGGAGATGAAGACATCCGAGCCAACGGTTTTGATCCGGATGCAGTCCGACCAAATGGCCTTATGCTGGCATATCCTGTCATAACCTCCGGCCCGCTCGCGCATCGCGGCAGTTTCGACCACCTGCTCGCAGATGCGGCCTCCAATGAGGACGCCCTGCATAAGCTCTCCATCGAAGAGCATGTCGACAGCAAGACGCCGCCGGTTTTCGTATGGCATACCATGCCCGACGATTGCGTCCCCGTGGAAAACACATTGATGCTGGTGAGCGCATGCAAGAAGGCAGGCGTCAGCGTCGAGGCGCATCTCTTCCCGGAAGGCGGCCACGGCCTGTCTTTAGGGACACAAGAAACAGCATGGGGCGGCACTGAAGACAACGTCGTCCCCACAGTCCAATCCTGGATGAATTTGGCCAAGGACTGGATCAAACGGACATTTGCATAATCTCCTTCGCATGTGTGCAGTGAATGTGACCAACCACCATATTCGCCGCACGCATGCACTCACCACATCACAAGGAATACCAATGACAATCCCCGCATGGCAGCGCTTTACCGAAGAGCAGGACAGCTGGCCCAAAGCCTCACGAACCACGGACGAGAATTCCGCACGCAATGCCGCATCCGGAAAGACCTTCGAGAAACGCAAGCGCATGAGCCAGGAAGAGCGACGTCTGCAAATCGTTCAGGCTGCGGTAAAAACCATTGCCACCAAGGGATATTGGGGCATGTCATTACAAAATATCGCTGATGAGATCGGCATTACCGAAGCGGCGCTCTATCACTACATTTCATCCAAGGATGATCTGCTGAACATGGCTCTGACGGATTACTACGACACTCCTGATGCCGATGAATACAACGCCCGAACCGCAACCGCCACTGATGTCGACGGACACAGGGTGAGTTTCTATCCGCGTTACTGCCTGAATATTCTGCTCTACAACTTGCAACGACCGGAAATGGTCCAACTGTTTTCAGTGCTCAATGGGGAGGCTTTGCTCCCCGACCACCCAGCGCATTCCTTCTTTGTGAGCCGCCACCAACGCAATTGGGAAATGGTGCGTTCTATGAACTGGGCGCTTCCCGCTTCCTACGATGAAAAGCGTTTCTACCATTTGTATACGCTTGCCATGTCAGCAATGGATGGTTTGCAGTACCGGTGGTTGGGAGATAAGTCATTCAATCTATTGGAAGAATGGTTGCACTGCTCCGATGAGCTATTCCCCGATGAGCTATGGAGCGGTTTGCGTGACCCGTCCGAGCAAGTAGATAACGATGCATGCCTCCTGCCTCTCACTTTGAATGCCCGAGAAGAGGACTGAAAAAGCGCCGTATCGCTCACTACGCTATGCTTGGAAGCTGTAATGACCCCATGATGGGAGGTCACTTTGCCCAGCCGCTGCGAGACCAATGGCGTCGAAGCACTGCGCTTCACGCCTGAAGGCCAATATTTCGACCGCAAAAGCGCTCGTATCAATCCGCATGATCTCGCAAAAACCATAACCGCGATGGCCAATGCAGGTGGCGGCCGCCTTGCTATTGGAATCGAAGATGATGGGCAAATTACAGGTTTCCACTATGCCGGCGCGCGCACTCCCGAAGAGTTCGAGCGTTGTGCCCAAGAACATTGCGATCCCGCGCCGCAAGTCACTTCGGAGCGTTTTATTGTCAACAATGCGGCATCGGCCATTGATTTTGTGCTCCTGCTCAGCGTTTATCCTTCACGGCCGCACATAGTGCGCAGAAAGGGTGACAGCAAGGTTTTTTTGCGCGTCTCAGACAAAAGCACTTCGCTTACCGAATACGAAGTCATGGCGGTTATGTTGTCACGTAAGGAAGGCAAGGTCACTCGTTCGACTTTGGCTTCCCATATCGGCCGCAGCAAACATATTGCAGGACTAACTTTGCAGGATCTCGTTGGCAAGGGCGTGATGTTGTGGCGCGGCTCCTCGACACATGATCCAAAACAGTATTATGAGCTTGCACACCAATAAATTGAGGGTCTCGGCCATGGAATCGAATATCATCCGTACCATCTGCGACCAGCACCAAGCCAACTAGGTACTTGATATTTGAAGCTACTACATTCCATGCGAAATTACCGTACGGTCAGAAGCTTTGCCTCAATTGAGCGTATGGCAGCTCACACTCACTCAGAGATGGCATGGCCGCAATGTATGTCAACAGCAACGTCAGAGGCATACCGTTATACAATGTGCCATGCCGACTTTCGTTATTTGCCAGCCACTTCGGTCATAAAAGCATAATATGCACCGAAAAGGCCTGCATTGCTTGAATGCCTGCAACGCTTTATTGTCGTGCGGAAATCCTTCCAATTCTTGTTCTTTTCCAAGGCTGCATTCAACATCGGAACAAGATTGGATTCGCGGCTTATCGCCCCGCCGATCAAAACACATTCAGGATCAATAACGGCAACAGTATTGAATACGCCAACGGCGAGGTAATCAACCCAATCTTCAACAATTTTGCGCACTTCAGGTTCATCAAGACGTCGGAAAAGCGAAGCGGCTGTCACATCAGCCAGCGGAACATCAAATTCCGCTGCATATCGTTCAACCAAGCTGCCTATTGACGCATAGTCATGCAATGGCAGTAACCCGCCTTTGCTAAAATCAGTGATCATCATGCCCAGTTCTCCAGCACGCCAATCACGTCCGCGGCGTATATGGCCATCCAAGAACAGTGCACCGCCGATTCCCGTTCCAACGGTTATCACTGCAAAATCATTGAGATTTTGAGCATTGCCATTGAGTTTTTCTGCCATGGCTACGCAATTGGCATCATTCTCGAGCCAAACCGGGATGCCTGGCACATATTGCGATAATTCCTGAGCAATGTCATGGTTGAATAACATCCCCAACGACCCTGCGGTAATTGTTCGCCGTTTTGAGGTATCGATGAAGCCCGGGATGCTGAAGGCTATGCCATCAATGGGTTTGGATCGACGTTTAACAACCTGGGCGATGGCCTCATAGAAACTCTCCGCACTATCCGTCGGTGTTGCGATGGTGCTCGGGATTCCAGGCTTATCGCCGGTAAACACCGTATAACGCACAAAATAGGCACCCACCTCGAATGCCAAGATTCGCATTGGAGAAGCCATATCGAGCACCAACCTTCTAACCATTCGTCTATCGTAAACAACAAGTGCAACGGTGTAGCATATCGGTACGCATCACCTCACATGAATTTGCAAGGAGTGCCCCCGAAAACCGCATCATCGCTATTCTTTAGCGCTATTTATTAACATTTTAATAAGCATTTCAAACAACAAGCCGATAACCGCGAAAGTACGCAAAACACTGACATATCTGGCACTTTTCGACGCATATGTCGGACGTCGCGTCTCAGCTCAATGTCAATACCGTGCTCAATCGCGATATCGACCCGAATACAGGAGCTCCTTACAACTATCAGATGCGGGATTCCGAATTGGACAAACGAACCACCGCACTGGATCAGGATTGGCAGGAGCATATGGGCGGCCAGCGCACAACCATGGAGTATCTGAAAGCCAATAACAAGCTGGCCATCATCCCCGGCGCGACTTATACCACTCCAGATGAGGATTCCGTGGTCTCAGCCGCGCGAGGGCAAATCAAAACCACTATCGTCAACGCCTGCTGGCAGGTAGTATTCTCTAGCAGCCCACGCCGAATTCGATTCGACGTGGGCTGTCGCCCAGAAGGAAGTGAATGACTTGGGTTATGACACTGTATACCAAGTCGATTTGCAGAACAGCAAGGATATGGCGAAGGCACGCCAGTCCATTGCTGCGGAATACAGCGATAGACAATAGCTTCTCAGATGAAGAGAGTCGTCACTCAAGAAGTTACTAAGTGACGGGTCTCTGCTGTTTTGATCAGGAATGGGACGAGTTCTTGTGCTGATGAATCAGATCAATGCCATGTTCTCGATTCACATCATCAACTTTGCCTTGTTGTTGTGCCTTGAATCGCGCAATATCGTCACCGAATATTTCTTGAGTGAGTTTGCTCGTCTTCTCCATATTCTCAGCGATTTTTCTCGGGTCATAATATCTTCTTCTCGCTTGGGCATCATATACAGCCCAAATGCCAGATTCGAAATTCCCATCACAGCCCCACCAACAGACTGGTAGCAGAATCCTCAGTTACTACGAATGCGGCAAATGACGACACCATTGCCATTACGATGGCCTGCAATATGGGTTTAAGCGGGTTCGTTGAGTCGTCTCGTCTCTCATGCATACAAAACGCTTGGGAGACGAATGCATTTAATGCTCCACCTGCCAAAGCACCAGCCACAGCTGATACGGCAAGCGTCGATGAAGCAATTGGATAATGCAATACAAAACATCCAGCGACCCAAACCAATGGCACATACATGATGCACTCCAGTGCAGCAGATGTCATATGCCCTATGATCAATTTCTTGATTGGAATTGGTTCCCACTTCTTTTCCATTGTCTGCGCCTTACCTTCTTCCCCATATCGGCGACTTGACGGCTCCATCCCACCTCAATTTTGATCGAACAAATCGCGTTCTAGACCGGCAAGAACAACACAATTTCAAATTGACGTTATTTGTCATTTACAACCTGTGTAAATGAGATTCACTCAGCCAAGTACTACGAAAATGAGAAAACAGGACTAGACCAACCTCTGACTCTTCTATAGATAGCTTGTTTCTCGCAACCGGTCTACATTATGTATCAGGCATAGCGATGGTTCTGACATCGTCTAAATCCTGGCCTGATACCACAGAATCGCCAGGAATGCCTAACGCAATTACCTGAACAATTTCAAACGCACTATTATCGCGGTCGGGATCTAATGAATATAAAAATAGGAATCCCGGGAAGAAGGTCCCAAATGCGGGGAAATAGGTTGTTGAAGATTACAAGGACCAAGCCCGCAAGATTTGCTGCAGAACTCGGCGTGGCAGCTTGGAGTTGCCGTAATCAGCTGTGAGTACCATGCATAACGCCCAATGGAAAACCATCGCATTGTGGTGGTGCCTTTTATGTATCGCTTTCGCCTTTGCAATCGCAGTGATGTATGGCTCAGGCTTCATTGGCACCATTTGCAATGCGAAGACTTGGTTTTTTGCTGTGCTTCTGGTAGTGCCCGATTTGTTGCGCAAATTTAGTTTCGCCCGTTTTTGGTGCGGTGTTCAGTTCGCTTCCTTGAGGTTGTCATCGAGTCGGGACATGTCAAGGTAGCGTATGGCGCTCCAATCGTTTGCCGTGACGTAGCGTATGCGCGCGCATATGAGCATGAGTGCGCTGTTGGAGTCGGGAAAGCTGCCTACGACCCGGGTGCGTCGCCTGATTTCCCTGTTGAGCCGTTCGATCATGTTGTTCGTCCGGATCCTCCTGCGGTGCTCGGCGGGGAATCCGTCCAGCAGGTAGGTCGTGGTCTCGCCGATGCCTTCCCTCAGACAGCCGGCCGCGGCCCTGAGTTTCCTTGACTCCATCTCGGACGCGACGGTTTCGGCCTTGTCCAGGGCGGCATGCCGGCTTTCCATGGCGAACACGGCCTTGAGGGCCGCCGACGCCCATTTGCGATGGCTGGGCGGCACCTTGGAGAGCACGTTGCGCATGAAATGCACCGTGCAACGCTGGTATCCCGCCTTCGGGAGCATCTCGTTGACGGTGGAGACGAGTCCGGCGCACCGGTCGCCGACCACCAGGCGCACGCCTTTCAACCCGCGTTCGATCATGCCCCTGACGAACTGCCGCCAGCTGGCGGCATCCTCCTTCATGCCCTCGGCCACGCCGATCACCTCGCGGTGGCCCTCGGCGTTGACGCCTATGGCCACCAGGACGCTCACGTTTTCCACCGAGCCTCCCCATGAGCGCTTGTGCCATACGCCGTCCATGAACACGTACGGGTACTCCGCTTCCAAAGGCCTGTTGCGCCAGGTCTCGATTCCCGCGTACACGCGCTTGAGCCTGTCGGACAGGGTCTGGGAGGGCATCCGCTCTCCCCACAGCAATTGGCTGATGTCGTCCACGCGGCGGGTGGAGACCCCGGCCAGGTACATGTCGATCAGGGATTCCTCGACGCTCTGCTCGCGGCGCCGGTAGCGTTCGATCACAGCGGACTGGAAGATCGCGCCCTTGAGCTTGGGCACCTTCAATTCGAGCCTGCCCGCCCTGGCCGTCAGCTTGCGTTCGTAATGGCCCGCCCGGTACGCCTTCCTTGCGTCGTTTCTCTCGTATCTGACGGCATTGGCTATCTCGTCGGCCTCCGCGTCGAGCATCGCGTTGACGATCTGCTCGACCTTCTCGCGCACCATCGCGTCGAGTCTGGACTCGAACATGACGTCATCGAACTGTATCATTTCCTTGGACATGGCCCGTGCCTCTTTCCAATCGCGGTTTTCAATGTTTGGCGACTGAAAATCGTACACGACGCGGGCCATGTTCACATTCAGGAACTCAAATCACAAAGTGCGCAAGATTTCGGACGTTATCGCGAAATCGTCTTCATTGACGGTTTATGCGGCTTAACTCTCCCTTCCATTGTATCCCCGAATATCAATCATGTAGTGTTTTGACGGTTAGGGAGCGGTGTCGCATGAGTACTGCCGTGAGTTGAAAATATGTATTTCTGGAAGATTGAAAGCGCGAAGAAGCATATGAGCCCACGCACAACACAGCGCGGTGAGTATGGCAAGGCTCACCGATACACTCGTGGCTTATGGATGAAGCGATGATGACCGAGGCGGAGCGTGCCTCACGACGCGGCGAAAACGCTGCAGTACTCCCTGACGGAAGCCTTGCACCAAGTTCGCGTGGGCGGGGCGTGTTCTATGTGCATACTCTGGGTTGCCAGATGAATGTGCATGACTCCGAACGCATCGCAGGAGTGCTGGAAGAAGAGGGGTACGTGCCCGCGAGCGAGCATCAGGTGATCGACAAAGATGTCGATCTCATTGTGCTCAATACCTGTGCGGTTCGGGAAAATGCCGCCGAGCGTATGTACGGAACCATAGGTTTGTGGGCCAAACTCAAGAGGCAGCGTCCCAATATGCAAATAGCCGTGGGCGGATGCATGGCACAGCTTGACCGCGAGCGCATAGCAAATAAGGCGCCCTGGGTTGATGCCGTATTTGGTACCAAGAATATCGGCACGCTTCCCCGTCTTCTGGATCAGGCGCGTATCGCAGGCACTTCGCAAGTCAAAGTGGTCGATGATCTGGCATATTTCCCCAGTGAATTGCCAACTGCCCGTGCTTCCAAGGTTTCTTCTTGGGTTTCTATATCGGTGGGATGCAATAACACATGCACTTTCTGCATTGTGCCAACCACGCGCGGCAAGGAGAAGGACAGGCGTCCGGGGGATATCCTCGCTGAAATCAAGCGTTGTGTTGACGATGGTGCCAAAGAAGTCACATTGCTTGGACAGAATGTGAATTCCTATGGATATTCCATGGGGGATCGGTATGCCTTCTCCAAGCTGCTGCGAGCATGCGGCAATATCGATGGGCTGGAGCGTGTGCGCTTCACATCCCCGCACCCTGCAGCGTTTACCGATGACGTTATCGAAGCGATGGCCGAGACACCCAATGTGATGCATCAATTGCATATGCCCTTGCAATCGGGTTCGGACCGAATTCTCAGGGCAATGCGCAGGTCCTACCGTTCATCGCGCTTCATGGATATCTTGCACAAGGTGCGCGAAGCCATGCCTGATGCGCAAATATCCACCGATATCATCGTTGGTTTCCCCGGCGAAACAGAAGAGGATTTCGAACAGACCATGCGAGTGGTCGAGGAAGCCCGATTCTCCTCTGCATTCACCTTTGAATACTCTCCACGCCCAGGAACACCGGCTGCATCAATGGAGCAGTTGCCAAAAGACGTCGTTCAGCGCCGATTCGAACGTTTGGTTGAATTGCAGGAGAGGATCACGGATGAAGAAATGCGACGTTTCGAAGGACGTGATGTGGAGGTCATGATTACCGGAACGCAAGGTCGCAAAGACGCGGATACACATCGTGTCACAGGGCGTGAGCGCACCGGAGTATTGGTGCATGTCGGCGTTCCCGAAGGGCAGGAAATGCCGCAGATTGGCGATTTTGTCACTGCTACGGTCACTCATGCCGGCAAGCATAATCTGATTGCGGATCCCGATCTCAAGATGGGACAGACTTATGTCATTAGGCGTTGAACACAGCAAAGTCATATCCATCGTTGGTCCGACGGCTTCCGGCAAAACAGGACTGGGTATTGCCGTGGCCAAAGAATTCGCGCGACGTGGTGTGGAGGCACACATAATCAATGCCGATGCGTATCAGATGTATCGTGGCATGGATATTGGAACCGCCAAAGCCACTCCTGCCGAGCGTGAGGAAGTGCCTCACCACCTCATCGATATCATCGAACCCGAAGAAACAATGAGCGTGGCTCGCTTCCAGGACATGGCCCGTGCATGCATTCACGATTTGCTTGCTCAGGGCATTCGCCCCATCTTGGTCGGCGGTTCAGGTTTGTATGCCCGGGCGGCAATCGACGACATCAGTTTTCCCGGGACGGATCCCGAAGTGCGCTCGCGGTTGGAAGAGCGTGAACGGCAGGAGGGTGCCGGAGCGTTATTCGATGAGTTGCGTGAGAAAGACCCAGTGGCTGCTGCGCGCATGGATCCACGCAATCCACGACGCACAATCCGTGCTCTCGAGGTCATTGAACTTACCGGCCAACCATATTCGGCAAGTTTGCCGAGATATCGTTATGTGATTCCCAGTGTGCAGATCGGGTTGGATCTGCCACGGGAAGAGCTCGATCAGCTCATCGACAAACGAACTGCCGCAATGCGAGAACAGGGATTCGTGGATGAAGTGCGTCGGATACGCAGCAAACTTGGTGCAACGGCTGCGCGTGCGTTGGGATATCAGCAGATCATCGATATGTTGGACGGTTTGCATGACGAAGATGAGGCGTTTGCAGAGATTGCCCAGAAAACGAAGCGCCTTGCACGCAAGCAAATGGGGTGGTTCGGGCGAGATCCACGTATCCACTGGCTGCAGGCGCTGAATCCTGATCTGGTATCCAATGCGATGGGTGTCATCGATGCGGCAGATGCTGGTGAATATGATGCCATTGATGCCAAGGCTGATGAGTATGTCCAGCATCATCTCGGAGATATCCACTAGCTTGAGCCGGTTGTGAGTCATGACTCATCATTTTGTGTGAAAAGGTTGAGATTCAGCATTGCGTGAGCGTTGATGGGAACGCCACTAGGTAGAATCGGTTGGGTTATGGCACGTTCAGCATCTTCAGGAAATACTTCGTCGCGTCGTTCCGGTTCGGGGTCTGCACATCGGAGCAGTAATGACGCCACACCAGCAGAGCCTATGTGGAAAAAGATCGTATTGGCCATCCCACGTGGTTTGGGTCAATTGGTGCGCTCTGTGAGTGGTGTGGGGGAGTACGACCCGATGTACAGGCGCGATGGCCTGTGTTTCTTGCTACTCGTGTTGGCCGTGCTGTTTTGCGCTTCTGAATGGTTCCGCGTTCAAGGGGCGTTAGGGCTGCTGTTGCACGCATTGGGCGCTGGATTGTTTGGCGTCATGAGTGTTGTTTTGCCCGTATTGCTGGTGTATGTGGCCATTCGATTGATGCGCAATGCGGGTGTCGGATCCGATAATCCGCGTGTGGTCAGCGGTTGGGTGCTGCTTATGTGGTCGATTTGTTCGATCATTGATGTGGCAATGCTATCCGATATGCGGCGGTTTGATTTCGAACGCGTTCAGGGTGCCGGTGGGCTTTTTGGATATTTCTTGGGTTCTCCTCTTGCATGGGGCCTTTCAAGTCCATTCGCCATAATCGTATTTATTGTCGTTGCAGCCTTTGCGCTGTTGATGATCACCAGAACCCATGTTTCGGAAATACCCGAGCGTTTTGCCCAGCTCACCGGTGAGGTGCGAGGAAATGCTCCGGATGATGGCCAAGACCAGTTCCCCAATGAGGTTTCGGTAGGGGATGGCACCCTTGCCTTCGCACAGGGCGTTCCAGCTCATGACGGCAGTGATGAGGGTGACGCCCAAGCCAAGCCTTCGCCATTCGCATTTCTGTCGCGACTGTTTTCTCGAGGCAAATCATCATCTGAGGACAGATCTCTGGATAAATACGAGGGTGACGATCCATTCGTCAAAGCGGCAAGCCAGCATGGTGAGGTCAATCAGACAACCGTGGATCAGACCAGTGCGTTGCCGCCCATTTCAGGCACTGATGGGGAACGTACCATGGCGGTGCCCGAAATGGACCAGCATGCCACAACGGCCTTGCCGACATCTAGTGCAGCGAATGGTTATGATACCGTTGCGGACTCCGGTGACGATCCTTGGGCGAAATTCGATGCCGCCGGTCGAGTGCACGATGCAGGCGATGAGGGCGCTGGGCATGATTCAGAGGGTGCTCATAACCAAGATTCTGAAGATTCAAGCGGCTATGGCGATGACGCCGATAAGCCATATCAATTGCCGGATCTGAACTTGTTGGCCAAGGGACAACCGCATGCTGCAAGGACACCTGCCAACGACAATGTCATACGTGCACTGACCTCCACATTCCAGCAATTCAATGTGGATGCCAAGGTCATTGGATTCCTGAGAGGACCATCGGTCACTCAATATGAAGTCGAGCTCGGTCCTGGTGTCAAGGTGGAAAAGGTCACCAATCTGCAGCGAAATATCGCCTATGCAGTGGCCAGTTCGGATGTGCGTATTCTTTCTCCAATACCGGGCAAGTCGGCAATCGGCATCGAAATACCTAATGTCGATAGGGAAATTGTGCATTTGGGAGATGTGCTGCGTTCCGAAGAAGCACGCAAGGCCACAAGTCCCATGATTACCGGCGTCGGCAAGGATGTGGAGGGGCATTTTGTCACTGCGGATCTGACCAAGATGCCGCATCTGCTGGTTGCCGGTGCGACTGGCTCCGGTAAATCCAGTTTCGTCAATTCCATGCTTACTTCGATCATCATGCGAGCCACTCCTGAACAGGTGCGCATGATCATGGTCGATCCCAAACGTGTGGAATTGTCTGCATATGCGGGCATTCCGCATCTGCTGACTCCGATTATCACCGATCCCAAGAAAGCCGCACAGGCATTGGAATGGGTGGTCAAGGAAATGGACGCCAGATATGACGACCTGCAGTTCTTCGGATTCAGGCATGTCAATGATTTCAATGAAGCCGTCCGAGCCGGCAAAGTCCATGCACCCGAAGGTTCCAAACGCAAGGTAGCCCCATATCCCTATCTGCTGGTTGTCGTCGACGAGATGGCGGATCTGATGATGGTTGCGAAGAATGACGTGGAAAGCTCGATTCAACGCATAACCCAGCTGGCACGAGCAGCAGGTGTCCATTTGGTACTGGCCACCCAAAGGCCATCGGTTGACGTGGTGACCGGTTTGATTAAGGCTAATATCCCTTCACGTTTGGCATTCGCGACTTCTTCTGCAACGGATTCGCGAGTCATTCTCGATACGGTCGGTGCTGAAACCTTGATAGGACAGGGCGACGCGCTGTTCCTGCCGATGGGACAGGCCAAGCCGATGCGTGTTCAGGGCGCGTGGGTCAACGAATCGGAAATTCGCAAAGCGGTGGAATATGTGCGCACTCAGCGCAAACCCAAGTACCGCGAAGATATTGAGCAGATGGCCAAGGAGGCAGAGCAACGTGAGGTCGAGCCGGACGAGGATATCGGAAACGATATGGATGCCTTGCTTCAGGCTGCCGAATTGGTTGTGGGTTCCCAGTTCGGGTCGACTTCTATGCTGCAGCGCAAGCTTCGCGTCGGCTTTGCCAAGGCCGGCCGTCTGATGGATTTGCTGGAATCCCGTGGAGTCGTCGGTCCTTCTGAAGGTTCCAAGGCTCGTGAAGTACTGGTGCAGCCTCAGGATTTGCCACAAGTGTTGGCTTTCATTCGCGGCGAGACCAAGTCTCTGCATGCTTCCTCAGGGCAGGAAGCGGCAGAAAATACGGCAGATTGACCATGTTAAATATGAAGACGCTATCGGCATAGCGAGGTATGGTGAAGCTTATGCAAAACGAACAAAAATCTTCATCCCTGCTGGATGGATGGAATAGTGCGCCGAATCTGGTGACCTATGCGCGTATCGTACTCATGGTGGTTTTCGTCGTGCTGTACGCCATGGGCGGCGCTTGGGGCGGCAATAATATCAATCTGCGTTGGGCTGCGGCAGTGCTTTTCATCATTGCGGCCAGCGCGGATAAGCTTGATGGCTGGATGGCCCGTAAATACAACCAGGTCACTGAACTTGGCAAACTTATGGATCCCATCGCCGATAAGCTGTTGATTTGCTCGACCCTGATTGTGGCATCCATATTCTCGGAGCTGTCATGGTGGGTGACCGCATTGTTCCTGATTCGTGAGATCGGCATTACTGTGATGCGATTCTTCGTAATCGACAAGGGCGGCAATGTTATCGCGGCATCCAAGACCGGCAAGTACAAGACCTTGACGCAAAGCGTTGGCCTTGCAATGTTGCTGCTGCCTGTATGGGCTTTGGATATATGGGGCATTGATGATGCGGCTGCGCCATCGACCCAGGATTCCTGGGGATTGGTGACATACTTCACCATCGCATACGCATTGATTTACATCGCTTTGGTGCTGTGCCTGTATTCCGGATTCCTCTATGTCACCACGGCGATGGCATCCGGTGCATTTGGCAAGAAGGGCACGGCTGAAGAGAATTCAGTGAAGGAAGCCGTGGAGCTCAAGCATGATGAGAACGTCGCTGAAGGAGAGCAGTTCTTCGTTGAACCTCAGCCAGTGGATGAGCTCGATGTCGAAAGTCACGCGGAAGAAGATCTGGGAGCCGAAAGCACCGGCGATGACGAATCGCCAAGCGAGGTCGTGGATAGCGAGCAGATGGGCGACATTCCTGAAAGCCTTGATGCCGCAAACATTGGTGACAACGCAGATGACGAAGAGCCGGAAGACTTATTCGCGTTGGGACGAAGGAAAGCCGCAGAGAATGCCGAATCCCATGAGTCAGCAAACAACTGACGGCATAATGAATGCGGAATATCAAGAGCGCGCTAGGGAAAGCCATGCAGATCCCAGCGCGCTCTTGCGCAATATCAACGAAGTGCAAGCCTCATGCGATGTGACCGCTGCGCAGGTACTGTCGTGGTGTGAGCGGCACGGCGTGCGCATAGCCACTGCGGAATCGCTTACCGGCGGGCTGCTGGCTGATTCGTTCGTTCGTATTCCCGGAGCATCGGCAGTTTTCCTGGGTTCTGCGGTGACCTACGATATCAAGGCGAAAGCGTCGGTATTGGGTGTTGATGCGGATTTGCTGAAAAGCCAGGGTGCAGTGCATCCTGAAGTCGCTCGTTCCATGGCTCTTGGATGTGCGCAATTGTATGCGCAGCCTGAATATGGGAATTCGGTTATTGGAATATCCACAACGGGGGTTGCCGGCCCCGGCCCGGATGGGGATAAGCCTGCCGGATTAGTCTATGTGGGATTGCATATTCCCAAGCGACTTTCGAGTGCTGGAATGGGGGTCAACGAAGCATTTGTCTTGCATTTGCAAGGCTCCCGAGAGATGGTGAGGGCGTTGGCCGTATGGCATGCTCTGCAAAACGTGAGCTACTTCACAGTAGGTAATCAGGAATAAATTGCGCGAATACGGGTTGTCTATAACGTGACCAATGCAACGACACGAAGCCGAAAGGGGATGGTGCACATGGAAACGACGACCCGCACTGACGAGCAGAAGGAATTGACCTCGGTAGTGACCCGTGGCGTACGGACCGGCGCAGCGCGTACGCGCGATTTGACGCCAGCGCAACGGCGTGCGGTAATGTTTGCCCAGCAGCAGATACTCAAGGCTCGCGCCGCCAAGAAGGCTAAGGATGAGCGCCAGTCAGCCCTGCATCGCATGTGGCAGGAAGAAGATGCCGAGCTCAGTAGGCCAAGGGCCTCCGTGCGACGGCAGGAAGTGGCAGGCGAAGGCAAGGATGTTTCCTTGCGTGAAGCCATTGGGCACGTACTGCGTGACCTACGCACCCGTGATCACAAAACATTGCGGGAAGTGAGCGAGAAAGCAGGAGTCTCGCTCGGCTACCTGTCCGAGGTTGAGCGCGGACAGAAGGAAGCAAGCTCTGAATTGCTCAGCTCAATTGCCCAATCTTTGGGCTTGAGCACGGCTCAGATGCTGCGTATGGTCGCCGATTATCTTGAGTCAGCGGAAATCTGATACCCATTTGCGGCAACGTCGAAGCCGTGGATGAAGAACCCGCCACCCTTGTTGGTGGCGGGTTTTCTTATGTGTGTGGAAGGTTTTGTGGTGGGCATGCAGTGGCGGGTTCCCGCGTGAAAGGTAGACTGAGGCGCCATGCGTGAACGCGAGTTTTGGCAATTGCTTGAAGAAGTATTCGGTCGTAGTTACGGCCGTAGCCTGTCAAGAGATCAGGGTTTGACCGCGTTGGGCGGGTTGAATGTTGTCGAAGCCCTGGCACAGGGCATCGAACCTCGAGTGGTGTGGAATGTGCTGTGTGATCAAATGGACATTCCAGATTCCAAACGATGGGGCAAGGATCATAATGCTCCTCCTATGCCGGCGAAATGAGAGGGTTCGGTATTCGGAGGTTTGCGGGTCATTGAAATTAGACGTTGTGCCCAAGGCGCCGGTTCGTGTCGATGCGGTTCAATTCGACCTTGCAACGCTGCACGACAGATTCGAACAAATGTTCGCATATTGATGTATAGTCAAGTTCAGATGAAATCGTTACGCTTTGAAATGGCGTGTTCATGCAGAATGCCAACGGCTGATGGCGTGCGGCGTGAGCCTCCGACCACAAGGCCAAGAAATATGGCTGGAATGGTGCGCATAGGGCTACGGTGAAGGTGACGATATAGGTAATACAAGGAGAACACATGGCACAGCAGAAGACCACGAAGGCTGCAGCTCAGGCCAACGCAGAGAACGGTGTCGATCCTCGCAGGCAGGCTGCACTGGAGTCAGCGCTTGCCCAAGTGGAGAAAAGCTTCGGCAAAGGTTCTGCAATGCGATTGGGAGACAAGCCCGAGCAGGATGTAGAAGTTATTCCAACTGGTTCCCTCGCATTGGATATGGCACTGGGAATAGGTGGTCTTCCACGAGGACGAATCGTGGAAATCTATGGTCCGGAATCCTCTGGAAAAACTACTTTGGCCCTTCATGTGGTTGCGAATGCACAGCGTAATGGTGGAGTGGCTGCATTCATCGATGCCGAACACGCCTTGGATCCTGTGTATGCACGGCATCTGGGTGTTGACACGGATTCCTTGATCGTCTCCCAGCCCGACAATGGCGAACAGGCTTTGGAAATCGCCGATATGCTGATTCGCTCAGGGGCTTTGGACGTTATCGTCATCGATTCTGTTGCGGCCTTGGTTCCAAAGGCCGAAATCGAAGGCGAAATGGGTGATAGCCACGTCGGTTTGCAGGCTCGATTGATGAGCCAAGCCCTGCGCAAGATGACTGGTGCATTGGCCCAAGCCGGAACCACTGCCATTTTCATCAACCAGTTGCGTGAGAAGATCGGCGTGTTCTTCGGTAATCCTGAAACCACAACCGGCGGAAAGGCTTTGAAGTTCTACGCTTCAGTGCGTATGGATATCCGCCGTACGCAGACCATCAAGAACGGCGATGAGGCTGTGGGCAACAGGACCAAGGTCAAAGTGGTGAAAAACAAAATGGCTCCGCCATTCAAGATCGCTGAATTTGACGTGCTGTATGGTGAGGGCATCTCCAAGGAAGGCTCCGTACTGGACATGGCATTGCAATGCAATGTTGTCAAGAAGTCCGGCTCATGGTTCACCTACGAAGGCGATCAGCTCGGCCAGGGACGTGAGAATGTGCGTCAATTCTTGAAGGACAATCCTGCCATAACTGATGAAATCAGTAATAAGGTCAAGGGAGCTCTCGGTTTCATGGACACTGAGGACCAGTTTGCCGAAGGAGTTGATCAAGACGAGGTAGCAGACTCTTCGTCAAAGTCGGCTTCGGAGCGGGCAAAAGCGGATGCGAAATAGGCTTGAAGCATGATTCAAGCGGAGGAATTTCTCCAGCACAACAAGCCTAGGATTGAGATCACTCGTGACGATGATGCGGATTCCCATAATGCCAGCATCGCACGAGTGGACCCGTCTCATGGCTCAGAAGACCCAGAACCCGGTATCGAAGGTCACAGTACCGGCATTCCTGAGGGTTTTGACACCGATGCTATGCACAGAGACGAATCGGGAGTGCATTCGCTGTCTTTTGGCTCGTTTGGCAGCGTCGACCACGAAGGGGAAACGCGGCGCAAGCAATGGAATGAGCGAGCATCCACCTCGCGTTGGGGTGGAAAACGAGGCACGGGATTCGGAAAGCGTAAACAGCATCAGCGGAATTTCAGCTCAAGGTATTCCCAGTATGATGCCGAAACCGCATATTCGAACCGTCAGCAAGGTGTTGGCCACAAGGATATCGGTCATCAGGATATTGGGCAGCAAGGTATCGGGCAGCAAGGTATTGAAGGCGGATTAAGCGCAAACCACAATGCTCATCGCGTGCCTGATCAAGAGGAGGTCCTTGATCAGTGCCGTGAAGCGGCACTGCGCCTCCTTGATGCAGCGGATCGACCAAGCGGCGCCTTGCGCGAGCGACTGCTCGCCAAAGGATTCGCAACGGACACGGTCGAAGATGTTATTGAACGGTTGACTCGAGTCGGTTTGATCAATGACGAAGCGTATGCAAACAGAGCTGTGCAGTATTGCATTGCACGAATGCTAGGTGCACGTGCAACTGCTGCCGAACTGCGTCGCAAAGGTGTGGAATCTCGTATGGCCCGTGCAGCGGTGGACCAAGCAGAATCGGCAGGGCTTTTTGATGAGGCTGCGTGGGAGCTGGGCCGCAGAATAGCGGCAAGGACCAGGGGATTGGACCTTGCAGTACGCAGAAGGCGTTTTTGGGGTGCGGGTGGAAGAAAAGGGCATAACCCCGCTGTGTTGCGCACAATCGAGGAATCGCTGTTTCTCAATCAAGAAGAGGATTGAATCGAGAAATGGTCTGCTGCAATCTAACTTGTATGCGTGCCGCACGCACGATCTTCGGTGAGACTACAAATTGGGTAGCTTTCAGAGGATGAGCTGAGTTAAAAAGTAACGCACATACGCCATGGAACGGAATCGATAGGTCAAATCGCAATTTGGTGAGTTCCAAGAAGGTACATAGCGACAAGAAAAGGTAAGCAGCGTCAAGAGCTTTAATAATGTAAAGAAGATGAGCTGTGTTACGTAAATGAGCGGCGTCAAGAAGAAAAGTTGATGAGACCTCTTATACCCCGGGTTCTGTCGCGTATTGCTACGCGGGTGACCATCCATCTCGACCTGACGTTACCGCCAGGCTCTAGCAGCCTACCCGAAGGCTGAGCGAGCAACCCTACTGCCTTCTGCTTGGCCTTGCTCCCGATGAGGCTTGCCATGCGATCGCTGTTACCAACGATCCGGTGGTCTCTTGCACCGCCGTTTCACCCTTACCCGGTAAGCCGGGCGGTCTATTCTCTGTTGCGCTATCTCTCAGGTTTCCCTGGGCGGACGTTATCCGCCATCGTGCTCTATGGAGCCCGGAAGTTCCTCAGCCGTGACGAATGAACGGCACGACCGCGGTCACCAAGAGGTCTCAAACATGCCATCATATCAGCGTTTTTCTATGAAGAAAAATCCAGTGAAATTCCCGGCGTTGTTCAGCGAGTCCACTGCGAATCCCGTATCGTGGGGCTACAATGATACGTACACCGGCCGGCAATGCTGCCGATCGGCGCACTACACAAAAGCGGGTAACACCGCTTGAGCCTAGGGAGGTCCACATGGAAATCGTCGTAACAGGACGTCATACGCAGATTAAGCAACGCTTCCGCGATGTCGTAGAAAAGAAGATGGATCGTGTGACCGCTATCGCCCCTGACGCTCAGCGCGTACAAGTAGTGCTGACGCATGAGGGCAATCCACGACAGGCAGATACTGCCAAGCGAGTGGAGCTAACCGTTATCGCGGGTCGAACCGTGGTCCGAGCAGAAGCCTCCAGCGCAGATGAATTCAGCGCATTGGATATGGCTTTGGACAAGCTCACTCTGCGTTTGCGCCGCACTCGCGATCGTCGCAAGGATCATCGCCGCGGATATGAAAGCATCGTACCTGTCGACTTGGGTGCAGTTGAGCCACCAGCGGATGAAACCTCGGTTGAGGAGGAACCGAATAACAGCCCACAGGCTGCGGTGGCATCCGATCTTGGACCAGGTGAATCCGTGGAAGTTCAGGTGGGAGATACCCCCATTGTTATTCGCCGCAAGCTGCACATCGCTGAACCGATGAGCATCGATGAGGCCCTGTATCAGATGGAGTTGATCGGACACGACTTCTTCCTGTTCGTCAACAAGGACACCAACCGTCCGTCTGTGGTGTATCACCGCCACGGATGGAGCTACGGCGTTTTCGAAATTGATACTCCGGAAAACGTAGCTGCGGATAAGTAGTTCGTACAGCTGTATTTGGTGGACCCGCGCCCGAGCAACAGGCGCGGGTCCACCGCTGTGTGAGGCGGAATAAGGGAATCATAGGAAACGCGGCGATGCGGTAGTAAAAATCCCCGCTGTCGCGTAGTATGGACGCAGTTTGTGCCCAGCCAGGACGGTTGGGTGCTGTCGTTCACGACCAAGCAATAGGGAGCGAGACCGTGGTAGATATCGTCGACAAAGCCCTGCGAATGGGCGAGGGTCGCCAGATCAAAAAACTTGAACAGGTGGCGAAGGCCGTGAACGCATTGGAGGACGAGATCTCCTCGCTGTCAGACGACGAGCTCAAAGCGCAAACGGCCAAGTTCAAGCAGCAGTTGGACAACGGCAAGAAGCTTGATGATATCATGGCGGAGGCTTTTGCCACGGTTCGTGAGGTTTCCAAGAGAACTTTGGGTCAGCGCCACTTCGATGTGCAGCTCATGGGCGGCGCCGCATTGCACTGGGGAAATATCGCCGAGATGAAAACCGGTGAAGGCAAGACCCTGGTGGCGACCTTGCCGAGTTACCTCAATGCTCTTGAAGGCAAGGGCGTTCATGTGGTCACCGTCAACGATTACCTGGCAAGCTACCAGAGCGAGCTCATGGGTCGTATCTACCGATTCCTCGGTATGAGCGTCGGCTGCATCATCACCGATCAGAAGCCGCCTGAGCGCCGCAAGCAGTACAACGCAGACATCACCTATGGCACCAACAATGAGTTTGGTTTCGATTACCTGCGAGACAATATGTCTTGGGAACGCGGTGATCTGGTGCAGCGCGGACATCATTTCGCCATCGTCGACGAGGTGGACTCCATTCTTATCGATGAGGCGCGTACTCCTCTGATCATTTCAGGCCCAGCAGAGGGAGATGTCACCCGCTGGTATCGTCAGTTCGCCAAGCTCGTGCTCAAACTGTCTCGCGATGAAGATTATGAGGTCGACGAGAAGAAGAAGGTAGTCGGCATCCTCGATCCGGGTATCAGCAAGATCGAAGACTTCCTGGGCATTGACAATCTGTATGAGCCCAATAACACCGCATTGATCGGTTATCTCAATAACGCCATCAAGGCCAAGGAACTCTTCTTGCGTGACCGCGATTATGTGGTGACCCATGGAGAGGTGCTTATCGTCGATGAGCATACAGGCCGTATTCTTTCAGGACGTCGTTATAACGAAGGTCTGCATCAGGCCATCGAAGCCAAGGAAGGCGTTGAGGTCAAGGCAGAGAACCAGACCTTTGCGACCATTACCTTGCAGAATTACTTCCGCATGTACGACAAGCTTTCCGGCATGACCGGTACCGCTGAAACTGAGGCTGCCGAGTTCATGGGCACTTACAAGCTGGGTGTGCTGCCGATTCCTACCAACCGTCCCATGATCCGTAAGGATCGCGATGATTTGATCTTCCGCACGAAGAAGGAAAAGCTCGCTGCCATCGTCAAGGATGTCGCCAAGCGTCACGCAAAGGGGCAGCCTGTGCTGCTCGGTACGGCTTCTGTGGAATCTTCTGAAATCGTTTCTTCGTTGCTGGATGTGGCAGGAATCGACCATCAGGTGCTCAACGCCAAGCAGCATGCAAAAGAAGCTGCCGTCGTGGCTGTTGCAGGCCGCAAGGGTGCCGTCACCGTGGCAACCAATATGGCAGGCCGTGGTACCGATATCATGCTCGGCGGAAACGTGGAGTTCCTTGCCGATGCCAAGTTGAAGGCAGAAGGCTATTCTCCTGAAGATACCCCAGAGGATTATGAGGAGCGCTGGCCGGGTACCTTGGCTGAAGTCAAGGAACAGGTCAAGGATGAGCACAAGGAAGTCACCGAGCTGGGCGGCCTGTATGTGCTAGGCACCGAACGCCATGAGTCCCGACGCATAGACAATCAGCTGCGCGGTCGTTCCGGTCGTCAGGGCGACCCGGGCGAATCCCGCTTCTACCTGAGCTTGGAAGACGATCTAATGCGTCTGTTCAATACTCAGATGGTAGCCCGATTCATGGCCCGTGGCATGCCGGAGGGCGAGCCGATCGAAGCCAAGAGCGTGTCTCGTGGCGTGCGCACGGCACAGAAGGCTGTGGAATCTCGTAACTATGAGATTCGCAAGAACGTCCTGAAATATGACGACGTTATGAATAAGCAGCGCACCGTCATTTATGAAGAGCGTCAGGCTGTTTTGAAGGGCGAGGATATTCATGAGGACATCCTGCGCTTCATCTCCGATACCGTGGGAAGCTACGTTCGTGGCGCTATGAATGGCTCTGACAAGCCTGAGAACTGGGATTGGAGGGGCCTGTCCAAGGCTTTGAACACGGTTATTCCGGTCCGTGTCGACTTGGATGAGGCAAAGAAGGAAGTCTCTTCGCTCAAGCATGAGAAGGCAGTGGAGAAGCTTCGCGATCTCATTGTTGAAGATGCTCAAGAGCAATATGACCAATTCGAGACCAAGATCGGTGCAGAAGGACTTCGCCAGCTCGAGCGTCGTGTGGTGCTCGCAGTGCTTGATCGCAAGTGGCGCGAACACCTTTACGAGATGGATTACCTCAAGGATGGCATCGGTCTGCGTGGCATGGGTCAGCGCGATCCGCTGGTCGAATACCAGCGCGAAGGCTACCAGATGTACAACTCCATGATCGAGGCGATCAAGGAGGAAAGCGTCCAGTTGCTCTTCCATGTCGATGTGGAGCAGGTCGCCAAGACCGAGGATCTCGAATCCGAGCGTGACGAGGATCAGGCTGTTGAACAGGCCGAGTCTGAGTTGGGCATCGCATCCGCAGCAACGGATGAGGACGCCAGCGAGGAACAGGAGAGTGGTCCTGATGCCGATGCTGATGAGAACGCCCAGGATGAAGAGGAAACTGCTGAAGCAGATGCCTCTCCGGTTCGCGATGAGCCTGGGATTGTGGGACCTGCACCGTTGAGCCATGCTGAAGGTAAGGTTCCTGCCAATAAGCGTCCTAAGAGCGACGAACTGAAGACCCCATGGTCTGACGGTCGTACATTCCCTGGAACCGGCAAGAATGCTCCTTGCCCCTGCGGTTCGGGTCGTAAGTACAAGATGTGCCACGGACAGAATGAGGAATAATCGTTCTCGTTCCTGACTTGGGACTAATGCAGCGGCGGCGTAGATCAATGGATCTCGCCGCCGCTGGCGTATTGTGCCAAGTTCTCAGCCGTGGAATTCTTGACGAAGAACGCCCAAATCGCCGAGTATTGCATTGTGTATGTCCGCATCCTTTAATCGTGATCCGGTTGATACGTGGCAAAACGCTGAATATATGCCCATAATGCGGTGAATATGCAAATCTATCGGTTCACTTGGCTTACAATAACCCCACAAGCAAAACAGCCTCATGCATCAAGGAGAGCATTATGGCCGAGCGTACATGGAAATCGATTCTGACCACCCTGATATCCGGACAACACCTCAGCGCAGAGGATTCCTGGTGGTTCGTCGATGACCTGATGCGAGGAAATGCCGAACCGGCTGCAGTGGGTGCTGTATTGGCAACTCAGCAACAGTTGGGTCTGACTGCGCAAGAAGTCGAAGGAGCTGCCAAAGCCATGGTTGCTCATGCTGTGCCGTTGCAGGTTGAAGGGGAGTGCACTGATATCGTCGGCACGGGCGGCGATGGTGCGTCAACGGTGAACCTGTCTTCGATGGGTTCAGTAGTGGCTGCCGCCGCAGGTGTGCGCATTGTCAAGCACGGCAATCGTGCGGCTTCATCAAAGTCCGGCGCAGCTGACGTGCTGGAAGCTCTGGGTCTTCCATTGGATTTGACGCCCGAAGCAGTGGCTCAGGTCGGCAATGAAATCGGTATCACTTTCGCATTTGCCAAGACTTTCCACCCTGCTATGCGTTTTGTCGGCCCTGTGCGTTCGGCTTTGGGAATCCCTTGTGTATTCAATATTTTGGGACCATTGACCAATCCATCCCAGCCGAAGCATGTTGCCATCGGATGCGCCAATCGTACACTCAGCCCGATTATGGCTGAGGTGTATGCCAAGCGCGGCCAGAATGGCATGGTATTCACTTCGTATGAAGGATTAGATGAATTGGCTCCAACTGGGCAGCCAATTAGCCTGTGGGAAATCAATAATGGCGAAGTCCAGGAGCTGCAGTTCAATCCGGTGCAGGAACTCTCCATTGAACCGATAACCGTCGAAGATTTACGCGGAGGCACTCCGGAATTCAATGCCGAGGTATTCCGTAAATTCGTCGCTGGCGAGCATGTCGCTTCACGCTCGACGGCATTGTTGAATGCGGCTGCGGCGATTGTGGCAGATGGAAGCAAGATCTCCGCTGATGGTTCGCTGTCCCAGCGTTTCGCTGAGGCCTATGCTCTTGCCCAGCAAGTGGTGGATAACGGTGAGGCACAGCGATTGCTCGATCGCTGGATTGAGGTTGCGCAGAGCAAGCGATAATCCGCGGCAAGCGGAAGCATACACGTAACGGGGCGTTGCCTATACGCGCGCCCCATCGTCTGTATAGCCGTTACGGTGGGGATTATGACCTTTGAGCTGGGAGAGCAGACCGGCTCCGCCTATCAGAGCGCATAACCCGAATACGGTTCCCAAAATCGAGGCAATCGAAGGCAAAAGCACCGAAGCGATAAGCCCTAGGACTCCTACGATGAAAAGAATCCAGAATACCATGAGAGGTGTGCGGATCTTTCCTATTGACGGATTTGGCGGCACGAAGTCATCGCTATAACGGTCCATGACATCATCGGTGTCGAGCCAACTGGAACCGGAGAAATCACGGGGGCCTCGTGGTGTCGCAGTGCCTACGAAGGAATCAGAACTGAGATCTTGAATAGATAACAGCGCTTCTTTGTCTTTGCGCTGTGCATGTTTCTCGAATCGCTTGGCATTGCGTGAGCTCTCGACATCTTGCAAGTCATCGGCATGGGCTGCTGCGAATGCCGCCCACTCGTCGGTCATATCCGGTGTGGATGGCGTAGACCCGGAAGAGGGAGCACTGCCGTCGGCGTGTTGACCTGCTGAATGGCTGGAGGCATTCGAGGCTGAAGCCGATGTCGAATCCGCATCCGTTGGACGCTCGTTAGACTCATTGCTATTGTTGAGGTCAGTCATAACTACCACTGTAATCAATCGGCACGCCATTGCGCCGGAAGGAGAGCTGCGTGTACTGGTTTTTCGTCAAGTTGCTCGGACCAATCGCTCGACATCGTATCAATCCGACCACTGAGGGAGTGCGCAATATTCCGAGCAACGGTGGTGGCATTATCGCTGCAAACCATCTTGCCGTGATTGATGATGCTTTGCTTCCGCTGACTTGCCCGAGGATGATCCACTTTATGGGCAAGGCCGAATACTTTGAAGGCAAAGGATTGAAGGGCAAATTCAAGAAGTGGTGGTTCACTTCGGTGGGCGTGTTCCCTGTGGACCGTTCAGGCGGTTCCAAGGCTCTGGGCGCTCTGAATCATGCGCGCAAGATAATAGAGGACGGTGAGCTTTTCGGCATTCATATCGAGGGCACGCGCAGTCCTGATGGCAAATTGTATCGTGGTCATACCGGCGCAGCCCGCCTGGCTTTTGAAACAGGATGTCCGATCGTCCCTACAGCCATTATCGGCTCAGACAAGGTGCAGAAGGTAGGGCAGATCATCCCGGATAAAGGGCATACCAAGGTGATCTATGGCACTCCGATAGAAGTTGAGCGCAAGCCGTCCGATGAGGTGACCAGAGAGGATTTGCGCGAATTAACGGATCGGGTTACGCAAGCGATTCAGCGTATGAGTGGACAGGAATATGTCGACGAATATGCTCAGGCGGTCAAAGAGCGTCTCAAGAAAGAGCGTGCAAACGCGGAGTAATGGTTCATTCGCGCTGGATGCATAAGCCGGATTCGGCGATGTCTACCAACTGTTGGTAGACGCACAGTGCAGCCTCAGGCGTGTTCGGCATATGCGACGAATGCCTACCAATTTGGAGTCTCCCAGTGGGTAGGCATTTTGTTGCTTCCAACCTGTGATGAGGTAATGATCGCATCAACTCAGAGCATTCTCTGTCAGAAGTCTATGAGCCAGGAATGCTATTTACGTTTCTGTGTCAGACCACAGTCAGAGTGATGACCGTCTTATTGCCCTGTTCATCGCGTACCCGGACTTGCTGTCCTGGGTCAGGGGACTGCAAACGCACGGTATGCGTCAGGTCACCAAGTGGAGCAGAGACCTGAACCTGTAGACCGAGCGCTTCAAGCGTTGATTTCGCATCTTCGGTGCTCTTGCCTCGGACATCGGGCAGTGTCACCATCTCGGGTCCTTTGGAAACCACAACATCGACGGAATCACCCCAATGCAGTTGGGTCCCCGCGGCTACTGAAGTGGAAATAATATCGCCGTTGGCAACGGTATCGCTGTAGGATTCGGTGTAATTCGCCTTGAGTTTTGCCGTATCGAAGGCATTCTGTGCTTCGTCTTTGCTGCGGCCAACCACATCTGGCATGCTGACGGGCATCGGACCCTTCGAGAGCTGAATCACGATTTCCTTATTGTGATCCATAGTCGTGCCGGGATCGGGACTGATGCTGGCAACCGCACCCGAGGGGATCGTCAGTGAGTAATCATCTTTCTCCGCGTCATGGATGATTGCAGTGAAGCCTGCAGCAGTCAAAGCCGCTATCGGGTCCTTGCCATTGGCAGAGTTGGCGTCGGTAATATCAGTGGGGATAGTCGCTTGTTTGACGCCTTGAGACACGGTAACCGTAACCTGTTCGTTGCGTCGCTTGCTGACATGTGCATCGACCGTTTCCGGCGTGGTGGAAATAATATTACCCTTGGCGATGGTGTCGCTGTAATCCTCCTGCACGGTGTATGGAATGCCCGCCACTTTCAGCGAACTCTCATAGGAGCTCCACGACACATTGGTTATGGTGCAGCTTTGGCCTTCGGTACAGGTCAGATCGCTTGGCTGAGGCATTGTCCAATAACTACCCGGACCCAGCCAATACCACCAAGCCCCGGTCGCGGCAGTGGCAATCAGCACAACTGAAAGAATGGCTGCAATGATGATATTGCGTTTGCGACGCTTGCGCTTCCGGATTGATTCCTCATCAAGCTGCTGTGCTGGCATCAAGCCTATGGCAGCCGTTGCTTCGCGACCATCATGCTGTGCGTTGGACACATCAGCATCGTTGGATACGCGATCCACGGCGGCGGAACCGCTGGTGCTGCGCACAGCAGGCATGATCTGCGTATTGTGCGCGGATGCTTCCAGACCGAGAACTTGAGTGTTGCCGTTATTCAAGTCTGCATTGGAAGAATTGGCGGAATCTATCGGGGCGGACTCTTGGGCGGCGTGTTCGCGAATAGGTACCGCAATCGTGCCGTCATGGTCCTGCGTCTGAACATCTGCTGGGGGTATCGGGGGAACGGCAATAGGCGCAGCGGCAAGTGCCGGCTTTCCTGAACCCTCAGCAGATGCATTATGTTCCTGGGAGACTGCTTTTCGATATTGCCACGCCATTATGGGCAATTTCGCGCTCAATGCACGGATCTCACGCAAGGCTTCTGTGGCATCCTTTGGACGTGCGTCAACGGACCGGGCGGTCAGATGTGCAATGAACTCTGCGATGCTCGGATCGATGCCGGGGCAGGGGACGGTTATGGAAGGCACGTCTTCGTGCACATGCTTGAACACCAAAGTGACCGGATTGTCGGATACAAAAGGAACTTCTCCTGCGAGCATTTCCCAAGCCATGATGCCCACAGAATACAGGTCACCCTGCTGAGTCGCGCTATTGCTTTCGATCATTTCTGGTGCCAGATATGCCGCGGTGCCGAGCAGCATGCCAGTTGACGAAAGTGTGGCTTGCGAGGCGGCTTTTGAGAGTCCGAAATCAGTGATTTGCACATGGCCGCGCTCGTTGAGCAGGATATTTTCCGGCTTGATATCACGATGCACCACTCCCGCCCGGTGAGCCGAAGCCAGACCATCCAGGGTTTGGGTGATGATACGCAAGGTTTCCCGAACGGTGAAGGTGCGTTGCTGATTCATTTCCTTACGCAGATTGACACCATGGACGTATTCCATAACCAGGAAATCGAGGCCCTGGTATTCGCCGGTGTCATATACCTGAACGATATGGGGATTGGCAATTGCAGCGGCGGATTTGGCCTCGCGGCGGAAACGTTCCACGAATTGCTGACGATGAGGTCCCTGGGCCAGCTGCATATGCATGATCTTGATGGCGACAGTGCGATCCAAGCGTTCATCAACGGCTTGATACACGGTGGCCATGCCGCCATCGGCGATTTTGCGCACTATGCGATACCGACCGTCGATTTTGAGGCCTTCAGGCGCGTTAGCAGCTTCACTCATGGGTTTGACTATGTCCTTGCGACGTAAGGGTGACTATCCTTCAGTGTACATGCGATTATGCACCTTGAGGGATTGCAATGGAGACGAACTTCCTGCAAACTTCACGTAAAATGTGCTTGCCCTCGTCGTCGAGATCAATGCTGTCGATTGCCCTGCCGGTCTCATGCCACAATTGATTGATGCGTTCATACGAACGTTCGACCGCACCCGTGGATTTCATAAGCGCGATACCGTGACGGACGTCATCATCGCTGCGACTGTCACTCTCATACATTGCAATCACATCATTGCGGTCCTGTTCAGGCAATGCCTGGAGTGTATCCGCGAGCAATACCGCGCGTTTGCCTTCCCGGATATCGCCTCCGACCGGTTTTCCGGTGTTGGCGCTGTAACCCACAACGTCCAAAACATCATCTGCCAATTGGAAGGCAATGCCAAGAGGCTCGCCGATGCTCAGAGCCATCGCTCTGGCTGACGCAGCGTCGCGACCCGAAGCGATCAAACCAAGTTCAATGGGTGCGATTGTGGTGTAACTGGCGGTTTTCCAACGAAAAACGTTGAGGGAAGCTGTGGTCAGCTCTTGCGGGTCAGTAAGTGGGGAGAGCTCTATCGCCAGATCAAGAATCTGTCCGATACTCACTTCACGCTGCATATTGGTGAAGGCAGCAAGTAAGGACTGAGCCTGTTTCTGCGGCATAGAGGCGCAGGCATTGCGCACAATGTCGATACTTCCTGTGGCAAGGATATCGCCGATCATAAGCCTAAGCCCCCTGCCTATGGCGGCGCTGTGGGTCAGTGTCGACAATGCGCGGTGGGCGCTGGGCTTTCCACGACGTAAATCTGAGTCATCGATAATATCGTCATGCACCAGCGCTGCCGTTTGAAAGACCTCGATGGCGCATGCAATGTCAAGCATCTCATCAGCTGCTCCTGCCCATGAGACCTCATGATCAACGGTGCCTTCAGGAGCTTTTTGTGCAAGTCGCCCCGCATTGAATGCGGCCAGTGCAAGCGATGCCCGGAGTCGTTTGCCTCCTGCGCTGGAAGTGATTGCCTGTTCGCGGACACTGCCGAGTACTTGGGAGCAAGTGCCATTGCCAAGATCTGTGGCCGTGACGAGTTGGGCGACCAGTGCTGCAATGCGGGATTCGATATCTGCTACTGGTGCAGGAGCGCTGCGAGGGGCGGAGTTCATAGTTACGAGGGTATCCACAACATTGCGACAACTCAAGAATGGTGCAGAGGCTCAAGTCATGCCTCCGACCACATTGGCGCTGAGCCTCACCTAAACGAGCGACTTGAGGCAAAGTCATAAGTGACACGGTGAAGTGTTGCAGCGCTCGCATTGGGAGGCGATATGGACGAACAACAATTGGATGTGCTACGCGACAAGAACGGACAGGCAATCGCGCAATCAGGCGATCCTAAGACCGATCTGTCGCCGCCGACGCAAGGTCATGTGGTGGATGAAGAAGAAATGCAAGAGCTTATGGAGCAGTTGCGTGCACAACGTCGTGCTCACGGCATGGCCATTGCAGACATTCAATGGGTGAGTACGGCGTTTGAACAATGGCGCTCAGGGCTGACCCGGCATGTTCAAGCGCTTGATCGCGCATCCATTGCGGCACTGGCAGTGGGAATGGCACAATCTTTGGCGGTTCGGGACGCACTCATTGTTTCGATGGTAGCCTCAAAGACCGCGCGGTTACCAAACACCATGAAACGCTTTGTTTCGCGGCCGCATGATTCAAGAAATGCACGATTGATGTGTCATCTACTGGACGAGGCATTCAACAGCGTTGAGAACAAGCCGGATGATGAGATATGCAAGGCGGGTATGACCATGATGGACGCCATTGTAGATACGGTTCCTGAACGATATGGTGTGCAGCCGCTCGCGGTTGTGGCGTATGCATTGTGGTGGATGCAAGACGAACAGGCAGACTCGTATGCAAGGCATGCCTTGGCGCTTGACCCTCGTTGCAATTTGGCGTCCATCGTCGTGCAGGCTTTGGAGCATGGCATCTATCCCGCCTGGTGCAGGCAAAAGAGCGAGATCCAGCACGGGGAAACGCAATGAGTTGTTGATCTGCTGGAGACTGATGTGGTGAAATCGCGACAGGTTGCGAAGGCCTAGATTTTCCGGTGCAAGTCGTTTATTTGCAGGTTGTTGTGCGGGAATCCATGCGCAAAGAATATCGCACAAGCGTACGCTGCTCAACAGCAGATGGATTCGCTCGCAAAAAACAATTGGGAATAATCGTCCTTGCAAGATGGTTAACTCCAATAGTTGACGATTTGCCCTTGCCAGAAGTGCGTCTATGTGCTAGGAGCACCGGCGGCAGGATCATCAGGAGGATAGGTTTGGCCACAAAGGAAACGACGGCAACCACGCAACAGGCTGAGCAGGACGAGGCTGTGAAGCCCAAGAAGCGTACCACTCGTAAGCCGGCTTCCAAGAAGTCGTCCTCCGCCAAGAAGGCGCCGGCGAAGAAGAGCAATGCCAAAGCCAAGGAGTCCAAGGAACAGGACGAAATCAAGACCCAGGTGGATGACAACGAAGAGTTGGATTCGCAAGAGGATCTTGACGATATTGACGACGACATCGACGTTGATGAAGGCGATGAGGACGACCTTGACGATGATGGAGACGAAGACGATTTAGACGATGAAGACGCCGAGGATGAGGATGATGGCGAGGACGAGGAACAGAAGCGCCCTGAGCCAGAAGTCCCCAAGGAAAAGGGTGCTTTCGTTGTCCGTGATGATGACGACGATGACAATCTGACACCTTCCGGAAACCCCAAGCGTCGAGTGGTTGCAGCAGGTGCGACAGCCGATCCTGTGAAGGATTATCTCAAGCAGATCGGCCGCGTCAGCCTGTTGAATGCAGAGCAGGAAGTCGATCTTTCTGAGCGTATCGAAGCCGGCCTGTATGCGCAGCACCTGTTGGATACCGAAATCGACGATATGGACTTCAAGCGCAAGCGTGAATTGAAGTGGGCTGCTTCCGATGGCAAGAAGGCCAAGGATCACCTTTTGGAAGCAAACCTTCGTCTTGTGGTGTCTCTGGCCAAGCGATACACCGGTCGGGGCATGCTCTTCCTTGATTTGATTCAGGAAGGCAACCTTGGTCTGATTCGCGCAGTTGAGAAGTTCGATTGGAAAAAGGGCTTCAAATTCTCGACCTATGCAACGTGGTGGATTCGCCAGGCCATAACCCGTGCCATGGCTGACCAGGCACGCACGATTCGTGTGCCTGTGCATATGGTGGAAATCATCAATAAGCTGTCCCGAGTCCAGCGCCAGATGCTTCAGGATCTTGGTCGTGAACCTACGCCGGATGAGCTGGCACGCGAGCTGGATATGCCTGTTGAGAAGGTCCAGGAAGTGCAGAAATACGGCCGTGAACCGATTTCATTGCACACTCCTCTGGGTGAGGACGGCGATTCCGAATTCGGTGATCTGATCGAGGATACCGATGCAATTGCTCCATCCGAGGCCGTGGCCTTCTCGCTATTGCAAGAGCAGTTCAAGCAGGTTCTCGAAACGCTGTCTCCACGTGAGGCGGGCGTTATCAAGATGCGTTACGGACTTGAGGATGGGCAGCCCAAGACACTGGATGATATCGGTCGCGTGTACGGCGTGACTCGTGAGCGTATCCGTCAGATTGAGTCCAAGACCATGTCCAAGCTGCGGCATCCATCTCGTTCCCAGACGCTGCGAGACTTCCTCGACCAGTGATGACTGCTTGAACATACGTCTGAACATAGGGCGGCATCCTCTGAATCAGTCGATGCCGCCCTATCGCGTGTGAGATAAACCGGTAAGCCGTACGAGGCGGCCTACTATTATGCCGTTGCGAATGGCTGCGCGGATGAAATTATGTGAATCGGAGTGAGAGTGGCTGCTACGAAAGAACAGTATGGTGCGAAAAGCCTGACCGTTTTGGAGGGCTTGGACGCTGTACGCAAGCGTCCTGGCATGTACATCGGAACCACCGATAGTCAGGGTCTGATGCACTGTCTGTGGGAGATTATCGACAATGCAGTCGATGAGGCTCTTGCTGGCGCCTGTGATGACATCGTAGTCACTCTTCATGATGACGGCTCAGTGGAAGTGGCGGATAATGGCCGCGGCATCCCAGTCGATGTGGAACCGAAGACAGGCCTTACCGGTGTTGAGGTTGTGCTGACCAAACTCCATGCAGGCGCAAAATTCGGCAACGCATCGTATAACGCCGCTGGCGGTCTGCACGGCGTGGGCTCATCTGTCGTGAACGCGTTGAGTGCACGATTGGATGTTGAAGTCGATAGAGACGGTAAAACGCATCATATGGCCTTCCATCAGGGTCATCCTGGAGTGTATGACGATGCGGATCCCGCGCATCCATCGCCGGATGCCCCATTCAAGCGCACGCGCAAGAACCGACCCACCGAATTAGAAGTGATCGGCAAGGTCTCTCCGAAAAAGACCGGCACCAGGGTGCGGTATTGGGCGGATCCCGAGAGTTTCAACGATACAGCGGAATTCAGTTATGAACAGCTGATTGACCGAGTCAGACAAACCAGTTTCCTGGTACCTGGCTTGAGCATAACCGTAATCGATGAGCATATCCCTGAAGAAGCGGGGAGCTATGTGGAGACCGATGCTGCTCAGGACCCTGAAATTCAGGATTCCAACGCCGGGCAGCAGGGTGAGTCTCAAGTAACTGAACAATCAGAGGCGAATCAGGCTCCTTCAGGCGGCGAGCAATTGGGCAATACCGATGCGTCATCAGATTCAGATAATTCAGCCTCTGACGACACGGATACCGAGCAGCTGGAAAGCATTGGGGATACTGAATCTTCCATCGCATCCGATTCCCAAAGTGCCGCCAAGTACCCACATAAGCGCGTGGAACGGTTCATCCACACGGGCGGCGTGAAAGATTTCGTTGATTTCTTATCCCGTGGTGAAGCCGTATCGGATATTTGGCATATCACCGGAGAGGACACCTATGTTGAAGAGACTCAGGCGGTCGGTGAAGGCGGGGAACTGCATGCACAGGAAGTAACCCGAAACTGCGGTGTGGATATTGCCATGAGATGGGTGAATGGCTACGACACCACGATGCGCAGCTTCGTCAATGTGGTGGAAACTCCTGGCGGCGGCATGCATGTGGATGGATTCATGCAGGGGATTACCAAGCTGGTACGCAAAACGGTCGAGGATAATGCGCGCAAGCTCAAGGTGAATCTCAAGGACTCCAATACTCGTATCGAACGCGATGATATCATGGCCGGTCTGGTTGCCGTGGTCACCGTTCGCATAGCGGAGCCGCAGTTCCAAGGGCAGACCAAGGACGTGTTAGGTACGGCACAAGTCAAGCCAATTGTCACGAAGATGACCGAAAAGCAATTCGGCGAGATGATAACCGGTTCCAAGCGCGGTTTCAAAGAGCAGTCCAATCGCGTGCTGGAAAAGATCGTCGGGGAGATGCATGCCCGAATCCAGGCGCGTAAAACCAAGGAAGTGACGCGCCGCAAAAATGCTTTGGAATCTGCGTCCATGCCTCCTAAGCTTTCTGACTGCCAGCCGGGCAATGACGATGTCGCAGAACTGTTCATCGTAGAGGGCGATTCCGCTTTGGGAACCGCCAAGGCCGCCCGCAACTCGTCCTTCCAGGCATTGCTGCCAATACGAGGAAAGATTCTCAATGTGCAGAAGGCGAGCATTTCACAGATGCTTTCCAATAAGGAATGCGCTGCCATTATCCAAGTGGTCGGCGCAGGTTCCGGAGCCAGTTTTGATATTGAACAGGCACGATACAACAAAGTCGTCATGATGACCGATGCTGATGTGGATGGCGCGCATATCCGTATTCTGTTGCTGACATTGTTCTATCGCTATATGCGTCCGCTGATCGAAAACGGGCGCGTCTATGCGGCAGTGCCTCCTTTGCATCGCATTGCCTTGGCTGGCAAGCGGAAGGGGGAGTACATCTACACCTATTCCGATGATGAACTCGCCGGAAAACTTGCGGATCTCAAGCGCCGTCATATCGACTATCATCCTGACATTCAGCGATACAAGGGTCTGGGCGAGATGGACGCCGATCAGCTAGCCGATACCACCATGGACCCTCGCACACGCATGCTTAGGCGCATCCGCATGGAGGACGCCGAGCAAGCCAGCGAAATATTCTCGTTGTTGATGGGTGACGATGTTCCTCCGCGCAAGCAGTTCATAGTCGACAACGCCGATGATTTCGACAGGTCAAAGATCGATACCTGATAACAGTCATGCGCTGACTGGGGCTGGCCGTGATTCCTAATCGGCTCAGCCCCAGTCGCATTTCGGCGCGTTATGCGAGTAGTCCGAATCTAAATCTTCAAATGGCTTATCGGCATGGGACTTGCACGCTATCCGAAGGCGTGTTGTGTATCTACCGATTGGTAGCATATCGATTAGTTGCTGAAAGTAAGAAATATGCATTGCTGCGTATAAGGAGTCTTCGCCATGGCAAGTTTGCTGCTCGCCGTAATCTATGTTGCCTTCATAAGTCTCGGTCTACCTGATGGTCTGTTGGGAGCTGCATGGCCGACCATGGGCCCGGATCTGGGTGCACCATTGTCATGGCAAGGAGGAATATCTGCGGTTATCTCCCTTGGGACCATTACCTCTGCGCTGCTTTCGGACAGGCTTACATTAAAGCTGGGCGCTGGGAAGGTGACCGCGATTTCAGTAGGCATGACAGCGGCTGCGC
The DNA here is from genome assembly GCF_000741765.1 of Bifidobacterium tsurumiense. Classification (GTDB taxonomy): domain Bacteria; phylum Actinomycetota; class Actinomycetes; order Actinomycetales; family Bifidobacteriaceae; genus Bifidobacterium; species Bifidobacterium tsurumiense. Next base: position 190,244 of record NZ_JGZU01000004.1, read on the forward strand.
TCTTCGGTTTCTCGGTAGCTCCTAATTATTGGGTGCTCATACTGATGGCAATTCCATATGGCTTAGGTGCCGGTGGCGTGGATGCTGCCCTGAATAATTATGTCGCCATCCATTACGAGAGCCGACATATGAGCTGGTTGCACTGCATGTGGGGTATTGGTGCATCGGTTGGCCCGTACATCATGGGCTTTGCCTTGAGCAATGGGCAGGGTTGGCCGTCCGGTTATCGCTATGTCTCCGTGATTCAAGTGGTGCTCACCGCATTGATTCTGCTGACCTTGCCATTGTGGAAGTCCAGGAATCAAGCGGGGAATGCATCTGCGCAAAGTACTGGCTATTCTGCGGAAAAAAGCGCAGAACAAGCCTCGCAGGAGGCAAAGCCGTTGGGGCTGCGTGGTGTCGTAGCCATCAAGGGCGCCAAAGAGATTTTGATCATGTTCCTGTGTTATTGCGCCATCGAGTCCACCGCAGGACTGTGGGCGAGTAGTTATATGGTGATCCACGGTGGCATGGATCGAGCTTCGGCTGCGACCTGGGCCAGCCTGTTTTACACAGGGATCACGGTCGGTCGTGCTCTCAGCGGCTTTATGACCATGAAATTCAATGACCCGACCATGATTCGCATCGGCTTAGCGGTTCTTTTTGTGGGTATTGCCGTCATGGTGCTGCCGGTTCCTGGAAATGGTGCCATCATGGCCGGATTGGTGCTTATCGGGCTTGGTTGCGCACCTATTTATCCTTGTGTCATCCATTCCACGCCGGCATATTTTGGTGCAGATAAATCCCAAGCCATAATCGGCGTTCAGATGGCTTCCGCATATGTTGGCTCGCTGGCTGCGCCGCCGATATTCGGCGTGATTGCGGAATATGTCACCATTGACTCATTCCCTGTGTATATGCTCGCCTTCTTGCTGCTCATGGTCTTTATGCACGAACAATTGCGCCGCAAGCGTCCGGTAGAGATGTGATGCCATAATCGAACATATGTACGACGGGCTTGAAGGATTCTCTGAGGTTACTGCACAGTGGTTTGCGCATTCCTTCTCTCATCCCACGCAAGTGCAGCGGAAGGCGTGGCCAGCCATTCGCAGGGGAGATCATGTGCTTGCCATAGCTCCCACAGGATCAGGCAAGACCTTAAGCGCATTTCTTTGGGCCATCGATCGACTCATCAACGATCAACTCAAATATCGAGAACAACGGAACGCGACCAAGAAAGGCAAGCGGCGAAAAGGCGTCAAAGTCCTTTATATTTCCCCGCTGAAGGCACTTGGCGTCGACGTGGCCAAGAATTTGCAGATCCCGCTCGAAGGCATAGCCGAAGCGTGCAAGTCACATCTCGGGATTGAGCCTGATATTCGAGTTGCCATGAGAAGCGGCGACAGCACGGCTCAAGAAAGGCGAAGCATCGTCAGCCGACCGCCTGATATCTTGGTGACCACACCGGAATCCTTGTTCTTGATGCTGACTTCCAAAGCGCGGCGCATCTTGGAAACGGTGGATACCGTTATTGTCGATGAAGTCCATGCGGTGGCAGGCAGCAAACGAGGAGCTCATCTGGCGCTCAGCTTGGAGAGGCTGGAAACCAACGCACAGCATCGTATTCAACGAATCGGGTTATCGGCCACTGTCCGTCCGGTCGACGAAGCGGCTCGGTGGTTGGGCGGTGACAGAAAAGTCAACATCATCGATGCCGGTACTCGCCTTGACATGGATATTCGGGTGGTCGAGCCGCTCGCAGATATGAGGGATACTGCAAATTCAACTGCTTCATCCTCGATTCATGCCGCAGCCGCGCCCCGTTCCAATATGCCCGCACCTCGAATAACCGGTGTGACTCCGGCCATGCAGCGGCTTGCCGAGCGCAATCAGCAATATGAAAACTCGAAGGTGTCTGACGCTTCAGCGTCGAATGCTCAAGCGTCAGAGCAATGGCAATTGCCCACGCAACAACATGGCAGTGTGACCAATGCATCCGTATGGCCGGCGATAGAGCACAGCGTTCTGGAAGAGATCCTCAAGCATCGCACCACATTGGTATTTGTGAATTCACGGGGCTTAGCAGAACGCTTGACTGCACGATTAAATGACGCATATGCCGAAATGCACAGTGCTCATAAGGAAGCTGCGCAAACCTCCGAAACAGCAGATGACACCAGGCACCACAGTTCATTGATGGGGCCGACTTCGATGCTGGTGAATACGGGTCATACATCGCCAATAGCCATGGTGCATCATGGCTCAGTTTCCAAGGAGAGGCGCGCCGATATTGAACATCGCCTCAAACAAGGCCGGCTGCGTTGTGTTGTGGCAACCTCAAGCCTGGAACTCGGCATCGATATGGGAAGTATCGATTTGGTGATTCAGATCGCGCCACCCTTATCCGTATCGTCAGGTTTGCAACGCATAGGCAGGGCTGATCATACTGTGGGCGGCAAACCCAAGGCATTGATGTATCCACTGACCCGTGAGCAGATCATCACGATGACGGCAAGTGTGGAGAGCATGAGAGCCGGTGAACTCGAACGCATGGCTGTGCCCAGCAATCCACTTGATATCTTGGCTCAACAAACCGTTGCGGCAGCGGCTTTGGAAAGCCTGAATCCTGATGAATGGTATGCAACGGTTTTGCGTTCTGCGCCATTCGCGCATTTGGATCGAGAGTCATTCGATTCGGTTCTCGGCATGATGACTGGTGCTTATAACAGTGAAGATTTTTCTGTGTTCAGGCCGCCACTCGACAAAGATACCGAGACGGGAAGCATTATTGCTCGGCCTGGTGCGCAACGCCTGGCGGTGACCAGTGGCGGAACCATACCAGATCGCGGCATGTACACCGTATTGATGCCGAAATCCGATTCTTCATCGGCTCCACGCCGTGTTGGTGAGTTGGATGAGGAAATGGTCTATGAATCTCGCGTAGGCGATGTGATTACTCTCGGCACTTCTTCCTGGCGTATTCAAGAGATAACCCGTGACCGAGTGCTTGTGGTTCCCGCACCGGGTCAACGTGCACGATTGCCGTTTTGGCATGGCGAAGGCAATGGACGGGATGCCGATTTTGCGAGTGCGGAAGGGCGATTGTTGCGCGATCTTTCGCATGGGTTGATGGCAACGAACAAAGCACAGCAGGATTCAGCAGTTTTTCAAGTGGCGGAGGCATCGAACGATCCGCCAAGACCAGGCGCTGCCCTTGCTGAGGAACAAGGTCATTTTCCAATATCGCAACCCACATTTCAAAACGACATAGTATCCAGATTGCGAAGCGACGGTCTGGATAACAATGCCATAGCAAATCTTGCCCAGCTCTTGGTAGAACAGCGTAGCGCCACAGGAATCATCCCCGACGATAGACGAATCGTTGTCGAACGATATAAAGATGAAGAGGATGATTGGATGGTGGTAGTGCATTCTCCCTATGGCAGGAGAGTGCATGAGCCGTGGGCGCTCGCTTTGACATCGCTGTTATACCAACGTTTTGGCGTGGATGGGGAAATCCACGCTGCTGATGATGGCATTGTGATTCGTCTTCCTGATGGCGTCCATCCCTCGGTTATCGTTGACATATTGCGTTGCGATAGTGAGGACCTGCGCAGAATAGTTCAGGAACATGTTGGGCAGACCGTTTTGTTCGCAGCCCGTTTCCGCGAATGTGCTGCGCGCTCGCTGTTTCTTGCACGAACACGCCCTGGCAAACGAGTTCCGCTGTGGCAACAACGATTACGAGCATCCCAGCTGTTGTCAGTGGCTAAACGGCAGGCGCATTTCCCGCTACTGCTTGAAACCGCACGAGAGTGCCTGCAAGATGTATATGATTTACCCGCCTTGGTTGCGATTATGGACCAGTTGCAAACGGGAACCATAACCATCTCGGAAGTCGAGACTACGACCCCTTCTCCTTTTGCGCAACGGATTTTATTCGGCTTCCTTGGCGATGTGATGTATCAGGGCGATATGCCGCAAGCCGAGCGCGATGCACAATTGCTTGCTATGGATATGCATGCTTTGGAGCGTCTTATCGGTCAGGAGCCGATGTCCAAGATTCTGGATGCAGACGTTATCTCACAAGTTGAGGAGGAACTGGCAGGACGGCAATTCTGGAATGAATTATCCAACGATGATATTCAGGGGCGCATAACGAGATTTGCCAAAACGCATGGGCCATTCACCGCTGATGAGGTCATGGAGCAACTGCATTTAGATGCAGTACAGACGGTGCGGATATTGCAGTCCATGCGCAGTTCAGGTGAGGTGCTTTCAGGCACTTTCGTTGAGGATGAACGGCATGTGGCAGGAGTAGAACAGTGGATCCATCGCGATGTGTTACGACTGATCCGTAAGCGATCATTGCGCAAAGCGAGGAAAGCTATTCGTCCGGTTTCCGCGCAGGAATATCAGCGTTTTCTTATTGACAGACAAGGTGTGGGGCCTGTTGGCAAGGAACAATATGAAGGCCTTGATGGTTTGATGCGGGTTATAGAGCAATGCGAAGGACTTGCTTTGCCTGCGCGAATATGGGAACAGTCCGTATTTCCAAGGCGCGTTCGCGGATACCAGCCCGCTATGCTTGATGAATTGCTTGCGTCTGGCGAAGTGGTATGGGTAGGGTCATCGAATCACGCGCCCATACGGTATGGCGAAACAGGAAATATCGCATGGTATGTATCGGATTCAACACTCTTGGGGTCGGCTGCGCCGCACAACGATGTCATGCCGAATCGACAACGCTCTGAGACCGATTTTGCGGAACAATCGGAGCCAAAGCAATCCATCTTCAATCGAGATGAGCCAACTGAAGATGCCACGAACAACCTTTATCAAAACGTTGCAGCCCATGCAGTCGATACGGCCAATGAATCTCAATTCTCCTCATTGATTGCTTCAGGTATGGATACGCAAACCATAATCAGTGCTGCGATCGAAGAGGTATTGCGCGATGGCGGCGCTTACCGAGTCTCGCAACTAGCCTCCTGCGTACGCGGCATGATCCAATCTGAAGTGCAACATGTGCAGCAGCAGGCGGAGGCTATGGTGGCTGCGGCATGGAACGAAGAGGATTTTGCCAAGGCATTATGGGCATTTGTCTGGTATGGGAGTGTGACCAATAGTTCGTTTATGCCGATCCGAGCATTGCTCAAATCGACAGCGGCTCCTAGTTCAAGACGTATGCATTCCGCACGTTCTATGCGTAGAAGATACGCCACGAACCGCGGTGCGATTCCACCATCCCTCGGCGGCATGTGGTCCATAATCGGTACGCAAACCAAGCCGAGCGCCGAAGAACGAATCATGGCGATAATAGAAGCCCTGCTTGATAGATATGGCATAATCGCGCAGCCTCTGGTCGAGTTGGAATCCATCCCCGGAGGTTTTTCCCGGATGTATCCTGTGCTCGCTCGCATGGAAGAACGCGGTGTGCTTCTTCGGGGTATGTTCGTAGAAGGTCTTGGTGGTGCACAATTTGCGGCAAGGGAAACTGTCGATGCACTGCGTCAATCCGGTGGCGCAACACAGTTTGGCGCAATCATGCTGGATGCTATGGATCCCGCCAATACTGTGGGATCTCTTTTCCCTTGGCCGCAATTGGTCGGGGAATCAGCTCAGCCACAGCGAAAGGCTGGGAATGCCGTTATTGTGGGGCAACACTGTGCGATTGCGTATATTTCCGGCAAAGGTCGACATATCGCTATCACTCAAGAGTGTGATAGCAATGAACGCAGCGCTGAAGTCGAAGCCGCTATGCAGCAATTGGCTCAGTGCATGAGAGCGCAGGCAAACACCAAGGCAGTGGTCACGGACATCAATGGATTGTCACCGATCCGAGGTGGGGTAGCGGTGCAAGCACTGAAACAGGTCGGGTATGTACCGACTCCTCAAGGTCTTCGCCTGTATATGTGAGATATGCGAAACGGCAGCCAACCGGCCGATCAGCCAATATAAGCAATCGGTGAGGCGAGTTCCACACCAGACGCATCGCGACGCATATCGGGCTTGGGCAGTTCCACAGTGCTTCCGCCTTCGGTGCTGGCAGATAATGGATACTCTCCGATATGTGCAGCGATAAGTATGTTCTGACCTTTCAGGAAGCGTTGCGAACGTACGCCGCCAGTGCCCCTGCCTTTGGTCGGATACATTTCCAGAGGGGTGATCTTGGCTGCACCGTTTTCTGTACCTGGCAGGGCATCCTTGTCTCCGGCGACAGTAAGCACCACTGCGCCGGACGCCGAGAAGAGCCCGTCGTCATCCTCGTCATAGGTCCATGAGACCTTTCCGGCAGATATGACATTGAATGCGACGACTGTGCAATCCTCAGCCAGACGAATACCGGCCATGCCGCCTGCAGTTCGTCCTTGTGGGCGCACATTGGAAGCCTCGTACGTCAGCAAGGAAGAGTCTGAAGAGATGAATACGAGACGATCCTCATCGTTGGCATCCGCTGCGAAAATAACGCTATCGCCATCCTTCAAATCGATGACGCTCCACGAATCCATAGTCGTTGGAGACTCCCTATTCCACCGCTTCACCACGCCCATGGTCGTGCCCAGTGCAAGAGGATTGGTGTGATCTTCGGCTAGCGCCACAGCGGAAATCACATGCTCGCCGGGAACAGGATCGGTGCTCTCCGTCAAAGCGAGCAGGTCGTCAGCGCGAACACCTGAAGCGACGCTGAGGATTGCCGAAGCAGGAACCACAGGCAACTCGGCTGCATGTGCCACGACCAAGCGGCCCGCCGAGGTGATCAGGCCATAGGTGGAAAGCGTGGTTGTGGACACAATCGAAACGATTTGCTCATCAGGACCCCGATGGTCCATGGCGCTGCGGGACTGCCATGCATCCACGGCGGTTGGAGTACTGCGAGCGATCAATCCGGAAGCGCTGAGCAATACCGCACAAGGCTCGTCATCCAGCTGCAAGGCTGCCGCAGCAGCGTCATCCTCACCGGCCTTGCGGGCAGCGGCGGCAGCTGCAACATCGGCTGCCGCAGACGAGACGGTTTGCGCAGAACGAATAGCGGCAGTCGCCTGAGCGGGGAGAGCCGCTGATCCTGCCTCGCTCACGACAGGAACCAACGCTCCGGATTCGTCGGAATCGAGCAATACCGTGCGTCTTGGGCTGCCCCATTGAGCGACGGCTTGATCCATTTCATCGGTTACCACACGATCCAATTCCTCGGCAGAGCCAAGTATCCGTTCGAGTTCCTCAATGCGCTTGCGCAAATCATCACGTTCTGATTCCAACTCGATGCGGCTCATACGAGTCAGTCTGCGCAGGCGCAGATCAAGGATGTATTGAGCCTGCACCTCATCCAGATCGAATACTGCAATAAGCCGTGTTTTCGCTGCCTCGGCGTCCTCGGAAGTGCGGATCACCTGAATGACCTCATCGATGTCAATAAGAGCCAGGAGCAGACCTTCAACCAGGTGGAGTCGTTCTTCCGCCTTGCGACGTCGGAACTCACTGCGGCGGCGAATGACCCTGCGACGATGGTCAATCCACACATCCAGCATTTCCTTGAGGCCCATGGTATGTGGTCTGCCGTTGACCAAAGCCACATTATTCATCGTGAAATTATCCTGAAGCGGGGTGTGCTTGAAAAGCTGCGCCAAGACGGCATGAGGATCAAAACCTGTTTTGATTTCGATGACAAGTCGAGTGCCGTTATGTCGGTCGCTTAAGTCAATTGCCCCGGAGATGCCTTCTAGCTTGCGGTTCTTCACTCCTTCGGAGATTCGCTCAAGCACTCGCTCGGGTCCTACCATGAACGGCAATTCGGTGACGACGATGGCCTTTTTACGGGCGGTCACATTTTCGATATGGGTTGTCGAACGAGTGGTCAAAGCACCGCGTCCATGCTCATATGCTTCACGAATGCCATCGCGGCCAATGATCACGCCGCCGCCGGGCCAATCGGGTCCGGGAACGAAACGCATCAATGCTTCCAAGGAAGCATCAGGATGAGCCATCAGATATTTGGCAGCAGCGACCACCTCGCCGAGATTATGCGTGGCCATATTGGTCGCCATACCCACGGCAATGCCTGAGGCGCCATTGACTAGCAGATTCGGTATGGCTGAAGGCAGGACAGTGGGCTCTTGCAGCTTATTGTCATAATTTGGCGTGAAATCAACCGTATCCTCATCGATACTGGCATTCATTCCCAAGGCAGCCGGTGCCAATCGAGCTTCGGTGTACCTGCTGGCAGCGGGGCCGTCGTCCAATGAACCGAAGTTACCGTGACCATCGACCAGAGGCAGTCGCATGGCAAAAGGTTGGGCCAAACGCACCATGGCGTCATAAATCGCGGAATCGCCGTGGGGATGGAGCTTTCCCATCACTTCGCCGACCACACGAGCAGACTTCATATACGCACGATCAGGGGTCAGATTCATCTGGCCCATTTGATAGACGATACGACGCTGAACAGGTTTCAGGCCATCTCGAGCATCCGGCAAGGCACGTGCATAGATCACCGAATATGCGTATTCGAGGAAGGATTTGCTCATCTCCTCATTCAACGGCGTTTCGATAATATTCTCGTGTACCGTTCTCGGATCAAACGCAGGTTGTGACGTTTTGCGATGTGCCATACCTATTGAAAACTCCCTTGGACCAGTTGCTCAATGAGTGAACAATCCGCACCATACTATCCGAAAGACCGCCCAAATGCGTGTGTTTTCGCCGACGAGTGCTTCAATGGGGACTATGACCATCGAAGTGCCTGCAATAGAAGAACTGCTAGAACTCAGGACAATGCATGCTTTGGGGGAAGTGCGCGGGGATGTGGCGGCGAAGGCTCGAATTGCAGGAAATCAAGGGAGTCTACCGCAAGCATATGGTCTGCGTTCCCTATCGGCGGTAATGCCGGCTTTAAGCGATGCCATAGGGTGTCCTGTGGCTACGGCATTGCATCAGGATCCGGCACAGGCTCGCCAGGCTTTGGGATTTCCAGAAGCCAGATCGGCAATAGTGGCACTAGTTGATGGCTTGGGATTCTGGAATATTGCCATGCGGGTTGGTCATGCACCGTATTTACGCTCGCTACTGTCGCATACGGAAAACGAGCACCCCATATCCACATGCATGCCAAGCACAACCGTTGCAGCCATGGGAACATTCGGCACCGGCACTTGTCCTGGAATGACTGCGATGACGGGATACACCCAAAGAAATCCCCAAACAGGGAATATCGCCCAACTCATCCAATTCAAGGATTCATTGCCCCCGCATGAACTCCAGCAAGAACCGACAGTATTTGAACAATTGGCCCGACATACTCGTGTCACGAGTGTAGGGCTTCCCAAATTCGCCGATTCCCCGTTGACTCAGGCAGCGTTGCGCGGAGCCACATATCAAGGGCACATATCTCCGAGCTCGAGGATTGCATTGGCATGCCGTGCAGCGACCACTCCAGGATTGACCTACTTGTACATACGCGATACGGATAAAGTGGGGCATAATTACGGCTGGGATTCCTTGCAATGGACGGAAGCCTTTGAACGGGTGGATGCCCAGCTTTCATTATTGCGACGCAGCGCGCCCAAAGGGACGCTTATCGTGATCGTTGCCGACCATGGCATGATAAGCGCTGATCCCGAGCAATGCATCGATATCGCCGAACATCCCGGTTTGGCTCAGGGCGTCGCTCAACTTGGTGGAGAACCCAGGGCTCCGATGCTCTATGTTGAACCTTCGCATGACGTCGAGGAAGTGGCCGAGCGTTGGCGAGACCGATTGGCCGGGCGTGCTGTGGTGCAGACCCGCGACGAAGCCATATCTTCTGGCGTGTATGGCCTTGTGGAGGATCGCGTCAAGCCGATGATCGGCGATATCGTGGTGGCCGCTCTTCATCGTGTGACCATTGTCGATTCCAGAACCCAGAGCGAAAAAGCCATAAGCCTGCCTAGTGTGCACGGCTCAAGGAGTGCTGTGGAGATGGATATTCCATGCTTCATCGACATGGCCTGATTGGAGCGCAGCATTCGTTACCATGGCGTTCGCCACTGATTAAGCTGAAATAGATTCAGTATGGCTGGGCCCAGGCCAACCATCTATGCCCTATGCTCTCAGCTCTCAGTCTCCGAAGAGTATCTCATCCCAGCTAGGCACGGCGGAACGGCCCTTGCGTTTATTCGGTTTCACCAATGCTGGATCATTCGGTGCGTGCTCGCTTTGCGCAGCATCCGTGGAATGCTCGGTCCCCGGTTCGCTACTCGTAGGTTGAGGCATTGCAGGCATAGCGGGGAGTGATTGTGCAGAAGTCACCTGTTCCGCTTGCGAACCATCTTGACGTTGCGCAGATGTGCCGACCTGAGTGAACGGGGAGTCAAAGGATTCGTTGCAGTGGTGCTTGAGGTGGGATTTTGCTGCGATTGCACGCCCTCAGCTGCCGGTGCTGCCGTGTTAGGCGAAGCATTCGAAGCGGCGGAGGCTGCTGCCTGTTCTGTCGAACGATCAGTCGCTCTCCAAGCCGACACGGCACGTTCGATACGAGCGGATCGGACCGAGTCGCCGGGAATGGATACGGAACCCACATTGAATTCAGCGTCACGCTCGGTGGAAGTCATAAGCGCATTATTCGTCGTCGCAGGAAGCTCGGCGTTGTCGCGTTCCCCAAGAAGTTTTCTCGCAGCGTTGTTCAGGCTGGTAATTGCATTGTTATGCATATCCCAGTACCATTCCGCACGAACGGGACGGCCTGCGGATTCGAATTGCGCGGTGATCTTCCATGGTTCCAAGCCACGTCGTGTTGCCTTCCACGAGACGGATTCCATGCCGATTCTGGCTGCGGCAAGTGTGCGTTCAACCAGCTCTGCAACAGTGCGTACTCTGCTTTCCTTAGGGGCTGGGACTGTGAAGAACTGCGTTATGGCATATTGTTTTTCCGTTTCCACCGCAGCGGAGAACCGACGGACCAAGGTTTCGCTCAGACCGTATTTTTCGGCTACCTGGGCTGGTTCCGCACCCACTCGGATAAGCGCCTGTATTTGCGAAAGTGGGCAAGGAATGGGTTGGTTGGGCCTGTGAATACCGTTGATTTTCAGCTTTGAGCTGTTTCGCCTCAAGAATAGCGTGTTCCAAGGTGTCGTCGACACGCACGACAAATTGTGCGTTGCCAAGCGAAAACACGAGCTCCCCAGAGTCGCCCACACGTTCAAATTTGGCTTCATTCAGCGGATTTTCAGGCATGCGCGCACCACTTTCTTCCTTAGTACTGCAACCATCATACGTACTTCTATTGTCCAGTCCCACGTGTCGTGTTTTGCGCGCACCGCAACACGTGTATCCTATGCGTGGGAAAAGTGATATATTCTGTGGCACAAAACCCGAGCCACACACGACGAAAGGATCGCAATGGCACAGGACTATGATTCCCCTCGTAACAAGGATGAGGACGAGGAGTCGCTGCAGGCATTAGGCAAGAGCTCACAGAATTCTTCCAGCGACATTGACGATGACGAGAACGCCATTGCCGAAGACTACGAGTTGCCAGGCGCCGACCTGAGCAATGAGGATGCTTCGGTGACGGTTATCCCGATGCAGGGTGATGAGTTCATCTGTTCCGAATGCTTCTTGGTGAAGCATCGCAGTCAGTTGGCCTACACCACGGCTGATGGACAGCCGGTGTGCAAGGAATGTGCTGCCTAATGGCATATGACGAAGCATATAACGAACCAGAACAGATCGAAGTCCTCGTACGCTCGATGAGCGATGAGCTGCCAGCTGAGCTGTTTTACGCCCATGCCGGCGATGCAGGCGCAGACTTGCGCACAACCGAGCATATTGAGCTCAAACCCTTCCAAAGGGCCTTGGTACCTACCGGAGTGGCAATAGCCCTGCCTGCAGGATATGTGGCTCTGGTGCACCCACGTTCCGGCTTGGCGGTGAAGCAAGGCGTGACCGTGCTCAATGCTCCAGGCACTGTGGATGCAGGCTATCGGGGGGAAATCAAGGTGCCCCTGATCAATCTGGATCCGGATCGCACAGCCGTTTTCGAGCCAGGAGACCGCATCGCGCAGTTGGTTATCCAGCGCTATGTCGAAGCTCGATTCATCGAGGCGCAAAGCCTGCCCGGATCGGATCGCGCAGAACGCGGATTTGGCTCGACTGGAGTATCGGATCCCATCGCTGCGTAATATGTGGTGTGTTATTCAACCGATGGATGAGTAGGATAAGCAATAAGACACGAAGGAGGTGGCGCAGTGACCGAATCTGAGGAGGACATTCACTCGGCTCGGATGCTTGGATGTGAAATCAGTCCGGATCCGCTCGATCCTCTGCAGCCTATCGCCAGCGTGTGCGCTTTCCATCATCCTGATGAGGATCTGAGCATTCTGGAGCGGGCCTATCGGCGCGCGGTCGCTCAGCATTCCAGCCAAAGACGTAAATCGGGCGAGCCTTATATCATCCACCCCATTGCAGTCGCTCAGATACTGGCCGATCTTGGCATGGGGCCACTCGTAGTTGCAGCAGGGTTGCTGCACGATACGGTGGAGGATACCGATTACACCTTGGATGAGTGCCGGGCGGAATTCGGTGACACGGTTACCGGACTGGTGGATGGCGTCACCAAGCTTTCCAAGATGGAATACGGCGATTCTGCTCAGGCAGAGACGATCCGCAAGATGGTCGTCGCCATGAGCCGTGACGTTCGGGTCCTGGTGGTGAAGCTTGCAGATCGTGTGCATAATGCACGCACATGGCGATATGTCAAAACCACCAGTGCTCAGAAAAAAGCTCATGAAACCCTTGATGTCTATGCGCCGCTAGCCAATCGTCTTGGCATGAATGCCATAAAAACCGAGCTTGAAGAGCTGAGCTTCAAAGTCCTGTATCCGAAGATATATAACGAAATCGTGGTGCTGGTGGCAAGGCGTGCCGGGCAGCGCGAGGTGTATTTGAAGCAAATTCTCGCAGAGATCAATGAGGATCTTTCAGCGCAGAATATCGACGCCTATGTCAGCGGCCGTCCAAAGGAATATTTCTCCATCTACCAGAAAATGATCGTGCGAGGTCACGATTTTTCCAATATCTACGATTTGGTCGGGGTACGCATAATCGTCAATAGCATCCAGGATTGCTATGCGGCACTCGGAGCGGTCCATGCTCGCTGGAGTCCGGTTCCAGGACGTTTCAAAGACTATATCGCCATGCCCAAGCTCAATATGTATCAGAGCTTGCACACGACGGTTGTGGGTCCTGGCGGCAAGCCTGTAGAAATTCAAATTCGTACTTGGGATATGCATCGTCGTGCTGAATTCGGCATTGCGGCCCATTGGAAGTACAAGGAAAACGGCCAGGCCGGACGAGCCCTGAGCTCTCCTGATAAGGATGATCGCAAGCGTGAACGCGACGAGAACCAGGAACTGAGCGAAGCGGATAATCTCAAATGGATTCAGCAGCTCGCCGATTGGACGAGTGAAACACCGGATTCCAATGAGTTCCTCGGTTCTTTGAAAGAGGATTTGGGCGCATCCGAGGTCTATGTCTTCACGCCAAAAGGCAAGATCGTCTCACTACCTGCGCAGGCGACACCGGTGGATTTTGCATACGCTGTGCATACTGAAGTCGGCCATCGCACCATGGGTGCACGCGTCAACGGTCGTTTGGTGCCTTTGGATACGAAGTTGGAAAATGGCGATACCGTTGAGGTGCTCACATCCAAATCGGATACCGCCGGACCTTCCCGTGACTGGCTGAGCTTTGTAAAGAGCCCCAAGGCAAGAAACAAGATTCGCCAGTGGTTCAGCAAGGAGCGACGCAGCGAAGCCATTGAAGAAGGCAAGGATGAGCTGACGCGTGCGATGCGTAAGCGCAATTTGCCTATTGCGACATTGCTTACTGCACAGGCACTGGTCGGCATAGCCGATGATTTGGGGCTGCCGAATGCCGATGCGGTGTACGCGGCTATAGGTGAGGGACAGGTCTCAACACAGAATGTCATTGCCCATCTGGTGAAGGATGCGGGAAGTGACGAAGTCAATGAAGAGGTGGAACAAGAAGCTCTGCCACTCAAGAAGCTTGAGCATAATAAGAGAACCACGAATGCTCTCGGTGTGTCAGTGCAGGGTGTGGGCGACATCTGGGTGAAGCTTGCTCGCTGCTGCACTCCTGTTCCAGGTGATTCGATCGTTGGATTTATCACGCGCAATCAAGGCGTTTCTGTGCATAGGACTGACTGCCAAAATATGCTTGATCTCGAAAAGCGCCAGCCCGAGCGGGTCATTCCTGTGGAATGGACCAGCACAAAAGGTCTGTTCATGGTCAAGATTCAGGTCGAGGCCTTGGACCGACCGCATTTGCTTTCGGATGTGACTCGCGTGCTTTCGGATCATGGTGTGAATATCATTTCAGGCACCATTTCCACCGGTTCTGATCGCGTGGCGACAAGCCAATTCTCCTTTGAAATGGCCGATCCACAGCATTTGAACACATTATTGGCTGCTGTGCGCAAAATCGATGGCGTATTCGATGTGTATCGCATAACCGGTGCGAAGGATTCTGCAGAACCGCGTCTTCGCAAGATGTGATGCCGCCTTCGATTCAACGAAAGTCAAGCCATAGCATAAGTCAATGGGCCGTGCATTTCACCACACAATGCACGGCCCATTGACTTGAGTGAACTTTTATTTCAGAGCTTCGAACACTTCATCGTAATTCGGCTCTTCAGTGGTTTCCGGAACCAGCTGCGTGTACGTCACCTTGCCGTCTTCGTCAATGATGACAACGGAACGTGCATTCAAGCCGGCGAGAGGACCGTCCGCGAAACGAACTCCATAATCCTCTCCGAAGGAGGAACGGAATGTGGATCCGGTGGCCACGTGTTCAATGCCTTCAACGGTGCAGAATCGTGCGGCGGCGAAAGGCAGATCTGCGGAAATGCAGAGCACTGATACGCCATCCAACTCGGCGGCGCGACGGTTGAATTCACGGACCGAACGCGCACAGGTATCCGTATCAAGGCTAGGGAAAATATTGAGGATTACGGTGCTACCGGCATAGTCTTCCAAAGTGATTTCGGACAGATCAGCGCCGACAACAGTGAACTGAGGAGCAGAGGAACCAACGGCAGGCAGTTCACCGGTTGTGGAAACCGGATTGCCTTCAAGAGTAATAGTAGCCATACCGTCATTATGACAGCCTTTACAGGCTAGTGCAAGAATGGATAGTGCGCAATACGCGTGTGGAGAATTGACTTGTGCAGGTCTTAAGGCCATGCGAAACTTGGCGACATGACAACAATTACTATGAGGACCACCGACGGCGATATCAAGATCAACCTGTTCGATGACAAGGCTCCTGAAACAGTTGCCAATTTTATCGGACTTGCCACAGGCAAGAAGGAATGGACCGATCCGATGACAGGCCAGCCTTCTCACGAGCCGTTCTATGATGGCCTTTCCTTCCACCGTATCATCAAAGACTTCATGATTCAGGGCGGCTGCCCATTGGGCAACGGCACCGGTGGCCCTGGCTATGATTTCGACGATGAGATCGTTCCGGATCTCACCTTCGATCGTCCATATCTGCTGGCCATGGCGAATGCCGGTTTGCGCCGCGGCATGGACGGCAAGGTGCACGGCACCAACGGTTCACAGTTCTTCATCACCACGGTTCCGACTCCTTGGCTCAATGGACATCACACCATTTTCGGAGAAGTTGTTGATGATGAGTCCAAGGCAGTGGTCGACAAGCTCGAATCCGTGACCACTGATGGCTCTGATGCGCCAGTGGAACCGGTGGGCATCGTTTCCATCGAAATCGAAGACTGAGTACTCCGTAGTCTCACTTGCATTGCCGGCGAATCGCCGGATAACACATACCCCGCGGTCGCGCATTGCGAACGCGGGGTATGTGTATTGAGCCCAATTATTGTGAAATGACCCCGAAGTGGACGAGTGCATTCATCACACCGTCATCATCGACGGAGTCGGTCACCCAGTCAGCCGCAGATTTCACATCATCAGTGGCGTTCCCCATAGCCACGCCGATGCCGGCAAATTGCAGCATGGTGATGTCATTGCCGCCGTCGCCAAATGCCATCACCTGCGATTGATCAAAGCCGTAATGCTTCATGAATCGCTGCATTCCTGCAGGCTTGCCACCATCGGCCGGGATGAGATCGACAAAGGAAGGATGCCAACGCACGCCTGAAACATTGTGGCATAACGAGATTATTTCCTTCTGTTGCTCGTCATTGACGTAGGCGCTTATTTGCAACATGTCGTGATCCGTTGCGTGTTGAGCGCGGTTCCCGTCAACGAGAACCTTCGGAGCAGTGCCTCCAAGAGACTTCCACGCATTCCGCAGAATATCATTGATGAAATTGAAATAGGCTCGGTCTTCTTCAACAAAATTTGCAGGGATTTCCGGATGCTTCGCCAGCCAGTCAACGATGATGCCAACGTCTTCGCGATCCATATATTGACGCTCGAGAAAACCGTGGTTATCAAAGCAATACTGCCCATTGGTGCCCACAAACCCATCGAATTCAACAGGCATCATATCCAATATCACATCCATGTATGAAGGGCCGCGACCCGAACATATGAAGATTTTGATGCCGAGTTCCTTGAGTTTTTTCAATGCATGGATCGTTGATTGAGGAATTGAGTGAGTGGCAAAACTTGTCAAGGTGCCATCGATATCGAAGAAAACGGCTTTGATAGGGGATGAGGTTGCTGATTTCATAGCGTCATCGTAATGAGTCATGATTTCAGTCTACTCAGAGCATCGTCTCGTGTGACCATCAGCATGATAGCTCGCGTGGCCATCAGCATGATAAGCAGTATGCGAACCTGGCTGTGCATGCGCAAAGCTGTCCTGGAAACCAGCCCACGCAAATCAGCGCCAAACCTAGCAAAATGGCGTCACGAGTAGGGTGGAATACCCGTCATAAACAACACGTATAAGGCAATTGCCCCAAAATAGCCTGATTGGCACAAAGTGTCCGTTATCGTGGATGACACATTACTTCACGTAATTCGAAGAGAGGAAATAACATGGCTTCGGAACCAAGCAATCCAATTCAACCGACTCCTAATCCAAGTGGTTTTTCCAAGGATGAACCTGTGCGCGTCAACCACACCGCACGCAATACCATCATTGCAGTGATTGTGGTTGCAGTGCTCGCTGTCGCAGTGTTCTTCGGCTATCGCGCATTTGCAGGCAAGTCGGATGCTGCGAAGGGCAGCGAATCCAATCCTGTGAAAATCGGCGTGGTCGGTGCCACTGACCCGCAGTGGGTTGCTTTTGAAAAGAAGGCCAAGGAAGCGGGAATCGCAGTCAAGATTGTCGATTTCCAGGATTACACCTCCGAAAATCCGGCATTGGACTCCGGAGAACTGGATCTTAATGAATTCCAGCACCTGCTGTATCTGGCAAACTACAATGTGAAAAATAACAAGGATCTTCAGCCTATCGGCGGCGTGGCAGTATATCCTCTGGGCGTGTATTCCGAGAAATACACCGATATCAATGCCATTCCTGAAGGCAGCACGGTCGCAATCCCAAATGATGAGACCAATCAGGCTCGTGCAATCGGTGTTTTGAAGGCAGCCGGTCTGGTCACGCTGAAGGGAGACTGGACTGCATTCAGCACCCCAGCCGATATCGACACCGATGCCTCGAAGGTGCAGGTCACCGCTCTCAAGGCTGAGCAGGTGGCAAATTCTTTGAAGGATCCGCAGATCGCAGCCGGCGTCATCAACAATGACTATGTGGCGGATGCGGGGTTGAATCCCCAGGACGCCATCTATCAGGATGATGCGGAAAGCGAAGAGGCAAGGCCGTACATCAACGCATTCGTCTCGCGCAAGGCTGATATCAACAACGAAACCTATCTGAAGCTGGTTGAGCTCTACCAGTCCAAGGAAGTTCTTGACGCTTTGCAGGAAGAATCGGGCGGTACTGCTGTATTCGCCAACAACTATACTGCCAGCGAGCTTCAGGGATTCCTTGCGGATATTGAGCAGGATGCACGCAATGCATCATGATTATGGCCTTGTCTGCATAGACTGCACAGTCGATTGCATCAAGTGCAAGGCAAATCAATAGGCCCAATCGGGGTGTTGCCTTCGCCATAAGCGAGGGCTGCACCCCATACTGCTGTGAGTTGGTTGTCCGGCGTTTCGCCTCGGCAACCTAAGGTACAGTCGTTGCGGCAGGAACGGGCCGGTCGAGGTGCCTGACAAAGGAGACTGCGGCGCATGTCTGCGGACTGCAATGAAGCGTGGCACAACATCCAATAGAGCGCACGGAAAGGAAAGGTCATGAGCGAATCAGCCGATGGTGAAGCGATTATCGAGCTTGACCATGTCGTCAAGGAATTTCGCAAGGGGAGAGGCTCTGCAGTACGGGCGGTGGATGATGTGAGCCTACGGATCAATCGTGGCGATATCTTCGGCATAATAGGATATTCCGGTGCGGGAAAATCGACTCTTGTGCGCATGATCAACGGACTTGAACGTGCCACATCAGGAACGGTCCGAGTACTTGGCTCCGATATCACGACGCTTTCAGAATCCAAGCTGCGCCCGGTCCGCCAGAAAATAGGCATGATTTTCCAGCAATTCAACCTCTTTTCCACCAAAACCGTGGCGGAAAATATCGCATACCCTCTACAATTGGATCATTGGCGCAAGGATTATCAGCAGCGCCGAGTGCAGGAGCTTCTGGATTTCGTAGGCCTTGCGGCGTATGCGGACAGCTATCCTTCACAGCTCTCCGGCGGTCAAAAGCAGCGCGTAGGCATAGCAAGGGCATTGGCCACGAATCCCGACATTCTCCTCGCCGACGAGGCAACGAGCGCTCTGGATCCGGATACCACCATTGAAGTACTGGCTTTGCTTAAGCGTGTCAATGAGCAGCTAGGGATCACCATCGTGCTCATAACGCATCAGATGAATGTGGTCCAGCAGATAGCCAATCGCGTGGCTGTTATGAGTGCAGGAACCGTTGTCGAAGGCGGCGATGTCTATGATGTTTTCGCAGCCCCACAGCAGTCAGTGACCAGGCGGTTTATCGCAACGGCGTTGCCCGGGGTTCCGGACGAAGCCAGAATAGGTGCGATGCGTGAACAATGGCCGGGCCGTCTGGTGACTGTGCTGATTCGCCAAAAAGAAGTGCAAGCGCAACAAGGCGTGATTTCAGCCTCGGGTCAGGATATTTCGGATCTCATAGCCAAGCATGAGGTCAATAGCAGCTTGCTCTTTGGTGGAATCGACACCGTCAATGGGGTCGCGATTGGCGCGATTACCTACGAATTCACCGGTGAAGAGGATCTGGTTCAGGCTTTTCTCAACGATCTTGCCCGCAACAGCGATATCGCCGATTTCGGTACTGCTCAGGATCCTGTGCCATATGCGCAGGCAATTGTGCCGGTTTCCAACAATACGTATGGCGATAAGCAACTGTCGGACGTGGACGAGGGCGCACTGACTGAAGCCGCTGAGCAGCAGTGTGAGTGTCAGGCTGAGAAGTAAGGGGAGTGCAGATGGTGACGTTAAGTGCGCGGGGCACGAATTGGGAAGTATTGAAGCCGATCCTGTTTCAATCCATTGGTCAGACCCTGCAAATGGTGCTGGTGACCTTGGTGGTCGGAGGATTCCTTGGCTTGATTCTGGGTGTGGTGCTCTATGGCACACGACCCGGAAATCTGTTGGAAAACGCAGTGGTATATCGCATCTTGGATACCTTGGTGAATATCATCCGACCCATTCCATTCATAATCTTCTTGGCGGCGATGCAGCCGCTTACCATCGCGGTTGTCGGCACTTCCATAGGAACCACAGCAGCGATGTTCCCCATGATCATCATGTGCACAGTCGCCACTTCACGATTGGTCGAGCAAAATCTCGTACCAGTGGACGCGGGCATAATAGAAGCCGCGAGGGCGATGGGGGCCTCTCGTTTGACCATTATTCGCACCGTACTTATCCCTGAAGCCTTGGCGCCGCTTATTCTGGCATATGCCTTCCTGTTCATCGGTGTTTTGGATATGTCGGCTATGGCCGGATATATCGGCGGCGGCGGTCTGGGTAATTTCGCGATCGCATACGGCTATCAGAAATTCGACAGCGTGGTGACATGGACTGCCGTAATCATCATGATCATTCTGGTGCAGGTGGTTCAGGGTATTGCGAATGCGCTCGCGAAACGCATATTGAAACGGCAACGATAGAACGAATCTCACCTTCTCAAGATTTTTGCTGGATGACGGCTCCTTGGCGTATTCCACCATCGGGCGAGTGGAAAAGAGACATAATGACAGCACATATCGAAATAGATCAGCAGATTGTGGACTTGCGTCACTGGTTGCATGCCCATCCTGAATTGGGATTCCAGGAGAGGGAAACGAGCAGATACATTGCTCACCAGCTCCAGACATGGGGTATTCCTGTTGTGACAACCAAATTGGATACCGCTGTTATCGCGGATATTCAAGGGGAGTTGCCCGGACCTAGGATTGCATTGCGTGCTGATATCGACGGCTTGCCGATACATGAAGATTCAGGTTTGGACTTCCCCTCGGTCAATAACGGGGTCATGCATGGCTGCGGTCACGATATCCATATGTCGGGTCTGCTCGCAGCCGCTCGATGGCTGACGTCACATCGCAGTCACATACAAGGCTCCATCCGCTTGGTGTTCCAGCCTTCAGAGGAGACAGGAGAGGGTGCTCGGGCGGTATTGGACAGCGGCGCACTCGAGGGAGTCCAAGCCATAATCGGTACGCATAATAATCCCGATTATGCTCCAGGGCAGATTGCCGTAGGCACTGAGCCGATAATGGCCGGATGTGTCAAATTCGCTGTCACATTGCATGCACAGGGCACGCATGCCGGATATCCGCATATGGGAACCGGTCCGATCGAGGCCTTGTCCAGCATGATATTGGCATTGCAAACCATAGTCAGTCGTAACATCTCTCCATTCCATGCCGTGGTGCTTTCTGTGACACAAGTGCATGGTGGGCATGTTTGGAATGTCGTTCCCGCCCAAGCCGGATGCATGGGTACTATACGCTTCTTCTCCAAGGCGGATGAGGATCTGGTCGAGAAGCGTTTCCGTGAACAGGTCGAATACACCGCCAAGGCATATGGCATAGAAGCTGATATCGATTGGCAGCATGTGCAGATTCCTTTGCAAGGTGATGCCAAACTCAGCAGGGCAGTCGCCGATGAAGTCCCGCAATATGCCCAATTGGAGCCCATTCGTCCAAGCATGGCAGGAGAGGATTTCGCCGAATATGGCACGGTTATGCCGCTGGTATTCGCATTCATCGGTTCAAACGGTGCGCCGGATCATCATGATTGGCACAGCCCGCGCTTTGTGGCATTGGATGAGGCCATACAACCCACCGCTGAATTCTATGCGAATGCCGCATTGCGTGTCGCAGCTGAACTACACTAGGGAGTCATGAGTCAGATTCGTTTCGCCCTTGCCCAGATCGATACATGTATTGGCGATGTGCAAGCCAATGTTGAATCCGTATTACGCTACGCTCGCCGCGCCTTTGAAGCACAAACGCAGGTTGTAGTGTATCCCGAAATGACCCTGACGGGTTACCCCATCGAGGATCTCGCCTTGCGAGCCACATTCCGCAAGACCGCATGGGAAGCTGCAAACACCCTGGCGCAATCGTTGCGTGATGAGGGCATGGGTGATTTGTATGTGATCGTGGGTACGGTAGGAACCGATCATAATAGTGACAAGCCTCGCAATCGTATGGTGGTACTTCATAACGGCGTGGTATGGGCCGCATATGACAAGCATTTCCTGCCCAATTATGGCGTTTTTGACGAGTATCGTATCTTTTCTTCAGGCGATCAGTCAGTTGTGCTCGATGTTGACGGAGCTCGTGTGGGAGTGGCGATTTGCGAGGACATCTGGCAGGACGGCGGACCTGTGAGCGCATTGGCCCAACAGGATATCGATGTTCTGGTCACGATTAACGGCTCTCCCTATGAAGAGGGCAAGATGCATACCCGCGTTGAATTGGCTGCGAAACGAGCCAAAGAAGTCGGCGCGCCGGTCATTTACCTCAATCAGGTGGGCGGACAGGACGATCTGGTATTCGATGGCGGCAGCTTTGTGGTGGATGCTGACGGTGGCATGATCCAGCGCAGTGCCATGTTTGTTGAAAGCCTGGATTATTTCGATCTTGACACACAAGCGGAGCAACAGAGGGTGGGAACCGTTGTTGAGCCTCGCGATCCCGATGAGGAAGTGTATGCGGCTTGCGTTTTGGGTCTGAAGGATTATATGCGCAAGAACAGGTTCACAGGTGTGTGCTTGGGGCTGTCCGGAGGCATTGACTCGGCTCTTGTGGCGGCTATGGCCGCTGACGCCTGCGGCGGAGAGAATGTGTGGGGCATATCGATGCCGAGCATGTATTCATCGGACGGATCGAAAGACGATGCGGCAGATCTGGCTGAGCGAATCGGCGCGCATTATGATGTGCAACCGATAGAAAGCTTGTTCTCCTCTTTCCAGGATCAGCTGTCATTGGAAGGCGTGGCCGCAGAGAATCTGCAGGCTCGCATTCGTGGCGTCATCGTCATGGCATATTCCAATGCAAAAGGCGTATTGGCTTTGGCAACGGGCAATAAGTCGGAATTGGCCTGCGGATATTCCACCATTTATGGCGATGCCGTTGGAGGGTATGCGCCGATTAAGGATGTGTTCAAAACCAGAGTGTGGCAACTGGCGCGGTGGCGTAACAAGGCCGCGGCACAGGGTGTCGGCATAGGTGGTCTCAATATTGTCGGCAATGAGGGCGAAGACAAGGGAATCGCACTATCCGATGGTGTGATGATTCCCGTGAATTCAATCGAAAAGGCTCCCAGCGCCGAACTCAGGCCGGGGCAGAAGGATGCGGATTCGCTTCCTGAATATGACGTACTGGATCGAGTGCTTGCCTCGTATATCGAGCATGCGCACGGTCGGGCGGATTTGCTGGCGGATGGGTATGATGAGCGCACGGTCGATACCGTCATGCGACTTGTCGACAGGGCCGAATGGAAGCGTCGTCAGTATCCTCTGGGTCCCAAGGTGAGTTCATTGGCTTTCGGACGTGACCGCAGGCTCCCGATAACCAGCGGCTTGCGTGAATAATTGACTGTGCCACGTTAGTTCGCATGTATCTTGCGTAAGTGGGTTCGCGTTTGTTACCGCTTGTTGCTCTGAACGGGAATGGCCTGTCAATGCGTCCGTGATCGATTGGGTTTGGGCGATCTGTGTGGAATGCGAAAGCATATGAAACTCACGTAGAAGATTTCATGCTTTTCATGGGATGAGCTTGAAGGCACGGGACAGGCAAAACGGTTCCAGATGATGTGTGCGTATCGTAATCGGGAGGTTTATGGGTATGCAAAACAGACAATGGTATTTCAACACGGTTACTCAGCAGCCGGAGTACGGGCCGCTCTCTCCAGCCTCTCAACGTATGGGGCCGTACGCTTCAAAAGAGGATGCCTTGCACGCCTGGGACATCGCGCAACACCGCAATTTGCTATGGGATGATGAAGATCGCAGATGGAAGCAATGGGGCGACACGCAGGAATAATGTGACGCATCTCACGTTCTTGTTCGGCTTTTTTCCAGAAAGGGTTACATACAATGGGTGGCGTAGCAGGCGACGTAAGGACGCGCCGCCGACACACACAATATCAAGGAGTCGACATGACAGCAGTTGAAACCACCGCTCTCTCTGAACAGGAGTTGCGTGACAAAGCCTGGCAGGGTTTTGCGGGCGGCAACTGGCAAGAGGACATTGAC
Organism: Bifidobacterium tsurumiense; assembly: GCF_000741765.1. Taxonomy (GTDB): domain Bacteria; phylum Actinomycetota; class Actinomycetes; order Actinomycetales; family Bifidobacteriaceae; genus Bifidobacterium; species Bifidobacterium tsurumiense. The sequence goes on from NZ_JGZU01000004.1 coordinate 214,022, forward strand.
GTTCGAGACTTCATTCAGAAGAACTACACCCCGTACGAGGGAGATGAGTCCTTCCTCGCGGACGCTACCGAGAAGACCCGCCATATGTGGGAGTATCTCGACAAGAACTACTTGGCAGTAGAACGTGAGCGTCGTGTATACGACGTGGACACCCACACTCCGGCCGACATCGATGCATTCCCGGCTGGATATATTGAGAGCCCTGAGGTTGACAATGTTATCGTCGGTTTGCAGACCGACGAGCCTTGCAAGCGCGCCATGATGCCCAACGGTGGTTGGCGCATGGTCGAGCAGGCCATCAAGGAGGCAGGCAAGGAGCCTGATCCTGAGATCAAGAAGATCTTCACCCGTTACCGCAAGACCCACAATGATGGCGTTTTCGGTGTGTACACCAAGAACATTAAGGTTGCTCGCCACAGCAAGATCCTCACCGGTTTGCCGGATGCCTATGGTCGCGGCCGCATCATCGGCGATTACCGTCGTGTTGCACTCTATGGCGTCAACGCATTGATTGAATTCAAGAAGCGCGACAAGGATTCCGTACCATACCGCAACGATTTCACCGAAACCGAGATCGAGCACTGGATTCGCTTCCGCGAAGAGCATGACGAGCAGATCAAGGCTTTGAAGAAGCTCATCGTTTTGGGCAATGAGTATGGCCTCGACCTCTCTCGTCCTGCACAGAACGCTCAGGAAGCCGTGCAGTGGACTTACATGGGCTACCTCGCATCTGTGAAGAGCCAGGATGGCGCAGCTATGAGCTTCGGCCGTAACTCCGCCTTCTTCGATGTCTACTTCGAGCGCGATCTGAAGTCCGGTCTGATCACAGAAGCAGATGCTCAGGAAATCATCGACCAGATCGTCATGAAGCTGCGTATCGTGCGCTTCCTGCGTACCAAAGATTATGACGCGATCTTCTCAGGCGATCCTTACTGGGCAACCTGGTCGGATGCCGGCTTCGGCGATGACGGACGTCCTATGGTCACCAAGACCTCCTTCCGTCTGCTGAACACCCTGACTTTGGAGCACCTCGGACCTGGCCCTGAGCCAAACATCACCATCTTCTGGGATCCAAAGCTTCCAGAAGGCTACAAGCGCTTCTGCGCCAAGATCTCGATCGACACCTCCGCAATCCAGTACGAGTCCGACAAGGAAATTCGTGCTCACTGGGGCGATGACGCTGCAATCGCATGCTGCGTATCCCCAATGCGCGTCGGCAAACAGATGCAGTTCTTCGCAGCTCGCGTGAACTCTGCAAAGGCACTGCTCTACGCCATCAACGGCGGTCGCGATGAGATGAACGGCATGCAGGTCATCGATAAGGGCGTCATTGACCCAATCGCTCCGGAAGCCGACGGCTCCCTGGATTACGAGAAGGTCAAGGCAAACTACGAGAAGGCTTTGGAGTGGCTGTCCGAGACCTACGTCGAGGCTTTGAACATCATCCACTACATGCATGATAAGTACGCATACGAGTCCATCGAGATGGCTCTGCACGACAAGGAAGTCTACCGTACCCTCGGTTGCGGTATGTCCGGTCTGTCGATTGCAGCCGACTCCCTGGCAGCCTTGAAGTACGCCAAGGTGTACCCAATCACCAACAAGGAAGCCAAGGAAATGGAAGGCCACGAGTACGAATACGTCGAGGGTGCAGATGACGATCTGGTGGTCGGTTACCGCACCGAAGGCGAATTCCCTGTCTACGGCAACGATGATGATCGTGCCGATGATCTGGCGAAGTGGGTTGTGAGCACCGTCATGGGTCAGGTCAAGCGCCTGCCGGTCTACCGCGGAGCAGTCCCGACACAGTCCATCCTGACCATCACCTCCAATGTGGAGTACGGCAAGAACACCGGTTCCTTCCCGTCCGGCCACAAGAAGGGCACCCCGTACGCTCCAGGTGCAAACCCAGAGAACGGCATGGATGCCCATGGCATGCTTCCTTCGATGTTCTCGGTCGGCAAGATCGATTACGACGACGCTCTTGATGGCATCTCGCTGACCAACACCATCACTCCTGATGGATTGGGCCGCGATGAGGGCGAGCGTGTGAACAACCTGGTTGGCATCCTGGATGCCGGCAACGGCCACGGTCTGTATCACGCCAACATCAACGTGCTGCGCAAGGAACAGCTCGAGGATGCCGTCGAACATCCTGAGAAGTACCCGCACCTGACCGTTCGCGTGTCGGGTTATGCGGTGAACTTCGTCAAGCTGACCAAGGAACAGCAGCTTGATGTGATTTCCCGTACCTTCCATCAGGGTTCGGTGGTTGACTAATCTCCACCGGCTTGATGCCGAGGCATGAAACGGGGCGGGCCGATTGCTGGCCCGCCCCGTTTCATATGTGATGGTAACGAAGCGCTTGTGTCTAAGTTATGCGACATATACGCTCGCCGCTGGTAAAGGCGCCGCGACGAGAAAAGGCGTGTATGGTAGGAGCATAGCACATGAGATGGGTTGCTTCAGTCTGGTTGTTGTGACAAGGAGGACGAAGATGTCTGGAACCGAGACATTTCGCACCACGACTCCGCATATGCTCAAAGAGTCCAAGCAATATGCGAGTCAAACGCTTATGGGTGGACTTTCAGGATTCGAGTCGCCGATTGGACTTGACCGACGCGATCGCTTGACCGCATTGAAAAGCGGCGATATCGGTTTTGTACATTCATGGGATATCAACACTGCGGTTGACGGTCCGGGAACAAGAATGACCGTATTCATGAGCGGCTGCCCTTTGCGTTGTCAATACTGCCAGAATCCCGACACCTGGAAAATGCGTGACGGTCAGCCCGTCTACCTTGATGCGATGATCAAAAAGGTTGACCGATACAAGGATTTGTTCAAGGCGACTGGCGGTGGCATAACCTTCTCAGGAGGAGAGTCGATGATGCAGCCGGCATTCGTGTCACGTGTATTCCATGCGGCGAAGGAAATGGGCGTGCATACTTGCCTTGATACCTCAGGATTCCTGGGCAGGAATTACACAGACGAGATGATTGATGACATCGATCTGTGTCTGCTCGATGTGAAATCAGGTGATGAGGACACCTATCACAAAGTGACCGGCGGAACCTTGGCGCCGACCATCGATTTCGGTCAGCGCCTGAACAAGGCTGGGAAAAAGATCTGGATACGCTTTGTCTTGGTCCCCGGATTGACCGATGCCGAAGAAAACGTGGAAAACGTGGCGAAAATCTGCGAGAGCTTCGGCGAAGCAGTGGAACATATCGATGTGCTCGGATTCCACCAACTCGGACGTCCGAAATGGCATGAGATGCGTATTCCGTATCCTCTCGAGAATCAAAAAGGCCCCTCTGCCGCATTGAAGAAACGAGTTATGGACCAGTTCCGTTCGCACGGTTTCACCGTGTATTAATCACTGAGTGCGAAGATGTTCTGTTTCCGCCGACGATATTTGCTCAAGCGAGCAAGGTGTCGCCGGCGGTTGCATTTCATGGAGAGTATCGCCAAGGTTGCATTGCCCATGCTGAAAAGTCGAGTTCGAGGAATGTGACATGGCAAAATGGCGGAACACGTCATACCACGGTGACGTCATAGTGCCGTGTCTGACTGCCAAATGGAATAACTGCTTACCCTGATGGCAATTTCTCTGCAGCTTGGATGAAACATAGGTCGTAGCAAGTGATAAGCCTCGTGCACGACTCACTTGGTGTATGCTCCGTGTATCCTAGACGCGCACACAGTAATACGGGTTCGGCTTGCATGGATTGCGAATGAGTCGTTTCCCAAAGGCGGTGGGAGGAAACAGCCGTTGAACGACGAGCCTAGATTGCAATCTGAGCCACGCGGCGGCGTTCCCCATGTTATCGATACAATCGAAGGTTTCCATCGAGCCTGTGAACGATTGGCTGCGGCAAGTGGATCTCTGGCTGCCGACGCAGAACGTGCCTCTGGATATCGATACAGTCATGAAGATTGGCTGGTGCAATTCAAACGCGAGGGTACAGGCATCATGCTCTTCGACCCCGTGGCGTTGCGAGAGCAACGAGTGGATTGGAATGAATTCAACGGCGCCATCGGCGACGCCACGTGGATTATCCATGATTCCATGCAGGATCTTCCGGGCTTCGCCGATTTGGGCATGAAGCCACAGGCTCTGTTTGATACGGAGGTTGCCGCAAGGCTATTGGGATTGCATCGCTTTGGATTGGCGGCAGTCACGGAACGGTATCTGGGCATCACCTTGGCGAAGGAGCATTCCGCCGCTGATTGGTCATACCGTCCATTGCCTCGGGACTGGCGCAATTATGCCGCACTTGATGTGGAATTACTCATAGAGCTTGAAGCTTTGATGACGCAGGATCTGAAGTCCCATGGCAAGATCGACTGGGCGCATGAGGAATTTACCTATACTTTGGCTCAGGGAATGCAACCCCGCAAACCGCATCCGGTACCGTGGATGAGAATTTCCCATATCAGTGCCATCATCAAAGACAGGCAAGGTCTGGCTGTGGCCAAAGCGCTGTGGGAAGAACGGGAAAGACTGGCTCAGCACTACGACATCGCGCCTAATCTGCTCTTGGAAGATCGCAGCATAATAGAAGCCGCGCAACTCAAGCCGCATAACGCCAGGGAATTCAGGGCTGTGCGTTCTTTGAATGAAAGGGTGCGCATTCAAACCGGCAGTGCACAGGACAAAATGTTTGAAAGATACGCTCCTATCCAGCGGGCGGTCAAGCCTTCGATATGGAAAAAGGTTATTCAACATGCCTTGGATCTGGCGCCCGAGGACTGGCCAACAGTCCCTGCGGCACCGGGAGACATGCATAATAGCAATGCACCTAAATCCATGAAGTTGTGGCAGACGAGGCATCCGAATCGCTATGACTGCCTTATGAATGTGCGTCATACCGTCTCGCAAATCGCAGAAGACACCCGCACACCGGCCGATATGATTATCAAACCACAAATACTGCGTAATCTGTGTTGGACGGATGAGCCTCACAAGCGCGATGTCGCTGAATTCTTGAGGGAGCAAGGGGCCAGAGACTGGCAAGTGAACTTGATATCAGCGTCCGTAAGTCGCGCTATCATATAACGGTTGCCGAAATGGCAGAAGAAGTGAATACCCGTATTTCAGGAGCACAAGCGTGAAAATCAGCGTCAGGAATCTTGAGCCCACCAAGGTGAGGCTCACCGTTACCGTCGATACCGAGGAATTTGAGCCTTATTTGGAGCAGTCTCGCAAGGAGATCGCCAAGCAGGTCAACGTTCCTGGATTCCGTAAGGGCCATGTGCCAGGAAAGATTATCGACCAGCGCATCGGTTTTGCCGCTGTTGCGGGCGAGGCCGTGAACAATGCAGTGCCGGAGCTGTATTCCAAGGCTATGGACGAGAAGAAGTTCCAGCCTATGGCTCAGCCGGAAATCGATGTTCAGGAAGTGCCGCAGTCCGCTAAGGATGAGACGAAGCTGAAGTTCGTCGCCACTGTGGAGCGCCGTCCTGATATCGAGCTTCCTGAACTTGACGGCATGGAAATCGAAGTGGCCAAGCCTGAGGTCAGCGATGAGGACGTTGAGAAGCGTCTTGAGTCATTGCGCCAGCGTTTCGGCACCTTGGTCGGCGTGGATCGTCCGGCTGCAAAGGGTGACTTTGCCAATATCGATCTGAACGCACAGATCGATGGCGAAACCGTGGATTCCCAGGAAGGCGTGAGCTACGAACTGGGTTCCGGCACCATGCTCGATGGTCTGGATGAAGCATTGGAAGGCCTGTCAGCAGGTGAAGAGACCACATTCGAAGGAACTCTCGAAGCCGGCGATCATGAGGGTGAAAAGGCTCAGATCAAGGTCAAGGTGAATTCCGTCAAGGCTGAGGAACTTCCTGAGCTCGATGATGATTTCGCTAAGGACGCTTCCGAATTCGACACTCTTGACGAGTTGAAGGCAGATATGCGCAAGGCAGCCGAGAAGGATGCCGAAGGTCGTCAGGCCACCGAAGCTCGCGATGCTTTCATCGAGAAGCTCAAGGAAGGTCTGGAGATCCCTGTTCCTAAGGGTGTCAAGGCCGATATGGTCGCCGAGCACTTGAAGGGCATGACCCCTGATCCTGAGAAGGCCACCAAGGAGCAGAAGGCTGAAGCCGAAGAGTCCGTCGAGAAGGAACTTCGTGACCAGATGGTCCTCGACGCTCTGGCACAGAAGATGGAAGTTCAGGTCACTCAGCTCGATGTCACCAACTTCTTGGCTTCCATTGCCCAGCAGTACGGCATGGATCCGAGCCAGTTCATCAATGCGATCGTGAATAACGGCCAGCTCGGTTCCGCTGTTCAGGAAGTCGGACGTTCCAAGGGGCTGCTCGCAGGTATGCGTGCTGTCACCTTCAAGTCTGATGGTGAAGTGCTTGATTTGAGCGCTTTCCTGGGTGATGATACCCAGAATGAAGAAGATGAGAGCGTCGCAGCCGCTTCGGCAGCAGCCGCTGTGGCCGACGAACTGTCCTCTTCTGATGCTGAGTAAGTAATTACTTAAGTTTTTATGCAGGTCCGAAATCATTACGGTTTCGGGCCTGTTTTGTTGTTATCAGGGAAAACGGACGACGCCTGTACGTCATGAAGTCTGGGTTATAGGCCAAATTGTGTGTCTGGTGGTGGTTTTATTCGGTGGGTTATAGGCCAAATTGTGTGTCTGGTGGTGGTTTTATTCGGTGGCGTTTGGGTATCTGGTGCTGGTGTGGAATTCGTTCCAGTCGATGCCGGTTCCGTATCGGTTGGGTATGCCGAACGTTTCGTAGTGCGCCTTGGGGGCTCCTTTCCGATGCCATGCCTGTGT
>NZ_JGZU01000005.1 GCF_000741765.1 Bifidobacterium tsurumiense
CGGAGGTCTTCCCGTTCTTCTTCATCGTTCCGTGGCATTCGGGGCAAAGTGGGGTTCTCATACCATTCAGACAACCACATTCAAACGGCTCCCAGGCCTTGCCCCGCAACGCGCCACGTCCCGTTCCGGACACACATTCTGGCCGACCTCGAAAGTCCCCACCGCCACATTCAAACACCTCTCAGACCTTGCAGCACAAGGCATGAGAGGCGATTTCAGACACACATTCTGGCCAATAACCCTAATGCGGCGTGTCAAAGTGGCCGTCCCGTCCATCCTTTACTGGTGCCGAAACCGCCCTCCTATGCATCGACCTCTGGCACGGGCCGTTGCGCATCCGTCCGGTTCGCGTCTGCGTGGACAACGGGAGGCCGCGCAGCCGGGGGTGTTCGCCACCATAGGTCGGGGGTGACGAACCGTTCCTGCCTCGGGTCAGCGGTCTTCATGTAGAGCACCCATTCGCAGCAGCGTCTCATGCCCTCCTCGCCAAGCCCGCGATGCGAGTGCAGGATCCGCTTGATGTCGGCGTTGACGCCCCCCCCAGAGCACACATTCGTCGTGGTCGGTGCGTCGCTGTGTTCCACGTACGCGAACAGGGGTCCCCTGCCTGTTCAGCCTTGCCAAACGGAAGTAGGTATATCCACATGGACACTGCAACACTCACCGGGAGCAAGATCCCAGACCAATTCCGCGGCCTGTTCACACTCGGGCTAACCACTCTCATGTCGATGCTGGGCGACGGCATCGTTACCCAGCCCGGCGGGGATTATAGTTAGGCTGCACTCCCCCCCCCCCAGGCCTGCTCGCCAGCTTCGGCGTTGCCCAAGGCATCTACGGCCTGCTCAAGCCCGCCGTTCCCGGCACACCACAGATCGATGTCAATGGTCTCATCAAACAGGTCGAAATATCAGCTGCCTCGGTCAAAGCCATTACGACCACGACTCCCGTACAATCCACTCCTACCACAGGCAAGCAGGCCGCCAGCGAGGTCAAGGCCAACACGGCCACCGCCTGATCGATTGATGCTATCCGCTGTTCCTGCGGGAAATTTTGCAACCAGATATTAACTCCGCATTCTACTTGATATTTATATCATTACGCATGGCTTTTAAGAACAAGCTTCTTTGTTTGTTTAAGCGATGCTGCAAGTTATTCCACTTGACTGATTTGAACTTGCCTTCATTTTCGTTCATTACCTTATTGAAGAAATCTTCAATAGTGCGCTGGTACTGTCTAGGAGCATCCGAAACGTTTGGATCTGCAACCAAATCCATTCGAAGAGCTTCTTCGTTCAACGACGTTCTGGTATGTACGATCATGTCTATCACCTTGACTCCGAACTGATCCTTCTCTTGAGCAGATGATGCGGAATCTTCCTTGGTGATAATAGCTTGTGGCAACTTACGCAAATTATCGTCGATCATGTTAGTTATACGGATTACTTGGAAATATTCATTTCTACGTACAATCCGGAGTTCGTCCGACTTGCTCAAGGATCTCTGCAATATCACACTCACAACGTTGGCAACAATGGCTATGAGCGCACCCAATATCGTTCCCATAGACCCAGACATATTATTTAAAGCATTCAAGAGTCCCACGATTCCAATCCTTTATAAACCGTGAATACATAGCGAATCCTAGCGAATCAATTATTGCCATCATCGTTTCATGAATCCCGATGACATCACCCAGCGCCCCACTACTCACCCCGGCGAGGGCCAAACTACGAGAGCACGCACCTAGACCCGCATCCTCCTCGAGAAACGCAAGGGCCCGCTATTGGATGCGATGAGCCAGGGCACTCCAGTATTCCGCCGCCGCGCACCACTGCTCACCGAAATCAAGACCGACATAGCCGCAATCTACATGAGCAGCGACCTGTATCTGATTGATAAGATATGCAAGATATGGGAGAAAAGGGAATAAACTACCCCTTCCACTCGATCCGCTGGAGGTCAAGAGGTTTTCCATTGTCTCCATCGCATGCATCAGTTCCGTTGTATTGATGTGCCGGTAGTGTTCGACCATGGCTATGCTGCTATGGCCTACTATCTGCTGGATGATCGAGTGATCCACTCCCATCAACGACAGTTGCGATACGGTGCCGTGCCGAGTTCCATTGCCGAATCGCTCCCGTGAATTTTCTATACCAACCGATTTCACGAGGTCTCGAAACCCCTGTCCGTCGTCAACCGGGCCGATGGGGTTGTACTCTGGAGTGTGAAAGATCAGCCAATATGGGTTCGGCTGCCCCTCGGTCACTTCCAGATACCGTTTTATTACCTTTGTCAATAGTGGGCTGATGGGGACGACCCTGCTGGTCTTGGATTTCGGCCTAGTCAGGCACCACATGCCGGTCAAGTGCGTCATGTCATAGCCCTCTGGCACGCGCACCACAGATAGCCTGTGGAAAGTACGCGCTACGCTGCTTGCTGCACGGGTATTTGCCGTTGACCGGTTTTGCCGTAACCGTGGTCACGTGGCACATAGGGATTGGCTGTGGTTGTTTGGACGGTCCGATGAGGGACTGTTCTACGAGATTGGAGACCCGCGATGGCCGATCCGAATCATCCGCGTCATTTCGAGGAATCGTTCAAGAGGCAGATCGTGCGGCTGTACGGGGCGGGCAAGCCCGCCCGCGAGATCAGGGCGGGATGCGACATCTGCCATTCCACGCCGCGCCGGTGGGTGCAGGGAATCTGCAACGGCGGCTCCACCAGGGCCGAGGACAACCGCACGCCCGAGCAGAACGAGCTGATCGAACCGGGGAAGCTCAACAGACAGCGGGATGGAGGTCGACGTTTAAAACAAGCGGCGCCGGTATTCGCATGAAAGCAGGCGTGATACGGGCCAACGCCGGCCACTGCCCGGTATCGGCGCAATGCAGGATACTGGGCGTTCCCCGTTCCACCTACTACTGGATGGTGGAACATCCGGAAACGGAGAGGGTCGATCCGATCGCGGATGACGTGCGGGCGGCCTGGCGCGACAGCCGCGAACGCCATGGGGTCAGGAAGACCGAGGCCGCTCTGGCCGGAAGGGGCGTGGTCGCCTCCAGGCGCAGGATCGGCAACATCATGAAACGGCACGGCATGGCAAGCGCCTACGCGCGCAGGACATCGTTCAGGCCATGCAAACAGGATGTCAACGAGGCGGGGCTGGCGAACCTCCTGGACCGAGAGTTCTCGGGCTACCGGCCGCATACCCATCTGGCGAGCGGACCTGACGTACGTGGAGGGTCGGGGGCGGATGGGGCGTACGTGTGCCTGCCCATGGACCTGGCGAACCGGGCGATCGCGGGCCATTGCACGGGAACGAACCGTACCGCGGACCTGGTGCTGGCCGCGTTCGCCACGCTCGAATTTCCCCTGACGGATGTGGAGGTCTTCCACACCGACAGGGCAGCGAGTTCGACAACGCCAGGATCGACGAACTGCTCGAACGTTCGACATACGACGCTCCCTGTCCCGCAAGGGGAACCCTACGACAACGCCGTGGTCGAAACGACCAACCGGCTCCTGAAAAAGGAACTCATATACCGAAACCACTACTCCACGATCGAACGGCTGAGAAGCGACCCCGACGGCTACGTGTGGTGGTTCAACAACCAACGGCTCCACTCCACCCTCGGATACCGGAGCCCCAACGAATTCACGCAACAAGGACTCGTCCTCCAAGAAACCGTCCAACACACCGTTGCCAATCCAAGTCGTACACACCACCCTTCGCGGACGGACTGCAGAGCGAGCTGGAGAAGGACGGCATCAGATTCGGTATCCTCACCCTAGAGTCGTTCACTAACCTGCGTATAGTGGAGAATGGCGAGACCGCCGAAAAGCTGTTTGGTTTCGCGAACTCCCAAACCCAGTACGAGCATCTCGCGGCGAACAAGCTCGTGGATGACAAGAGCTCGATCCAACCCGAACTCAAACGTCAGGTGGAGACGCACGAACTTGAGCTGCCCGAAGACTTTGAGGTCATCGCCCACAAGGCCGTGAATCTGCAGATCAAGGACAAGGCCGACAAGGTGGAAGTGCGACTCAATCCGGACGCCGCGCAGAACGAAACATTCAAGAAACTATGGAGGCGCATCAGGCCGCGCACCAAGTTCGAGCTGCATGTGGACAGTGACAAACTCGTGGAGGAATCCATCAGGTTCATCGGCGAGATGGAGCGGATACGCCCCATCGAGATTCACGGTTACCGCGCCGGACTGAACATCGACGAGTCAGGCATTTCTGATGGTGACGAGCATATGTCCGTAGTCGGAACCTCACGGGTATAAGGTACGATCTGCCGGATCCGATCGCAGAGCTGCAGGACGTGGTCGGCTTGACACATGACACACTGAAGCGCATCCTCGAGGACTGCGGCAGACTGGATGAGTTCACGGTCGATCCGGCTGCCTTCATCTCGCAGGTAGCTGCCTGCATCCAGAAAGTGAAGCGCATTGTTCCTGCCCAAGGTACCACCTATACCATGCTGCCTGAGGCGGAGTGGTACAAGACCAGTATGCTGTCGCCACACAGCATGAAGGGATACAGGGGTTAGAATGCCTTCCAGCCCAGCCATCTGGAGAAATAGCTCTACGATTACGTGATATACAATTCAACGACTGTGGAACGGCCGTACGCCAGACAACTCGACCGTTCCTGCGGTGTGCTGTTCTGTGCCAAGTTGCCCGACAGCTTCGTCATAGACACTTCCCTCGGCTCGTACAATCCAGACTGGGCATACGTGGAGGACCAAGACAATGGCGAGCAGCGCGTAAACTTTCGTGGTGGAGACTAAGGACAGCAAGAACGGTCTAGCCAACACACGTCACGAGGAACAGTCGAAGATCGATTGTGCAAAGATCCACTTCGCCGAGTTCTCCAAGGAGTTCCCCGACCTTGACTGCGAGGTCGGTACCGTGTATGACAAGGTGATGGGATGGTAGCTGAGAGCGGCAATACTCTTGAGCCGGGTACCACTCGTGTCGGCACGTTATATACGGAAGATGAAAAAGTTCCTGAGGTCGAAGCCCAACTTGCTTTGTCCGATAATGGTATTGAAGTAACAGTGGCTTGGAGTAAAGGACTCTTCTCTCCATTGGGGCGGTGGTTTGCTGGATCTGGAGGTGTGTATCATGACGACCCTGATCGCACAAAGTACAGGTACAACCCGCCCTTTCAGATGTGGTTTTCGGATCCAAACGGAATAATCGAATTATTGGGTTGCCGCGCAGGAAGATAAAAGTCTCTTGTCCCAAGCAAACCTCCGAGCAAAAAGCATGCTGGAAGAATTCGTGAAGAGCGTATGCAAAGAGATCGGTGAGGACAATGTGATTGTTGAATACGAGGATGTGTAGGCATTGCGCTGCTGCTGACTGAAATTTACGCAATCTGTGTCGACTCAAGCCCGGAATTCTTTTGGATTCCGGGCTCCCTGATTTTTGGCGATAGCTAAGAAAAGGTGATGTAGTAGCGATATTTGACCCATGACCCCGATATTTGGTAATTGAATATTAAGAAGCGAGATCGAGAAAGGCGCTGACTTTGAAAAGCCGAAATATAACCATCAGAACCGCCACGCTAGCGGACCTCGATGTGGTTGCCGCAGTCGAAGCCCAATGTTTCCCAAACGCAGAAGCCGCAACCCGTGAGGAATTTCAAGATCGCATCAACCATTATGGCTATCATTTCTGGTTGATGTTTGACGAAGATCGACTCATAGCTTTTGTTGATGGCTTGGTCACCGATGAGCCGGATCTCACTGACCTTATGTACGAAGATGCGGCCATGCATAACGAAAACGGCGCGTGGCAGATGATTTTCGGTGTGAATACCATACCCGATTACCGCAAACACGGGTATGCAGGGCAACTCCTGAATCGAGCTATCGAGGATGCAAAGCGGCAGGGGAGGAAAGGGCTCGTGCTCACCTGCAAAGATGCATTAGTTCATTACTATGCGAAATTCGGGTTCAAAGACGAAGGCATCACCTCGAAATCCACGCATGGCAACGTCCAATGGCATCAGATGCGCCTCGTATTCGAAAACACGATCATGTGACCCAAGTCACTTGTTTCGCCGCCCGTTCACCTGCTTGACCCCTCAGATACCCCAACCGTTCACTTTGCAACCGTATTGTCCACAGTGGTGCATCGCGCAATGAGAGAGCGCGAACACTTCTATTGCCAGGGTGCAGAGGAACGGAGAAGACATGGGTAGTCGTATGCGCGGCAGAATCGTGGCCGGCGTAATTTCAAGTATCGCATTATGCGCGATGGCATCAACCATTGCGCTACCGGCAGCGAGCGCTGCGGAAGGCACATATTACAGCAGCAAACAACCATATCGTGAGCCATCACAGCAAGTCCTGCAATCATATTCTGCAGCTCCGCAAGGTTATGAAACCATCTCCACGCAAGTTGTTGCACGGCACGGATCCCGCGGTCTTTCGAGCTATAAATATGACGCACTCCTGTTGAAGATGGGCGAAACAGCCCAGGCAGAAGGCGGTTTTGTCAGTGATGAGATCGGCGAGGAATTCATGGCGAATATTCGCGCCATAATCGCCGCCAATGTGGAAAACGGCTATGGCATGCTCACCGGTCAGGGAGCAACCCAGCATCAGGGCATCGGCGAGCGTGCCTATGAGCGCAATAAGGCTTATTCGACAGCGCAGCTGCTCAAGGCCAGTCAATCGCATACGAGAGCTCAGGCGAATCACGTGCCACGGAATCGGGAGAGAACTTCAAGCTTGGTTTCGATAGCGCATCGGGCAATGCTCTCGCAAATTCGGTACTGAAAGCAAACAATCCTGCTGGCTCTGGCGCCGCTTCCGTATTTGAAAAATCCCCTGACACGCTGTATTTCCATAAGGTGAAGAACCCTGATGGGAGTACCAAACACGGCCTGGTCTACGATATCGCCCAGCAATACACGGATTTCATCGACGGTGCCGATGGTGAGGGAAATGCCATCATCGGCGCAGCGATGGATTACATCGAAAGCAAGGGCGAGGACGTTTCCAGAGCATTGCTCAGTCAGATTTTCACTACCGAATTCCTGGACAATATCGGTAAGGACAAGGGCCAGTACTCTTGGTACAACACCTCTGACGGCAAGAAGCACGCCGACAAGGACGGCGACGGACTTGACGACAAGAGTGGACAGGATATCAACCTATTCTGGAATGATGCACCTGGTGCAGATATTTCGAAGGACAAGAACGCCCGCGGTGATATGGGCAAGAAGATCACCTCTGAAGTCGATGCAGCCATGGATCTCTACAACCTGTACATCATCGCTGCAGATATGCAGGAGGAAAACACTGGGTCCCACACCTTCGACTTTGATCAGTATTTCGAGCATCTCGATGCCAATACGGCGAATGTGTTTGCATGGATTCTCGACGCCGAGGACTTCTATGAAAAGGGTCCCGGATATGAGGGCCAGAGCCAAACCTATTCCATAGCTCAACCGCTTTTGGACGATTTCTTCGCGTCCATAGATGAGCGCGTGGCAGGCGGCACCACGGCGGCCACATTCAGATTCGCCCATGCCGAAACCATAATGCCATTTGCTGCCTTGATCAAGCAGCCGGTTCGGAGCAGCAAGCACCTGCCGTCGCCGATCCGCAAAGCGACAACGATGTGTTCACCTATCAGAACAATGCATGGCGCGGCGAGAATGTCACGCCTATGGCAGCCAACATCCAATGGGATGTCGCGGCACGTTCAGGAACCGATCCGAGCACCGGAAAAGCGTATACACCGGTGGTTCGCATGCTCTACAACGAGCAGGAAATCACCTTCCATGACGGTTGCGTGCCTGTTGCCGACGGTTCCTACTGGTACAAGGAAAGCGAACTCAAGCGTTGCCTCGGCATGAACTCGGTGAGCACATCCGAAGATCCACGCATAGTCGTGGACACCAATATCGATAACGGCCAAGGCCAGAACAACTCCGAAAATGACGGACAGACTACGCAGGGCAATGCGTCGAACACGACTGCTTCGGATGCAAAAGCAGGGCAGCATAAAGGCCGCCCAAGCTCGCGCCTTGCTGATACGGGAGCTGCGGTTTCCATCATGGTCAGCATTCTCGTCACCGCATGCATCGCTGGGGCTATGCTTATGGCTGTGCAGTGTCGGGTTCATGGCAGCGAATCAACAAGGCATTGATTACTGATGCTTGGTATGTAGCGCGAATCAACGATTTGCAGCAATCAAAGGGTATGCATCGCTCAGGTGATGCATACCCTTCTCGTATGCTTGAAAACCGCCACAGCCCGTAGCGACCAAAGTCACTCAGGCGAGGCGTATCTTCCTCGTAAGCTTGAGTATTCCGGCAAGACCTAGGACTTGCTGGTTTTCGTGTGGTTTCGTAACGGTGATGCGCAGATGCGCCATGCTGACATGTCGAATAACCGGATTGATGGGTTAGACTGGTGGAATATTCCCGTCAGAAAGGTTTGGGACATTGTCTCAGGTGAACAGCACTCAAGATGTGTTCGAACATTCGGCAGACAAGATGCGCGAGCACGGTCTGAGTGAAGTGGCAATAACGCAGTTCCGCAGATTGTATGATGTGTGGCGCAACGAAGAGGCGAGTAGCTGGATTCGTGAGGATGCCATAGAACCGGTCACTGATGTTCCAAGCTTCCATGAAGTGTATGAAACGATCGATCATGATGAGGCAGTCGGCGCATTCGCCAAAACCGCGTTCCTGAAGCTCAATGGCGGATTGGGCACGTCGATGGGATTGGAACAGGCCAAATCGCTGCTCATGGTTCGTCGCCATAAGGCGAGGAAAATGCGCTTTCTGGACATCATCATCGGGCAGGTGCTCACCGCTCGAACCCGTCTTGGCGTTCCGCTGCCTCTGACCTTCATGAATTCCTTCCGCACTGCTGACGATACGATGCGCGTGCTGCATCAGAACCGTCATTTCAAGCAGGAAGAGATTCCGACCCAAATAATCCAACACCAAGAGCCGAAGATCGTTGAGTCCACAGGCGAGCCAGTCTCGTATCCGAAAAATACTGCATTGGAATGGTGTCCACCAGGGCATGGCGATCTGTTCTCTACGATCTGGGAATCGGGTTTGCTGGACAAGCTGAGCGAACGCGGCTTTGAATACCTGTTCATATCGAATTCGGATAATCTTGGTGCCCGCCCTTCCCGAACCCTGGCACAGCATTTTGAAAATACCGGTGCACCCTTCATGGCAGAAGTCGCCACACGAACCTATGCGGATCGCAAAGGCGGCCATATCGTTCGTGACACGGCTACCGGAAGGCTGATGCTGCGCGAGATGAGCCAGGTGCATCCCGATGACAAGTCTGCCGCGCAGAGCATCACGCGTCATCCATACTTCAATACCAACAGCATCTGGATTCGCATCGACGCACTGCGTGAGAAGCTGCAGCAATATGACGGCGTGCTGCCTTTGCCGGTGATTCGCAACCGCAAAACCGTCGATCCAACCGATCCGGAGACGGAACACGTCGTGCAATTGGAAACGGCCATGGGCGCTGCAATCGGTCTATTCGATGGCGCGATATGCGTTCAGGTCGACCGCATGCGATTCCTGCCGGTGAAAACCACCAATGATCTGTTCATCATGCGATCTGATCGCTTCCATCTGACGGATTCCTATGAGATGGAAGATGGCAATTACATTTTCCCCGATGTTGATTTGGATCCTCGATATTATCGTAATATCAACGATTTCAATGAGCGTTTCCCATATTCTGTGCCGTCTTTGGCAGCTGCAAAATCGGTGACGATTCGAGGAGATTGGACTTTTGGTCAAAATACGGCCATGTTCGCGGATGCCGTATTGGAAGATCAAGGGGAGCCGAGTTATGTGCCAAACGGCGAATTCATAGGCCCTCAGGGGGTCGAACCAGACGGGTGGTTGTGAGCGCAAGTTTCAGCCATACAGGAAAAACAGGCGCTTTTTCGGGAAAACGGGCACGAGCGTGCCAAAAAAGCTCTAGGATATAATGAGCATGTGTGTGGATTGATGCACACTTATGAGTAACGGTAATGATACGTGAGGACTAATGGCAGAAGGAAGCAACGGTAGGCGGCGTTTTTCCGACAAATGGGGCAAGCACGAGCTGGATGTGTTGGCTGTATTGTCATCCGCATTCCCGCAATGGCTCACTTCACGTCAGATCGCACAACGTGTGAAAGCGTATGCCGATTCCTATGGCGAGCTTGCGGATCAGGCGGCCAAGGCGGCATTTGCAAAGCAATTCCAACGTGATCGCGCCAAGTTGGCGGCGATGGGCATTGCCATCGAATCAAGGCAACCTGAATATTCATCCAAGTCTGAGGGACAGGATTTTGCATCCTACAGACTTCAGCTTGGAGACGAACCTCGAGTGCGACTTCGTTTTGAACAAGAGGATCTTCCCGTTTTGGCCACTGCCAACTATTTGGCACGGTCTATGTCGATTTCCTCTTCTTCTCAGCAGCAGGTTCAGCAGACTTCTCGTACGGCACCTCGCGTGCCGCAGACTCCGATTCCGGGACTTGGCTTGGATTCGATCGCCCCGGGTTTGGGAACGCAGACCATCCCTGACAATTTGGTCAAGGTGATTGATTCGCGTAGGTTTGCCGCCACGGTGGACGTCGATGGCGAGCATATCAACGTGGCATACACCGATTCGGATGATTTGGCCATGTTCGTTCTCGAGCATCCAGGCGCGACCATTGTCAGCCCTCAGGAAGCGGTGGATGCCTTCCATCGTCGTTTGGATGCCGCGACACGATTTGTCTTGGCGGACTCTTCGCGCAATGATGTCGATCAGAATGAGCAGAGTGAGCAAGGCGATCAGCCCAGCGAACCGGGAGATCCCGAATTCCTTGACTCCCAGCAGAAGAAGCCTTCGGCATTCCAGACCGGCAGTGAGGTTGACCGTCGTCTCCGATTGATGCTGTTCCTTTCTGCACATCTCGGCGAGGAATTCTCCTTGGCTGAGTTGGCCGAGCGTTTCATAGGCCACGCCAAGTCAGAGGACGAGCTGAAGAAGTACGTCACGGTGATTCACAAGGACATCAACACCTTGACCACGGTGTCGGATGACGGTGAGATGGCGGGAAGCCAGTTCTTCGATATCGATTGGTCGCTTTTGGATGCCGAGGGCATTGTTTCGGCGACCAATTCGCTTGGATTGGAACGCTTGGCAGGTATCTCACAGCAATATCTGAGCATGCTCACCGCTTCGATGAGCTATTTGGCTCATGCTCCATTGCTGCCAGACAAGGAACGCTCGCAGGCCCAGTCGCTGTATCTGCGTCTACGTCAGCATGTGAAGCCGGGGGAGACCCCTTGGCTGAGCTTGACTGGTTATGAAACCGAACCACGCAGTTTCTCAGTGGTGCGTCGTGCCATTTCCACCTCTTCGCTTTTGGATATGGAATACACGGATGGCGCAGGTCGGACACGTCGCAAGCTTGTGGCTCCTGCGAAGATTTTCGTGGATGAGGGTGTCTACTACGTTGCCGTATGGACCGATGTGGAATCGGCTGCACCTGAGGATCTGGCTCGTTTTGTGGCCAAGGATACGACCATCAACAAGGCCACTGGCAAGCCGAGGATTTGGCAGGTACTGCGCCTGGCTCGCATTGAGCATGCGGATTTGGTCGAGCCCACGAACCCTGTCGAGATTCCGGATGCTCCAGTCAGCGAATTGCGCCAGTGGAGTTTTGACAATGGAACCGCCGCGGTATTCATCACTGACCAAGAGGATCTGAATTTTGTCAAGGCATTGCAGGGAGCCAAAGTGGAGCCTTGCGGTGAGGGCGAAAAGGTTCATCTCACCGTGGTCTCTGACTCGTGGTTCGTGGCCTTCTGCATTGCCCACGCACGTCATATCACAGCTGTCGCACCAGAAACCTTGCGTTCCATGATTACCGTGAGAGCGGAGCGCGAGCTCAGCTTGGGGCACGACAACGTAGAGGACTGAAAGAGAGGAAACCCATGCCTTGGTGGATTTGGCTGGTCTTGACCATAGCCATGATTGCCTCGCTAGCCGCAGGCACCGTGTATGCCATCAAGCATGGGCTTCGGGCTCTGCACACCGTCGGCAAAGTGAGCGCTCAGTTCAGCAAGAGGTTCGAGGCCATGGCGGAGCCTGTCGAATCGGATCCTGACCAGCCGGCCGTATTTACGCAACCCTTGCGTGTTGCGGCCCAGCGATATAGCGATGCCCATGTGGATGTGATCAAGCGCGACAATCGCAAGCGGAATCGTCATGTCCGCCAGTGGGCTCGCTGGGATAGATTCAATAATCCCGAGGTTCCCGCACAGGAGTGAATCTGCTCGGCCAGGAAACCATGGCTGCAAAGCTTGGCATATCGCCATGTATCCCAAATGTGAGCCGGCTCATTATGAGCGGCTATGAATACCAGCTCAGTCAAGCTCAGATATACGCCGGCAGCGTGGTATGGCTGGTTGACTTTGTAGGATGGGGACAGGTCTCCAACTGATGGTAAATAGGAAGAGAGACTGTGTCTTCATCATCTGGCAAACGCCGTGCACAACGTCACAGCGACCAAGCAAATGAATCATTGTCGCCGGCTCAACGATACGCAGCATTCAAAAAACAGAAGGCATATCGTGCAACAGCGGCCTCACAATTCGCTCAATCACTTCCATTCGAGCTTGATGATTTCCAGAAACAGGCCATCGATGCGCTTGAAAATGGAAACAACGTTTTGGTCGCGGCACCGACAGGGGCGGGCAAAACCGTCATCGCCGATTTTGCCATGTTCTTGGCGCAAAATCGCAATGTCAAGGCCTTTTACACCACCCCGATCAAAGCGTTGAGCAACCAGAAATACCATGATTTGGTCGATCTCTACGGCTCGGATCGAGTGGGTCTGCTTACAGGCGATATATCAGTGAATTCAGAGGCTGATATCGTGGTGATGACCACAGAGGTGCTGCGCAATATGCTGTATGAGCACTCTTCGACTCTGAATGCTCTTCGATACGTGATACTTGATGAAGTTCATTATCTTGCTGATCGATTCCGTGGACCAGTATGGGAGGAGGTCATCATTCATCTGCCGTCGTCGGTGCGTATCGTGGGCCTTTCCGCAACGGTTTCCAATGTCGAGGATTTCTCTCAATGGATCGCCTCCGTTCGCGGTGATACCAAATTGGTTGTCTCCGAGCATCGACCGGTGCCCTTGGAACAGCATGTTTTGGTGCAGGCCGATGAGAATAGCGAGCCTGAACTCTATGACCTCTATCGTCATGACAACAACGGCAAGCAGACCGATAAGCTGAATGCGCATTTGGCTAGCAGGCTTGATCAGCTGGATAGGCAGGCTTTGAGGCGACGAGGACAGCATGCCTCCTCATATGGCAGAAAGTCCGGCAAACGGCATGTCGAGCGTCAGCATCCTGTGAGGTATATGCCACGGCGTTGGGCGGTCGTTGATGAGCTGCAATATCTGGATATGCTGCCGGGGATTTTCTTCATATTTTCCCGCAATGGCTGCGATCAGGCCGTGGAACAGTGCATCAACGCGGGTCTTGAGCTCACCAGTCATGAAGAGTCACTGAAGATCCGCCAGATTGTCGACGAAATGGTTGAAGGGCAAATGTCGAAGGATGATCTGAAGGCTTTGCACTTCAGCCAGTTCCGCTTTGCCCTCGAAGAGGGGTTCGCGGCCCACCATGCCGGCATGGTCGCTTTGTATCGCCATATCGTGGAGCGTCTGTTCTCCGAAGGCTTGGTCAAGGTGGTTTTCGCCACGGAGACATTGGCCTTGGGCATCAATATGCCTGCGCGAAGTGTCGTTGTGGAAAAACTCGAGAAATATGACGGCACAGGTCATGTGGGACTGACCCCAGGCGAATTCACCCAGCTGACCGGTCGAGCCGGGAGGCGTGGCATCGATAGCATTGGCCATGCGGTGGTCGTGGATCACCGCGATTTTGTGCCAGCGACTGCTGCTGCTCTGTCAAGCAAGCGCGTATACCCTCTGCATTCAAGTTTCAGACCGACTTTCAATATGGCCGTGAATCTGTTGAATTCCAGCGATTATGAAACGGCTCGTATCACATTGGACCATTCATTCGCGCAGTGGGAGGCAAACGCCTCTGCATGGCAACTCGAGTCGCAAATGACGACTCTGGAGCAGGCATTGCAGGGCTATGAGCAGGCCTTCGCATGTGAATACGGGGATTTTGCGCAATTGCTCAAGATTCGCATGGAGCTGAGCGAAGCTCAAAAGGATGAGCGCAAACGCATCAAGCACCGCGTATTCGCCACGGAGTCCGAGCGTAAACGGGCCTTCAAGGAGCTCGATGAGCGGATCGCACGTCTTCGCGAACAGGATGCCAACCATCCCTGCAGGCAATGCCCTGATTTGCAACAGCATATGGTGTGGGGACACAGATGGACCCGCGAATATAAGGAGTTGAGACGAATTCGGCATCGTTTCGATTCGCGTACGGGATCCGTGGCACGGCAATTCGACGGTATTTGCGGAATTTTGCATGATTTCGGTTACTTGTCGATCTCTGCACAGAACAAAGCATCCGAGAAGCCGGAATCTCATGGAAGAGCCTCAGAGCTTGGAAATATCGCAGAACGCCGCCAATCCAAGGATTATCAACTGACCGAGCACGGACAGCTGCTGCGCAGACTCTACAGCGAACAGGATCTTGTGCTTGCTCAGGCAATATACAGCGGTGTTTTGGATGAGTTGACGCCTGTGCAACTGGCTTCGACACTGAGCACTCTGGTGGTGGAGTCACGCAGGGGAGGCGGGGGAGAGCCACGCCATTACCCCGGTGGCCCTGAAGGCGCTGTGGCGGTTGCCGCCCAGCAGATGCGGCGGATCCATACGCAAGTCAATGTGCTTCGCGATGATGCCGGCCTGGAAGAATTGATGCCACTGGATGTGTCTTTGGTCGATGTGTTCTATGACTGGGCATGCGGGGACGACCTCTCCAGCGTGCTGCGCAATACTGAGCTGACAGGCGGCGATTTTGTGCGCAATGCCAAGCGTTTGGCCGATGTATTGCAGCAAATCGCTGTGGCCAAGCCATATCTTGGCGATCATGCTCAATTGGCAGAGGTCGCACATGAGGCTGAGTCATTGATCAATCGTGGTGTGATCGCATATACAGGAATCGATATCGAACAGGATTGAATGAGCGGGTGGTACGTAGTCCATCAGCCTGTGAAGAATTACGGGAATATGGGGCACGTCCTAACTGTTTTGTAGCTTGGATGATAGTGAGCCAATAAGGAGGCAAAGGTAATGGCAGAACGCAGTCTGCGAGGCATGAGCATCGGTGCAAAGTCTTTGGAGTCTGATGACAACGTGGATTTCGCCGCGCGCAATGATGTGGCATACATCTGCCCGAAGGGTCATCGCACCATCCTGCCATTTGCTGAGGGTGCAGAAGTCCCGGATGAATGGGAATGCCGTTGCGGCCTTGTGGCACGACGTGAGGGCGAGCAGGATCAGGAAGGCGATGAAATCACCAAGCCTACCCGCACACACTGGGATATGCTGCTTGAACGCCGTAGCGAAGATGAGCTGAAGACGCTGCTTGACAAGCGTCTGGAAATGCACCGCGAAGGTTGGATTCCTGATTACGAATAATCGTAATCGGCATAATCGTTGCATAACAATAGGAAATTGGGGGAGAGGCGTGCCTGCCATGAAAGGCAAGCCCTCCCCATATTTATGGCAACCATATTGATGGCATGAGTAGAGGAAGTAATATGGCGGAAGCAAAACGTGTTGTTCTTTTGGACCTTGATGGCACTCTGACCGATTCTGCTGCGGGTATTATTGCATCCATCCGCAAGACCTACGAAGAGATGCAGATCCCTGAGCCAGATGATGCTGAATTGCGTCGCTTTGTGGGACCTGCAATCAGCACTTCCTTGCGTCGTAATAATGTGCCTGAAGAACGTATCGAAGAAGGCGTTCAGATCTATCGGAAGTATTATTCCCAGCGCGCTGAATTTGACGATCCCAACCAGCCTGGCAACAAGGTTCCTGGCAATCTGTACAACAGTGTTTTTGAAGGTATTCCGCAGCAGCTGGCTCAGCTTCGCGAAGCCGGATTCCTGCTGATGGTTGCCACGTGCAAGCCGGAATATCAAGCCAAACCCATTTGCGAACACTTCGGACTGACCGATATGGTCGACGGTATTTATGGTGCCAGCAAGGATAACACGCGGCTGACCAAGGAACAGGTCATCCGATATGCCTTCGAGAGCTTTGGATTTGACGCCGAGGCCGGCGACCGTGCGCTTATGGTTGGAGATCGCTGGACCGATGCGGATGGTGCCGTTGCGTGTGGTCTGGATTGCCTTGGTTGCGGCTGGGGCTATGCAGAGCCTGGCGAATTGACCGAACACGGTGCTTATCGCATCATCCAGAATGTCTCTGAACTCAATGATGCCGTTCAGGAGTATTTCGCCTCATAAATAATCCTTGGCATTCAAGGTTGAGTGGATTGCTGTCCAATGGATGATTTCTATCCATTGGACAGTTTTGTATGGTGGCAATTGAGACAGCTCTGGTCAGTTATTCATATTCATGCAGTTTGTATTCCGCTGGTGTGCAAATCGAACTGAATTGGTGAATGTGTTCTTGCCGTCAAGCGATTCCATGCATTCAATGACAAAGACAACGACAAGGGCTTGTGGATTCGGTAGCCATCGTCTCCTGCGTAATAATAGTATATATTATCCGATAATGTACGTTATGTCAGATTAATGATATTGGTTTCAGAATACGGATGACCAAATTCCTGGATACGACTACCCTATATCCAATGGATTGAAATCGTTTCCTGCCTCTGCACTGACGATGTAACCGCAACAACCTATCCACAGCGTTGTGTTCGGTTAGTGATTGAGTGGTTATTATTGCGTGCGCACACTGCGATGAATCAACATGCACACGCAATGCTTGTATCAACTATTTACAATGCAGCCCAATATGCAGCCATATACCGACGGCAATACTCGCAAAGTCCTTAGTCCAGCTGATACGAATCCTCGAAGAACCGACGTTCCAGATGGACCATTGTCCGAAATACCTCGGCCTCAGGACCATTCACGGAGCAATATTCATTGACCAAAGCGATGAGATTGCCAACCCAGGCACGGAACAGTTCACCTTCGTGCAAATCCACCCAGCCTTTATGCGCAGGAATCTGTTGGACAACACTGGCATCAACAGTGCGCTTGGCCCAGGCGAGATACACCCATTCCATGCAGCACATTGCGGCAACAAGCACTGGCCAGCCCTTGTCGGCCAAGGATTCAAGATATTCTCCATACTCCTTATTGGCAGGTGTCTGTTCTGTCTCGTCATATTCTTGCTGGCTGATGTTGTATGCCTTGATGAAATGCTCGAAATACGTGGTTTCATTGTCTTCGAACCATTGTGCCTGCTTGCTGAGCATATCCTTGGTTTCTTGGCGCGGAGCCAGTTTGATCAGTCTGCCCATCATGCCGTTGTCATAGAATTTAAAATCCTGGATCAGATACGCCTTCAAAACCTCCTCAGGGAGTTCATCATTCAGCAATTCGTTGACGAAACGGGAATTAATCGCCTCAACCCAATCTTCGGTATTCAACATATACATGTGATCAGCCACTGAGCCGGCTTCGGCCCCGAGCCATGCATAATCGCCGCTTGCTGGTTGCTTTGCCAGAGGAACATTCTTTGTCATAATTACCCTTTCCGAACGGTATGCAATGAACTTGAGCCATCGCATACCGCCATATTGATTTGGATGGTCGCTCGTCGTTGTGACGCACCAGTCTCCCCTGTTGATTTGCAACCCACAGGATGTACCTGAGTAAAGAGACGAATTATGATCATTAACAACGAGTGCTTTACGGTTATTGAAGGCATCTATGCATTCATATTGCGACTGGCAACACCGAGACAGAATCTCAATTGTTTCGTGCGATAGCCAATAATCATATCGATGCCTTTCATGTCGTAAAGGCACAGGAAAGAGAGACGTCCGTGCGCCGGCATTACCCGGTATACGTTCTTGCGGTTGAAGCGTCAGCTTCCTCTCAGCCTTTCGGCCCCCGTGTCCGTATTCGATATTACACGAGAGGATTCAGGGACGGCCGCTCGTGATTCTTCTCGTGTCGCTTCCCTCAA
This sequence comes from Bifidobacterium tsurumiense, assembly GCF_000741765.1. Lineage (GTDB taxonomy): Bacteria > Actinomycetota > Actinomycetes > Actinomycetales > Bifidobacteriaceae > Bifidobacterium > Bifidobacterium tsurumiense. The sequence continues at coordinate 18,173 of NZ_JGZU01000005.1, forward strand.
AATGCCTCATCGCACATTGATGCGAACATATGTTCGAAGGATTGGTTATTATCGTTTGAGCGTTCTGTTCAGTTTGGCATCCATGGTTGAATGCCATGAACGCCGGGCCTGCCTGTACATAAGCGCCAATTGGGCGGCAATGGTCAGGACCAGAATGATGGCAGATGGCCATCCAAGACGCACATACCACAAGTCGGAAGGTATGTCTCCGTCAACATTCAGCATCAGATACACACCATAGGCTGCAGCGCCACAGAGCACACTCATGATATGCAACCATAATATGACACTGCTCACGGGTGGGATGACATGTGTTGAGGAGATCTGCGCAGAGACGCCCTTGGTTGCACGGATACATGCGATGCAAATACCAATGCCGATAAGCATGGCAATACACCACAGGAATACTGGAACAACAATCACAGTGCGCTCTCCCCTATTTCTATTGCCAATTCATCAATTGTTGAATGACAGCAGCATTCGAACTGAACTCCATCTTCGAAAGACTTGTATTCATGGCGAACGATTTGATTGGCTTCGAGCCTCATGTCCAATCCTAGGCTGTGTGCCGTGAGGCTCGTTGTGCGGCCAATTTCTTACGCATACGCATGGCGGTGAGTTCGTCAATGGGACGTACAGATGAGGAATGCGACGGCACCTTGGTCAAATCCACGAAATCCTCCTGCGCGAGATTCGCCTCGACCTGATTCCAAAGCGAACCAACGGAAACCGCGAACATCGCCTTGCCGCTTTGCAACAGAGTCATCATCTCATCGCTTGTGGTGCATTCATGAACATGCTCGCCGTCACACATTATCGTGACCCGCTCCAACTGGGCGGTTGTGCGTTGTGTGAGGAATCCGATGGCCGCTGTCACATTCTGAAGGTTGACGCCGGCATCAAGCAAACGCTTGGAAACAGCCAGGATAACCACATCCTTAAAGGAGTACAGTCGCCTGGATCCCGATCCGCGAGATGGAGTGATAGAAGGTTCGACTATTTGCTTGCGAGCCCAGTAATCCAGCTGACGGTAGGTGATACCGGCAACTTTGGACGCCACTGTGCCTCGGTATCCACGCGTGTTCTGCTCGTCATCGTCAGTAGAAAACAGTTCACCCTGAATCGCCTGGACGGGCAAGGTATCCCCTGTCTCCTGGTCATCGAAGAATCCAGGAGATTCCTGCCTACCATCGCGTGACACCATTACAGCCGCCCTACCAGCAGATTCAGGCCACCACGGCTGACTTGGTGAAGAAGACCAGACGGAACTTTCCGATCATAATCTCGTCGCCGTTCTTCAATACCGCCTGATCCACACGCTGACGGTTCACATAGGTGCCATTCAAGCTGCCCGCGTCAACAACCGTGAATTGATTGCCATCACGACGGAACACGGCATGTGCACGCGAAACCGTGGAATCATCGAGCAAGATATCGGCGCGAGGATCTCTGCCCACACTCACTTCATCTTCATCGAGTAGATACCGTGAACCGGATACCGCGCCACGCGTGGAAATCAGCAATGCCGTACCAGAAGGCAGCTTGGTTATCGTATCGAGATCGTCCTGAGTCAATGGACGGTCACCGGTTGCGGTAACAGGGATATTGATGGCGGGCAGACCGATAATGGTCGTCTCGCCTGCGCTTGGGATAGGATCAGTCATAATCGTTATTCTACAATCTTTGCATACGTATACTTGCTGGCGACATGCACTTCGTCTATTGTCACCTTATCCGAGGTGGCGACATCCACGGTGGCGCCAAACTTCACTTTCAGCCTCGAGCCTACACCGCCTGCGATATTCACGGCATTTTGGAGATTCTGAGGATCGCCTATGGCCTTGACAATATACGGTGATTCAAGCAGGATGCCGTCGCATTCCAGACCGTTGTCGGTGTCGCTTATGTAGGTCGAAGTCACGATACGCACGCTGTTGATCGCCATGACCTCAACGCCGGCATTACGGAGTTCTTCGATGAGCTGGAACATGGTCGATGCGTCGATGGTCGATTTCGTGCCCTGGGAAATGGTGATAATCACACCTTTGCCTTCAGCGGGTAACCTACCGGAGAGTAAGCCACTGGTTTCCTCGTTCTGCTCGGCGATGCGTTTTGCCTCTTCCTGCTTATCGGCCGCAGCTTGCAGAGCGTTGAGCTGACCACTCAACTCGCTTTTGCGTTGTTCAAGATTCTGCACTTGGGAGCTGGTTTCGCTTATCAGACGAGTCAGTTCCTCTTCGCTCATCGTTTCATATGTCGACGTGGTGTTACTGAGCTGAATCGCATAGCCAAATCCGAGAAATGCGCACATGATGATGATCAAAATGCTGGTTATCAGACGGCTACGAGTCGGATTGGCATCAAGGGAACGGCGTCGACGATCCGGCTTTTTGCGCACCACGGGGAATGCGCCGGTATCCATGCGGTCGTTTTCTTTATCCTGAGCATGTTGCGTATGCATCCTGCTCAAAACATCATTCGGTTCACGTTGTTTGGCCATGCGGCATCACCCACGGAAGATAAAGCGTCTGATAGCAGAAACATTCGAGAATATGCGAATGCCCAAAACGACGATCACAGCAGTCTGCAATTGGGAGCCGACGCCAAGCTGATTGCCAAGAAGCACCAGCAAGGCAGCTGTCACCACATTGGAAATAAACGAAATGACGAACACCTTATCGGAGAAGCTACGCTCATAGTATGCGCGTGCTGCTCCCAGCAAGGCATCCAAAGCAGCCACAACCATAATGGGCAGATATGGTTGAAGCACGATGGGAATATCCGGCCTGACGAAAATGCCGACGACTATTCCAATAATCAACCCCAAAACGGCCGCCACTACTCTGCCCTCCTCGCATAGGTCACATCCGATGGATCTGCGGCGTTCAATGTCAAGTCATCAGACTTAGACACCTGCGGGTAGATACCCGCCTCAGCGAAGGAATCATAAAGAGATTGCTGCTGAGAGGCACTGAGTGCGGATGCCAACGCGTTTTTATCTCCAATAGCTTCTATGGTATATGGGCTTTGAATTTGTTTGACCCCAACCAAAATGGTTTCTCCGGCCGTGCGCACCGAAGTCTGGACCCCTAGCCTATTGCCGTTGATGGAAATAGCCTCCGCACCTGAACGCCATAACAAAGAAACCCATATCTGCAGATCGGCATCGGTGACGACTCGAATTCGTCCTGAGGAATTCTCACGCGGCAACGAGCCGGAATTGTCATTGCTTGCAGCGATGGGATCGGCCAAAGTCAAGGTGATTCCGCTGCCTTGCACAGCGACGCTACCCATGGTCAACTCGTCATTGAGAGCCGTGGAACTGGTGGTATTGTCGGTCAGGCCTTGAGATTCCTGTTCAATCTGAGAACGCAGATCGGAGACGTCTTTCGATGTCGATTGCAACTGATCGGTAAGCTGAGTCAACTCATTCGCAAGGCTCGTCCTCACGGCTTTGCGAGGATCGGCTTGTAATTGTTGGACGAAAAGAGATCCCAGGAAGCCCACTGCGATGCAGATGATGAACACGATAATGCGCGTTGACCATATCGAGAATGCTGATGGATGGTGCTGAATAAGGCGGGCATCCGAAAACAGCGGGTCCACAGGGCGATTGGTGAGATCGTCAATCAGGCGCAGGGAATCATCGCCCAATTTGCGGCGTCTATTGGAAATTCCAACGCCTGACATTCCTTCACGTTGCACATGGTGTGACTGCAAACCGGCGTTGTTTTTGGAGAACAGCGCACGCCTGCGAACCGGTGCATGTTCATCAGGCACCGGAAACGAAGGGAGCTGGTGAGGACGGTTACTGGACATTATTGACGCTCGCTGCGAATTAATTGCACGCCCTGACGAAGGTATATGTAACCGGCCAGCCAGTACAGAGCAATGCCCCATAAACCGCCTGCGATGGCACACAGATGCAGGATATCAGCGACCGGATGTGTCCAAGCATCCGCAATAATCAATGCGACAATGGACATCATCAATAGCGCAGTACCGGCCTTGCCGACGAAATGGACCGGCAACGGACCGTAATCGTACTGAGCAAGGACCAATACCAATATGGTCATCATCACATCTCGTAGGCCAACAAGGATGAGCATCCACCAAGGGATGATGTCGGCCAATCCCAATGCCAGAATACTGAAGAAGATGAGCAATCTGTCTGCCAGAGGGTCAAGGCTCTGCCCGATTTTGCTCACCTGGTTCAAGGTTCTTGCAAGGAAACCATCGATGCCATCCGAAATCGCGGAGATGGCCAGCACAATCAATGCCGGTACCATCTCATGGCGCGAAACCAACCATGCTATGAATGGGATGGAGAGAATGCGCAGCACGCTGATCAGATTCGGAATGGTGAAATAAATATCACGCGCTTCCGGACTGTATCTTTGCTCTTCGGGTTTCAGTTCGCTCATATGAGTCGAATTAGATCCTGGAAGCCTGCAATGCGGTGACGATTATGCCACGAGCGCCGACATCATAGAGTCGATCCATGAGGTTATTCACCTTTTCGCGTGGGACCATGACTCGAACTGCGGCCCATTGCTTGTCGTGAAGCGGCGAAATGGTGGGGCTTTCGAAACCTGGTGTGACATCCACCGCTGCAGCGACCTTGGAAACGGGGATATCGTAATCCATAAGCACATAGCGCTGTGCTGTGAGAACGCCCTGCAAACGGCGTTGCAGCACAGTGAGACGCTCGTCATTCTCCTCAAGGCGTGGGGAACGTATAAGCACGGCTTCGGAATGAAGGATAGGCTCTTCGAAAATTCTCAGACCTGCATTGCGCAAGGTGGTTCCCGTTGAAACAACATCCGCGATCAGGTCAGCGACCCCGAGCTGCACAGAGGATTCGACGGCACCATCAAGGTGGATGATATCGGCCTCGATTCCGCGTTCATGCAGGTAATCGCCAACGAGTTTGTCGTATGAACTTGCCACGCGTTTGCCATCGATGTCCTCAAGGGTGGAAATGCTGGACTCATTAGGAGCAGCGAATCTGAATGTGGAGGCGCCGAAGCCCAAAGGCAGATGCTCGACTGCTTGGGTATCCGAATTCAGCAAGAGATCACGACCGGTGATACCCACATCGATGGTTCCTCGACCAACGTATACGGCGATATCCAAAGGTCGCAGATAGAACAATTCGATATCGTTATCATGGTCTTCGACGATGAGCTGACGTGGATTGCTACGCAGGCGATAGCCGGCTTCCGACAGCATATTCCAAGCGGGTTCTGAGAGCATACCCTTGTTGGGCACAGCGATTCTCAGCATAATTCCTCCCTCACAGCCGCTTTGCGGCGTGCTCTCACAAATTCTTGTATATGTCTTCCAGCGTGATGCCACGGTCAATCATCATGACCTGCAAATGGTAGATGAGCTGGCTCATTTCTTCGGCGGTTCGATCCGCACCTTCATATTCTGCGGCAATCCAGGTTTCGCCGGCCTCTTCGACAATCTTTTTGCCGATGAAATGCGTGCCTTTGTCAAGCTCGGCGACGGTGAGAGAGCCTTCTTGACGTGACTGAGCCTTTGAGCTGAGTTCTTCGAATAGTGATTCAAACGTCTTCATTCCGTATTTCCTTCAATTAGTCGCGGAAGGCTGCGGTAGCCTGGTCACGAATATCGTTGATGGCCTTGGTGCGGTCTTCGGCGCCATACACCGCAGATCCTGCGACCAGTACGTCTGCGCCTGCTTCGGCCACGATATGAGCGGTTGAAGGGCTCACGCCGCCATCGACCTGAATAAGCGTATAAAGGCCGCGGCGAGTAATTTCGTCACGCAGACGACGAACCTTGTTCATCTGGTTATCCAGGAACTTCTGTCCACCGAAACCTGGCTCGACGGTCATGACCAGCACCATGTCAAACTCTTCGAGAATATCGAATATGGGCTCGACAGGTTCCGCTGGGCGCACAGCGAAGGACGCCTTGCAACCCATCTCTCGAAGCTGGCGTGCCAGACGCACTGGAGCATGAGTTGCACCCATGTGGAAAGTGACGGAAGCCGCACCCAGTCGGGCATATTCAGGGGCCCAACGATCAGGATCCTCAATCATCAAATGAACATCCACAGGCAGATCGGTGACTTCGCAAATGCGCTTGACAATGGGTTCGCCCAGAGTCAGATTCGGCACGAAATGATGATCCATAACATCGACGTGGACCATGTCGGCAGCTTCGATTGCATGCAGGTCACGTTCAAGGTTGCAAAAATCAGCGGAAAGAATGCTGGGTGCGATTTGAATGCTCATGATTCCTCATTCTATGGTCAGTGAACGACGAGCGCCATTCGGTATTAATTCTGAGTATCAAGCGTTGTGTTGTCTTCTTTCTGCATGCCTCTCAGCGGTCTGTTCATCCTCAACTGCTTCAAGGTGTTCGGAACTTGCATCGCTCGGTGCTGCAGTCTGGGATTGCCGCGGTGTAGCTTGCTCGGCCTGACGCTGAATCTCAGCGGAGGTCACAGCCACCAGACGTCGTTGCAATTCCGCACGCGATTGGTTGGAACGCTGCAACACGATGAACGCGATGGCACCTAGGACGAATACGCCCATAGAGACCCACACATTGATACGCACGCCCAGGAATTGATGCGCGTAGTCGATGCGCAGTGCCTCAATCCAGGTTCGACCGGCTGTGTACCACATGATATAGATGGTGAATAGTGAGCCCGGAGCCAATCGCTGCAAGGCCTTGTTGCCTATCCACACGATCAGCGCGGCGCCGATGAGATTCCACAACAATTCATAAAGGAACGTCGGATGATAGAGCACGCCGCTGTCATCCACGGACAAGCCCCAAGGCGAGGTGGTTGCCGATCCATAGAGTTCCTTGTTGAACCAATTGCCCAATCGGCCCACCGCTTGGGCGACCAGAAGAGCCGGAGCTATGGCGTCGGCCAATAATGCCATGGGATAATGCTTGAATCTGCACCAAGCCCATGCGGCCAAGGCTCCGAACAGCACACCGCCCCAAATGCCGAGTCCACCATTCCAGATGCGGAACATTTCCGTCCAGTCCCCTTGAGGGCCGAAAAAACGCTCGGGAGTGGTGATGATGTGATACAACCTGGCCCCGATGATGCCAGCAGGCACACTGCATAGTGTGATATCAAGCACCTGATCGAAGCTGCCGCCCATTCTCTTCCAACGACGCGTAGCGATCCACACAGCCAAAGCAATGCCTGTAAGAATGCACAGCGCGTAGAAGCGAATGGTGAACGGACCTATGGAAAAGGATGAGATCGACGGTGATGGGATGGAACTCAAAGTCATCATATTTTCGAATGGTAATGTGCACTGAAGATATCGGAACCGAAGCGCGCCTCCTCGACGTTATGTCGTGGCTGTGACGCGCTTCGATCTCAATATTTCAGACTCGTGCGTTATGAATGCCCTCTGCCAGCTCCTCTGTCTTTGCCGCCAACATGGCCAGACCTTCATCGCTGTTGCGTGCGGCCTTGCCGGATTCGTCAAGCAAGGTGTGCACCAGCGCGGATCCCACGATGACGCCATCGGCGTACTTGCCGACTGCAGAGCCCTGTTCGGCTGTGGAGACACCGATGCCGACGCAGACGCGATTCGCGCCGGCTTTTCGCGTTCTATCCACAAGAACCTCCGGTGAAGTGCCGATGGTTGCGCGTTCTCCGGTAACGCCCATTCGTGAGGCGGCATACACGAAACCACGTGCATTACGAGACACCAACGCCAGTCGTTCATCGGAAGTGTCTGGCGAGACCAGGAAGATTCGATCCAGACCATAGCGATCGGAGGTCTCGATCCACTCCCCTGCTTCATCGGGAATCAGATCCGGAGTGATCAGACCCGCTCCACCGGCTTGTGCGAAGTCAGCGGCGAAGCGATCCACACCATAATGGAAGATCAGATTCCAATAGCTCATGATCAGGGGTACACCACCGGCATTCGCCACCGCCTCCACTGCGCGGAACACGTCAGCGATGCGTTCACCTGCTTGCAAAGCGATCTGCGATGCCGACTGGATCACAGGACCATCCATAACGGGATCCGAATACGGCAGACCGATTTCCACCGCATCGACACCATGTTCAACCATGGTGCGTACGGCCTGTATGGAAAGGTCAGGGGTCGGGAAGCCAAAAGGCAAATAACCGATGAATGCAGGCCTGTTTCGTTCGTCAAGTGCGGCGAACATGGATTCTGTCGGACTCGGCCTGTGATTGATTCCCAGAGGTTGGCCTGATGGGGTTGAATTGGTATTTGTCATTGCACTGTGCCTTCTTACTCGCTTATTCGGTTACGCTGCTACCGTGTGCGCCATTGGCATCCAAGGCTTTGCTCTGGTCATCGGTGAGATATCCGAACCAGCGACCAGCAGTGGCCACATCCTTGTCACCACGTCCGGAGACATTGACGATGATCACCGGATCGGTGTAACCCTTGGCCTTGAGATCCTCAGCGGCCTTGAAAGCGCCGGCCAAAGCGTGCGAGCTTTCAATTGCAGGGATGATTCCTTCGGTTTCGCACAATGCCTTGAATGCGTCCATCGCCTCGTCATCAGTGGCATAGCTGTAGTTCACGCGGCCGATCTCCTTAAGCCATGCATGCTCGGGACCGACTGAAGCATAATCCAATCCTGCGGAGATGGAATATGTGTCCAAAGTCTGTCCTTCTTCGTCTTCGAGAAGATAGGACTGCGTCCCTTGGAAGACGCCGAGCTGACCGGTGCCATCGGTCAGGCGGATCGCGTGCTCACCGGATTCAGGACCGTGTCCGCCGGCTTCATAGCCATAGAGATTGACTCGCGGATCATCGAGGAATGCATTCATGATGCCGATCGCATTGGAACCTCCACCGACGCATGCGCAGATGGCGTCAGGATGATCGATGCCATAATCCTCGCGCAACTGGCTTTGCGCCTCTTCACCGATAAGCTTTTGGAAATCACGAACCATGGATGGGAAGGGATGCGGTCCTGCGGCGGTACCAAGCAGATAATGCGTGGTTTCCACATTGGTCACCCAATCTCGCAAGGCTTCGTTGATGGCATCCTTCAAAATCTTGGAACCCAGGGTCACTTCCACGACTTCGGCTCCAAGCAAGCGCATGCGAGCCACATTGAGTGCCTGACGTCGTGCGTCGATCTGGCCCATATATATGCGGCATTTCAGGCCGAGCAAAGCGCATACCGTCGCCGTTGCCACGCCATGCTGGCCGGCTCCGGTTTCTGCGATGACGCGGGTTTTCCCCATTCGCTTGACCAATAAGGCTTGCCCGAGCGCATTGTTGATCTTATGCGCACCAGTATGGTTCAGATCCTCTCGCTTGAGGAATACGCGCGCATTGAGTCCAGTGGCGTCATTGATGCGTTGTGCAAATCGAGGCGCCTCCGTCAGTGGTGAAGGACGGCCGACATAATACTTGTGCAGTCTTGCCAATTCCTCTACGAATGCGGGGTCGTTTTTCGCCTCGTCATACACCTGTTCGAGTTCGTCCAACGCGTGAATCAGAGCTTCGGGGACATGTCTGCCTCCAAAGCGACCGAAATATGGACCTTCATGCGTACTTAACGGGGTTGATTGTGATGACTTCACTCTTGCTCCTGCCTCTACCAAACGTTCTACGGCCAGTTGATGGTCGTCTGCAGTGGCCACTGCCTCACCGACGAGGACGGCATCCGCACCGGCCCTGGAGTATTCTTCAACTTCAACGCTGCCGAATATGCCGGATTCAGCGACCTTGATCACGTTCTGCGGCAGGTTTTCCGCCAGTTCGCGATACACGCTGACATCCACGCGTAAATTCTTCAGGTTTCGCGCATTGATACCGATAATCTGAGCACCGGCGGCTATGGCCCTATCGATCTCCTCACGGGTATGCGTTTCGACCAACGCATGCATTCCCAAGCTGTGCGCGAGCTCCAGCAAGTGTGCAAGCGTCTCATCATCGAGTGCGGCCACGATGAGCAAAATCAGGTCAGCGCCATGTGCCCGGGCTTCCCAAATCTGGTATTCCGTGACGATGAAATCCTTGCGCAATACGGGAATGCGGACCGCATGGCGAACCTGGTCGAAATCATCGAGGCTGCCGAGAAACACACGCCCTTCGGTGAGCACGGAAATCGCGCTGGCACCACCTTCGGCATATTCCCGAGCAAGCGATGCAGGATCAGGGATATCGCTTAAATGACCTTTTGAAGGAGAAGCACGTTTGATTTCCGCGATAACGGGTATTCCGTCATCGCGGCGAAGCCATCGCTTGACGTCCAAGGCAGCCGGCGCCTCCTGCGCCTGCTTCTTGAGTTCTTCCATCGAGACCAGCTGCTCGCGTTTGCGTTGATCTTCGACGGCACCTGCCACTAGGTCGTCAAGTACAGACATCATGCCTCCTATTTGTGGGTATGCCAACACTGTATCGATGCGGCTGCGACAAATAGTGCCGTATCTTGGCATATGACATTCTTGGCGGGTTTACAGCTCGGCTTGGCTAGAGCTCCTTCAATTGTGCTGCGATTTGGATGGCTGCCACACTCGCCTGTGCCTTGTTGCGAGTCTCCTGCCACTCGTTGATCGGCACCGAATCCAAAACGATTCCCGCGCCTGCCTGAACCGACGCCTTATGATCCCGCAGGAATGCGGTACGAATGGCGATGGCCATATCCATATTGCCGGAAAAATCGAAGTAGCCAACGGTGCCGCCATAGATTCCTCGGTCTGCGACTTCCAGCTCGTCGATGATTTCCACTGCGCGAGGTTTGGGAGCGCCAGATAACGTTCCTGCAGGGAATGCGGATTTAAACACGTCAAATGTGCCTAGTTCAGGTTTCACCATTCCGGTGACCGTCGAGCAGATATGCATGATATGGCTGAAACGCTTGATGTCCATCAAGGAGACGACTTCGACCGATTCGGGCTTGCAGACGCGGCTCAAATCGTTGCGAGCTAAGTCGACCAGCATAATATGTTCGCTGCGTTCCTTGGGATCAGCCAATAATTCCTTGGCGAGTGCCTCATCCTCCTCCGGATTGGCTCCGCGAGGACGGGATCCGGCGATCGGGAAGGTCATGGCATGTCCATTGTCGACCTTGATCAAGGTTTCAGGGCTTGACCCGATCACATTGAAATCGCATCCCTGTGCATCGGTGAGCGCAAAGAAATACATGTAGGGACTGGGATTGAGCGTACGCAATACGCGGTAGACGTCGAATGGATCGGCAGGCGAATCGATATCAAGACGTTGGGAAATGACCACTTGGAAGACATCGCCGTCAACGATATGCTGTTTGGCAAGATCTACGGCTCGCTCATAATCCGCCTGCTTCGTGCGGAAGCGCAGTTCCGGTTGTTCAACGCTCGAATCGAGAACATTGACTCGGCTTTCACCGCTCACAGGTGTCACTGCATCGCGTTGCATGGTATCCAAGCGTTGCAGTGCATTGTCATAGGCTTCATCCGCACGGGTCGGCGCATCGTTGATATTGACTGCATTGGCGATGAGCCAAACAGAGCCATTGGCATGATCCACCACTGCGATATCGGTGGCAAGAGCCAGCACCAATTCGGGCTGACCGGTTTCATCAGGTGCCTGGGCGCGCAGCGTGGGCTCCCAATGGCGGATGGCATCCCAGCCAACAGACCCGACGAGTCCGCTTGTGAGATTGGGAAGACCGTCCACGCGGGGTGCACGCAGAGCCGCCAGAGTGGCTTGTGCCACGTGCATAACATCTCCATGCTCAGGCACGCCGGCAGGAACTTGCCCCATCCAATGAGCTTGGCCGTGATCGGACTGCAATTGCGCCAGAGAATGGATACCTATGAAGCTGTATCGACTCCAAGTGCCGCCGAATTCCGCGGATTCCAGAATAAAAGTACCGCTGCGTCCCTGGGCCATGCGCTCATACAATCCAACGGGAGTGAGCGAATCCGCAAGGAGTCTGCGGACGATGGGGATGACACGATAGCCTTGATCCGCGAGCTTATGGAATTCTTCCCTGCTCGGCCAAGTGCCGCCCCAGGCGATATCTCGTACGCTGCACATATCGTCGTTGCTCTTGTTCATTGCACTTGTCCTTTCTCGCGCTCTCCTTGGACCACTGGCAAAGGGCCGCCTTCATCGAAGCAGGAACGTTTGCCGGTATGGCATGCGGCACCGACCTGATCGACCTGGACGAGCAAAGCATCGCCGTCGCAATCCAATGAGACGGCTTTGACATATTGGACGTGTCCGGAGGTGTCTCCCTTACGCCAGTATTCCTGACGCGATCTTGACCAGAACGTCACTCTGCCTTCGGTCAATGTTCGTCGTAGGGCTTCGTCATTCATATATCCGACCATCAGAACCTGTTTGGAATCGAATTGCTGAATGACTGCGGCGACCAGACCATGATCATCGCGTTTGAGTCTGCTGGCGATCCGAGGATCAAGCGTGGTCTGGTTGCTGTTGTCGGAAACTGTGTGCTCCATATTATGTCCCTGTATCAATGTGATTGCTTACTCAGTCATGCATGCATGTGATGCCGTTCATGATTCATCTCGTCGAGGATGAGCGATTCACGGCTACCGAACCGTGTATCCCGCTTCTCGCAAAGCCTGCTTGACTTCGGCTATGGTTATTTTTCCATAATGGAATACCGAAGCTGCCAGAACGGCGTTTGCGCCGGCTTCTATTGCCGGTGGGAAATGCTCAACCAGTCCGGCACCGCCTGAGGCGATAATAGGAATGTCGACTTCCTGGCGAACGGCTGAGATCATTTCGAGATCAAATCCTTGTTCGGTGCCATCCGCATCCATGGAATTCAGAAGAATCTCTCCAGCGCCCAGTTCCGCGGCTCGCTTCGCCCACCATACGGCGTCAATGCCGGTGGATTTGCGACCGCCCATGGTGGTGACCTCAAATCCTGATTGTGTATGCTGCTCACCCTGTTCACGACGTGCGTCAACGGAAAGCACAAGTACCTGGTTGCCAAAACGATCCGCGATTCTGCTGATAAGCGATGGGTCGTTTATTGCTGCTGTGTTGACGCCCACCTTGTCCGCACCGCAGCGAAGCAGGGAATCAACATCTTCAGGGGAACGCACTCCCCCGCCGACAGTCAAGGGAATGAACAATTCCTCGGCAGTGCGTTGCACAACGTCATATGTGGTTTGACGACGCCCACTGGATGCGGTGACATCCAGGAACGTCAATTCATCTGCACCCTGCCGGTAGTATTCAGCGGCTAATTCGACAGGATCGCCCGCATCGCGCAGATTTTCAAAGTGCACACCCTTGACCACTCGTCCAGCATCCACATCCAGACAGGGAATCACTCGCACGGCCAAGGACATACCTACCCCTATGGGAAAAATCATGTAACTGAGGCAACAGCCTAGCGGTTGCGATACACCGATAGGCCGTTTGTCTCATGATAGCGTTTTTGCTTTTGCTGCCAGCTGCCCGCAGGCTCCGTCAATATCCTGCCCGCGCGTATCGCGAAGCGTGGCAGTAATGCCGGCTCGGTGCAGAATATCAAGGAACTGCTGTTCATCCTCGGGCTTGGAAGCGGTCCACCGGGAACCTTCGATGGGATTCAAGGGAATCGGATTGACATGTGCCCAGTCGTCGCCATAATGGTTCAATCGTTTGGCCAAAAGTCGTGCATGCTCAGCTTGGTCGTTGATGTCACGCATAAGTGCGTACTCGATGCTGACACGCTTCTTGGAAGCCAGGTAGTAATCGTGCGCTGCGTCCAAAACCTGTGTGGTATTGAAACGTTTGTTCATAGGTACTAATTCATCGCGTAATTCGTCGCTAGGAGCATGCAGCGAGACCGCCAGGCGGACCGGAATGCCTTCAGCGGTGAGTTTTTTGATGCCGGGGACCACGCCAACGGTGGACACGGTGATATTGCGTGCGGAGATGCCGAAGCCTTCGGGTGGCAAAGAGCTGATCTGTCGGACTGCGCTCATTACGGAACGGTAATTACCCATAGGCTCGCCCATTCCCATGAATACGACATTGCTCAGGCGTCCAGGTCCTCCGGCCACTTCCCCGTCGCGCATTGCCTTGGCAGCAACGCGAACCTGCTCAAGGATCTCCCCGGTGGACATATTTCGAGTCAGACCAAGTTGCCCGGTTGCACAGAACGGGCAACCCATACCGCATCCCACCTGGCTTGATATGCATAGCGTCGTCCTTGTGGGATAACGCATCAACACGGATTCGATGCGGGCGCCATCAAAGAGCTTCCATAGGGTTTTCACCGTGGTTCCCTCATCCGCAACCTGACGGGTGACTTCTTCGATAAGTGTCGGGAAGAAGTTCTGAGCAGCCTCATGCCTCATCGAGGCCGGAAAATCGCTGAATCCTTCGGCATCGACATCGAAATGCGAGAAATAATGATTGGCGAGCTGATTGACTCTGAATTTTGGCAATCCAAGTGCTGCGGCACGTTCAATGCGCTGGTCCTTGTCCATATCGACCAAATGCACCGGAGGCTTGCCTCGCCGGGCGTGATCCTTGGCGAGAACATCACGGAATGCGCCTTTGGTACCGCCTTCAGTGATGCCGGATTCAGGTATTTCATTGTGCTGCGGGTTCACACGCTCTCCTTGAAGATGATATGTGAAAGAACTGAAGTTTGAGGAGGATTGGGCAGCTGGCATTACATGCCGGTGACCCAAAGCAATGCAGTCAGGAATGGTGCTGTCAGAAGAATCGAGTCAACACGATCAATGACTCCGCCATGGCCTTCGAGCAAATGTCCCATATCTTTGATGCCGATATCGCGTTTGAGCATCGAGGCGCATAGATCGCCAAAAGTGCCGACGACACCTACCAATATGCCGGTGAGAATAGGCACCCACCACAACGTCGACCAACGGTCCGAATATGTGACGGCAAAGACTGCGAACGCTCCTGCCATGGCGAATAGCATGGAACCGATCAGACCTTCGACCGACTTCTTGGGGGAAATTCTCGGTGAAAGCTTATGCCTGCCAAGCCATGCTCCGGCGAGGAGGCCGCCGGTATCGCTGAGTGCCGGCAAGAACACCAAGGTGATGGCATGCGCCACGGGATGATTGTTGAATGTCAGCGATATGACAATGCAGGAAGCCAGCAGAGGGATGTACAGCACGGTGAATACCGAAACCGCCACATGGCTGAATCGGCTGTGGAAGTGTTCTGCACGGTCATGGTTGAATGATGATTCCAGACGAGCCTTGGCATCGGTATTTGCCACTTTATTGGCCACAGCCATCGAAACTCTGGTTCCGAAATTCAACTTCAGGGTTGCGAACAGCACAACGAGGACGAGAGAAATCATGATGCACAGTGCCGCGGTGACCAGATGCCAATGGGCATAATAGGTCGCCAGCAAGGTGACCGTGGAGCAGATCCAGAGCAATACCACGGGAATATGCAAACCTACTGTTGCAAAGTCCACGCGCAACTCCCATAATGCCAATGACATAAAGGCGATTATGAGAACGATAAACGCATCGATGCTGATAAGCAGACATGCAACGATAACCGCGATCAATATCACAGAGGTCGCAATCGCCTGCGGCATATTACGGCCGGTCCTCTTGTTGATCTGTGCGAGTGTATCCTCTGTCTGGTGCTGCTGTGCGGTACTCATGATTCCTCTCCTCGTGTGAACGGTTCAACCAGGTGAGGCTCAGACCTCCATGATCTCCTTCTGCTTGCCTTCAAGCAGGGTGTCCAGCTCCTCGGTGATTTGCTTGGTGACCTTGTCGAGTTCCTTGAGCAGACGATCGCCTTCGTCCTCGCCCATATCGCCATCCTTGACGGACTTATCGATGCTTTCCTTGGTCTTGCGGCGGATATTGCGCACAGCGACCTTGCCATCTTCGGCCTTGCCCTTGGCCAGCTTGACGTATTCCTTGCGGCGCTCTTCGGTAAGCTCAGGCATGGTAATGCGGATGACATTGCCGTCACGACGGGGGCTCACACCGAGGTCGGAATCACGCAGGGCCTTTTCGACCGCATTGGCCTGTGATGCATCAAATGGCGTTACGGAGAGTGTGCGAGGTTCTGGCACACCGATGGATGCCACTGCCTTAAGAGGTGTGGGAGCGCCGTAATAGTCGACTGTTATGCCGTTCAGCAGTGCTGGATTGGCGCGACCGGTGCGGATGCCGGAGAAGTTTTCCTTGGTTGCCTCAACGGACTTGCCCATTTGTTCCTTGGCCTGATCAATCAGAGATGCCATGTGTGCTCCTTTGAATTGTGCGTGTTGTTTTGTGTTTCGATTATTCTGCGTGTTTGACTTTGCCGCGAAGACTATTTTGCGATGGCCGAGTGTGCCGTGGACACCAGGGTTCCAATGTTCTCGCCCACCAAGGCAGCGGTCACATCGCCACTTCCCTCAAGCCCGAACACACGGATGCGCTGCTGATTGTCTCGTGCCATGGAAAGTGCGGACGCATCCATAACCGCAAGGTTGTCAACCAGTGCGCGATGATAGCTGAGTGTGGCATAGCGCTGTGCACTGGCGTCTTTGCGAGGATCGGCGGTATACACGCCGTCCACGCCGTTCTTGCCCATAAGAACTTCATCGCAATGGATCTCCAACGAGCGTTGGATGGAAACCGTGTCGGTAGAGAAATACGGCATACCTGCACCGGCGCCGAAGATGACCACACGACCCTTTTCCAAATGTCTGATCGCCTTCAAAGGGATGTATGGCTCAGCAACCTGACCCATGGTTATCGCGGTCTGCACGCGAGTCGCCTGGCCAGCCTGCTCGAGAAAGTCCTGCAAAGCCAAGCAATTCATGACTGTGCCGAGCATACCCATGTAATCACCGCGGCTGCGATCGATGCCTGCCTGCTGCAATTCCGCACCGCGGAAGAAATTGCCTCCGCCGACAACTATGGCCACCTGGACACCTTGGCGAACGGCTTCTACGATTTCCCCTGCTATGCGCCGAACCACGTGTGTGTCAATACCGACGGCACCGCCACCGAAGGCCTCTCCTGAGAGTTTCAACAACACTCTGCGAGGCTTGTCCTCTGCATCCTTGCCAGCCATAGTCAGCCTTTCTTTGCCTTATGACATTGCCAAAATTACCGTATTCAAGCCTATCGGCAAATACCGACACTGTTTTCAAGAAGTCTGCGGTGTTCCGCGAATAATACGTAATTTGCTTTGTGGTATGCGCTTGATGAGAACGACCTATAGGCATCACCAGTTTCCGGAATGGATGACGTGCAGCATTGATGGCAATCACTGTCTGGGAAGATGCTGCACTCATGCATATGGTGAATATGCAAGATGCGGTGCCTGTGAACCCACAGACACCGCATCATAATGGCCCGTCAGTCAACTGCTTGAATTGACCTCAAGACTCATGCATCTTATTCGGCGGAACCCTTGCCGACTTCGATACGAGCGAAGGCCACGGCCTTGCCGCCGACTTCCTTGAACAGGTCGCCTACGGTCTTGGAAGGATCCTTGACATAGGACTGCTCCAGAAGCACGGTCTCCTTGAAGAATGCGTTCAGACGGCCTTCGACGATCTTAGGAACGATCTTCTCAGGCTTGCCCTCGGCGAGGGACTTCTCGGTGGCAACGCGGCGTTCGGACTCAACGATGTCAGAAGGAACGTCTTCACGGCTCAGCCACTGAGCACCCATTGCGGAAATCTGCAATGCGGCTTCGTGAGCCACTGCAGCACCGGCTTCATCAGTAGCGATCATGGCCACGATGCTCGGAGGCAGTTCCACAGACTTCTTGTGTGCATACACTTCAACATGAGGTCCGCTGATCTGAGCGAACTGACCGATCTTGACGTGCTCGCCGAACAGTGCTGCCGCCTCTTCCACGGCTTCCTTCACGGTACCGTTCTCAGCTGCTGCACCCAATACGTCGTCCACGCTGTTGGCGTTTGCTGCGATTGCATAATCCAACACCTGGTCGGTGAATTCAACGAACTTCGGGGTCTTGGCAACGAAGTCAGTCTCAGAATTGAGCTCCAAAGCGTATCCGGTCTGCTCGCCATTGGCGTCGACGACCTTGGATGCAATGGTGCCTTCCTGAGCCTTGCGGCCTTCGCGCTTGCCAGCGGCCTGAATGCCCTTTGCACGGATGATTTCCTTGGCGCGAGCCACGTCGCCTTCGGCTTCGGTGAGCGCCTTCTTGACGTCCATCATGCCTGCGCCGGTCTCTTCACGCACCTGCTTGATCAACGCTGCGGTAATTGCTGCCATTTATGTGTCTCCTCTTAGTTAGGAATAACCATTGGCCGGTCACTTCCGTGGCCGGCCAACAGGAATATCAGGCCTGTGCCTCTTCGGTGGACTGCTCGGCCTTTGCTTCGCCTTCGGCCTCAGCTGCAGGAGCTTCCTGAGTCAGGAGTTCCTTCTCCCAAGCTGCCATTGGCTGCTCAGCTTCGCCTTCGCTCTTGTTTGCGGAAGCCTTGCCGGAACGCTCCAGCAAACCTTCGGCAACTGCGTCGGCCATAAGGCTGGTCAGCAGCTCGATGCCGCGGATGGCGTCATCATTGGCTGCGATCGGGTAGTCGACGGACTCCGGATCGGTGTTGGTGTCGACAAGTGCGATTACCGGAATGCCCAGCTTGTGAGCTTCTTCGACGGCAAGCGCTTCCTTGTTGATATCAACCACGAACATTGCGGAAGGAGTGCGGTTCATGTTGCGGATACCGCCAAGCTGCTTGTTGAGCTTGTCCTTCTCGCGCTCGAGCAGCAGCAGTTCCTTCTTGGTCAGACCGGAACCACGCACATCGGAGAAGTCCATCTCCTCGAGTTCCTTCAAACGGTTCACGCGCTTCGAGACGGTCTGGAAGTTGGTCAGCATGCCGCCGAGCCAACGCTCAGAGACATACGGCATATTCACACGGGTTGCCTGTGCAGAGATTGCCTCTTGTGACTGCTTCTTGGTGCCGACGAAGAGAACGGTGCCATTGTGAGCGACGGTGGCCTTGATGAAGTCATAGGCCTTGTCGATCATTTCAAGCGACTTGAACAGGTTGATGATGTGAATGCCGTTGCGCTGGGTCAGGATGTACTGCTTCATCTTTGGATCCCAGCGACGGGTCTGATGGCCGAAGTGCAGACCGGCCTTCAGCATTTCGCTCATAGTAATTTGAGCCATGGTAATTCTACCTTTCTGTCGGTTATTGCCTGGCCATGCGTTCCTGCGTGCAGAAAGCCCGAAAGCATTTCCGACCGACACAGGCCGTCGCGGACATGGCGCGAATTCGTGCGTCTGATTGGGAATAATAGGTGGATTTCCTCGCCTCACGACTGCGGGGGAACCCGGTTGACGCACCTGCATCACAATATCATGAGATATGAATAAACCGCCCGATATGAGGCGGTCTATTCAACAGTATTCTGGGCAATGCCGAAATCCCCGCAATGCCCAGAATCACTCAGGATCTTTGATTGCGCAAATATCGCATTGCCTCGCGACGCTCCTCGCGTTCAAGGCGATCGAGATAGACATGGCCATCGAGATGATCGCATTCATGCTGCAACATGCGCCCCATGATCCCGCTGCCTTCCAAGGTGACAGGATTGCCGTCCAAGTCGATGCCGGTCACGCGAGCATAGTCCGAGCGACGTGTTTTGTACCACAATCCAGGCACAGAAAGACATCCTTCATCCCCGTATTGCTCACCGCTTGTTTCGACGAGCACGGGATTGAGAATGTATCCGACCTTGCCATCGATATTGTACGAGAACGCCCTCAGACCGACGCCGATTTGGTTAGCCGACAGTCCCGCTCGGCCAGGATCGTCCACGGTATCAAGCAGATCCTGCACCAAACGATGCACAGCCGGGGTGATGGAAGTAATTTCATCACAGGGCGTACGCAGTACCGGATCGGGAATCACTCGTATGTCGCGTATGGTCAACGCTCATCTCCTTCTGATGCAGTCAAGTCTCACGAATGTGCACTGTAGCGTAATGTGGCTACCTTAATCACTGGGCGCGATTCTCGCGTCCGCCTTCCTGCGATGATTCGCCGCTTTGCCTCTTCATGCGTTCAGCCACCTCATTGCGCGCTTGGTCAAATGCCTGCCGCACGCGAGGTGTCATCTCCTCTGTGGCCTGCTTGACGCTTTCCGAAGCCTGTTTCACCGTCTCGGTCGTCCGATCCAGCAGTTTAGCAGTGGCGGAAGGCTCCTTGGTGGTTTCCCTTGGCGCATACAGATCTTCTTCAATCACTTGGCTGTAATGCTGAAGAACCTTTGGCCGAACCACCTTCATGCTCGGGGTCAGCGTTCCTGAATCCTGACTGAAGTCTTCGTCGAGAATCACGAATTTGCGTACGGATTCCGCACGGGAAACACTGCTATTGGCCTTGTCGATATATTGCTGGACGCATGCACGGACAGCATCGTTCTTAGCGGCTTCTTCCATGCTCATATTGGCATCCATGCCCTGGCTCTCCAACCAGGAACGCAGCATATCAGGATCGAGCGTTATCAAGGCGGCGACGAATGGCTTACCGTCACCCACCACAACGGCATGCGATACAATCGGGCATGTTCCAATGGTGTCTTCCATTGGCGCAGGGCTGATATTCTTGCCGCCGGCGGTTATGATGATGTCCTTCTTGCGGCCTGTTATGAACAGGAATCCGCGGTCATCGATCATTCCCAGATCGCCGCTGTGCAGCCAGCCGTCTTCGCCTATGGTCTCGGCGGTGAGTTCGGGCTGCTTGTAATACCCCTTGAACACGTTGGGGCCCTTGATGAGCACTTCGTCATCGTCGGCGAGTTTGATGGTGATACCGGGGCCGGGCCTGCCGACCGATCCCACGGTATTGGCATCCTCGAAATTCACCACGCAAGGCGCAGCGGTTTCGGTCATGCCATAGCCCTGGATAAAGGTAATGCCGTCCAAACCGTTGAAGAAATGAGCCAAGTCAGCATTCATCGGGGCGCCGCCGCAGGCCAGGTATTTCAGATTCGGGCCCAATGCGGAACGAATCGACGAACCTACGGTGCTCATATAGAAGGAATGCTGCAAACGGGCGAAAATGGAATGCTTGCCATCTTCGGTTTCCTTCTTCGACCACTGCACGAAATGCCTGAAAGCCTTGGCGAAGATACGGCCTTTCAGTCCGGCTCCGGCCTTCTGAGAAGCGGCATTGAACACTTTTTCGAACACACGAGGAACGCCCAAAAGGTATGTGGGTTTGAAACTACGCAGATCTGCAAGCAAATGCTTGGCGTCCGGGACATAACCGACAACCCCATTGGCGCCGATGGCGACATATTGGATGTATCGGGCAAAGCAATGCGCCAACGGCAGGAACAGGAGCAGACGTGTTGGCTGATACAGCATTTCATCAAGCACTTCATATCCTGCATACACAATATGCGTGAAGTTGCGGTTGGTCAGCATTGCACCCTTGGGTTTTCCTGTGGAACCCGATGTGTACACGATGGTTGCGAGGTCATCAGCCTTGACCCGCTCGATGATGCGGTCAAGTTCTGAGTCCTGAATGCCTGTGCCGAAATCTGCTACGGCATCAAGACCGTCCGCTTCAAAGTTGAACACATACTTCAGATCATCATGCTGCTGGCGCACACGTTCCAGGATCTGGGCATGCTGATAATCGCCTGCGAACGCGATAACAGGCGACACATCCTGTGTGATGGTTGAGGCCTGCTGTTCAGAATCGGTTTCATAAATAGGTACGCTCACGGCGCCGATTGCCGCACATGCGAAATCCACGACTCCCCATGAATAACATGTCGAGGAATAGATGACCACCTTGGATCCGGGCCTTACCCCAAGACCGACAAGCCCTTTGGCGACCTCTCGCACGCGGGATAGCATCTGCCCCGCCGTCACATCATTCCATTGCCGCGACCGCTCATCCTGCCATTGGGCGATGACGTCCTCGGGATTACGCTCAGCACGGCGACGAAGCAGTGCAAAAATGGTGTCCTTGTCTGTAGTGGGATGGAGGTTTTCCACGCTAAATTCACGCAACATACCCTCCACTATAACGCGGCGCAAGTCCGATATGGCGTTATCGCTGGCTCACAGTGAAGATACACACAATACCAATAGATATTTTGATATTGCGCTCGGATGGTGTGCTCAGTGTACCCATGGAAACACAGGAAACGACTGTGTTATGTATGAGAGAGTATGTGCCCAGTACCTTATGGAGAAACTCTGGCACGAATCGGAACTGTGTTATGCAATGAAGGAGCTCGTTCAACATCAATTCTTGGATACGTTGGTCTAAGACCGTTACTCTAACCAAGATCGGCAGTTGTGCAAATCCATCGGCTTCCTGAATATCGCAGAACCAATGTCGCCCAATATCTTAACTTGCCTATTGTGAGATGTACTGCGAATTCCACGGTTATGGGACTGATGAGCATGCCGTTGAGCCAATGCGGAATGGCTGGAAGATAACATAATTGCGCTCGCAGGTCTTCGTGGGTATTCATATGGTTATCCATCAGATAGGCCATGGTTTCCAATCGCTGAAGGCATGTCGGACTCAGATTGCGTTGCAAAACCGACGCGGAGAGTCGCCCCCGAATCACATCTGCGCTCATGCAGGCGATTCTGCAGGCAGTGAGCATCAGGGCGTTGCAGTTGGTATCGGTGGGCTCTCCTATGAAGCAGCGCGAAATATGGTATCGGATTGGCTGTGAGGTGGGATTGATGACAATGGTGCCATCGTGACTGGGCAGAACTCGACGCTCGGTTGGCGGAAATATATGAGAGGTTGGCACATCAAGAACATGTGCAGGTTGCGTTTTGCCGTTCACCATGGTGGCCCCCTTCAGCCAGATGACATCGCGTTTCAATCCCCTGTGACCGTTGCTGATGTCATATGAAAGTACAGCAAGTACAACATAACAATCCCGCCAAGTCAAACCGACTCGGCGGGATTGTGGATAAGTGGAATTCTTCAGTTGATGATTGTTTCAATCAACCGCGGTTGAACGGATTGACGACTATGCCGCAACGCTGGAAGGCTTTGAGATCCACATAGCCGGTTGATGCCATCGCCCTGCGCAACGCACCGATGAAATTGGTGGTGCCATCGGCTTGGTGACTTGGTCCGTAGAGTACCTGTTCCAGGCTGCCGACAGTGCCGACCTTGCTGCGGCGTCCACGTGGCAGTGTCTGATGGCGTGCTTCAGCTCCCCAATGCGTGCCGTGACCAGGAGCTTCTGTCGCACGTGCCAGAGGGGCTCCAAGCATAACGGCATCGGCGCCGAGCGCAAAAGCCTTGACAAAATTGCCTGAGGTTCCCATGCCGCCGTCTGCGATAAGCTGCACATACCGGCCACCGGACTCGTCCATATAGTCTCGTCGCGCCTCGGCAACGTCGGCGATAGCCGTGGCCATAGGAGCCTGCACACCAATGGTGCTTAAGGTGGCTGAAACCGCACCCCCGCCGAAGCCAACCAATACGCCGGCAGCACCGGTCCTCATCAGATGCAGTGCCGCTGTGTAATTGGTGGCACCTCCGACGATTACAGGAACGTCGAGATCGTAGATAAACTTCTTCAGATTCAAAGGCTCATGATCGCTGGAAACGTGCTCTGCGGAAACCACGGTTCCTCGGATGACAAACAGATCGACGCCCGCGTCCACAACGGTGGAATAGAACTGTTGCGTCAGCTGAGGAGACAGCGCTCCTGCGACAGTGACGCCTGCATTGCGTATTTCATGAAGTCTTTGCGCAATGAGTTCAGGACGAATTGGTGCTGAATATATCTTCTGAATACGCGCAGTTGCCACATCGTCAGGCAATTGTGCGATCTCTTGCAGATACGGTTCCGGATCGTCGTAGCGCGTCCACAAGCCTTCAAGATCCAAAACGCCAAGGGCACCCATTTTGCCCATGGCTATGGCCGTGGCAGGGCTGGTCACGGAATCCATGGGTGCGCCGATTACAGGCACATCGAATTCGTAAGCATCAACCTGCCAGGCGGTGGAAACATCCTGCGGATCGCGAGTACGTCGGGAAGGCACGATGGAGACATCGTCAAGGGTGTACGACAGGCGGCCTTTTTTGCCAAGACCAATTTCAATTTCCTGAGACATGCTTTACAGGCTAATCCCCGAGGGTGACGAGAAGCGGGCTTGCGTGCCCGTTGGCATACATAAAACAGTCGAGTGGAATACTTGCAACCGAGTACTGGGATTATTCATACATTCGTGACAAATATGCACTATGACATATGGAGATGCCATACCGTAATGATAGGAGGATAGGCATGGCCAAAATCAAAGTGGAAGGCACTGTCGTAGAGCTTGACGGCGATGAAATGACCAGAGTTATCTGGAAAGATATCAAGGATCGTCTTATTCTCCCCTATTTGGATATCAATCTCGACTATTACGATTTGGGAATCGAACATCGTGACGCAACCGATGACCAGGTGACCATAGATGCTGCCGAGGCCATAAAACGTGAACATGTCGGCGTCAAATGCGCCACTATCACTCCTGACGAAGCACGAGTCGAAGAGTTCGGACTCAAGAAAATGTGGAAGTCCCCCAATGGGACCATCCGCAATATTCTGGGCGGAACGATCTTCCGTGAGCCGATCGTGATTCGCAATGTGCCTCGACTGGTTCCGGGGTGGACGAAACCCATTGTCGTTGCCAGGCACGCTTTTGGCGATCAATACAAAGCCACGGATTTTCTGGTGAACGGCCCTGGCCGACTCACCGTGACCTTCACTCCCGAAGATGGCAGCGAACCCATTGAACATGTGGTATTTGATTATCCGGGTTCAGGTGTGGCTCAGGTGCAATACAATCTTGACGAGTCAATCAGAGGATTTGCACGGGCTTGCTTCAATTACGGTTTGATGCGCAAATACCCTGTGTATCTGTCAACGAAGAACACCATCCTCAAGGCATATGACGGTCGTTTCAAGGATATTTTCGCCCAAGTGTACGAAGAGGAATATCGCAAGACTTACGAAGAACAGGGATTGAGCTACGAGCACCGCCTTATTGACGATATGGTTGCCAGCTCCCTGAAATGGCACGGTGGCTATGTGTGGGCGTGCAAGAATTACGACGGCGACGTTCAGTCCGATACCGTTGCTCAGGGATTCGGTTCGCTTGGCCTGATGACCTCTGTTCTGATGACGCCCGACGGACGGACTGTCGAAGCGGAAGCCGCTCATGGCACTGTGACACGTCATTATCGTCGTTGGGTCAAGGGCGAGAAGACCTCCACCAATCCCATCGCTTCGATTTACGCCTGGACGGGCGGTCTGAAGCACCGTGCAAAACTGGATGGCACTCCTCAGGTCGCCCACTTTGCGGAAACACTCGAACATGTGATTATCAATACGGTGGAATCCGGCCAAATGACCAAGGATCTTGCCATGTTGATCGGCTCGGACCAGCCGTGGTTGGATACCGATGGATTCATGGACGCGCTCAGCGAAGGTCTTGACAAAGCTTTGCACGCACAGGATTGAGGTGCGCTGAAGATGCGGTTCGTTTCATTAGCGGCCGCTATCAGTGGACAATGAACGGGCATATTGCTCTGGAAAGCCCCCGGATTCGTCGATTGTGTGAATCTCAATGGCGAATTCGGGGCTTTTCCGTTGCGGCATTAGAATCGGACGAAGTGGTTTTCTTGGATCGGAAGGATTGCAATGGCTTTGCTGGATCTACGTGCTGTGCGTAAAACAGTTGCGGTAACGGCATCATTGGTATTGTTGGCGGGACTGACTGCATGTGGTCAGTCTTCAACGACACCATCGGCCAGCGAATCCGCAACCACGCAGGCGGCATTGGGATCCGTGGAGATATTCACTCCTTCCGATGGCATCACATTGTCGCAAAGAACACCCTTGAATACCTGGGGGAAATTAGTCCCAGAAATCACATCCTCATTGCGTGAACAAGGCTATGAAGCCGACGATATCGATGCTCATACGGCAGACAGTTTGGATAAGCAAAGCCGCGATATCCAGGACTATGTGGTATCGCAGGTTTCTGGTTCTTCTTCGTCGTCTTCATCCTCTGCGACACCAACGGATTCGTCTTCTCAAGATTCATCTTCGTCGCAGGCTTCTTCATCTCAGTCTTCCTCGGCTTCTGCTTCCTCATCAACAGATAGCACCACAGCCCAATCGACGTTGATCATTGCTCCTGTTGTTTCCCATAGCACCATTTCCCATCAATATGGTGATTTGGTGGAGCACGATATCACGGAAACCACGACCGATGCCTCAGATACGACTTCAAGCAGCGATGACGCTTCTGCTTCAGCGTCCTCGGATGCGTCTTCCAGTGCCTCAGGCGATGAAGATTCGTCATCGCAGAGCTCCGATTCTTCATCTGACTCGCAAAATAGTGAATACAATGAAGCCGTCCAACGTCTGCGATCTGCATTGCAGCTGGCACAATCCTCAGGAATGCACGTTATTCTTCTTTCCAGCACAATCGAAGGTTTCACCCCTGATGCCTTGGTGCGTATGTCTACGGCACGCGTAATCGGCAGCGTCCAGGCGCAACAGCTGGTGTCAAAATTGGCCTTGGACAAGGCGACATCAGATAATCCCAAGGCCGTCGAAGTGCTTCTCCCCTACGATTCTTCGTCTGCCACATCAAATGATGAAAGTTTTGCGAAGAATGCTTTTGCCGGGATTTGGGAAGTCTTGCAGCCGTATTTCACGAAAGGTGTGGTCACCAGTCCTTCCGGAAAGCTCAGCAAGGATACGACCGAAGATGACTGGGAATCGTTGACTATCGATGCAACGAGTGATCAAAGCATTGGTGAAGCCGTTTCGGATCGCCTGGATATGACCAGTGCGAACGGTTCGCATACTGGAATTGACGGAATTATCGCCTTGAACGACTATGTGGCCTCAGGAGTCATAAAACAGCTGGAAGATCTCGGCTACACTGGCTCATCGGCTGATATCAATCCTTCTATTTCGATTTCGGGAATCGTCAATAACATCACAGGCAAGCATGATTTGTCGAAAGAGGCCGTGCCTGAGCCGACGAAAAAACCGGAAAGCGAATCCTCTGGAGAGGATGCCGTCGAGGCCGTCAATAGCAGATGGCCTATTGTCACTGGCTATGGTGCCTATGTTGAACTCATGCCGCATATTGTTGATGGCAAACTGTGGATGACCGCTCTGGAAAATCGTCAGACCTATGCAAGCGATATCGCTGCAGTCACCAAACAATTGAGCGTTGGCGGATCACTTACTGATTTCAAACACGTTTCAGAGGAAACGATAAACGAAGCACAGGTGCCGGTGATTCAAGAAGATCTGCTCGCCGTGAGCGCATCCAATCTCAAATCTACATTGATTGATACAGGTTATATCTCCCTGGCGGATGCTGGATTGTGATATAAAACCAGCGCGACAAGTCGCAAACCTTTCATTGTGAGCTCACAAACGAGTGGATAAGGAAAGTTGTGGGTCCCCACCATTGATCGGCAGGGACCCACAATGCGGATGAAACTGCTATGCATGATTCATTGGCTAGGAGTCGTACCGCTCATCAGACATAATGGTCAGATCACTGCTGATGGTGAATCTGGAATGCCAACTCTGCCAAGTGCACTCCATTGGTGAGGAATGCATGGGTGCGGCAGTCCACACCGTATTGCTCGCCCAAACGCGCAATATAACCGTTGATGTAATCCACTTCGGTTTTTCTGCCGTGAATCATATCCTGATACATCGAGGGGTAATGCAATGGATTGCCGACGCGGCTTGCGTATTCGATGGACTCCACCTCTTCGTCAACCGTATTGATCATCGGGATTCCTGCGGCATCGCATGCCGCATAGGCTTCTGATACGAGCTGCTTGGTCATATCATGGGCGCCATCGAATTCCATGAACTGTCCCATGGTGATCTGATACATCGTGCATAAGGTGTTCACGACGGAATTGAACACGATTTTCGCCATACATGTGCCTTTGAAATCCGTCGTAATTTCAGGATTCATATTGGCAGCGGCGAAATCATGAGCAATGGCCTTTTCGATGTCGGTGACCTTTTCATTCATGGCGCACATATGCATCGAACCGGTGCCGGGCTTGCCGATGAAATCGACATCTCCTGGGCCGTTCAACACGGTTGCGATGATTGCCGTGCCGCCGTAGATGCGGTCTTCAGAGAAGTATTGGTTGATCTTTTCGAAGTGTCCCCAACCGTTCATTGCCGAGAATGCCACCTGATGGTCTTTGAACAGCTGTGAGCAGCGTTTAAGCATGTCTTCAAGCTGCATTTGCTTCATGAATATGATCCATACATCCGGATCGCCAGCATATTCTTCAGGGGTATACAGATTGACGGGAACTAGATGACGTCCCTCGTGATCTCGACTGACCCAGACGCCGCCCTGTTCTTTTACGGCCTGAATATTGGGTTCCCAAGCATCGATGAAGTCGACATTGAAACCGGCATTTTGCAGCAGAATGCCATAGCGATAGCCCATAGCACCTGCACCAATCACTGCATACTTCAGTTCGTTCATATTCCCCTCGTTTGTCATATGCGATTCATGCGTATTCAATCAGCATTACCGAAGCGCCACTTGGCATCGGCTCTGTCGTCCTGTGATCCAAGTCGCATTTCTGATAATGGCAACGCCTGGACGGTTCGATGAGCCGTCCAGGCGCATATGCATGACACTATGATGCAATCTCAACGACGATGAACGGATATGTCCACAATGTGATTGAGATCAATCGATGAATCAATTACTGCTTGCGAGGCTTGTAAATCACGTTGTTGATCAGATCGCGATAGTGCTCGGTCACTGCCTGCCTGCGCGCTTTGAGGCTTGGCGTCACCAATCCATTGGCTTCAGAGAATTCCTCTGGAACGATTTCGAATTTTCTAATGGATTCTGCACGAGAAACCAGCTCATTGGCTTTATTGACAGCACGGTCCACTTCGGCGCGGACGATCGGGCTGACACTTGCCTGCTTCAAGTCGGCGACGGGTTGTGCTCCGTTTGACTGGAGCCACAGATTGGTCTCTTGCAGATCCAAGGCAATAATGGCGGCAATAAAAGGTTTTCTATCGCCTATGACCACACATTGGCTCACTACCGGAGATGTCATAATGGAGGCTTCCATCTCATTGGGTGACACGTTCTTGCCGCCTGCGGTAATGATGAGATCCTTTTTCCGACCGACGATGCTGACGAAACCGTCTTCGTCAATGGAGCCCAGATCGCCTGTATGCAGCCAGCCGTCCACGATTTGCTCTCGGGTGATTTCAGGGTGATTGTGATATCCCATGCATACCGCACGGCTTTTTACACACAGCTCTCCGTCATCATCAACTCCCATCGAAACCCCTTGCAGAGGAAGTCCGATCGTGCCGATTTTGTATCCAACGGTAGGATTCACACTTGATGGAGCGCATGTTTCGGTCATGCCGTATCCCTCCAAAAGTGGAAGTCCAACACCATTGAAGAAATGAGCAATTGAAGCATCAAGAGGAGCGCCACCGGAGACGGCATATTCGACCGAACCGCCGAAGACTTCCATAATCGTGGAATACACCAACTTTGCATACAGTGCATGGCGCATACGCAGCAGGATCGGGATCGGCTCGCCGGATTGCTGTGCTTGAGACCAATCGCGTGCCGTTTGGGCCGCTCTGGAGAAGATTCTTCCAGCGAGGCCGGTGCCAGCCTTTTGCGAAGCTGCGTTATAGATCTTTTCGAAAATACGCGGCACAGCAAGGATGAATGTTGGCTTGAAAGCCTTGAAATCTGCCAAAATTGTTTTGAGATTGCTGGAAAGTCCCAAAGTGACGTTTCCTGCAAAGCAGAAGAATTGCATATAACGGGCAAACACGTGTGCAAGCGGTAGGAACAACAGCAAACGGCGATTTGGCTTCAAAGCGATATCGGGCATCGACTGCACGCCTGAATAGGTGATGAATACGAAATTCGAATGCGATAATTCAATGCCCTTAGGCGTTCCTGTGGAACCTGAAGTGTACACAATGGTCGCCAAGTCATCTCCGCGAACCAGCAACACACGTTCGTTGAACTTCTCCTGGCTTACAGATTTGCCGTATTCCTCGAGAGTTTCGATGGCGTCATTTGAGAAGACATACACATCCCGCAGAGTCTTGCAATCATTGCGCACCGATTCGATTTTATCTCTCTGTGCATCGTCTTCTGCAAAAGCAAGCGTCACCTGAGAATCGTTGAAAATCATGCGAACTTGGGCCGCAGAATTGGTTTCATACACAGGAACGGTTACGGCTCCGATGGACATGATAGCCATGTCCATGACCGTCCATTGCCATGAGGTGTGTGCGATTATTGCAACCGAATCTCCGGGCATGACTCCTCTGGAAATCAGGCCTTTGGCAACGGAGATCACCTTGTCGCGGAATTGTTCGGCTGTGAAGGATTGCCATTCGCCATCGGCATCCACATATTCCACTAATGAATCATGCGGAGCCCGATCGACTCGTTCTTGCAGTATCGAAAATACATTGGCGTCGCTGTCAATATCACGTTCAAGAGGTCTGGTGTATTCGCGCTTCATATCTCTCCCTGCTATTCATGGTCTTTTACCTATTGTAATCACCTGTACATGTCATTGCGCATAGTCGACACTCGAATCAGGGGTCTATGCTTTTCGGCGAGTTGCCGCTTGATCGCTTCATTTGTGCAGTTTTTTCGACTGGCCGTGTTTGCGTGCTGAAAAGAAGCTGGATATGCTAGCGGCAGCAGTGAGGTTCCCGTGCGGCAAGGAGGCCGCTCCCCCACTGGACTGGCCTGTCTCAGGAGGACAACATGTCAGATATCACCAATAATGCGCCGCCGCCTGCGGGAGAAGATACGGGCCTGAAGCGCAGTCTTAAGCTCGTGTTTGTATACACGGTCGCCACAGGATCCATATTCACCTATGTCAGCTATTGGGATTCGGTATTCTTCGGATACACCGGTTCGGGCACATTCCTTGCCTTCGCATTGATGACATTGGCCATCTTGCCCGTGGCTCTGGTGTACAGCGAAATCTCCCCGCTTTTCAAAACCGCTGGCGGTGAATTGATCTACAACACGGTTGGCATCAACAAACATTTCGGCTTCTTTGCATCATGGCTGATCATGGCTGCATGGATTTCAGTTCCACCAGCCGTTGTTATGGCAGTGGCCACATTCATCAGTAAGCAATTCAATCTGAATCTGAGCTTCCAAACCACCATTCTCATTGGTGTGGTGATTCTGCTTTTGGTGTTCTTCATGAGTCTGCAGGATATTCAGTTCCTCGTCAAGGCGCAGGCCACCTGCTTATTCGCCAATATTGCCACGACGTTGATCACTGCTGTGCTCATTCTGACTTCCGGTCATTGGAGCTTTGATAATGTGATCGGATCCTTCTCCTTCAGCGCCTTGGATGGCACTTTCGGCATTCCGGGTTGGGTAATCGGCATGGCTTTGCTGATTACGCCGTATTTCGGATTCGAAACCGTGCCGCAGATGGTAGAGGAAGGCGATTTCCCGATCAATAATACGAAGAAGGCCATCTGCGGTTCTGTGATCACGTGCGGCGCGATCTATTCCATTTTCTTCTTCTGTGTCGCAGGCCTCGCACCGGTTAAGGACCTGCTTGCCGGTGATGCTGCGAATGGGTTCATGACGATCACCGCAATGCAGAATATTCTCGGATGGAAGTTCTGGCCGGTTGTCTACGGTTTCGTCTCGATTCTCATGGGTATGACCGCTTCGATTCTGGGATTCTGGATGTCGACTGTGCGCATGCTGTATTCGATGGGAACCAAGAACTTCCTGCCATCTGCGTTCACCAAGGTCAACAAGCACCAGCAGCCTATTTTGCCGAATATCTTCCTGCTGGTCGTGAGCATCACCTTCATCCTTCTGATGAATGCAGGCACCTTTATGAATGATTTCTTCAATCTCATGTCATTCGGATGCGCATGCGCCTATGCATTGACGATGATTTCGGCGGTTCGTATGCGTCACAAGCATCCGGATTGGTATAAGGGCAATAAGAATGTGGTCAAGGGGCGGCGATGCGATGCGCATTCTCGCATGGTGATCATGATTGCGATTGCCTTCTTCTGCACACTCGGTCAGGGAGTCGGCTCTTGGATTTCCTTCGCAGTGTATTTGGGCATAGGCGTGGTCATTTGGCTGTGGATGCTGCTCGTGCGTTGGAAGAAGACGCCTGTAGTCATCGAAACACCTGATGGCGAACAAACATTCTAAGAACAATCAAACAAACACCAAACATAAACCAACTGATTATTTCAACCAAAGGAGTTCATTATGGCAAAGCTCGACGGAAAAACAGCATTGATCACCGGTGCCGCTGCAGGACTTGGCGAGGGTATCGCAGAAGTGTATGCAAAGTATGGCGCGAATATCTGCATGGTGGATCTGGATCCGTCAGTGGAAGAGACTGCTGAGCGTATTCGCGGCCTATATCCCGATGCCCGCATTATTACCCAGGTCGCCAATGTGGCGGATCGTGCGCAGATGGATGCAGCAGCTGCCCGCACCGTTGAAGAATTCGGCACTATCGATGTTGCGTGCGCCAATGCCGGCGTGTGTCGTCTGGCGCCATTCGAGGAGATGACGGACGAAACCCGTGACTTCCACATTGATGTGAATATCAAGGGCGCGTGGAATACCTGCAAGGCGGTTATTCCAGCGATGCTGAAGGCCGGCAAAGGCGCGATCGTCATAGCAAGCTCGGTGACCGGCGACATTGTCGCTGATGCCGGTGAGGCTGCATATGCCATGAGCAAGGCCGCTTTGGTGGGCTTGACGAAGTGTCTTGCCGTCGAATATGCAGACCGTCATATCCGTGTGAACTGCTCGCAGCTTGGCTATGCACGCACGCCGATGGTGGAAAAGATGGCCTTGGAATCCAATCCGGACAATCCTGAGGAGGCAATCAACGATATCGCAGTAGGCGTGCCTATGAAGCGTTTGGCAAAGCCGACCGAGGTTGGTGAACTCTTCGCCTTCCTTGGCAGTGACGAAGCCAGCTACATCACCGGTGAGCAAGTGGTTATCGACGGCGGAAGCACACTGCCGGAGACCATGAGCATGGGTACGAACTGATTGCCGCATCGTTGAGCAATCATCGGTGGTTTTGCCGCCGGTAGGAACGCGCAACTCAATCTCGGATAGCAAGGGTGCCGCTGTTCTGGGCTGTGAAGCTCGGGCAGCGGCACCCTTTTGGTCGTGCGAAAGATGTCATTTTGTTTATTTGGCTTGGTGTCAGCGGCAGTTTGTGCTTTGAAACCAAGCCGATATTGTGTGGCATTTTGACTTGGTTTGTACGCTCTGCATAGGTTGCTGTTCACACGATATCTATCGCAGGAACTCATAAAAAACCACATTGGGTTTCTTTTCAAGAAATACCCTGTACCGAGGTTGCATTTCGCTAAATGTATTGCTTAAAGAAGCGAGAGATATCAGTCGCTGCTTGTTGCGCTTCCGTTGCGGCAGGGTCTCCTGCTTGAGTGATACCAAACACATGGCCTAGCGCGCGTTCATTGCCTTTGGGGCAAATGTGCAATGGGTGATTTTTATGCCGATATTGCAGTATCCGTGCAAGTTCCAACGAGTTGTCTGCCAGAGAATCTTCGAAGCTGGTTATCAATAGCATAGGTGGAATGTTGCCATCCACCACCAGTCTATCCAGATCGAGATAAGGGTTTATCATGATTCTGTCATGTGGTGTCTGGAAATAGCCCCGTTCATAGTATGACAACGCCGTTGCGTGCACACCTCCTTCTACGCGATACATTCCTGAAGTGCCTGCAAGGGGCATGCACTGTGAGTCCTGACGGCTGCAGACCAAGCCTGGCAGCAAGTTCTGGAGAGCCGTTGGCGGCGCATGCGTATAAGGTAAGGACTGCCCCGCGGAATCACCGGTCATGCACACGCGCTGTGCATCAAGGCCATATTCGGCTCCGTGATTGCGAATCCATGATAAAACAGATATTGCATCAGATAGTTGCTGTGGGAAAGACACTTGCGGTACAAGCCTGTAATTCGCGTTGACAACGGCGAAACCCTGTGATGCGAGTATCATGTCACGGCACAGATTATTTTCTTTAGAGCCGTAATATAAGCCCCCGCCATGGAAATCAACGATAACTGGCAGCAGGCTCTCACCCGTTTTCTCGGGCTTATAGATATCCAGCAAATTACCGGTTTCAGGCGAAGCGTCCTTGCCATCCTTATACAGAATATCCTTGATTTGGTTCACTCCCTTAGGCAATACCTGCGTTTTAAGATGTTGTGCATCGCCGCGTGCCATATTCGCGGCATTGGTGGAAAATAATTCTATTGTCTCGTTATCTAGCGTATTCATCCTCGCTGTGAATTCGACTGCAAAGCATTCTTATTTCATTGTTTTGCTACGCGTACGGGCAAAACGATTGCAGATGGTGTCGTTTCTCCTGTATGGATAGTTTGGTGAGCCACGACCGTTTCTTTCTGTTCGCACCATGGATCCGCAGTGTTTGCATGAACGGAATACTGCGGGAAATCACTTGAAGAGATATCGCAACGGAGGCGAGCGCCAACAGGTATTTCCCAACAGATATCCCACATCTCGATTTCAACTTTACGGATTTCTCCAGGTATATATGGTTTCTCATCATGCCCATCCAAAACCATTGTTGTTATGGACGAACGGTAATTCCGTGTTGTGCCATCAGGGTCAACACACATCAGTTTGGCCGTGAACGCGGTGTCAGGTGCGCTGGAGGAAACATATAAATCGATATGTATGCGCCCTTGAATCACTGGATCTTGAGTAAAGATATCAGAAACGAAATTTATGACATCATCCCTCCAGCCAGGTTCAGGCTGGATCAAAGCGCCAATTTGATCCATCGAAGTAAGTAGCGCCTCTCCTCCGTGGGTTGGAACCGGATTATTCGGATCATAATCATATTTGATGTCATTCATGCGATCCGGTGTTTGAGACAGTGTCCGTGCTTCGTCGTTTTGTATATCTTCATTAGTATCCGAAGAAAGATAGAACACAGACTGTGCGGATCTTTCAAGAGGCAAAGGCCAGGAGCTGGCAGTATGCAATGTGTCGCTGCCAATCTCGTAATACTCGATGCGCCTATCTGGTGTGATGCCTTGACGTAGCGTTATGTCGAACCATTCAAGAGCAGCTGGCAACTCGCTTGCCTCGAGTTGAGACGGTTCGATTCCTTCAAGTGGATTGAGGAAATAATGATTCCAGCATCCGATTCGCAGCCATGAATGCTGTTTGATTGTCTCCGGCAATGTTTCATATCCGGTTAATGCACTACCCAAATGATGGTCGAACCACCCTTCGTGTATGAGCATTGGCACTTTGGCATGTGATGGAATGTTTTTGAGCATGCCCCAAAAAACCAGTATCCCAATATGGACAGTCCCTTTCGGATGGCTGATCCAATCTCGGTACCATTCCAAACGCCCTCCCCATAGATCTTCATCAACATTGATTTGGGGTCTGTATTGAGCGGATGTCAGATAATCCGCGTTCACAGGATGCCCCGCGTTTTGCATTGCCCATGCGTTGAACACATCGCAGCGGAATGAACCATTCTGCCATGCAGAGGAAAAACGATCGGTGCCATAGCGATTGGCACATATGGATTTCACCTTGGGAGTGGTGATGTCGGCCAGCACCCAACATGTCAGGGAAAGGTATGACGCCCCCCACAGTCAGATCGGCCCCACCCAATCCTGAGCTTCGAGCCATTCCAGCAGATCGGCTCCGTCAGGTCGTTCGTTCACATCGGGCTCCCAGATGCCTTCTGATGTGCGGGTGCCTCGACACCATTGACATACCAGGGCGTACCCACGTTGTGTCAATTCGCTGCCATGAAGTTGCCAAAGCGGAACTTGTTGAGGATATGGGCATCTGACAACAATGGTGAGCCAGGGCCCTTCGCCTTCCGGTGTATATATTTCGGTGGTGAGTTTGACGCCATCAAAGCATGTTACGGATGTACTCCTTGTTTCCGCAGAAGAGTGCGTACGTGGATATGGAGATGCGTCATATCGTGCTTTGATGCCGTTGAGGTAACTCTTCAAAAAATCGTCTTGAGATGTCATGTTATGCCTCCAGATTTTCGGTTTGCTTCAGTGGACGAAGTCGGTACGCCATCACCGCTGCTACAGCGGCTATTACGTATAGCACTACATTGCCGATCGGGGACGGGATGTATAAGCCTGTGATGTCATAAACAGCACCATGTGCAGTAACGGCAATTGCTGATGCGACTCCGCCGAATATGCTGACGATTGGAAGAATTTCACTGTAATCACGTTGTCCAAAAGATGATCGAATAAGCCAAGGAAGAGCAACGAGAACCACACCTTGGCCCAATCCTGCCAGGAATCCCGAAACGGTGGCAAGTGCAGGTGAACTGGCAAACGACATAAGAGCCCAGCCTGAAAGACCGATACATGCATATGAAAGTATGGCGACTTCGGTTTTTACCCGGTCGAGCAGAATGCCGATTGTAGACTTCCCGGCGAAAGCTCCGAACATGATTCCCGAGACGACCATTGCGCCTTGGCTGAGGGTCAGGCCGCGGGACAACTCATAGCCGGAGACATGCTGGACGATACCTGCAACTATTTGAAGAAGTACTGAGACTACGACCAAGAGGGCAAAGGATGGAGTTCTAAATGCCTTGGAGGAAGCAATGCCAGGTAATTCACCATTTGTTGATGCATTGGTTTCTGCTTCATGGCTGACATGTCCATATGCCTGTTCCCCCTTTGTTGAATCAGGGCGGAACTTAAAAACCAGTAACGAGAATGGCAAGATGCAAATCACAATGATCGCAGCGGTGATTTGATACGAAGTGCGCCAGCCCAAATTAGTGATGAAACTTGAAACAATCGGATTAAAAACAGTTCCTCCGATGCCACTGAGACCGAGCGCAATGCCCATGACCATGCCAAGCTTGTCTTCGAACCAGTTGGATGGCTGAACGGGGCTTCTATGGCACTACGGTGCAGGAAGTTGCGGATCGCGTCGGACTGAGCCAAGCTGGTTTGCTGAAATATGTGAAAAACAAAAGCGGCCTCTTATCGCTTGCTCTCAAATACTACGATGGTTCATCTTCAGCCCAAGAATATGTTGACAAGCATCTTCAGATGTCAGAGGCAGAGCTCCACGAAGACCCTCTGCTCTTGCCAAGGTGGTATCGCATAATAGCCGAAGATAATGTGAAATCTCCAAAATTGACTCAGATGTATTTGGTGCTCCGCGCAGAAGCAATAGATACGTCTCATCCTGCGCATACGTATTTCTCTGAGCGCGGTACGCGACTGCGCTCGCAAATCGGAAAACTGCCATGGAAACTGCCGTCGGAATTCGATACCGAGGAGAAAATCGGCATGTTATCCATGGCCGTTGGTTCGGCGATGGAGGGCTTGGAACTACGGTGGCTCGGTGAACCTAATATTGATCTGCTGAGCAACTGGTCGTATTACGAGGATATTCTCTTCCCACTGCCTCATTGGGAAGGGTACAGATAACGATTGGCCCAATGGGCCAATAGGTCCAAAAACTCGAACCGAAATGATGCTATGAAAAACAAAACCCCCGGGGACCGGGGGTGAAAGCTCCTGCGGCTGGGCTTGAACCAGCGACCGTCCGGTAAGCAATCCTCCGACTCGATTGTATCAATAGATCTACACATGCTTTTCGTTGCAGCATGGGCCATTTGGGGAGTTTCGTTGAAATCCCCGATTCTCGACAAATAACGAAATCCAGTCGGATAGTTTTCCTTTGGGAGGCAGATGGTCTGCCTCCTTTTTCTATACGCAAAGAAGATTCAGAGGAGAACAAGGAGATGCAATGAAATGCTGGAACGAGAAACGACGAAACTGTCCGCATTCGGAACCGCTGGACGGATGGGGGCCCTCGGTCGAGCAATGGATCGACTACCTCGACGTCATCGGACGCAGCAGGGAAACACTGAGGACGCGATGGTATCAGATCAGCGAGTTCTCACGATTCGTCGGCAAGGAGATCCCTGACGTCACCGAGGACGATCTGGTCATGTGCATGGCACGCTTGAACACCGAATCCAGAAAGGGCATGAGAAGTTGCGTCAAGACGTTCTACGACTGGTGCATCAAACACGACCTCGCAGCCGACAATCCAGCCGCGGAGATCCCCGCCGTGAAGACCGATGTCAAAGGAGGTCTGATCTGTCCCGAGGAGGCCGTGGCGCGAGGCCTGTCCGACCAGGACGAGAACGCGAGCATCGCGGTCATGCTCGGCGCGTTCTGCGGGCTCCGGAGAATCGAGATGACCCGAATCAACACCAGATCCGACCTTGAGGAGACACCCAACGGTCTGGTGATCCTTATCCACGGCAAAGGCAACAAGGAACGCAAACTCCCCGTCCCCGAAAGACTCGCCGGCAAGCTCCGCGACCGGCCGACGGGATGGCTGTTCCCCGGAGACGTACAAGGCCACTGCGGCGTCGATTTCGTCGCCAAACGCATCAAGAAGGCAACCGG
Source organism: Bifidobacterium tsurumiense (assembly GCF_000741765.1). Classification (GTDB taxonomy): domain Bacteria; phylum Actinomycetota; class Actinomycetes; order Actinomycetales; family Bifidobacteriaceae; genus Bifidobacterium; species Bifidobacterium tsurumiense. Next base: position 56,685 of record NZ_JGZU01000005.1, read on the forward strand.
ATTCCCATCTCACGCGCTACGCAGACGATTCGCCACCGTGGCATACTATCGCTCCGGATGCAACATCATCCTCGTCTCGAAAATGCTCGGCCACTCGAACATCGTCACGACCATGCGCTACATCGGCCTCATGCAGGACGAGATGCGCAACGCCGTCGAGGCCACGACACGCACGGATCCGGGAATCGTGCTCTCGCCGACCGCGTTCACGGGACGTACCGACGTTTTCGACGTCCCCTACGACCTGACCACGGCCCGAATCTAAATGGACCGTAGCGGTATCTCGGCAAGACGTTCGGCTCGACGTATTCGGGACGCGAACGAAACCGGTGATCGCGGATCAGATGGTCCTGAACCCGACGCCGGGAACGTTCCCGTCCATGGTCAGCGGATCGGCGGGATCCGCGACGGCGTGGACGGGTGACAGGAAAAGGGACTCCACGGTTCTGGCGGCGGCCTGTCTCCATAAGGCATCGCCCACCGTCCGGTCGTACACCCGTGGTTCAAGGAACCGGTGCATCTCCGCGGCGAACCCGTCGCCTTCCATGATTCCGCCGACGGCCCCGGCCCTGCCCTCGAATCCGTTCCATTCGTCCGCTTCGTCATAGTCGACGGCCTTCCGCGCCGCCATATCCCACGCCGAGCCGACGTCGACGCCTCTGGGCAGCAGCCAATTCACATCCCACAGGTCACGGTATCTCGGATGACCGGCACAGACATAGGAGACCATCTTGTCCGCCAATATCTCGCCCAGACTCTCCACCCGCACGGGAATCTGATCGAAAAGACCGGAAAGCTGCGGATAGTTCACATTGACCAGACCTGCGACCGGCTCATACGAGGGGACGGCAGCCACCTCCAGCTTCACGATCTGGCTCGGAAGATCGCGGCGCTGCCCGGACACCCGGATACGGATACGCCACCTGCTCACCGTGGATCCGTCATCCTTCGGCTCACGCACCTTCACCTCGATCTCCGGATCGACCGAAGACAACGCCCGCACCAGGACGTCACCAAGACCACGCATGTCCGACCCGGCGAAACCCTTGCCGCCCACGAAATCAAGATCCTCGCTGTATCGCGGCGACCCATGGCACAGCCGCAGACTCGTCCCGCCCTGGAACACGACCCTATCGAGGTATCCCGTCTCCCGCATGGCCGACAGGATATGGTAATGCAGCACCTCCTTCTCGATGACGGGCAGCAACGCCGGCACCCCGGACGCCGAAACGATGGACTCGGCGATACGCCGGAACTCGGAAACCTCACCATTCATCGTCATCCTCCAATTCATCCATGTCGATCAGACCGGCATTGCGCCCGGTGGACCTGAGATTGTCATACGCGAACCGTTTCGTCGCGATCGGCAGACGCCCTCCACGATAGACAAGATTACCGATGATGCGCGAGGGCGCGAGCTTGCTGTGAGTCAGGTCGATGACGCCGAACCGGGTATGGAACTCGCCCTCCCTGCCCGTGGTCATGTACGTGGTCCGGCCCACGGGAATCTGGCTGATGACGCCCCACTGGCTCAACGCGCTCTCGCAGCTCTCCCAGGTGACCCGCCCCGGACGCAGGCACCGCACGATGTCGTCCAATGTGCCGGCGCCGACATGCCGCGACAAAGGAAACACATAAACGCCATGCGTGGCCCGCTCAAGCACACCTCCGGCGGCCAGCGAACATACCGTGCGGTCCAAAGCCCGCCCGGACTCGCCCAGCACGATGGAAAGATCCTGCTTGCGATACACATACAGCCCCGAAGCGTCGGCATTGGCCAGACGACGAAGGGCTTCATCACGTCTCATGAAAACAAGTATACAAAAACACCCATATAAATAGGTATTCACGTACACCAATGACATGCGTTTCACATCATCAGGCCCGGCGTGTTCGCGTCATCCATGGCGATGTTCGTCGGGTCGGCGGGATCGGCCGCGGCGAACATGCTGATCGAACCATCACCATGACGTTCGTACGACAACGGCTCGTAACGCAAACCGCCGGCCGTGCGCGGAATCCCGTCCGACAACGGCGCGGAGACCCCGGAACGCACGCCGCGCACCGAATCCGTCGCCGACGAGCCGGTCGGTTCGAGCCAGTGCAGCCAATCCGTGGCCCTGACCGTCCTCCCCTCGAAACGCGACAGGAACCGGGCCACGTCGCCGCGCCCCACGGCCAGCGGACCGCCCACGCGCATGTCATCGGTCACGCGCGACACCATCGGCACCAGCGTCCGCGTGTACACGAGCACGCGATCCCTGCCGTCGTCGAGGATCATCTGACGTTCAGCGGACGGGACGAGCCCGTCCACCGCATTCACCATGCGCACGGTCATCCCCCGATCCCATTCCAGGTCGACCGTCTCGGCAAGCCGCTGCGCAAGACGCACGGCCAGGCACAACGCCTCGGGATCGGCCAGGGCGAGGTCGCGCCGACCCCCGTCGACCCGCCACAGGCGCACCGGCGCATCCGGACGGAACGCCACTGACACCGGGCCTGCGCCCTCATGGTCACGGATCATGCGCGACGACATGAACCCCGTGTATCTCCATCCGCCCAGATCGAACCCGTCGACCTTGCAGCCGGGCGGCATGGCCACCGTCATCATGCTCCACTCGCGCCCATCCCGGCCACGCCGGGTAAAACGATTAACCGCATCCACCGGGAAATCGGCCCGCGGCCACGCGCCGCCACGGCCATGAACCGTCATAGTCACGTCCCTTCCACGCTTGGCCGAGTCGAGTCAGGCCGGTTGTTTCCTGCCTCGCCCGACATGGCGGCATCCGACGACGGGGTCACGGGGTCGGCGGGATCGGTCATGAGGCCCGTTCCGTCGTCCTCGGCGTCGCATGCGGCCTCCGCTCGTGTCCTGTTGTCAGTACCAGTTGTGCGCGAGCCAGAATTGTTTTGCCCGGCCGGGGCTGCCGTAGCGGCCCTTGATGTAGTCGAGTCCCCATTTGATCTGGGTGGCTGCGTTGTCCTTCCAGTCGGCGCCGGCGGACGCCATCTTGCTGCCGGGCAGCGCCTGGGGGATGCCGTACGCGTCCGACGTGGGGTTGTCCGCGTTCCACCGCCAGCCGGACTCGTGGTCCCAGATCCAGACCAGCGCCTGCCAGTCGTTCTCGTTGTCCCACTCCTTGTAGCCGCTGGCGATCATTTGGCGTGCGATGGATTGCGCCTCGGCGGGCGCGGCGTGCACGCCGTCGCCCTCGTAGTCGACCATCACGTCGGCCGAGTCCGCGCCGCACGTC
>NZ_JGZU01000006.1 GCF_000741765.1 Bifidobacterium tsurumiense
GCACCGCCAGCGCCGTCCTGCCTGCGGAGGTCTTCCCGTTCTTCTTCATCGTTCCGTGGCATTCGGGCAAAGTGGGTTCTCATACCATTCAGACAACCACATTCAAACGGCTCCCAGGCCTTGCCCCGCAACGCGCCACGTCCCGTTCCGGACACACATTCTGGCCGACCTCGAAAGTCCCCACCGCCACATTCAAACACCTCTCAGACCTTGCAGCACAAGGCATGAGAGGCGATTTCAGACACACATTCTGGCCAATAACCCCAAAATTCATCGAGCAGTCTCTCAACACTCCCAGAACATCGAACGATAAAACAGTTATCCACATCGTCTACATTTCGTGAATCTCATATCGCACCAAACTAATATTGAAGAAACGACACTTGAATCGGAAACAGACTTCTGACCGACGTTACTGGATGCATCTGCATGGGAAGCACCAGATACAAACAAACGAGTGTAACGCTGGATCAATATTGCACAGCGCAAATCACATTGACTGAAATTGGAAAGGGTCACGATGACAACCCCACAAGAAGGAAACATCATCCTGTATCAGGAAGATGGTCGTAATGTCCCTGTTGAGGTCACCTACCTAAATGAGACATTTTGGTTGACCCAGCAAAAAATGGCAGAACTATTTGGCGTAGACGTGCGAACTGTGAACGAGCACTTGGGAAATATCTTCAAAACCGAGGAGTTGCAACGCGAGGCAACTATCCGGAAATTCCGGATAGTTCGACAAGAAGGCTCCCGACAGGTTTCCAGGGAAGTATCGTTCTATAATTTGGATGCGATTATCGCAGTAGGATATCGCGTCAACAGCAAACAAGCCACCAAATTCCGCCAATGGACGACAGGCGTACTACGTGAATATATCGTCAAAGGATTTGTACTCAATGACGATTTGCTCAAGAACGGCAAACCCTTTGGCGATGATTATTTCGATGAACTGCTCGACCGCATACGAGATATACGGACCAGCGAACGCCGTTTCTGGCAAAAAATCACAGATCTATTCAGTGAGGTCAGTTGGGATTATGATGCAAAATCTCAGATAGCAAAGGACTTCTTTGCAAACTGCCAAAATAAGATGCATTACGCAATTACTCAACAGACGGCTGCAGAAATCGTGATGGATCGTGTTGATGCCTCAAAACCCAACATGGGTTTAACCACTTGGAAAGGCTCACCCCAGGGGCATCCTCATTCCAGCGATGTTGTTGTTGCAAAGAACTATTTACAAGAGCACGAGATCAAATCATTGAATACATTGACTACAGGTTTGCTGGATCTCGTGGAAACTCGCGTATTGAATCACACGCTGACGAGCATGAAAGAGTGCATTGCCCTAATTGACCAGTACATTTCTCTTTCCGGACTGCCGGTATTAGAAGGCAAAGGAACTCGAAGACATGAACAAATGAAAAGAAAAGCATTAGACGAGTTTCGCAAATGGGACGCGGCGCGAGAAAGCGATTTTGATAAATTTGCCAAAACAATTGGTACATCAAAGCGTAACTCGTGACGCATAACGCGTAATGCATAGCGAAACCGACGACCGACCCCAGAAGGCACCAGTTCAAATAATATATGCACATGGACCTGCAGAGGAGTCGGTCACCACTTGCAAACAGCGCCTCGCTATGCTCGCAACATTGCATGGACGCAACATGGCAATCGCATGTCTAAACAGCGGTTACCGGTTAGCAACCACCAGCGCTCAGCAAACAGCAACTCTCAGCAATTACCAATGCATCCCCAAACCTCCATTATCGCATCTTTCATGCGGTTTCGCCTTTGACATATTCCTCACGAGCAACAGCAATTGCCCTTAGGTTAGGAAGTGGACGTTGTCTGAGAATTCCAAGTCTTTTGAGAATCCAACAGCGCCTGGACCATGTGAACATCACCGCATAAGCGGCTAACCAGTAAGGAGTCCCCATGGATATTATTGACAACATCAAGGATGCAGCTCAGAGCGCTGGCGAGAAGATCGCCGACGTAGCTTCCGATCTCAAGGACAAGGCCTCAGACCTGGCCGACAAGGCTGGCGACAAGATCGACGAGATCAAGGCAGACGCCGAGGTCAAGAAGGCTGAAGCTGAGAAGGCAGCAACCGAAGTTAAGAACGACGCCAAGGAAGAGCTGCGCAAGGACGAGTAAGTTCCTCTTCCATGATGGGCAAGCGTACGCGTCCGTCATAAACATCGCACCCCGATTCGAGACCGCGAGGTACATAGTATCCGCGTCCGAGTCGGGGTGCGCTGCATATATGGGTTCGTTGCACAATGCAACTACCCGACGCAGGCAATTCCCCGCGATGCTCACGCACTCAAGGTATCTCCCTCAGGCATTTGGTCCAATGCTTGGTAGATTGCCGTAAACAGCTGAGCGGTGGGCTGGGCCACGGTCTTCCCCGGTTCCGTGAGGGAATAGATGGGAGCATCGCCGCTGTCATCACGAGCCACCAAACCATCCTCAACAAGAAGCCCAAGAGTTTGCGACAACATACGGTCGCTGATGCCTTCCACATCGCTGCGGAGCTGACCAAAGCGCCGAGATTGGCCTAGCAAAGCCGCAAGGACCAGGATGCTCCATCGGCGTGTCGCGTCCGTCAACAATTTTCTGGACGGACACTGCGCCGCAAAAACGTTGTAATTCTGCGGATTTTCGTATCCGTCACACATATCCTTCTGAGTCATGGATACAGCATAACGCATTTTTCGATTTGACGCTAACCAAATGTTAGTGATAGCGTAAAGGCATCACTTACAAAATGTAAGCAACATAACGAAGTGACGTGCGGACCGTACGCCACAACCAAAGGAGAACAATATGACCAACGCAACAATCTTCGGTAAGGGAAATATGGGTTCCGCAATCGCCAGCGTCTTCAAGAAGGCTGGTATTGAGTCTCAGGTCTTGGACGCTTCCACCCCGGCAGGCACCACCATTGAAGGCGACATCGTTGTGCTCGCCGTTCCATATCCAGCGCTTGCCACCATTGCCGACACTTATGGTGACCAGCTTGCCGGCAAGACCGTTGTGGACATCACTAACCCGTTGGACTTCTCCACCTTCGATTCGTTGGTCACCCCTGCTGACGGTTCTGCAGCAGCAGAACTTCAGGCCAAGCTTCCACAGGCCAAGGTGCTCAAGGCCTTCAACACCAACTTCGCCGCCACCTTGGCTTCCGGCAAGGTCGGCGAAGCCACCACCGTGGTTCAGGTTGCCGGAGATGACGACGATGCCAAGAAGTCTCTTATGGATGTGGTCAAGGCCGCAGGTCTGGACGCCATTGACGCCGGTTCCCTGAAGCGCGCCCGTGAACTCGAAGCTTTCGGCTTCCTGCAGCTCGCCTTGGCTGTGCGCGAGCAGATCAGCTTCACCGGCGGCTACACCATCACCCGCTGAGTCTAAATCCATTTCATAAGGCGCTGTTCAGAACCGACCAATCAATCGGCTCTGAACAGCGCCTTCGCCACCTAATTCGGCCAACCTATTGGTAAGAGCCGTACAGCAAGGAAGGGTAATTCCATAGGGAATACACCCTTCCTCCCCTGAGTGAACGAACACCGCGTTAATCAATCGCAAACAGTGCCGACGCCGAATAACTGAACGATATCGCCACCATATCTGGAGCGGAACCCAACACTCCCTGATCAATCACCGAACACAGGAATCTCCAAAACATCAGACAATCCCCCATCCGTCACTTCGACCTTCACGAAGGAGCCCGCCGCATTATCATCAATTTGAATTGCAGCCAGAGCTTCCCCGTAGTAAGTATCGGTTTCACCGCTCAGGAAACCCCCCTTGTTGTACGGTGCCGCACAACCGAAGCCAAGCAGTTTGCCGGAATCAACATTCATGTGCACAATACCTCTCTTCAAAGGTTTCGTCACACCCTCGTCATCGGCGTATCGCACACGGACAAACACGATCCGGCCAGGCATCACCCTTCCATCTTTTGCATATTCCAATTCGGCCAACAACCGAGTTTCTTTCTTGGCACTCACCAAATTGGTACGCCCGATTTCCTTGCCTTTGGAGTCATAGGCGATCGCCTCGATTACTCCAGTCTCATAAGTGCACGAGAAACGAGCCACACAATCATGTTTCATGCGCTTATGTCCGACCTCACGCCCATTGACAACCAGAGCAACGGATGCGGCACGGGCATACACTTCGACCTGCGCTTTCTTGCCTTCGCAGCCTTCCCAACTCCATGAATCGATGGCATTACTCATCTTCCATGCACTTGAGGAATGCTTGTCGCCAGTGCGGTTTACGGGACGAACCGCAATGAATGGTCCAGCATCCCGCTCCAGTGCCACTCGAGTGTAATATGCCTCTCCTAAAGGCTTACCGGTGAGATCCAAACGTCCTGATCCCGCAGTCAACCATCCAAAGCCGATATTCAGGTCGGCATAGTCCTCATATTCCCAGGCTCCGACACCGACTTCGCCCATATAATCCATGCCTGCCCACACAAAATCGCCTATCAGACGCGGATTCCTTTTGGCAAGTTCGCGGAACTTATACGCATCACTGCAGAATGTCTCGCTTCCGACTATCAGGCGATGGGGATACGCCTTCAGATCCCGGCGATATCGCTTTATTCCATAGTTATATCCCGCAACATCCATGGCGGCAAAAGCATCCTTGGTAACCCAATCGCAGAACGGAAGCGTCGCACCGGTTTTCATGAAGTCAGCACCCAGCAAACCGGCCATATTGTTGTAGAATTCGCTTCCAACCGCACGATGCTTCTCTGGAACTTCGCCGGCATCTTTGCGTTGCTGAGCCTGCTCAAGTTCTCGAGCCGCTTTTTTATCCGAGTACTGGCCAAGACCAATCGAGCTGAGGAAATTGAAGAAGATATTCACGCCGCAGGTCACTGGTCTGCTGGGATCAAGCTCATGCAACCAATGAGTCATCTCCTGTGCAAGCGCTATTCCCCGATCTTGCGCGGTCTCACTAACCTCGTTTCCCGTCGAATACATGATGACACTTGGATGGTTACGGTCTTTGTTCACCATATCCTTCAAATCTTCGCGCCACCATTGATCGAAATGTTCAACGTAATCATGCTGGGTTTTGTGAATATACCAATGATCGATATATTCATCCATCATCAACATGCCCAACCGGTCACAGGCATCCAGCATGGCCTTGGAACAAGGATTATGCGCGGAACGAATGGCATTGTAGCCGTTATTGCGCATGAGCAGGACTTTGCGTTCCTCGGCATCAGCGTATGCGCAAGCACCCAAAATGCCATTATCGTGATGCAGACATGCACCCTGAAGAATCACACGCTCACCGTTGATAAGCAGACCGTCATCTCCCCAAGTCAACGAGCGAATGCCAAAATTGACCGACGCAGTATCCTCATCACCTGTATCCGATATGAATCGCACATCACAGGAATGAAGCACAGGATTGGCCGGAGACCACAGTGTCGCAGATGGCACCTCAACAACGAAAAAGCCGGTCTTTGATTCCTGAATGAAGCTCTGCTGAATACCTAGCGAGGGAATATCGACAACCACTTTCCCGGGGGCCGTCGTCGTTACCGTGAATTCAAGTCGGGCGCTGCCTCCTTCACCATGTTCCTCAAGCGTCCGTACCCCTATGCCATCCGGCACAATATGCTCTTTTGGGCCAGCCCATAGGCTTATCGGACGATATATTCCCGCCCCCGAATACCACCTGCTATTGGGCTGATCGGCATTCCTCGCAATAACACGAAGTTCATTCGATTCGCCCCACTCAATCGAATTTGTGATATCTACATAAAAATTGGTATATCCATATGGGCGGAAGCCCAATTGCTTTCCGTTGAGCCAAACCTCAGCATTGTGATACACCCCTTCAAATTCCAATATCATCGACTTCCCCAACAAGGCATTGTCCGGAATGAAATGCTTGACATATTCGTAGTCTCGCCCTTCGAACCACCCCCCATTGGGACCGTTGAAAGCCAAAGCATGCCGCTTCTCCCCGAGCATGGCATCGTGAGGAATGGTTACCGGCGTGAAACCCTCATCGCTATCAAGATGGCGATAAGCCCAATCATGATTGAAATTGATTGCGTACATAGTGAATTTCCTAGTTGTACCAGTGTTCGTGAACGGTGTGGAGGAAGCGCTTACATATATGCAAGAGCGGGCTTGCCGGAAACCTGAGGAAAGGCGGCAAAGCCCTCACTTTCCTCCACAGCCGTGCATGTTTATATCTTTGCTATGCGGATGCTGCCATCTCGACTTCTAAGGCCACATGCCTTTCTTGATGACGAGAAAAAGCTCTGACTATCAAGGCCACAATGGCGACGAAATAACATGCCACACCGATGAGCGAGATATTCAATGCGACCTGTTCAGCCTGAGGATAATTCACTGGGATAAAGTAAATATCCGCAGCCAAACGAACTCGCTGCATAACGAAGTAGGCGAAGCCCACAATGAACAGGATCTCGGAAGCGATAAGCATCGCATCCAATGCCCATTGCTGCAGTCTCGTATCGAGGAATACGGTCATCATGACAACCAGGATTCCGATGATTCCACTGGATACCGCAATAACGCTCACACCTTGTCCTGCCAGATATCCGGTGGCCGAGGTCACCACGTAGAGTATCGTTCCGACAGCCGCAGCAAGAGCAGCGACAAATTCGGGAATATGCAATCGTAATGTCGTTACCATATCAATTCCTTTCCTGCGTATTAGCATGCGGTCGGGGCTGGGGAATCAGTCTTCACAGACCGAGCCTTGCGTACCGAGACCAGCACATACCCAAGCACGCCAGCCACGGTCAGCACACCCGCCACGGCGATTGCTCCCATATATGCAGCTCTCCACCACGTCATCACGGATTCCGTATGCGTTGATGAGTTCACACCATTCAAAGCATTGGAATTGGCGATCGCCCACAATGAGTAGTGCAAATTGCGCTGAATGGCCGAGAGCACATTCCTATCGCTACCCAACGCATCAGCCGTCCAATAGCTCACACCTTGATTGCCGAAACCGCAGAATGCCGAGGTTCCAGCCAGAATCGATTCCTTTGGAGCAGCATGGGGAGATACTGAGGTGAAGTCAGTAACCGCATAGCCGGTGAAACCCCATTCGTCGCGAAGGATATTGGTCATGACCGCCGCATTGGCACTAGATGCAACTGCACCGATGCGGTTATATGAGGTCATCACGCCCAACGCACCTTGCTGGTAGACCTTATCACCGGCATCCTCATCAGAGAAGGTTGCCGAACGCCCCTTGGCTTCCATTGCCTGCTGCAGATTGCGCAATTCCAATTCACGAGCTTTTTGCTCATTCATGAACACCGCAATACCTGAACGGTTGATCTCCTGATCGTTGAATGCAATATGTTTCACGTTCACCAAGGTGCCCTTGGACTGCGCGCCCTGCACCACTGCCGAGCCGATGTATCCCGACAAAATTGGATCTTCGGAATAGTACTCCACACCGCGCGAGTTGTATGCGTGGCGATGCAGATTCATGCCAGGGCCAATGATGATCGGCAAGTTGAATACCAAGCTGCTTTCGCCAAGAATCACCTCACCGTTGCGGTAGGCAAGATTCTTATTCCAGCTATATGCAAGATTCACCGGAGATGGCGCGACGCGTGCGCTCTTATCGGCATACTGGTCTGCATCCGCATAAGGAGTGCCTTGATATTGCCCTTCATTCAGATAGTGTGAATCCGAACCGCCAGGTCCATCATCAGTGGTCATCTCCTGAAGGCCCACGGAATCAATGGCTCCTATGGCATGGAATGCCGTCTCCGCAAAATGCATGAACTCAGAAACAGAAACCTTGCTGACCAACTCTGACCACCGTTCATCATTGAAGTCAGCACCCTTCATATCATTGAGCGTCAAATTGCTGGACTCATCACCCACGGAAATATCAGAGACGTCGTCATCGGTATTCAACGCAATGAAATCGTTGTTCAGCAACGTGGCCACGCGGCCTTCCGCCTGAAGACCCTCATATGTTTTCGGGAATGTGCCATTCCAATCCGACCTTGTCAGGTAAGTGACAGTGTCCGGCTCGAAAGCGTTGTAATCCATGGCATAATCGCCATCGGACAGCTGGTTGGTGATGGCGGTGCCATTATCCGATACTGAGAACGTATCGGCATCCACATCGCCATCCCACGTCCACTTGTAAGTGTTCGCGGAATTTCCTTCCTGCGTCATGCCATCGTTCACACCGTATCCTTGCGCCGCAAGAACGTTATTCAAGGCATCATGCGCATCTGTTCCGATTGCGAAGTAATAATCGCCCGGATCCACGATGTAGGTCTTGGCCCCTGCGCTGTCATAGCTCGCCAAATTCGCCAAGTCGACCGTCATGGTGATGGTTTGAGACGCGCCTGGATCCAACATATCCGTTTTCTCAAAGTCCATGAGCTGAACGGCGGATTTTTCGACTCCGTTGGCTTTGTCATAATCCGTGTAAGGCACCGAAGCATAGAGCTGCACCACTGATTTACCGGCTACTTCACCGGTATTCGTCGTGGTCACAACAACTGTGGCGCTCTTCTTATCGCCTTGCACACTCACCGAGTCGATATTCTGTTGGAAAGTTGTGTAGCTCAGTCCGTAACCGAATGGATATACCACCTCATTGGCGTAATTCCACGTACCATCAGAATCCGAAACGGTTCCATCAGCATTGGTATACGTGCCTGCGGCAGCCTGTTCTCCGCCATTGCCCATGATGATATCCGCATACCGAGTTTCGTAATATCGGTATCCGGTATAAATACCCTCAGATTCGATGAGATAGGAATTCACAGCAGCATCCTCAGCAAAATCGGATGCATTGCTCCACGCAATATTGCCGTAATTACGCATGGCCGGAGCCAAAGCCGAATTCTTGGCCATGACATCACCCAAATGGGCCGAAGGCGATACCGTTCCGTTCAATACATCGGCCACACCATAGAAACCGTATGCACCTGGATATCCAATCCACATGATGGCGTCGATATCCGGATCATCCTGCAAATTGGCGATTTCCATTGGATTCGTCGAGTTGACCAACACAATAACCTTATTGAAATTGGCCTTTGCCTCATTCACCAGCGCCATCTCCTCGTCACTTAGCGACAGGATATTGCCGGTTACGGTATGCACTCCATCGGCCAATCCTTGTACCCCTGGATAATAACCATCGCCATTTTCTCCTGCAGGGCGTCCCACAACGACGATTGCAGCATCGTCATAGTTCGCATATTGGCTTGCAAATTCCGGATTCAATGACTTGAGCTCGTCAAGACTCAGCTCTTTGGGATCGTCATATGCCGTAATATCGGCATATTCAGGCAGAATGCCACCTCCGAATTTAGGCGTAGTCCATTCTTTGTCTGAAAAATACGATTCATACGCCTTGAGCGTTTCAGGATTCAACGTAAACCCGCTGTCCTGGAACACCTGCGTTATTTGAACCGTGGAATTGCCATCGGTGACCGAGCCACCGGAGCTGCCATATACGGGTGCATAGCTGCGCACGCCGAACATGGTTATCTTGGCGGATTTGGAAATGGGGAGGGCGTTATCCTCATTTTTCAGCAAAACAGAAGTCTCCTGCGACTCTTCTATCGCCATGTTTTTGAAGCCTTCATAGGCATCCTGCGCCGTTTTGAATTCTGACTGATACGTCCAGCTATCACCTCCGTCCGCCGACGCATCGGTCACCGTGCGTTGACTACGTGTCCCTACGAATGCATCCAAAGACGTTCGATAGGTCTCCATAATCGCTCCAGCCATTATGGCAATGGCGAGAAGGAAAGCCCCGACTGCGGTTATGCCGCGCCATAGGCTCACATGCTTGGTCATCTCATCCTCCTTGACACACTTCATGAGCAACTCGACAGCGAGTGCTTCATTACCAGTGTGGGAAATAGAATCGGTTTCGCCAAGATGAGGTTCCTGAATGGTCATTTTCACGCTGTGAACGACATTGGATAGGGGTTTCTGAAATGATTGCCGCACTCAGCACAGTGCTTCTTTGCCTGTACCTCATAAGAAATGCCGCATGCCGATCGACCTTCGTTATCCCGCCAATGCCATGGCTCCATTGCGCTCTGACCGGAGTGAAACAACAGCCGAAAGTGGATATTCAATCAACAAGACGGCTGCCGACTGCGGATTGCATGACTGAAACCTTGCGTCGTATGATCGCTGTTCCTATCTTGCCTGCGACTGCTGTTGGGGCACAGGAATGATGACCGTCAATTTGAACACGTTATGTTCCGTTGCCACAGAAATATATCCGCCATACTGATCAGCGATAAGTTTAATGGAACGCATTCCAAACCCATGATTAATAACATCCTCTTTGGTCGTGGCTGGCAACCCATCAAGCATTTTCAATTCACCGGCATAGGGATTCACTACGCGGATAATCGCCATGCCTTTGCTCTCCTGTATGCGAACCGTCAGATACCGCAAACTGTTCTGAGGCATCCGGCCAATGGCTTCTAAGGCGTTGTCCAATGCGTTGCCAAGCAAAGAATAGATGTCCGCAGGAGACATGAACCCAAGTAACGAACCATCTACCATGCGGTCAAATTGAATTCCCCGCTGCTCGCATAACAGTGCTTTTTGCGCCAACAACACATCTATTGTTTCGTTTCCGGTTCTCACGCTGGAGTCATATATCTCAACCAAATCCGTAAGTTCTGCTCGTTGTTCATCAGAAATCGCCGCACCTAACGACGAGATTTGCTTCTTGAGATCATGCGTTTTCACATTGATGACATCAATCGTCTCTTTTGAGCTTTCCAACTGCTGTTTCTGTTGACGCAATAGTTGCTGGAGTATGGCACTGTCTGCCATAGCCTGCTGCTTACCCACCAATTCAATGCCCAGTGCAAGCATAAACACACAAGTCACAAAATCGAACAGGCTGAAAACCGTGTATGCCTGGTAATCATGCATCGGCGTTACCGACAGGTTGAACATATTCGTGAACACACTCACACAGAGCATCATTCCCACCAACATGGCGAAAATCGAATGCCCTTTCAACATCACGGCCTGCTTCACCAATGGCCTTGCAAAAATCACGTATCCGACAATGTACAGCGGAATTTGCAGGACCGCATACATCACATCGACATCATGCACAGCAACCCAACCTGACACAGACAACCATACGGAACTAATGCGTGCCCCACGATACACAAGATGCTGCAACGCCCCGCTCATGACAACATAGAACAACGCCTGTCGCAGATTGATATTCCAACACCACAGCATCCAAGCCACAACCAGGGCATACACCAAGATATTTTGAGCCGTTATCGCCCATAGCGACTGCAACCCCCACTGCGACCATGCATACGTCACCACCAGCATGTCTGAAAAGCAAAGGGCACTCTTCAGTACCCACGCCTTGCGTCTGGGCAGCCACCACATAAACATCAATGCTGCTATACCAAGCTCAACAACCATTCCTGTGCTATCGAAGAACAGCACCAGCATTCCTAATCCTTGGTCGATGCCCACTCGTACCTGCCTTATGCCTTCTTGCCGCGATTACAGAACCAGTCCTTCGCCCAGCACTGTAGCCAAATCTCTCATAAACGTCTTCTTATAGGTGCGCCCGATATTGAGCAGAACTCCACCAGACATCACGAGCTGGGAGCCCCGAACAGCCTGGATATGCCGGACGTTGACCACAAAAGCCTTGCTGCATCTCAGGAATCCGCGTTCGGCGAGTTTCTCCTGCACTTCTTGCAATGCTCCGGAACCGGTGATAACCCCTTTGCTGGTGTGATACATCAGGCTGTGCCCACGGACTTCAATATAAGCGATATCGCGCAACAACACCCTTTGGGCACCGCCTCGCTGCATCAGCAATACGGCCGATGACCGCTCAGTGCGGATGGCGATGGCCCTGCTGAGTTTTCTGCTGAAATCAGGATATGACAATGGTTTAATCACATAATCCATGGCGTCAACCTCATAGCCCTTGGTGGCAAATTGCGCCATATTAGTCACGAAAATCAACGTGACCTGAGCATCCATAGCCCGAAGGCGACGCGCAGCATCCATGCCGTTCATATTGGGCATTTCAATATCCATGAACACGATATCCCAAGTTGCACGGTATTCTTCCAGGAATCGAGTCGGCTCATGGAAAGTGGCGACACTACATTCCGCGCCATTGCCTTCCTCCTGCATATAGCGCTGTATATATGCTCGAAGGCGTGCGGCATCCTGTTCGTCATCCTCGACAATAGCGATGCTAAACATTACATCTGCTCCTCACCATTGGTCAGCGCTCGTATCCGACACGATAGCGTGTGAGTGCGGACAGTGTCCAATATTTGCCAGCAACATACAAAGCGCCGACATGGGTTTCACAACTCATGCCGGCGTCTGGCGCAATGCATAATGCCGACTCCATAAGTCGTCAGGAGCCGGCATTGCAGCGATTACATCATCTTATGGCGATTATTACTTGGTTTCTGCCTTGTTTGCAGCCAAGGAGTCGCGAATCTCCTGCAAGAGCAGAACGGTGCGATCTTCGGCGCTGAGTTCCGGCTCTTCGTCAACCTTCTCGGCTTCTTCTTCAGCCTTGGTCTTGGCCATCAGGGCTTCGGTCATATCACGGAACTTGTTAATCGGAACCAGCACGCAGAAGTACACGGCGGCAGCAATGATGATGAAGTTCAGCAGAGCGCCGAGAATTGCACCGATGGAAATGGTGGCACCGTTGAAAGTGAATGCGAGCACGCCGGACAGGTCTGGCTCGCCGAAAATCATGGCAATCAGCGGGTTGATGAGGTTCTCCACAATGGAATTGACCACAGCGGTGACAGCAGAGCCCATAACCACGCCAACGGCCATGTCAATCATATTGCCGCGGGCTATGAATTTCTTGAATCCGTCTATCATCTGTTCTCCTTGAATATTGATATTCGAAATTGATATTGAAAGTCTTACCAACCGTGCGCATGAACACAACGCACCAGTTCAAGGATATCCCATTTCGGCAGTAAAACACTGGAATTGCCGCCTTTTGACCATGTGAGATTTAGCACACGAGGCAACAACATTACCGAAATGAAGAGGCAGTAATTATTGCTGAACCAGAGTTAACGAGCGGGAAAAACCGACGAGCAGCCTTTGCATCCATGCCGACGCCAGCTCAAACTATTGCACCGCACAAAACAATGCCGCCCGCATCAATTTGACACGAGCGGCATCTTGGAAGGAAAACAACCAGCTCGAATTATTCGACGTTGGCGTGGTTGGCGTTGGCCTGTGCATCGGACACCTTGTCTCGACGCGAAATCTTCAGGCACAAAGCATCAAGGGCAATATGCACAGACTGGTCGAACAGCGAGCTCAGCAACTGAATGGAGCCACCGGCCTCACCCTTCACACGGCCCGGCACCACGATTATCGCATCCGCAGCCTGTGCGAGCGCAGACTCCGGTTTGGAGGTCACGGCAATCACCTTGACCCCGAGCTTCTTTGCCGCCTCGGCATCCTCGACTGTGCGACGGGTGCTTCCGGAACCGGAGATGGCCAGTAGCACATCGCCTTCGTGCATGGATGGGCAAATGGTTTCGCCCATCATGTAGCTCGTGTAGCCAATATGCATCATGCGCATGGCGAAGCTGCGTGCCTGGAATCCAGAACGTCCCTCACCTGCTGCATATACTCGCGTATTCTTGGTGATCAATGGCAGGGCGTGATCGATATCGCCCTCATCCATTTTGGCGATAACACCTTGTATTTCCTCAACGATGGTGCCGAGCACCGGTTCATTGTATTCACTCATATTTTGTCCTTTCCTTGAAATTCAAAAGTTCATAAAACTCAACGGTTCACGGTCGCCTGTGCATAACGCATTGAACCGAGCCAAACTCTCCTAAGACGAAATCACCCCAATATGGCGATTGACGAAAACATCCAAACAATCGTCTGCGTTGTGGCGAATCCGAAATCAAGCATCAGATTCACCACAACACCACATCAGGCCCTCCAGATCATGCAAATGCCTGCTTGCTGGCCTTGCATGCAGCAGCAATATCATCCGCCTTGGTGATTGCCGAACCCATTATGGCAATCTCCACGCCTTGCTCAGCCAGACCCCTCAACTGCTCCCGCTTGATGCCGCCTGCAATCGCGATGTGCTTGATCTGAGGGAAACGCTGTTGAAATGCGGCCACCTGATCCACCGGATCCACCGTTGCACCGGAATCCACTGAGGTGTGCAGGCAATACACGGCATCTTCAAAATCTGCGATATTGGCGATACGCTCCTCATCGCATTCCAACAGGTCGATCATCATAACACCGTTTTGGTTTTGCGCTGAGTCATAGCAAGCCTGCAAGGTGCCCATTGAAGACGATCCCATTACCGTGAGGTAATCGAAACCGCAATCATAACCAAGGTCGAATTCGTATTTTCCTTCGTCGCAGGTTTTGATATCTCCCAAAATAGCCGTGTTTTCCTGCGCCTTTACTCGCTCAGTAAGACCTGTCAGCGCTTTCATACCGAATTCCTTGACCAGCGAAGTGCCGATTTCGATAACATCAGCATCTGCTCCAACAGCATCAATTATGGCTTCTGCACGAGGGATGTCGACTCGGTCGATGGCAACCTGCAACTTCACAGCGAAACCTCCTGACGAGGAGTGCTGGCAATGAAGTCCGCCAATTCCTGCGTGGTTGGTAGTCCCTCGGAATCGGAAACGCTCGTGACCTGAATAGCTCCGACGGCATTGGCCCTCTCGAGCAGACGCTCGTCATCCAGACCCTCAAGCAAACCGGTGATCACACCGGCAGCGAAGCCATCACCTGCGCCAACGGTATCCACTACTTCCACCACGAAGCTGGGCACCACGGTTTCCAAACGGTTGCCGTCAGCATCGCGTTCGAAGAGCACCGACCCTTCGGCACCGAGTTTGATAATGACCTTGGAAACTCCCATATCCATGTAGTAATCGGCAATGGCACGAGGATCTTCCAGTCCGGAGAACAGACGGCCTTCGCTCAATCCAGGCATGAATACATCCGCCTTGGCAGCGAGCTTATTGGTGGCTTCAATCATGCTTTGCTCGCTATCCCACAGCGTTGGGCGAGGATTGGGATCAAAGGTGACCAGCGCTCCATGCTGCTTGGCTGTGTCAATCAGACGTTCGACAGTCTCATAGGTCTTATCGGTGAGCGCCGAGAAGATTCCGGTGACGTGCAGCACTTTCAATCCATCAAAAGACAAGTCATCCACGATGTCAGGCGTGGTTTGCGAAGCCGCTGAACCGGCGCGGAAATAGATGACCTTGGGCTCGCCATCGCTGGAACGAACTTTAAGCTGATATCCGGTTGCGGCACCGTCCATACGGCGAATACCGGTGGTATCGAAACCGATGCCGTTCATGTAATCCACGATGAGATCGCCTTGCCAATCGTTACCCAATGTGGTGACATAGCTGACCGAATGTCCCTGACGCTGAACACCAATAGCCACATTGAATTCCGCTCCGGCCATCTGGCGTGGCAATGTACGGGCTTCCATAAAGGTTTCGGGAGAGTCTGCGATGAGATTCACCATCGGCTCTCCGATGGTCATGACTTCTGACATGATGTGCCTCTTTCTTAAGTATTAATGATTGAATGCGGTTTGCGAATAAGCCTCAGTCTTCAACGACTTCACGCACCGCTGCTACCTGTCCCGCAACGTCTTGTTCTTCTATGGGGAATTCGAGGAATACCGGGATATCTGCGGACAGCTGAGGAAGCATGGCCTTCCAGTTAATGACTCCATCCTGCAACATCGTGGTGCTGAGCTGGTCGCGCTCCGCTGCACCGTTGACATTCTTGAGGTGGAATACGGTGATCTCGTTCTTCAACTGCTCGAATGCAGCATCGGCATCCTCACCGCGCCAGAACCAGTTGCCCAAGTCGAAGGTATATCCGATATTGCCGCCGACTTCCTTGATGTGCTTCAGGGATGCAGTCGTGCACGCCAAGGTTCCGTTTTCAGGGGTCTGGTCATTTTCAATGCTCAGCGTCACGCCATGTGCATCGGCTTCTTTATCGATGCGAGCGATAACAGCAGCATCCACATCCTTGATGTCTCCTTGGTTGAACTTCACATTCTTGACGCTCATGCGCTGTGCTTCATCCAAGAAACCGACGAATCCCGGGTTGACGTCACCGTCAATGGTTATGGATTCGGGCACGGAATAGAACAAATCCAATCCGTTGTCCTTGGCCGATTGAGCGATTGCGTCGTATTCAGCATCATCGGAGATGAATTCGCGACGAACTTCAGCCAGTGTTATGCCGAGCTTTGCAATGGTTGGAAGGAGAGCGGACTGTGCGGTCCCTTCTTTCAATGCGCTCATATAGACGAGGGTGTTGATACCGATGGTGGTCATGATGTCTCCTTAGTGATTGTGTTAGTGATTGTGCAGTGGATAGTGATTGAATACCGTTGCGTTAAGGTATCGAGTGGATGGCCGCACCAGGTATTGGTTTATGGCAATCAGGGCAAGATACTCGGCATCAAACCGCTGAGTTGCCTTTTTATCTAGCCTCTGTCCATTCCGCTCAGAAATATCGGACGCCGTGAAGTCGATACAAATGGCGCACGAGGAAAGGACGCACTCAAGCACTTGTGCATTGCCCGCACCTTTCGCATCGACTTCATGACGCCACGCTTAGAAGAGCAGCAATGAAGCTGCGCCCATGATGAAGAATGATGCAATCCAATACACCGGAACACCGGTCTTGAGGAAGGTCTTGGCATCCAGCTGGAGATATTCGACCGACCACATATTCCACGATTGGGTGAAGCAGGCCGAAACACCAAGGGTCGAGGGGATCACCAACAGTGCATAGAGGAACCAGCCGTTGAATACGCCCAGACCAAGCAGAATGGTCACGGTTGCAGCGCCTGCACCGAAGAGCTCCAGAGGTCCACGGAACAGGGCCAGCGGCGCAAGAATCAACACGGCCAGGGCCAGTACCAACTCGTTATTCGGGATGAACTGTCCCAAGATCGGGGTGAAGCCCGAAAGCACTCGAATGGCGGCGGCTTGGAACATGGTCAGGCAGAACAGCATGATAAGCAATCCGCCGATATCTCCGATCGCGACCTTTGCGGTGCCATTCATCTTCTCGACGAAGCCCTTCAACGACTTCATATTGCCTGTGAACAGGAAGGTAAGAATAGTTGCGATCAGCAGTGAAGGCACTGCCTCCCACTTGAGAAATATGCTCAATGCCACGGGAACAATTGGCATAATATACGTCCATACAGGAACTTCTTTGGTTTCGACGCGCTCATTGGGATCGCCCACTTCATACGGTTCACCGTTGCGGATCTTCTTGGCATTGAGCAGGATGAAGAGGATTACGGCAATCATTTGAATGATCATGGCAACTATGCCGAATGACAAATAGTGATTGCCCCATTCAACCGTCTGACCGTCAGGGGATTGGTAACCCTCGAAGAAGGTCGCGAATTGCACGAAGAGCACGGAATTCACCCACATTGCGGCGCCGATTGAGAGCGTGAAGACGCTTACCGCAATCTTCTTGGGCACACCGATGCGCGCCATGATGGGAAAGAGGATAACGCCAACGGCGATTGCCGAACCGACGCCGTATGCGCTGGTGAAGATAAGGCATGTGACGAGCGCAACCAGGATGGTCGCCAGAACAGGGCGCTTCTCCCCCACTTGGGCAGTTCGGTTGGAAATCGATGCGGCGATGCCCGTATCAACAAGCACCCGACCGAACCAAGCACCGAAGATGATCTGTACAGCAGTACCACCATAATTCAGTGCTGGCTGAGAGAACGTGTCCTTGATGAAATTGAAGGGCTCGTTATCGCCGGTGAGCACACCGATGTAATACACACCCGTCCACAGCACGGACAACACGAAGAATCCGACGGTGAGATTGCCGCCGCGCATGGCGTAGGCAATGAATCCGACAAAGGTAACAATGAGCAGAATGCCCATGATCCATGTCCCGATCATCCACTCCTCCTTGAGCTTGTGCATAAGCCATGCCGCATCTGCAGCATACCTCATGCCGATTGTTGGCCTATAAGGTTTACTACTCGCAACGCAACCTGTTTATCGATTTAGTTTATCGGTTACGTGTATCGGTTAACAGAAAGCATACACGGTTATATGTGTAACGGTTAACTATGGCGTGTCGCATGTCAGAGACCGGATTGGATAATCGCGACAATAAGCCTTGATCGCTCTGGTTACAGGCGATCAAGAGGATTAGCGGGTCTTTGTCCACACTCATACAGGTTTTCAATGGCGGCGACCC
This sequence comes from Bifidobacterium tsurumiense, assembly GCF_000741765.1. Lineage (GTDB taxonomy): Bacteria > Actinomycetota > Actinomycetes > Actinomycetales > Bifidobacteriaceae > Bifidobacterium > Bifidobacterium tsurumiense. The sequence goes on from NZ_JGZU01000006.1 coordinate 18,351, forward strand.
CAAACCACAGTTCACGGAAGCCATCGACCTCGCATGAGCTCCAGCCGACCGCTTCCGCACAGGGTTGTTCGGGCAATCATCTACGCAACGACTGTCAAGACAGCCTGCACTCCAATGATTATTGCCATGAATTAATGACGCGTAGTCGAAGCATAGACACGCAATTGCGCCGGAATCTCCTCCAACGTGTATTCCCCTTGGAAGCCATCGTATGCGCGAGCAATGAGCTTCTTGGCGGCAATACGACCCATCTCAACAGGCGACTGATCCAGGCAAGTGATGCCGTCACCGCTATATTTCGCCCAGCGCTCATTGGCGAATGCACACAACCCAAGAGCACGCCGCTGTTCGGAGTTCAACGCCTCCAGAACATCTTGCATCGTCTCGTCATTATTGGCGAACAAGCACACGCGTCGATCGTTGTGTTCGGCAATGATAGTGCCTAATCGTTCCGCCAAATCCGCCTCGCCTTGGCGATACACCAGCACTTCGCCATCCACGGCACGATCAAGGAAGTATTGCTCCACGGCCTCGCGTCTCATAATTCGCGTCGATATTCCCTCGCTGGGGCACGATACGAAAATCACATAATCAAAGCCCTGTTCGACCAGATGATCCAACATGGCAAACGACGCCCCATGATTATCCGTGGCGACGCAGTCACAAATAATCGGCTGCACAATGCGATCCAACATCACCATGGCTGATTCTGTCGACTGTGATACTCGCCCCAGCCACTCATCATTACGCCCTGTGGTATTCACAATGAGCCCGTCCACTTGGGCATCGACCAGCGACTCGATATTGGCCCGCTCCACAGCAGGCTGATTATTTGCATCACTGACCAGCAGTTGAATATCCCTGGACCTGCATTCCAGCTGAATGCCCTTCAATAACAGGGAGGTGAAGGGATTGCCGATATCGGCCACACTCACGCCGATCATATGACTTACGGTTGCTTTCAAGCCCTGAGCCATGCGATTGGGACGATACCCCAACTTTTTAATAACAGCTTCAATTCGAGATTTCGTATCAGGCGACATATAGCCGAATTCGCCATGCAAATACCGCGAAATCGTAGTTTTGGAAACCCCCACAGCCTGAGCCACATCACCCATGCTCGGCTGCCGATTCATCCTACTCCTGCTCATATGACCCCACTGCTTCACCCTGCCATCGCAAGGCACCATCCGTCTGTGCAATCAGCGTATCACAAGCAATGTTCACCGGTACACATGCACGGTGAATCATACTGAATATGTCATTCCTATATATCGGAGGCCTTATTCGAAGACGGTTGAATCAGACTTCCTACGCAATACCATGAACGTAAACGCAATGGGTGGGCTGTCGAATCGACGACCACCCACCCATTCATCGGCGAATTCGCACGATTGCTGAAGCTATCTCAATAGCCGAGATTAGGCCTCATCAAGCTCAATAGCATTGTCGTGCACGATTTCGCGATATCGCAGACCGGAATCCTTCCAGATACGCACTTGCGTATCGTAATCGACGCGGATAATGCCGAATCGTTTGGTGTATCCGAATGACCACTCGAAATTGTCCAGCAAAGACCATGCGAAGTATCCGATCACATTGGCGCCCTGCTGCAAAGCCTTGGCCACAGCGCCGACATGGGCATTGAGGTATGCAACGCGCTTGGGATCATGCACTATCTTGCCGTGAGTCTCAATATCACTTTCGGCATTGGCACCTTCAATCGACACCGCTTCGCCCTCACTGACATCATCATCCCAGGCAGAGCCATTTTCTGTCACCATAAGCGGCAGATCGGGGAATCGCTTGCTCAGCTCAACTAGGGTGTTGGTCAGGCCTTCGGGCTCCTGGTTCCAACCCATCGCAGTCAATTCGCCCTCAGGAGGCAGCACATCCACAATTTCCTGTGCTGGCACAGGGTTCTCTCCCCACACCGCTGCTGTATGCTGCTTAGGTGTTTCCAAGCCCTGCACATGCGTGGTCGCATAATAATTCAAACCCAACGAATGCAATGGCTGATGAATAATCTCCAAATCACTCTCTTGAATGCAAGACCAGTCGCTATCCTGTGCAGTGACCTCGAAAATCTCCGGATCGTAGCGTCCCTCAAGCATCGGCCCAAGGAACACCTCATTGGAAATCAAATCCGCACGACGCTTCGCCGCAATATCGGCTTCGCTATCTGACTGAGCAATATGCACAGCCAAATTCAGCGTCACGGAGATATTGGCTTGATCGCCAAGCACGCCATGCACTGCCTGTGCGCCCAGACCATGAGCCAGATTCAGATGATGGACGGCGTCCAAAGCCTTGCCGTAATCGGCGATACCCGGGGCGTGAATGCCGTTGCCATATCCCAAATATGCAGAGCACCACGGCTCATTAAAGGTTGTCCAAATGTCTACACGGTCGCCGAATGCCTTCGCAAGGGTCTCGGCATAGTCTGCATATCGCTTAGACGTATCGCGATTCGTCCAACCTCCTCGATCCTCCAAATATTGCGGAAGATCCCAGTGATACATCGTCACAACTGGCTTGATATCGGCATCACGAAGAGCATCGAGAAGACGCAGATAGTAATCAACACCCTTCTGGTTGACCTTACCACCGAGTTCAGGGAATATACGAGGCCATGCGACGGAAAGTCGGTATGCATCGATGCCCAACTTCTTCATCAATTCAATATCTTCGGCATAGCGATGGTACTGATCACATGCTTCGGCTCCGGAAGAACCGTCAGAAATCACACCAGGACGTTCGCAGAACGTATCCCAAATCGAAGGCGTTCGCCCATCCTCATGTATTGCGCCTTCGACTTGATATGAAGCTGTGGCAGCCCCCCATATGAACCGGTTAAGAAACTCGTATCGCTTCATTGTGCTTCCTTTGTTGGATTATTGGTGATGCTCTCCCTGCGTTGGGCATACGCATCTGTTATGCTGCATCCAGTGTATCGGATATGGACGATTAATGGAACACTTGGTAGTTAACGAATTGCCTCGGCATACCTTTGGGTCAGATGCCATATTGACACCTTCATAATGTCTCAGGCCGGGTGTTGTATCAAGGAGGCCAAATTGCATTGCTAGATATGGTCCTGTCACCAATATTGAGGCAAATTCTTATGGCGAGAATGCAGTAATCGTTATCCGCAGCCGTATCGCAAGGCCGACATCATCGAAGATATTAGCTTGTTTTCAGCCATATTTCAGGCTTCTGCAACAGGGTCACTATTCGGACAAAAATATGGACGATCGGTATGCCTCACCATAGAATTGAGCCGTCAACTAGAAATCAATCCAAGGGAGACCCATGTTCACCAACGAATATGTGAAGCGCGTCTATGCCCAAGTGGAACAGCGTGACGGCAACCAGCCTGAATTCCTCCAGGCGGTCAAGGAAGTATTTGAAAGCCTTGAACCGGTTGTTGCCAAGCATCCCGAATATGAAGCCAACGGCGTCCTCGAGCGCCTTGTCGAACCTGAACGTGTGGTCAAATTCCGCGTCGCCTGGGTTGATGATTCCGGAGCCGTGCAGGTAAACCGTGGGTATCGTATCCAGTTCAACTCTGCAATCGGCCCATACAAGGGTGGTCTGCGTTTCCACCCCACCGTTACCGAATCCGTGGTAAAGTTCCTCGGCTTCGAGCAGATTTTGAAGAACTCCCTGACCACTTTGCCAATGGGCGGCGGCAAGGGCGGTTCTGACTTCAACCCCAAGGGCAGGTCGGATGCTGAAGTCATGCGCTTCTGCCAGGCATTCATGACTGAGTTGCAGCGTCATATCGGTCAGTTCACCGACGTTCCTGCTGGCGATATCAACGTCGGCGGCCGTGAAATTGGCTATCTCTTTGGCCAGTACAAGCGCATCCGCGACGAGTATTCCGGCGTGCTCACCGGCAAAGGCCTTGAGTTCGGTGGTTCTTTGGCTCGTACCGAAGCCACCGGTTATGGCCTGTGCTATTACACTGCCGAGGCCCTGCGCGTCCTGCGTAACGACTCCTTCAAGGGCAAGACCGTCGCCATCTCCGGTTCCGGTAATGTTGCCGTCTTCGCCACCGAAAAAGCTCAGGAACTGGGTGCAAAGGTCGTTACCGCATCTGATTCCAATGGCTATGTTTATGATCCGAATGGCATCCAGTTGGATGTTGTCAAGGATATCAAGCTCAACAATCGTGGGCGCATCAAGGAATATGCAGATCGCGTTCCTGGTGCTGAATACCATGAGGATTGCAAGGGCGTATGGACCGTGAAGTGTGATATCGCACTGCCATGTGCAACGCAGAACGAGATTGATGAAGAATCCGCCAAGACCTTGGTGGCCAATGGCTGCACCGTGGTATGCGAAGGCGCCAATATGCCTTCCACTCCTGAAGCGATCGCCGTGTATCAAGACGCCAATGTGCTGTATGGTCCTGCAAAAGCTGCCAATGCAGGTGGTGTGGCTGTTTCCGGTCTCGAAATGAGCCAGAACTCCTATCGCCTGAGCTGGACCTTCGAAGAGACCGATGCCAAGCTCAAGAGCATTATGGAAAGCATCGTTGCCAACTCTCTGGCTGCAGCCAAGGAATATGGCCATGAGGGTGATCTGATGCTGGGCGCTAATGCAGCCGGCTTCGTCAAGGTCGCCAATGCAATGGTGGCTCAGGGCATTCTGTAAAGCTCACACTGTGATGGGCTGATCCTCACATTGAATCAGCACTATTCACACGATTTCGAGATGGCCTGTGATTTCCCGCATCTGCTGGAGGTCACAGGCCATCAACTATATGACCCACTTTATGAACTGGCTATGTTCAAAATGGAGTTCAAAGTGGATTGCATCAAAGTATGCCGCAGGCATAATACTGCAACGAGGACATGTGCCTTGCTCCGGCAGGCCCAAGGCATATAAACAGAGACACGATTCGCGTGCAGCCCTACTTTCTCACTCCCCCGTTCTTCATCCAACTCTGTGATGCTTCTTCATCCGCTCCTTAAAGCTAAGGAATACAAATAAGGACCAAAGAAACAACAAAGAACGAAACGGATTCAGCTTCACTGTGACCGAATTCAGCTGCTGCGGCAGCGATCTACTCATCAGAAAGCCGCCTCATCTCTCGGCTGATGTCATATTCTTAACATCCGCATCCATAGAACTCGATCGAGTCTTCTCTCGCTTCAAAGCATCCCTCAGGCTTACGGCACGTTTCATCCGCAAGGTATAGCGTACAGTCATTCCACCGGTGCCAAGCAAGACAGTTCCATATAACACTGCCCACCAAGGGAATTTCGGCAAATCCGAATGTTTCCCTGCCTTATCTAAATCACCAGCCGGAGTAGGAATAATGCGTTCCCCAGTAACCAAGATACGATGAGAATTAATTCCCAAAGGGGTGCACGTGACCAATGTGGCCAAATCCTTGCCTTCCACTGCTCGTATGGTTTGCGTATCTTCGGGTTCCACGACTTCAGTGGTAACGACCCGATAGGTGAGCACCTCACCAAAAGTCTCCAAGATAAAGGTGATGTTCTCTGTTGGTGTGCCATTATTACTCCTTGAACACCATGGAAGTGGGCAGAACGCTATTCACATCGAGCACAGTGCTGTCCGTATCGTCATCCCCGCGCCTAGAACAGTACAACTGAATGACCTTATCCATTCGAGTGATACCCCATTTTCATGAGTTCATACATGTGCGAAGGGGCGTTATCCGGAGAACCCCGATAACGCCCCTCGCCTGTGTTCGCATGTGGATCAGTCCGTCGGGGCTACTTCACCCTTCAGACATCCCACTGTGAAACCTGTCTCAAATCCTCATCAGCCCTTGGATGACTGACGTGCACGCTGAACCATCAGCAATGCGATTGCGAGAGCGAGGATCGCCACACCGACCAGCATCATCAGCACCTTGCCTGCAGCGCCGGTAAGTGGCAGATTAGGCATATTTGACTTGCTGTTCACGATATTGGCACCCATATTTGCAGTATCGGTGATATCAATCTTGGCCTGCTTGAACGTTACGGTCACCGCATTTTCGAGAAGCTTGAAGCCTGCAGGAGCGGTGGTTTTCTTGATTTGGAATTGCTTGGTCAAAGCGGTATCACCTTTTGCACTCTTTCCAAGGAAGATATCGGCGAAGTGCACAATACCGTTCGCATCAGAAGTAGCAGTAATTGTGTTTCCTTCGCCATCCAATACCGGATTGCCATCCGTATCCTGAAGCTCGAACACAGCACCTGCCAGTGCGCTTGCATCGGTGGTGTCATCGACCTTCTTGAAGGCATAGTCACCGAACTTTGGAGTATCTTCGGTTTCCGCTGGCGGATTACCAGGGTTGGTTGGATTCTCACTGAACGGATCATATTCATTGACAATTGGGAAGAAGCCGTTGGTAATCTCGCCGCCGTCTGGCGCAGATACTATCTTCGTACGAATCTTGATAACCACCACGTCACTTGCTGCCACGGATGTAATCTTGCCGTCGGATCCAGCAACCAAAGATACCCTGATTGGCGTCTTGCCATCGGTGGTAGCAGCAAGTTGCTCAACGGTGAATGCTGAGGCATCCAATGCGGTACCACCCGTATACACGCCATCTGTCTTGGTAGGGTTTACCAAAACCTGCACGGCGGTCTTCAGGTCACTTGCAGTAGTTGGAGCCAGCGCAAGTGCTGGGTCTAATGGATCGACTGCATCAAACTTTGTGACGCCATTTTCTGAAGTAGGCACTTCCTGCTTCAAATCCCATGTGATGATATCGTCCACCTTATGGTGTTGCTGGTATCTGCAATCTTCTTCACCAGGTGTGTTGAGCACATTCTTTGGATAAGCGTGAACGTCATAGTTCCAAGTGTTATTTGCCTGAGCAAAAGGAATGGTGACGAAGAATGGCTGAGCTTTCTCGGTGATTTCGTTATTTCCGATATTGGATTCGACCACATAATACAAACCAACAGGCAGATTGGTGAAGGCTGCAGTGCCGTTGCTGTCGGTAGTCTGCTGATCCTTTTGAGTAAGCGTGTATTCGGTACCGTCAATGGTGGCCTTCCCCGTGGTCAGGTCGCCGGTAGCCGAATCCAAACCTGTCCAACTCTCTTGCTTTGACAGATCCAAACCGTCTACTTGGTATACAGTGAACTGCACTCCAGACAGTGGGTTTGCACCCTCAGGAATATTGGTTATCTCAGTACCGTCATTCTTCTGATTTGCCCATGTGGCGGAATCCTCCTCATACTTATGTACGGTAATGGAACCAGTGCGACTCGTATCGAAGTCAATATTTCCATCCGCACCCATAGCGAACGGTGCGACCGCAAAGGTGGCCACGCCGAGGGCGCAGGCAATGAGGAAGGCAAGAATCGCGTGTATACAGCGAACCATATTCCGTGTCATTGTTCTTCCTTTCTATATGAATAGGCCTACGCCCATTCCTTCTCCTTCACAGACCGAAGTCAGTGCTGATATTGCCCTCAACGAGATCAACATCGTGTGGCCTTTCGTCGCTTATAACCAATGCCCACTACCGCCGCAATCGCCAGAACAGTAAAACCGGAGTATAGGTACCAGACGGATCCCCAACTTCCTGCTCTTGGCAAACTCGGTGGAATGACCTTGGTGTTTGCAATCGACCCAAGATCTATTTCCTGATGCTTTGCATCAAAAGTGAAGCTCTGTGAAGGTTGCACGCCGAGCACGTAGCCCGCAGGGGCTTTCGTCTCGACAAGCTTGTAAGAACCCCGGTCAAGGTTTTCTATGCGGAACTTTCCTTCTTCGGGGTCGGTGTCCCGTATCTCTGAACTACCGTCTGTCGTGTCGCACTCGGACTGGCTGGCGCAATCGGTAATCACATACTCCACGCCATCGGGATCGGTGAGTGTCCACTGTGATCCGCCGAGCAATTGGGCGGGGGAGGTGTCATCTACCTTCTGCCAACTCACAGTTCCGGGAATACGTTCGTTATTGATAGTTATTTCGACATTCTCTTGGTCAAGCACAGCATCTTTCACAACCGTATCTGCGGAAGAATAGCCTTGGGGGAATCCGTCCTCTCGTATGAAGTAGGTGTCATAGTCCAAGTTCTCCCACACAGCTATGCCTTGTGAGTCGGTGGTACGTTCGGAATCAGCAACCTCGGTATCGGTTCCGTCATATACGCTATTGCCATTCGTATCTCGATACAGTTTGAATGCCGCTCCGGCAAGCACGGTATTCGTATCGCTCGCATCACGCTTCACAACATGAATGGAACCACGCGAAGGTTCTGGATTGTTTACGAAGGTGCAAAATACTTTGGATGCCAGGCCACCTGTGCCAGGAATAGCCACCGAGGCACTGGCTTGGGTTGCGCTGACCGAAACTGTACTTGTACTGACGGCAATGCCGTTGGCAGCGACACGGTTCAGTTGCGGTTCGTAATCACGCAAATCCGTGGAAGTAGTAATACTTTCAGAGACGGTAAATGCGGTTCCGATCGATGCCGGAAGTGGTCCGACTTGGACCGGCTGAACTCCTTCCTCTGTGCCAGAAGTGGTTGTCGATTCATCGTAGCCCGCTCCGCTCACATTGAGTGTAAATTGGTCAGCATCCTCCTTACGTTTCACCACGTCCTTGTGTAGCACAATTCCAGCGAAATCCTCGGCACTTCCGTCCATGTCATTGACGCCCAGATTCCATGTCCTGTACACGTAGTAACCCGGAGGACCCATATTAAGACGAGCCGACGTCGGACAGTCCCAAATTCTGCGCATCTCGTCGCTAATGAATTTCTCATTACCATACGTGAATTGTCCAACTACACTGGTGGCGTATCTGGAATAATCTGTATTAGAGTGGCAGCCTCTGTCGCCACATCTTACCTTAAATAGCGCGCCGCGAGTATTCCCGCTACCCGTAGTTCTGGTGGAACCAATCCTGGCATCAATTTGAGTGGTAATCATCAAACCGCCCGAAGGCATAATGCTGAAACCCGTAATTCCGCTCGCGTTAACGTTGACGAGAGATTCACTCAAATCCAGCCGATTTGTACCACTATTGCTTATTTCAGTGTCTACACCAAACGATCCCTGCAAATCACCCGATGCCACAGTAATCAGGTTGAGGATATTCGCGTATGTTCTTCTTCCTGTTATGGGAGCGCGGTAATACGAGACACCAATGACAAGGTCACCTTCATTGGAGAAAATCATATCTCCAAAACGCATGCTGAATGTCTGGTTCTTCGTGGCCTGAGAATCAACAGCACCCCATCCCTTAGGCGTTATTGCAGCAGTTGTTGGGTTTACAGCAAAGAGATAGTAAACGCTTTGACTCTCAGTTTTCGATATTGCACGGCTTTGGATGCCCCCGAAGTAGAATTCACCAGTGGCCGGATTCACGGCACCACCTTGTATCTCTAAATTCTTCACTTGGTTGGTAACGGTGTATGTGCTACCGAAACGAGTCCATCCTCGACTACTTTGCGCAGGATCATAACGCCACACCTGAAGGATGACTTTCGCAGAACTATTGCCCGTACTGGATCCCTGAGCACGCTCCACCAGATACATCTTGCCATCCGGAGCCACACCGAATGCGTTGAAATTCACACCATTAGCAAATGCATTGAATCTGCTTCCATCGGACTTAGGACTAGGGATATAAGGTAATGGTTCCAACGTGGTTGCACCGTAGCTACCAACTGTACCTGGCTTCACCCTGTACAACTCACCTGTGTTAGTGAGCATTATGGGACCAAACTCGTTGTCTGTCGGCGCTGCACTTTGAGCAGCTGCCGCATCTGCCATAGCCCTGAACCCATTAGCTTGTGCAGAGTTCTCATTCTGCTGGTTATCTACTGCATCACTGTCTGAATCAGTTCCTGCATCGGTTGTCGATTGTTGGGTCTCGCCTTGTTCTTCACTAGACGAATTTGACTGATTATCTTTTTGCGTTTGAATATCAGCACCTGAGGAGGATGCTTCAGATCCAACTTGACCGGCAGCTGAACTATCGACTTGGTTATCCTCTTGAGCTGATGACGTGGACACATCTGATTCACCATGATTGGCGTCATTTGAATTCAGATCATCAGTGACCTTTGAAACATGTTGTTCTTGCTGCGCATCAGCTGTAGATTCTGCGCGTAGGACGGCGACGCTGCCGACCCAAACACCATTGTCGCAGCCACAATGGCCGCACCCAATCGCATAACGAACTTGGATAGCGAAGAAGCGAATAGGGGGGGGGCATAATTCCACCACCAGTTGATGGAACGTACAGACTATGGTTGGATCTTTCCTGGTCTTCCTGTGGAACATTTTGGGTATGACGAAAGAGGGTAGATACATCGGCACTACACCTCCCCCCTCGTGCACTTCCTAGTGCGGATTGCCGTTACGGCTTTATCCCTTCGTCAGGAATTTTATCAGCTAACGCTATAGGATGTTTTGCGAATCCATATTTTCTTATAATCCATTTCATATTTTGAAACACTGCAGATCAGGCATTTCATACAAGGTGTGCGCTTTGTCAATTCTCCTTCCTTGTGACGAGACTTCTGGCATATTAACAACAAAGGCGCCCTCTCCTTGTAGAGAGGGCGCCTTGTTCAGCCTCAAGCAGTAACCATATTGATGGTCACTTGCGTTGTGCTAGTGCATTACTTCTGGTTGCGGCGGCGGAGCACCATCACCAAGATGACGCCTGCACCGGCCAGAATGACTGCAGCGAGCACGACTGCGGCAACCGCAGAACCTGTGCGAGCCAACTTCTTGACCTTAGTGGTCTTGGCAGGCTTGCTCGGCTCAGCAGGCTTTCCTGGCTTGCCGGGTTCTTCAGGCTCAGTCGGAGTGCCAGGTTCAGCATTCTTGCTGTAGACCAAGGTCACATCGATATTGCCTTCGCCATAAGTGCCGGTCAATGGGCTGGAACCATCAGCCAATCCCACATAGGTATACCCGTCAATGGTCTTGGTCAACACAGCATATTCGGTACCTGCATCGCCCGTCAGCACGACCTGTTCGGCAATTACGTTGCCGTCCTTGTCGACGTAGCGCACAGTCACCGTGCCAGTAACGACCGGCACTTCATTCTTGGTGTATACCAAAACCACATCGGTATTGCCTTCAACAATGGTGCCAGACAGTTGTGCAGAACCTTGCTGCAATCCTGAGTAGGTGTAACCATCAATGGCCTTGGTGTTGACGTTGTATTCTTCTCCAGCCTTGCCACTGATTGTTGTTGGATCAGCGATGGCATTACCATCCTCGTCAACATAGTGCACGGTGATGGTGCCTGCGGGCTCCTCGACTACCTTGAGCGACAACTTAATGTCGTTCTCATTGGTGTTCAAAGAATCCTTGCCATTAGGCCACTGCACCGCACTCCAAGCGAAGTTGAATACTTGCCTCGAACCAGTGGCCTTCGTCGCGACAGCACTGAATTCACCAGTCACTGTGCCCGTGGCTGTTACCACAGTACCTGCAGCCAAATCGTCAGCCACCTTCAAACCATTGAAGGTGATTTCCATCCATTCACTGGCCCCGTTCACCGCGGCTTGGAGCTTTGCAAAGTCGATAATGGAAGCTGGATCAGTCAGAACAAACTTAACTATTGCTGTCTGACCATCAACTTCTACCGATTCAATGCTGAAAGCATCGCCGAATCCAGCGGAAACTGCATCATCTTTACCGAATCCTTCCGGATAGCTTACGCCATCAGGCAGGGTCAGCTGGGCTGTGAAACCAAAGTTCTTAATATCGATGGCAACAGAAGTGCCATCAGGATTGTTGAACTGGTTTTCAATTGCCTTCATCTGTTCTTGGATTTGCTTTGCATGAACCTTACCTGTGAGGCTAATCGTATCGCCCGCATATACAGGTGCCGGTTCGTCCTTGGTGGTGTTGTCACCGATGGTGAGATCACCCTCCAAAGGCATGCTTTGTGGTGCCGGTGCCACTGCAGTGAAGGTGATGCGCTTGTCATCAGAAGATGTTGCAGCATCCTTTCCGTCTTCCCACTGGGTGCCATTCCAGATGAAGGAGAAGGCCTTCGTGGTTCCTGCCTGAGATGTGGCATTTGCCTTGAAGTAGCCGGAAACAGTGCCGACACTGGTAAAGTTCGTGTTCACAGGATCATCATCTGCGACCTTGACATCAGGAATGGTGAGTTTCAACCAAGTGCCATTTTCGACACCCGCTGCATCCACCGCATCCTTCAGCTGCTTATAGGTCTTAATATTGCTCTGATTCTTCAAACCAAAGTCGATAACAACCTTCTGACCTTCCACAGTGACCTTGGTTACCTCAAAAGTATCCGCAGCACCATCGAAAGTGACCTTAGAGATGTCAAGTCCCTCAGGGAAGGACATCTGATCAGGCAGGGTCATCGATGCAGTGAATCCAAATTGCTTGACATCCACAGAGATCGTGTTGCCATCAGGATTACCGAACTGATTCTCGATGAGCTTCATCTGATCCTTGATGCCGTCAATACGCACAGCACCGGTCAATGGCAAGGTTGAACCAGCAAGCACTGGGTATGCTGCCGTTGCCTCAGTATCAGAACCGGACAACATATCGGAGGGCAGATCCAGCTCAACAGCGCTAGGGGTAACGAGCGTCAGTTGGATTACTCCATCTGCCGCACCCTTATCCTTGCCTGCATCTGTCTGGTATCCGTTCCATACAAAGGCGAAGTCCTTTTCGGTGCCGTTAGCGTTGGTGGCAATGGCATTGAAGTCCCCGGAGACCTCGCCGGCAATAGTGAGTGTCTGGCCGTCCTTCACGTCTTCGTCCACCGTGATATTGGGAACCGTGAGCTTCATGGTGTCATCCAGAGCATTGACTGCCGTCTTTAGCTGTGCGTAGTTCTCAATACCATCCTTCAGCGAGAAGGTCACTGTAACGGTCTTGCCGTCTGCAGATGCTTCAACATCGGATACTGCAAAGGTCTCAGCGAATCCTTCTGGAATCACTGTATCTGCAGACAAATCCGCCGGCAGAGTCAAGCCTGCAGGCACAGTGAACTTCGCAGTGAACTCCGAAGAAAGGTCTGTAAGCTTGATGCCTTCTTGGTCAGTTGGATTGCCGAACTGTGCCTCGATGTATTCCATCTGCTTCTTGACGCTGGCCGCATCAATAGTTCCGGTCAAGTTGATCTTGGAACCTTGATATACACCTGCAGGAGAAGTTGCCGTCGTATCGATACCGGACTGCTTCTGCTGGTCTTCGTTCGCATCAGTCGGCTGTACGTAGACAAGCATATCTGAAGGCAGGTTAGATTCCATTGGCTTCACCACAAGAATGGTCTGCTGGATGACATTGTCATCAGCGGCGCGGAAATCCTTGCCGCCAGCAATCTGCTTGCCATTCCAGGTGAGATTGAAACGAATCGCCTTGGCATCAGTACTTGCAACGGAATTGAAGGTTCCCTTGACAGTGCCGGTAACGGTGAGCTCATCACCATTATCCACCTTATTCGAGTCAAGGCTGAAGCCTGGAACCGTGAGAGTGATGGAATCCTCAATCGGGTTAGTCACCTCACTTGCGGCACGGAATGCCACCTGCGGCTGAGAACCAGTTGCAAACACAGCTGTCTTCAATTCGGAGTAATTACTGTACGCCTGCTTGAGTCCAAGTGTGACCGTAATGGTCTTTCCGGAGATCTCAGCGGTCTTCACTTCAAACAAATCACCCAAACCTGTTGCGACTACCTGAGAGGCATCCAAAGAAGATGGAGCATTCACGCCATCCGGCAGAGTCATTGTTGCAGTGAATGTGGAAGTGGTGCCCGTAAGCTTGATGTCTTCCGGATCAGCACCACCGAACTGTCCCTGGATGGCATCCATCTGCTGCTTGATAGCTGAAACATCAACCGCTCCAGTCAAGGAGAAGGTTCCACCATCAGTGGTATCGACTCGCAGAGCCGAAGTGCTGGTATCCTGGCCACGATCGGAAGAACCCCACATATCGGAATCAATGTTTCCTTCATAGGGGAATGTGGTCACAGACGGATCATCTTTCCAAGACAGATAATAGGTGGTATCTGCTGTAAAGCTTGGATCTTCACCCGGATAGTTGAAAATCCATATAGAGTAATCGTCAAACCTGATACCGTTTCCACCTGCTACAGGGGAATCAGACCAGTACGTATCATTTGCAAGCACAGATCCCGTCTTCGTGGCAGCTGCAGCCTTTGGCGTAATCTGCCCGCGAGCAAAATCGCCCAGAATTTCGCTGAGCTTCTGATTGTATGTAGCACCAGCGGTTACATAGGCAATTTCGCCTCCAAGCACGGGATCAGTCGTTATCGTGAAGATATCAGGATTCTGCTTGAAGATGCTGGAATCAGCGAAGGTACCGCCATTGGCAGAGAAGCCAACCATGTACACATTGTCTGTGTACTGAGCATACACGTCAATTTGTGTGACACCCTCATTGAAGGTGAGTGTAGAGCCACTGCTGATTTCATCACTCGTTGGATCTGCTGCGGTTGTCCACTTGCTGAAAACTTTTCCTGGACGAGCGAAGTCCTCGTTTGCTTTGATGACATCTTCGTACGTGAGTGCTGCCGTGCTATCTTCCGATGCCGGGATGCTTTGGATATAGTCAGTGCCCGCACCATTGTGATAGATGACAGTCTTGGAATCCCACTTCGCATACACTTCAGTGTCAGCATTAAATACTGTGTCGCTGAAGCTAAAGGCATGTTCGGTGCCGGAATCATCCTTGTAATACCAACCCAAGAACTTAATACCTGTGGAATCGACAGGCGTACCAACGTCTGAAGTTCCCGTAACAAAATCCAACTTATAACCACGAATCGTGGACTGGACCTTGTCAGCCGTCGTATCATCCGCAAACTTAGCGTTGCTGTTATTCAGCTTGAAAGTGACCTTGGCTGCAGGTGTGAACACATGCTTGAGGCCATCAGCCGATGCATTCGCCACCTGATACTCATACGTCTGACCGTTCTTGTTGATCGGGTTGAGCACGTTCACCGAGGTATCGGCAAGAGTGAAGAGCGAAAGCCTTTCACTGCCATTCTCTGAGCCGTTGGTTGGAACGGTAGTGTCTGGATTATATGTTGGATCGAAGGCCAGCAGATAGGAGCCGCCCAAGACCACATAATTACCACCATTATCTGCAGTCTTGTCTTTAGCGTCAGTGTTGACCACAGAGTTTCCGCTGAAGGTAAGCAAGCCGGCTTGAGCACCAAAGGAAGGAGTGTATTTCATTCCCGTAGTTTCAAGAGTGGAGTCAACAAAGCTGGCAACAGTCTTGTTGGAGTTGATATTGAGTCCGCCTAGAGTGCTGTTCTTAATGGCTACCTTTGAGCCACCAGTCACAGAAATATTCGCCTCACCCACAGAAATTCTTGAACCATCTGCGGTAAGGGAGGAGCCGTTGGAGAGTTTGACCGTGCTATACAGCGTCATCGCTTGCCTATAACCAGGTGCAGCATATGCGTACCAATCTGCATTGTCCAGCACCACGGAGTAGAGCGAATACCAAACCTTCTTCGTAGTCAGCGAAGCATTTGTCAGCGCTGGAAGGTTATAGGCCTCATTTGCACCGCTTGCATTGACATTGACCGTAGCATTGGTAATCGTGGTATTTGCGTTGAAGATAGCAGCGCCATGAGTACCATTTGACTCAATCGTCAACAGATCGCGTCCAGAGGAACCCTTGATAGCACCGTTCAAGGCAATACCGTCGGTCGTGGCATTCAATACATAGTGACCATCAGTCAGAGTAGCGTCTTTGGCAACGTTAATGCCTGTTGCTACACCGGAAATTGTAACGGTATTGGTGCCTGCGGTCATCGTGGAGCCGGACGCCAGAGTGATGGCAGTTCCAGTTGTACCTGCAATCGTGGTGTCAGCAACGACCTTCAGCGTTACGCCGGAAGGAATGGTCACAGCAGTCCACGATGCAAAATCACCGGAGAGATTGATTGTGGTGATATTGGTATTGGCCTTCTGCACTTCCAAAGCCCTCGCCATTGTGGCAAAAGCATTGTCCGCAGAGGAACCATCGTTGTCATCACTGCCAGCTGAGTTCACTCAAATCTCGGTCAAAGTCGAGGGGTCAACTGCGTTAGCATTTGCATCGCCTGTGCCATCACTGGTGTCACCAGTCGTATTTGCAAGACTTGCAACTGGTGCAGCTGCAGTGCCTCCTTCTACGCCAGTAGTATCCGCAGACGTATCGTTTGCAGACGACTGATCAGCAATGCTTGCGACGTCACTGGTATCAGCAGAAGGCGTATCATTCGTCGCTACGTCTTCTGAACCAGATGCACTATCCCCGCTCGCATCGCTATTCGTCGTTGAGTCTGGTGTGAGCACCGTGCTTGCTTCTGCTGTCGGTGTCACATCCGTATTCTCTGCCGTGGCCGCAGGAACGGTAAGTAGCATCGCCAAGGACACTACTGCCGCTGCTGCCACATGCAGTAACGATTTTTTATTCTTCCCTTTACCCATGATTCCTCCACTACAGTGCTTAGGATCCACCTCTAATAATATCAGTCGGGTTTGTCCAAATTCAAGTAAAGAGTAGGGGTGCGCTGTGTTGTGAATCACATTCATGCAGCTTTTTGGATGAATTTTACGGGAACTTTCCCCTCAACGCCTTCGATTGAGAAATCGTCTCGTTATATTGCCGGAAATTCAATGTGTTGCAACTGGCATTTACTTCCGATGGATAACAGCAATTTCACAGGATTTTCCTCCTGCACAGCATCACTCAACTACGACACGACACCATATTCCTCAGGCCTTCTTCAGCGTAGACTCTCTAACCGTGCAGGAGAATATCGTGGACGTAGCGAATGTCACATCAACAGGAACAAGCCTCGGATCGGCCATTTCAATAGAACCGCAACACAAAGCGGCCAATGATAACAATGTGGGCACGACCAACCCCTCACGCATTCCTACATGGACAGGCCGTTTGATGCTCTTAATCACAGCAGCAGGTTGGGGATGCGGATATTCATATGCCCATAGGGTCCTTGAAGTCGTCCCTTTGCAATGGATGATGGCAATTCGCCTCATCTTTGGCACTGTGGTGATTGGCATAATTGCTTGGAAGCGCATCCTGAGAACACCACTATCCATAATCTTCATTCCGGGCCTGATACTCGCGGTCACCTATTGGGCAGCATTCATGGTGCAAATGACCGGCCTGCACATGACAGCTCCCGGCCGCAATGCCTTTCTCACGGCGACATATTGCGTGCTGGTCCCTTTTCTCATGTGGGCTTTCGCGCATCGTCGCCCCACGCGTATTAATCTGATTGCCGCCGGATTATGTCTCATTGGAGTGGCATTCGTCTCCATGTCCGGATCGACCTCAGGCTCACTCTTTACCTTCGGTGATTTGGTTTCCTTCGGCGGGGGAGCGCTATTCGGCGTCAATATTGCCCTTACCGGCATTTTGGCAAAGAAATTCGATGCCCTGACCCTGACCTTTTATGAATTCGCCATATCAGATGTGATGTTTATTATTGGCGGATTGCTATTCTCCCCAACTCCGCAGGCCTCCTGGTTCAGTCGAGCGATATTGTGTTTGTCCATCGGCTATCTCGTGGTGGTCTCCACATTGATAGCCAGGTATTTCAAAATCTGGCTTTTGCCGTAGTCCCTGCCAGTCAGGGTTCGCTTATACTGTGCCTGGAAAGCGTGTTTGGCGTGGTATTTTCTATGTTTGCAACGGGGGAGAAGCTCACCACTGCTGTTGTCATCGGATTTGCACTGATATTCATTTCCATACTCCTGAGCGAAATACGCCTACCAAAGCGCAAACATCCTATTGAGGGATGAGGTTCCGATTGCATCATACGCATTATTCGCGTGAATATGTGGTCCTCGCAAATAATGAATAGGATAGATATTCCGAGTTACGAATAGTTCGTATTTATGCCATCAATTCATTGGTTTTCAGGGTAATTGGTCGGAACCGAATTCTTTTGTGAAGAGCCCTCTACGGCATTGTGTGCAACAGACCCAATAGAGCCACTGCTGGTATTAGCTGGCAAATCTTCATTCGTTGCCTTTTCAACCGTCAATTCTTGATTCATCGACCCTTCAACCGGCAATCCTTCAACTCTCGGTTCCTCAACCGTTGACACTCCGATTTCTTGCGCTGGAACCAAATCCCATGGCATCCGTTTGCGCACAACGAACCAGAACACCACCAAAATCAAGCCGATATAGCTCAGACTTGGCACCCGAATCTCATTGGCAAAGATCATGGCGAAGAGCAATGCCGTTCGTATCACATAGAACACAGTTCTTCGCCAACCTGTGCGAGGCACTGTTTCCAAAGTCATATGGGTGAACATGCCACCTAAGGTCTGGCCTCGATGCGTAATGGGAATCCATACCTGCATAATTGCAAATGCCATTGCGAAGAACACCGGCATGACGTGGTCCAGTGCGCCGATCCGCCAGGTCAATCCCAAAAATGCAAAGCTTCCATCCGGCAAAGGGCGAGCCCAGCGATAGAAAAGCAGAATAATGGTAAGAGCCGGTGGATAGGATGCCAGCAGCATCAAAAGCCAATCAATGGCATAGCTTACCGCGCGATGAACCAATCCAGGGTGGGTATTGATATGGTCTTCATCCACTTCTTGGACCGGCACAAGGGCAGTGAATGCTTGTGCAATGCCATATCCAATAATCGTTCCAATGGTATTGGTCATCATGTCATTCACATCGAATTGACGATATGCACATGGATATATGCCCCAGAATCCGGTGAGCTGTGTGAATTCAATCGTCATCGAGACTAGGAATCCGGCAGGAATTACTGCCCACCAACGCCAGCGCCACCAACGGGTCACCATAAACCCAAAGGGAACAAATAGCGCAATATTCATCAATAATTGGAGCAGTCCATACAGTCCACCCATTTGCAGATCGCTGATGAATCGGAACACATTGATCTGCGGCCTCAAATGGTGTGTGGCGCAATACATCTGAGGATCATCCGGCATTGGATACATGGTGAAAGCGACCAAGCCCAACATGTACAGCACAGAAACATAGGCGCCCAGAGCTGCGAGCATGCGCACGCGGTGATATCGGTGATACATCAGCGCCAAAATAGGCAATGTCAATATCGCTGAGAATATGGGCCATGCGATAAGAGCCAACATGAATGACCAGCTGAAATACCCCAAATATGAAACCACATTGTTACTGTACCGATTGAGGTAGAACTGGGGAATAAGCGATCTACTCGCACCATGCCACGAAATCAGACTTTATAAACTCTGGATTCCAATACTCCTGGCATATGTGGAAGCCGAATATAAAGCCGCATGGTCAGCGAAGAGACATCTCTATCGCCAACCATGCGGACTAATTAATCGTGAGATTGAAATCTGTCAGTCGTCGCCCAAAGTGACATGAACGCCACCCACCAACGAGCTCACCACGTTGTACAGCAATGCGGCGATCGTGATCAGCACCGTGATCAGCACCACTTCGATTATGGAGAAGATCGTAACGGCACTCAGCACAGTGCTCAGCGAGAACACGTCAGCGAGGTTGAAACCGCTTGCATCCAAACCGGTGGAAGAAACGATCTGAGTTACCTGATCGAAGACACCGACTGCATTCAACAGACCCCAAACCAAACCAGCGGCAACGATCTGAATGATGCCACCGGCGACACCGAGCAGGAACGAAACCTTGGCCACGGACCACGCATCGAAGCGAGTCAATGAAAGGTTCATGCGGCGTGCACGGGGAGTGTGATGACGATTGGTATTCGCGCGAATGCCACCAGCAACGCCGGTTTGAGCCTGCGGAATGGCATGACCGGTAGCAGAGCGTGCCACACGCGGTGCATGGCCCGCATCACCAGCGGAATCCGATTGCCCTTCTGTCGCCGACGCATTCATGATGTCGTCACTCTCGTCATCGTCGTTGGCCACAGAATTCATATCGATGGAGGTATCCTCCAGCTCGTCGCCTTCGGTATGATCAAGATTCTCGTTCATTGATGCTCCTTGGTGCCGTTCATTCCACGGCCATTGCCCTTAGGCTTCGAGATTACCAGTGTTCTGAGACGATTCGGTCTCGTTTGAATCATCATTCGCACCCACTGTGACGGCGTCCTGCTGAGAGGATTCTGACTGGTTTTCCGAAGTCTCGGCATCCTGCTCAGTATCCGCATCCTCAGTGTCTTCGTTGCGTGCAATGGAGATGATCTCATCGCCCTTGTCTGGCTTGGCCAAAGTGACGCCCTGCGTATTTCGACCGGTGCGCTTGACTTCATCCACATTGGAACGAATCACCTTGCCGGACTTCATAATGGCCAGGATCTGATCCTCTTCAGTGACGATAACTGCACCTACCAAGGAACCGCGTCCTTCGGCCAATTGCACGGCCTTTACACCGAAACCATTACGTCCCTGCAGACGATATTCTACGATGGCAGTGCGCTTTGCAAAGCCCTCATCAGTCACTACAAGCAGATCCTTGTCGACATCGTCCTGCACCACATCCATGGCAAGCAATTCGTCACCGTCGCGGAACTTCATGCCTTGAACGCCCGCTGTCTGGCGACCCATTGGACGAAGCTGTTCGTCATCGGCACGGAATTTGAGGCTCATGCCTTTCTTGGAAACCAAGATGATATCGTCTTCGGCATTGCACAAAGCGGCGCCAATCAGCTCATCCACAGGCTCGCCAGTGGATTCATCAGCCATGAGGCGCACTGCTATCAATCCGCCCTGGCGAGGCGAATCGTATTCAGACAATGCAGTCTTCTTGACCTTGCCGCTGCGGGTTGCCAGCACCAAGTACTTGGCCACCTCGTAATCCTGAATGGACAGCACTGTCTGAATGGACTCATCCGGTGCGAATTGCAGCAGATTTGCCACATGCTGTCCCTTGGAATCACGTGAACCCTCGGGCAATTCATAGGCCTTAAGCCTGTAGACACGTCCCTTATTGGTGAAGAAGAGCAGCCAATTATGCGTCGAGGTCAGGAAGAAGTGATCGACCACATCATCTTCACGCAACTTGGCACCCTTGATGCCCTTGCCACCGCGATGCTGTGCACGGTATTCATCTGCCTTGGTGCGCTTGATGAAACCGGAATGGGTGACAGTGACCACTACGTTTTCTTCAGCAATCAGATCCTCGACATTCATTTCACCGGAGAATGGCAAGATCTTGGTGCGGCGGTCATCGCCGTACCTGGTGACGATCTCATCCAATTCATCGCCAACAATACGACGCTGACGCTCAGGGCTGGAGAGAATGTCGTTGTAATCAGCGATACGACGCATAAGCTCTTCATGCTCGTCAAGAATCTTCTGACGTTCCAGAGCAGCCAAACGACGCAACTGCATGGCGAGAATGGCATCCGCCTGAACTTCATCGACATCCAACAGCTCCATCAAGCCATTGCGTGCGGTTTCCACATCCCTGGATGCACGAATCAATGCGATGACTTCATCGATCATGTCCAAGGCCTTGAGATAGCCCTGCAGAATATGATCGCGTTCCTCGGCCTCACGCTTGAGATAACGGGTACGACGCTCAATAACGTCGAGCTGGTGATTGACCCAATGACGAATGAAAGCATCCAAGCTCAGAGTGCGCGGTACTCCATCGACCAAGGCAAGCATATTTGCGCCGAAAGTCTGCTGCAGCTGAGAATGCTTATACAGATTGTTCAGCACAACCTTAGGAACGGCGTCGCGCTTGAGCACCAAAACCAATCGCTGGCCGGTGCGTCCTGAGGTCTCATCGCGCATATCGGCGATGCCCTGGATCTTGCCGTCACGAACGGCTTCACGAATGGATGCGGCCAAACGGTCGGGGTTGACCTGATAAGGAAGTTCGGTGACCACGAGGCACATTCGGCCCTTGATTTCCTCGGTATTCACCACAGCACGCATCGTGATCAGACCGCGGCCTGTGCGATACGCCTGCTCGATGCCCTTATGCCCAAGAATAGTTGCGCCGGTAGGGAAGTCAGGTCCCTTGATGCGCTGAATCAGCGCCTCGAGAAGCTCTTCACGAGTGGCATCGGGGTGATCCAAAGCCCAGTGCACACCATCGGCGACCTCGCGCATATTATGAGGCGGGATATTGGTGGCCATACCGACAGCGATGCCGGAGGAACCGTTGACCAACAGATTGGGGAATCGTGCCGGCAATACCGTTGGCTCCTGGGTCTTGCCATCGTAATTGGGGACGAAATCGACGGTATCCTTGTCTATATCGCGCACCATTTCCATGGCCAGAGGAGCCATACGGCATTCGGTATAACGCATTGCTGCTGCGGGATCATCACCGGGGGAGCCGAAGTTGCCCTGACCATCAACGAGCAGATAACGCATGGACCAGGACTGGGCCATACGCACCAAAGTGTCGTAAATAGCGGAATCGCCATGCGGATGGTACTTACCCATCACATCGCCCACAACACGTGAGCACTTGTTATAGCCTCGATCCGGTCGATATCCGCCGTCGTACATCGCGTACACCACTCGGCGATGCACAGGCTTCATGCCGTCGCGCACATCAGGCAATGCGCGCTCAACGATAACCGAAAGCGCATATGCTAGGTAGGATTCGCGCATTTCCTGCTGCAAATCCATGCGGCGAATGCGTTCGCCCTTCATCAGACCGTAATCAGCGTTATCGCTTTCCTGCGGGCTTAATGGTTCAAGAGAGCCGGCACCACCCATGGGCTGCTCTTCCGAACCATTTTCATTATTCTGTTCGTCTGCCACTGTATGTCCTTTGTGTATTTCAACGGCCTAAGCCGCCACACCATTTCACCGAAGTCTTTTGCCGTCCCCGTCGCTCAGCACGAGCACTCATTGCTTCGACTTCAACTGGTGAACGTCGATAAGCAATGAATGCGCTGATGGCAGGATTTGTTTTATGCGTAAGTACTTGCTATCCGGCTTTATGCGTCAATGAATCGAGCATCATGTGCATTGCGCTGGATGAACAGACGACGCGGTTCCACTTCATCGCCCATAAGCATGGAGAATGTCTCATCAGCCTGCGCCGCATCTTCGATATGAATCTGCTTGAGGATGCGATGTTCAGGATCCATGGTGGTTTCCCACAATTCCTGATAGCTCATCTCGCCCAGACCCTTGTATCGCTGGATGCCTTCACCCTTAGGCAACTGGCGACCGGATGCCTTGCCTTCAGCCAACACGCGATCTCGCTCGGCATCGGTGTAGACGAAGTCATGGGCGCCCTTGGTCCACTTGAGGCGATACAGCGGAGGCATTGCGACATACACATATCCGGCTGTGATCATAGGACGCATATAGCGGAAGAAGAGCGTCAGATTCAATGTGGCGATATGCGCGCCGTCGACATCAGCATCAGCCATGATGATGACCTTGTGATACCGGACCTTCGAAAGGTCGAAATCCTCTCCATATCCGCCACCGACTGCGGTAATCAAGGATTCGATGGTATCCGACTTCATCATGCGATCGATGGATGCACGCTCTGTATTCAGGATCTTTCCGCGTAGAGGCAGGATTGCCTGCGTAATCGGGTTGCGTCCCTGGATTGCCGAGCCGCCTGCAGAATCACCCTCCACGATGAACAGCTCGCATTCCTCAGGATTGCTGGACTGGCAGTCCTTGAGCTTATCGGGCATGCCCGCGGTTTCGAAAATCGACTTGCGACGGGTGTTCTCACGAGCCTTCTTGGCAGCGATACGAGCGCGGGAGGCTTCGATGGCCTTCTGAATGATGTTCTTCGCCTCACTAGGATGGGCGTCAAACCAATCTCCCAGTTTGTCGGTCATCACTCGCTGCACGAAGGTCTTGGCCTCCGAATTGCCCAGCTTGGTCTTGGTCTGTCCTTCGAACTGCGGCGTCGTCAGCTTGACGGAAACCACAGCAGTCAGACCTTCACGCACATCGTCACCGGAAAGGTTTTCATCCTTGTCTTTCAGGATGTTCTTCTCACGTGCATAGCGGTTCACCAATGAGGTCAACGCAGCGCGGAAGCCCTCTTCGTGAGTCCCGCCTTCGGTGGTGGAAATCGTGTTGGCGAAGGTGTGCACAGATTCCGAATATGCTGTGGTCCATTGCATAGCCACTTCTGCGGATATGCCGATATTGAGATCTTCGGCCTCGAAATCGATGACCTCTTCCACCACAGGAACGGATTTGCGCGCCTTCACCAAATAAGCCACATAATCCTTGATGCCGTGTTCATATTGGTAGGTAACGGTTTGCTGGAGTTCTTCCAGCACGTTATCTCCATCACCTGCGACCTCGTCCTGAACATCAGACTGGCGAAGATCGGTCAGCGTGATCTTCAATCCCTTGTTCAGGAAGGCCATCTGCTGGAATCGAGAACGAAGAGTCTCAAAATCGAAGGTGGTCGTCTCGAAAATCTTGGCATCCGGCCAGAAGGTCACTGAAGTACCAGTGGATTCATCCTCAGTCATTGGAGCACCCTGCTCCAATGGTGCGGTGGGATGCTGGTTCATATATGTCTGCGTCCAATGGAAGTCCTGACGGCGAACCTCGATATCGACGCGCGTTGACAAAGCATTCACCACGGAAATGCCCACACCGTGCAGACCGCCGGAAACGGCATAGCCGCCGCCACCGAACTTGCCGCCTGCATGAAGCTTGGTCATCACTGTTTCCACGCCGGAAACGCCTTCTCCAGGCACTTCATCGACAGGGATTCCTCGACCGTCATCGACCACGCGAATACCGTTGTCTGGCAAAATGGTCACTTCAATATGCGAAGCATAACCTGCCAGAGCCTCATCCACCGAGTTATCGACGATCTCGTAGACCAAATGATGCAAACCACGCGGACCAGTGGAACCGATGTACATGCCTGGACGGATACGAACCGCCTCCAGGCCTTCAAGCACTCGTAAGTCACTGGCGTCATAATGTTCTGGAGACAACGAATCATCCAGTTGCGCGTCTGCGAGCTCGTTGTTTGCCGTTGTCTCGTTCAACGAATCATCTTCAGCGTCTGCCACAAAGATTCCTTCCTGCATTCCCTCGTTGACCAAGGGCTGCCACACTGGCAATACACTCTAGAACGCACGTAATGGGGCCTTCTAGGCTTTTAACCACAATGTAGGTAAGTCTACTAGTCTACGGCGACTTTGCGGCTAAGAGAGAGAAATCATCATTATCGCAGTCTGCGACCCATCGCACTTCGCCTGAATGAGTGCGAATGAGGACCCGTAATGCGCACCTCGCGAATATCCAAGCCCTGCAACCGCTCCTGAATGGTGGACGTCAGCTGCGGGGCCATATAAGTCAGCTGTGTCGCCCATACCTGAGATTTGGCACGAATTGTCAAAACTCCATCATACAGGCTATCCACGTACGAATGTTGAGCGATCACGTCACCCACCACCTGATCCCAATGATTGCGCAGCTGAGCGACCTTCATATGCGGAGTCCATGCGCCATTTTTGGCGATAATCGACATCACACCACCCAGGCGGTCAGGGTCACGTCCCGGTTTGCCGAAATTGTTCCACGCCTCGATCGCCTTCTTCCTGCGGTCCCTGAGCAATCCGCTTCGCGCAGCGATGCGATCGAATACTTGAGCGGGGAGCTTGCGTTCATCGAGGTGAAGCACCACGCCGACAGGAGGCTTCATAATCGCTCACCCTCCTGCTTCGCTGAAACAGTTGTTGTTACTTGAATTGTCTGAGGTCCTATCGCTGATGTAACAGCTTTATTTACATCGTCGCTTTCTAGGTGTTCTTTTGCGTCATTCCGTCCAATAGTCAATTGTGAAGAACTTGACTTTTCGTTCTCATTAAGCCGTTCTGGCTGGGACTTATTATTGCCATTGCTATTGCTTGGTTCGCTGGCACCGTCTGGTACGCCAGAATGATTTTCCGCGACCGTTACGCCAGTACCATCAAAATCAGCTGCACTTGTTGTGGATGCTTGCGCTCTTGACTGTGCTTGTGACTGCGCACTTTCGCGCCTGGTTTTTACCTCGGCCTGTAATTGTCTTACCAAGGCAGACATGTCATCATTATCTTGCTCAACCAATGCTGACACATCGATAATGCGTTGCTTGTCGATATCTGCGATGTTGGAGATATCAGGGATATCACTGGCAGCCGCGACCGTAATAATCACTTGATCTTGATGACGCGCAAATTCAAGAATCTGCTGTCTTCTATGCTCATCCAACTGAGCGAACACATCATCAAGAATCACTAACGGTTTCAAACCCTGCATTTGCGTGACCACTTCATGCAATGCCATCTTCAATGCCAATGCCATGGTCCACATTTCGCCATTCGACGCGAACTCTTTGACCGGAATGTCATCGATGCGCAAGGCCAAATCATCACGATGTGGACCGATAAGATTTTGTCCTCGTGAGACTTCACCAGCATACAACCGTTGAAAATGTTGGCTTATGTGTGGTATTGGATCTTCATATGCCAATACTTCATCCATGGATGGAACATAGGAAAGTTTGACATTTTGTGTAGAACCAGCAAGCTCATCAAGAATTCGAGTGAATGGTGATGACAGTTTTTCAACCAATTTCGCACGATCACGCGTTATCTGGACTGCTATTTGTGTGAACTGTCCTGTCCAAATCTCCAGTCCGCTCAATGTTGCGTCGATATCGTCTTCGCGTTGGCCAAGCTGTTTTAGCAAAGTAGCTCGTTGTTTGGCAATACGCGCACACTGTTGCAATCGTTCGGCATAACCAGGAATAAGCAGGGCTCCTGCTTGGTTCAACAGGGTTCTCCTGGTTGCAGGATCACCTGAAATAAGTCGTTGATCCTCTGGAGTGAATGAAATGCTTGGAATTTGGCCGACAATATCACGTAAATACAGCGAATTTCCGCCATTTATTCGGGCTCTGTTGGCGCCTCGTGCAGCGATTGTCGCTTCAAAAGTGGCGATTCTGCTGCCGTCAGAGGCATCCGATGGCGAAAAATCGCCAAAATCGTTCTGTGAAACGGATTGTGCTGGACGGACGGCAGCTTCTTGGTTTTGGCTGTGGTCGTGGAAATCAGCATCGCGCATGTCATCCGTAGTTGCATCGAGTGGCGAAATTTCAATATTTTCCGCAGGAAATACCACATTTGCACGAATAGTGGCTTTGCCGTTTCCTCGTCGGATCAGGGGCAGTGAGCTGGAAGTGCGATGACTTGAACCCGTAGAAAGCACTTCGATTGCTTCGACAATATTGGTTTTTCCCAATCCGTTTGCGCCTTGCAAGATGTTGACGCCGGGTTGAAAATCCAATATGCAATGGTTCCAGGAACGATATTGGTCAAGTGCGAGGCGTGAGATGTACACGCATCCTCCTTGTCAGTCGTTCTGGTTCATGCCGGTGACTGGTGCCAGATAAGTCACCGGCTTTATTGTTGCGATTTCGATTCGTTTTGGATTCGATTTGTTTGAGTATTTGATTATTGGATAATCGATGGTTGCGGTTGTTTCTTGCAATGGAGCTGCAAGGAACTCACGCTGTCAGAGCTATTAGCTCAAACGCATCGGGACCAACAAATACCGGTAGTCCATGGATTCATCGGAATCAGATTCCTGCTGTCCATTGAATTCAACCGGCTTTACTGCAGTTGTCATCTTCATGCGCACGAATGGCTCGGTGATCGCGCTCAATC
The DNA here is from genome assembly GCF_000741765.1 of Bifidobacterium tsurumiense. Classification (GTDB taxonomy): domain Bacteria; phylum Actinomycetota; class Actinomycetes; order Actinomycetales; family Bifidobacteriaceae; genus Bifidobacterium; species Bifidobacterium tsurumiense. The sequence goes on from NZ_JGZU01000006.1 coordinate 45,965, forward strand.
CTTCGATAAGATATGCCGGGTTGAAAGCGACAGTAATGTCTTCGCCATCCATATCAATATCAAGGATTTCCTTGGCTTGCGCCTCGTCAGAAGCACCTGCGGAAAGCGTGAGTTCCTGGCCGGAGAATTGCATGCGAATTGCAGCATTGCGTTCGGCCACCAAGGCCATGCGCTTGATTGCGCCGATAAGAACCTGGCGATCGATCACTGCCTGAATAGGGTATTCATCAGCAAAAAGACGATCAACCGCAGGGAATTCACCGTCGATGAGCTGGGAAGTCGAAACACGACCGGCATTTTCAAAGCCCAAAAGTGATGGCTTATCTGCATCAAAATCCAAAACAACATTCTGGTGTTCATCCAAAGAACGAGCCACATCGCGCAACAATGAACCGCGGACCAATGTCACTGTGTTGATATTTGGATCCTGAGGAGTCCAAGTGAATGATGAACGGGACAGACGGAATCGATCCGTTGAGGTCATAATGACCTTGTCGCCTTCAAATTGAATGCGCACACCGGTAAGTACCGGACGATTTTCTTCACGAGAAACGGCTACTCCCGCTTGGGATACGGCTTGCATGAAAGTCGGCGCATCAACTTGACCTAGTTTTGCTGGGATTACTGGCAAATCAGGGTATTCACTTTGAGGCATGAGTTGCATAGTGAAAGTGGATTTCCCAGACTTGATCGTCAGCGTTGAATCATCGGTGGAAAGATACGTTTTTTCAGCAGGGAGTGACTTCGTGATATCTGCCAGAAGCTTTCCGAGTACCAGGACACTGCCGGATTCATCGATGCCTGCTTCGATGTGATGACGAGCGGAAATTTCATAGTTGAATGCGGAAAGTTGCAATTGGCCGTCGATGGCTTCAAGCTGAACTCCTGCAAGAATCGGGTTTGCTGGGCGTGCACCGATAATGCGCGTGGTCCAGGCTACGGCGTCGGCCAGCGCGGCTGAATTAATTTCGACTTTCATCATGTCCTCATTTCGCGTGGTTATCTGATGGTTTATTGTAGCCGGACGTTTGCGGTGCTTCGTTTGTGTTGTGGTCGAAGGTGTTATTACGGCGATGGTTATCTATTAAAAGAGTAAGTAGTCGTCATAATAAAGCCTGTGGATAGTGTGGATAACAGAGCTCAGAGTTTGGGGCGGTTGAGCTCAGGACGGTTTTGTTTATGTGGATAACTATCTCATAGTATGTGGGTAAGTGCTTGAGTTATACACATGCGAGTTGTCGAAAAAATGTTTTCCACAAAAAGTGAAGAGTCATACACGTGTTGTCCACATTGAGATTGTGTGTCATCCACGAGTTATTCGCAGGCTTTACCCACATTTGTGAATAACACTGTGGATAACTTTTCTTCAAACTGATTGATGATATCGGAGTGTCGCTCAGGAGAATCGCGCTCAGAAACGAAAAATGGGCGTTTTTCGTCTTCAGAAAGCCATGAGACGGATGGCTCTGATTTCTCTAATTTCTCGGATAGCTGGATTCATTTCAGAAAGCGTTTTGGACAATTTTGGGTATGAGCACATCAGATAGAAGGTATGGCTCAATATTGATCACCAAAGAGCTTGGATTGAGCGTTTGTCTCTTGTAGGGTTTCTTCGATGGCGTGTTTGTTTCATTCTCACGGACAGTTTGATTCCTGAATTCTAGGCTTGATTCAAGCGTTGCCATCACCCTTTGAGTACAAATGGCATTTGTACGAATGACTTTTATAGATTACTTTAAAGCATTACTTAAATTGGCTTTGTGGTCGCAGTTATCTTCATGATCGCAGTTATGTAGGAGTTTATGCGAAGTTGCGACCTAATTCACGATCTATTTGGCAAATAGGAATGCGGATTGGGCGGCATTCAGCAATGGCGATATGCAGAAATATTAAAGGGTGGGGTTAAAGCAAGGAATGCCCAATCGAGATATTCCAGAACTGTGCTCGAGATAGCCGATGAGGGCAATACCAATATCGGCAAGGCAATAATAAACCTATATCTCTTCCCGATTCAGCTACAGAAATGCAATTAATCCTGACGCCTTGGATTTTGCTTCAACTGCACAGTTAGTTCCATCACGTAGTTATAGATCTCCTGCTTTTCCTGCATCTCATTGCTAATGCGGGTATAGGCATGCATAACCGTGGTGTGATCGCGTCCGCCAAAAACTTCACCGATATCGACCAGGCTCATACTAGTCATTTCACGAGCCAGATACATGGAAACCTGGCGAGCCATGGCAACGTTTTTCGTCCTGGAACGGCCAACCAGGTCATCAAAAGTGAGATGGAAATACTTGGCTACCTGACCGATAATGTCCGTTGGCTTGATTTCAACATCCGTGGAGAAGAAATCTTGCAAAGTCTGCTCTGCCTGCGCACGGCTTACCGGCTGATTGCTCAGCGAAGCAATAGCGGTGACGCGGTTCAATGCACCTTCGAGTTCACGAATATTTTCAGTGAACCGTTCGGCAATCAAATCCAGCACATCATTAGGGATATTGCTGTGATTCATCGAAGCCATCATGCGCAAAATAGCGATGCGAGTCTCAAGATCCGGCGGCTTGACGTCAACGGTCAATCCGGATTCGAATCGAGAAATAAGCCTTGCTTCAAAGCCCTTCAAGTTTTTCGGTGCAACGTCAGATGCAATCACGATACGCTTATTGGCTTGATACAAAGCATTAAACGTATGGAAGAACTGCTCGAGCGTGGATTCCTTGCCGCCAAGGAACTGGATATCGTCGATAAGAAGAACGTCAACTTCACGGTAACGACGATTGAAATCTGCGATCAGACCCTGACTCTTGTTCGGCGTCTGCAAAGCTTCAATGAATTCATTTGTGAATTCCTCGCTGGTGACGTACCGGACTTTGAGATTATGATCTCTGACAAGTGCATAGTTGCCGATGGCATTGAGCAAATGCGTTTTGCCCAATCCGGAGCCGCCATAAATACACAAAGGATTGAAATCACGACCAGAACCCTCTGCCACGGCCAATGCGACAGTTCTTGCAAAACGATTTGAATCTCCAGGAACGAAGGTATCGAAGGTCGCATTCGTATTCAGATGAGTTTTCGGATCCAGAGCTGCCTTATATGTATTGGCTGAGAATTGCTGATCCGCAGATCCTGATGAATTCGGAGCCGCATTGCGTTGTGAACCGGGTTGGGTTTCATGAGTTGCGGAGGGATATGAATTATCCGAATACGGGTAGTCGCTATACGAATCGTGATATTGCTCTGCAGAATTTACAGAATTTACATTCTGATTTGGATACGGCTGATACGCACTATTTTCAGGTGCGGATTGATATCCCGAAGTTCGATTTGACTGAATCTCGGGTACTTCCTGAGAATAAGCACTGGAAATAGGGCGTTCCGCTGAGCCAGAACCTGCCCTTTCATCTCGATTTTGAGGCATCGAGGTTGGGGCACTATCAAAAGCGTTGAAATCCGAACCTGTCTGAAGATCATTCGGATTGGAATTGGTATCTATACGAGTATCTGTGACCGGAGATTGTTGTGAAACAGTCTCGTCTGAAACCATAGGTTCCGCAGGCGGGATGATCTTGAACGCTGGGAACATATCTTGCCCAGTTGTCATCTTCAAAGCCGCGGCCAAAAATGAGCTCAATTGACCTTGCAAAGCCTGCTGCGCAGAGGGGTTGGTCACACAGAGCACAATGGTGGTGCCAAAAATAGCCTCGGGACTAACTCCCTCAAACCAACCTTTGTCTCTCGCGGTCAATGAGTTATTGCTTCTGAGTATGCGGAGGGTATCGGCCCAGACCAAGGCAGCTTGCGTACCGGGATCATTCGGCTCACTTGCCATAGGGGCTCCTTTCCTCCCGCATTATCAGCATGCATTCAACTAGTCATTCTTATGCTCAATGTTTCTACGGTAGAACATTCTTACTCCCAAAATGCGAAGTTATCCACGGGCTCGCGTGTTGAAATAGCTCAAATGTGAATAACACGCATGTAATTTGTGGATAACTAAAATGCCGATAACAGGCAGAATATCAACGTTTACGGCTTCACCATGTATATATGAGTTGTGTAAATATGTCAAATATTCAATGTTTTTTTGACTTCGGGTATGGGTAAGAGTACTTTGGTATAGCTTGACTCATGAGGAGCCGTGCTTTCGCATGGCAAAAAACGGGAGCGTTAACTATGAAGAGGACATTCCAGCCTAACAACCGTCGTCGTCACATGAAGCACGGGTTCCGCGTTCGCATGCGTACTCGTTCTGGACGTGCGATCATCAACCGTCGTCGTGGCAAGGGTCGCAAGTCCCTTTCCGCCTGATTTACGGCGCCATAGACGTGGAGCGGCTAAAGAGCCATCGCGATTTCGTCGCTGTGCTCAAACGTCGTAGACGTGTATCTGATCGGGATATTGTCGTACATTTTGTTGTGCATGACAATCCCCAAGCGGATACTCGTATGCGAGGGGCTCAGCGACGGATCGGGTTGGCAGTATCCAAAGCAGTGGGTAATGCCGTGGTGAGGAATACCGTGAAGCGTCGATTTCGTGTACTCGCTCGAGAATATGAGGATGCGTTGCCACGATATTGTGATGTGGTAATGCGAGCGAAACCTAGTGCAGCCAGTGCAGATTTCCAGGCATTGGATCACCAAGTAGAGTCGCTGTTTAGCAAAATCAGTGCAAAACAGCAGTTTCAAGCAGTGAATTCGTCTCATGTGAACGAGAATTCTGCTGCTCACGTTGTTGATAATTCCGGAAATTTCGCAGAGAAGCCGACTGCAATCGTCTCAAACGATATTCGGAATGAGATGTTCAATGAACGTGTTGCTCAACGCTCCGATGCGAGTAGTGAGTTGGTGAGTGATTCGGAAAGCTATTCCGCAGGTAATGAGATTCATGCTGAATACGATGCGAGCAAGGATTTGATCTCGTGAACTCGCATTCATTGGTTGCTCGAGGTTTCCTGCGTGCTATCCGCTGGTACCAGCGCGAAATCTCTTCGAAGACTCCTGCACGGTGTAGATATTATCCTACTTGTTCTCGTTATGCAGCTGAGGCAATAGATAGATACGGAGCATTCCGCGGCGGAGTGCTGGCGATATTGAGATTACTGCGATGCAGGCCTTGGAGTCGTGGAGGGATCGATGACGTACCTCAACGATATTCAGTTTTTTACCGATTTTCTTGGTCGCGTGCTCATGAAGAGCCTCGATTGACACCGTTAGAACCCCGTACAGAGGAGACTGTGTGAATGAGTAACGAATTTCTGTTGGATAGAGGATTCTGGGGCTGGCTCTACAAGCTCCTGACGCCGGTTGAATGGCTCATGACTCAGGTCATGGTGCTGTTTCATAAGTTCTTGGTTTTCATTGGCATGGACTCCATTGGCTTTTCGTGGGTGCTTTCGATCATCTTCCTAGTGCTGGTCGTACATGCATGTATTCTGCCGATTTTTATTCGACAGATGCTTTCGATGAGAAAAATGCAGGCACTTCAGCCTAAGATCAAGCGTATTCAGAACAAATATAAAGGTAAGACTGATCAGGCGAGCAAAGAGGCGCAAAGCCGTGAAATGATGAAACTGTATCAGGATAATAATGCGAATCCTATGGGATCGTGTTTACCTATGCTGATCCAGGGTCCTGTCTTTATGTGCATGTTCTATGTGCTCTCCGCTATACCTTATATTGCACAAGGTAAGCGAGATCCTTTGGGAGCTTTCGATCAAGCGACGGCACAGGAATTCGCCAAGACTGAAGTATTCGGAGTCGGAGTAACCACTAACTTCGTTTCTGCTGATACTGCAGGAAAGATCGTTATAGGCATTTTCGTGCTTTTGATGTGTGCCGCTATGTGGTACATGCAGTTCAACAACATGCGCAAGAACCTTCCTCGCGAATCTATGGAAGGTTCTCAGTACAAGATGCAGCAGGCGATGACTTGGATCTTTCCTGTGATGTACATCTTCTCCGGTGTGAGCTTCCCATTTGCAGTGCTGGTGTATTGGTTGACCAATAACGTTGCCAATTTGGCGCGTTCTATTTGGCAGATTCGTACTTTCCCAACGCCAGGTTCCCCTGCTGCTGAGGAAAAAGCCGTTCGTGATCATGAAAATGAAAATAAGCGTCGTGCTCGTGAAGGCCAGATCTCTCTTGAAGAAGAGCAGCTTATTCAGGCAAAGAAAGAAGCCGAAGAGCGTTCGACTCAGGGATATCAGCGTAAGCAACCTGTAAGAAAACGTCGTAAGAAATAGTGCGTTGTTTTCAATGTGGCGAATGTTTCACGTGGAACATTCGCCACACTTGCAACTATAAATGAATACCGAACTTGTTCATCGTATGGATTCAGCCATAGAATGAACGCAGTGAAATTATTTATGCATTGAATACATAAATGCCGTCGAGAAGACGGTGTTTATATCAAGGAGTGTGACATGTCCCAGGTCGACGAAAAGACGATTGATCAGCTCAATGAGGAGGCTGATATCGCTGCCGATTATTTGGAAGGTCTGCTCGATATCGTGGATTATGAAGGCGATATTGAGATGGGTGTTCGAAATAATCGCCCAATGGTACAAATCGTTGCAGATGATGATTCTGATATTAAGCATCTGATTGGTCGCGATGGGGAAGTTGTTGATGCTTTACAACAGCTGACAAGACTCGCTGTTCAGCAGAAGACCGGTGATCGTTCCCATTTGATTGTGGATGTAGACGGATTCCTTAAGCGTAAGCGCATGCATTTACGCAACCTCGCACTTGATGCAATTGACGAGGCTCGTGAAACCGGTGAAGTCGTTAATCTTGAGCCGATGAATTCCTTTGAACGTAAGGTTGTTCATGATCTGGTACGCGAAGAGGGATTGAAATCTCGTTCTCACGGAGAAGAGCCTAATCGTTACGTGAGCGTTTATATGCGTGCCAATGTTGATGACGATGTTGTTGATGAGGATGAAGTCGAAGAATAATGTGGCGATTTGCCAACACGTTGAGACGTTTGAGATTTGTATCCTTGACCTCTTTCTCTCGTTTCATCGGAATTGGTGAATAACTGATTATTTGTTCTCAGATTTGACTGGTGTGTTGCAAATGAGCAGCACACCAGTTTTGTATATTTGGAACTTTGACCGTGAATAGGGTAGGGCATATGGATTTTGACATATGACATTTCATGTTTTGTGTACGAGAAGACATATGTGCATGAATTCCCTGCGGTTTGATCCAATACGTTTTCTGATTGTTTCACGTGAAACATGGAATTGAACTCAATTTTCCGTCGCCCTGAAATGCAATGTGATGTTAAAACGAGTTAATGAATTGTGATTGATTTATGTGACCTACGTTGATGTCAAAGTCAGATTCGATTTGAGTGTTTTGACCATGTCTTATTGTTATCTACTCAAACCTGCCGATTCCAAAATTCAGCGATTTGGAACAAGGTAATATGTCACTGGTAGACAGAATTTCAGTACGTCATAGTGAAGATTTTCGACTGTCATAATCGAACGTCTTTGTTTTCAGTTGTATTTTGTACCACTTCTTTTCTTCGAGTCTAAATGACATGGTGCAATCTCATTGATTTAATTTCATGAAGTTTGTTGACAAGGTATTTCGGCACCAGAGATGGCTATGTGTTATGAAACCGCGAATATGCCTTGCAATAATGCTTACCAACATAATTTCATATGGCTAAGTTTGGACACAATTATTGTGGAGACTATATTCCAAATTGGAATGTCGTCGTTTTAAGAATTTCCATAGGCATGTCAAGTCAATGATTTATATGTTCAAAAGAGTTGAGTCAGTATATGAATAGAGAGTGTTTCACGTGAAACAAGGTTGACGTATCGACGGTAGAATGAATAAATTCTTGTGCCCGTGCTTGTGCTTGTGCTTGTGTCAGAGCTAGAGCGAGCATGTCCTCTCCATTTTCAGAATTGCCTTCTACACACCCAACTCGATATATATCTGAATATCTGTTTAATAAAATCGATATTGATTCGCCGACCGTTGTTTCACGTGAAACAACGGTGCGCTTGTCCACCTTTTCGGCGTAGCTCATGTATCTGTATCTTAATACATTGGTTCTATTCGACATCTTGATTTATGAGATTTGGATAATCTTTCAGATGCAAAGATGAATGGACTCGAGCAGGGGAGATGTTGGCATTGACTGCAGAACGTATTTGACAGTGATGCTCAAGAAAAATTAATGAGTAATCCTTAAAAACTAAGCATAATTACATACGAATCATCAACAAATATTTGTAGGTAAATACGAACCATCATATTTGGATGGTGAATGTAAAGAATGCAGTATGGAATTACTTCTGATTTAGTATTGGTAGTGTTATATAGTTCATGCAATGGAACCCTGCCTGACCATGGTGTAGCGTTGAGGTTCTTCCTAAAGATTTCAACTAATTCGGAATGCATCTAGATAACATTGGTATCCATTCATAGGCAGTGAACCAGAAGCTTGCGAAAGAGATTAGTAAAATATAAGAGCTGATCAACTGACGCTTTATCGAGTAAATTGGAGATCCTATATTTCCGTTTTCCATAAATCTGTAATTGCAACTCAGAAAACGGATCATACTTAATCATCTATGTAACTAAATTTCAATGCTCTTACTGTTTCCCGCGTCTGTCGTACAAACACAGTGTAAGGTTGTACAAGGCTAGAAAGGAACTAAGGATATGGACGCTCTTGAAGGATCGCCAGTATTGGAAGAAGTGCTAGGTGATGCCCTTCCTCAGCTTGAATTGTTTCACGTGAAACTTGCTAAGGAAGGTGAGCCTCGAGGAATAATAGGACCTCGAGATGTTGATATCATTTGGGAACGCCATATTTTGAATTCAGCAGCTATTGTCCCATTTATTCGAGAAGCAGTTGAGAAAGAACAGTTCAAGACCATTGCAGACGTGGGTAGTGGTGGCGGTTTTCCTGGTATCGTTGCTGCGGCATGTCTTCCCAATTGCGAATTTACTCTCATAGAACCTATGGAACGGCGAACCGAATGGTTAGCTGAGTGTTCAGAAGAGATGGGACTTAACAACGTCACTATATTTCGTGGTCGCTCTGATGAAATGATAGAACAGATCAAACATCGCCGACATCATCCATTTGCCGCTGTGACTTGTAGAGCGGTTGCGCCGATGACAAAGCTTGCAGGATGGACATTGCCTTTGTTGAAAACCAGAGGAAAGCTTGTTGCATTGAAGGGTAAGTCTGCTCCCAATGAGATAGAAAAGGCCTCGAAGCAAATTCGTCAGTATCACGGATATGGTGCAAAGGTGTCAGAGGCGGAGGTTGGTCCAGGTCTCCAATCCACTTTTGTGGTCACTGTTGAACGTCGCTAGACTGGTGCATAAATTTGAGAGTTATACACAATTTTGGAAGTTCAGAAAAGTTATCCACAACTTATTCCCTCTGAAAGTGGATATTCTCGAAGCATTGAAAAATAAGCGTTTCAAGATCACAACAAAACGGATTATCCACCACTTGCAAAGGAGTTATACACAGTTATCCACATTTTTGTGTATAACTCATTTGCATGTCCAGTGCGATGATAAAACTGGAACAATCACCGCCGAAATTGAGAAGCTAGATCGTAGTGTGCGACTGGCGCAATCGTCCAAAGGGGTCGAATGATTATGGAGTCAGCTTCCGAAACGATTAAGCGAATTTTCGGAGGGAGTGGCAATTCTCTGGGCGCGGAGATGGCGGAAGCCTCTTCACGTTATCGAGCACTTGAAAATGTTGTAATGCCGAAACCAGCTCGGACACGTCGTATTGCAGTGGCTAATCAAAAGGGCGGAGTTGGAAAAACAACCACAACAGTAAATATTGCAGCTGCGCTTGCATTGGGTGGATCACAGGTTTTGGTCATCGATATGGATCCTCAAGGCAATGCTTCGACCGCCTTAGGTGCTGCGCATTCGCCAGGCGAGGTGTCGGTATATGACGTGTTGGAAGGCAGAAATAGCATTGCTGAAATCAAACAACAATGTCCCGATTTCGAGAATCTTGACGTAGTACCAGCTTCCATTGATCTCAGTGGTGCTGAACTTGAGGTTGCGAATATGGAGAATCGTACGACATTGCTCAAGCAAGCAGTTGACGATTTCTTGGAGAGCAGCCCGGTGCATTATGACTATGTCATTATTGATTGTCCTCCAAGTTTGGGACTGCTTGTTATCAATGCCATGTGTGCGGTGACAGAGATGTTAATCCCGATTCAGGCGGAATACTATGCATTGGAAGGACTTGGACAGCTGATTAATACTATCGGTTTGGTCCAAGAGCATTACAATCCTGGTTTGATTGTCTCCACGATGTTGGTCACGATGTTTGATAAGCGAACTATTTTGAGCCGTGAAGTGTTTGAAGAAGTGAAAAAACATTACCCTAATATTGTGCTTGATACGACTGTTCCTAGGACAGTGAAAATATCTGAAGCGCCTAGCTTCGGGAAAAGCGTCATAGCATATGATCCACGTGGCATGGGAGCCATTGCGTATCGTGAAGCAGCGTTAGAAATAGCTCAAAAATCGCCGTCAGTGCTTGCAGCACTCGAGGCCAAGCAAGGAGAACACTGATATGGCAACAAAATCTCGTTTGGGTAAGGGATTAGGAGCTCTATTCCCAGCGCTGCCAGGTGATCCCCAAGCAGAAGCGGATGGCAAGGCCAAGGAACAGGAGACTAAAATAGCTCCTGCAAAAATACAGAAGACTTCTGGCTTAGATGCGGCAAGTAATCAAGCAAAGCAAACAATAAATAATGCTGCCTCGAATACTTCTCGGAACGCACGAAAGAGCAAGAATGCCGACGAAAAGAGCGAAAAGGCATCTATTGAGTCTTCGCAGCAGGAACTGGATATAAAAGTTTCACGTGAAACATCTAAGTCTCATAAGAAGAAGCGTGTATCCGTTCCAGGATTTGAAGCAATTGCACATCCAAGTGACTTCTTCTTTGGTGATGGCCGTATGGATGCTCAGGGAGAAGCGCAGCGCCGGATGGAGCAAGCCTCAAATGTGGGAGAGCAGGCTTCAAACGCGAAGAAGCTGGTTCAGACGCAACAAGCCGATAAAGATATACAAAAGGCTGCGACGAAGGCTCAGCAGGATTCTCGATCAAGTTCTGAGGACAAACAATCCGAAGAAATTGAGTTGAAGCCGGTACAAGGTGGTTATCTCGCTGAACTATCCGTTAAGGATATCGGGCCTAATCTGCATCAGCCTCGAACGATATTTGATGCCGATGAGCTTAAAGAACTATCTGCATCTATACAAGAAGTAGGCGTACTTCAGCCAATTGTTGTCAGGAAAAGACCGAATTATTCTGCTCCGGCAGCTCCCTCTTTGGCAGATACCAGTGTTATTGAGAGCGGTACCCATGAGGGCAGTGTTGCGGACGATATAGTTGCCGATAAGAGCGGTGATTCAGTTAAGTCCAGCGATAAAAAAGCTGATTCAGCCAAGACTGCTCACGAGGATACTCCCTATGAGTTAATCATGGGTGAGCGGCGTTGGCGTGCTGCGCAATTGGCGGGTATGGAGACCATTCCTGCAATTGTCAAGACAACGGCTGATGACGATATGTTGCGCGATGCGTTGTTGGAAAATCTGCATCGAGTTGCATTGAATCCTCTCGAAGAGGCCGCGGCTTATCAACAAATGATCGATGAATTTGGTCTCACTCAAGCGCAGCTGTCGAAATCAATCTCTAAATCACGCCCTCAAATTGCCAATACTTTGCGACTGATGAATCTGCCTATTGCAGTTCAGAAGAAAGTGGCGGCAGGGGTGTTGTCTGCCGGCCATGCGCGCGCATTGCTTGGATTGGTATCAGAAGACGAAATGAACAAACTCGCTAATCGTATCATTGCAGAAGGCTTGTCAGTGCGCAGCACCGAAGAAATCGTCTCCATGAAGGCCCTGGAAGGGGACCAGCCAAAGAAGCAGCGCGTCAAGCGCAATGATCCTTGGGCCGGTTCACCTTTGCAACAACACCTCGAAAATCGATTCGATACCAAAGTATCGATAAAAGGCACCCCCAAGCATGGCCGCATCGAGATTGTCTTCTCTTCACCTGAGGACATGGACCGAATCATGAAGCTTCTAGTCCCGGAACAGAAAGCCACTCCAGGCTCTGAGTGGGTGTGAGAAGGCTTATTGAGAACAGCCAGAGGCAAATTTAAATAATATTTATGGCGTCTGGGTACTCATCCATTAGTGAATACTCAGACGCCATAAGAGTGTTGTTTCACTAGAGTAGGAGATCTGTTTTGCCTGGAATATGCGTTGAGCAGAGATCTTTGCTGAACGCTTGTTTAAATATCTGAATACGGATGCCGAGTACTGAGTGGGTTGAATGCTTGTGACAAGCTTCGGTTCAAGGAAGGACTGGTTACATCTTTCTATCCATATAGACAGTCGTAAAGCAAAGCATGGCAGACTTGGCTGTGGTCACAGCACAGAACCTGAAAATAATAGCTATACCATCATCAATATAATCGCGTGCAAGTGTTCTTTGTTCAAGAGTGATTAGCTGTATCGACATATAGCGATACCTGCGAAATCACAAAGCTCCCGCTTCTATGCTTGCATACTATTAGGTTCAACAATAAGAACCGATTCAGCTATTTTCTAATAACATTTCCGCTGTAGATTGATCGGTAACCAAGGCTGAAAGATAGCCGCCTTTCAGGCAAGCACGTATAGCAGATACCTTTTCTGATCCCCAAGCAACACCAATCACTAAGGGTATATGTCGTAATCTTTCAAGATCAACAGAAATCGTTCGATCAGATAGTTCACTGTCGACGGGTTTACCCTCTGCATCGATAAAATGTCCGCATACTGTCGCTACTGCACCTTGTGCGATAAGAACACGCAGCATTCTTGAACTAACGTACGAGTCGAATACCGGTATGGGGAACCGTTCGTCCACTGCACCAACACCTTCGAGTGCAATATCAGCGCCACCACCGAGTGCCAGTGCAGCATGAATTTGAGGTTCGTTTCGCATAACTCGAGCTACTTCAACTGAAGAAAGAATCATTGGAACATGTAAAGCTGTTACAGCACCACCCAAACGTGCTGCCAGTATGCGACAAATATCAGGAGAATCCATCATTGGGTTTGAAGGTGAAAGCGCGCCAACCATCTGTGTGATATTGCACTTTGGCCAGTCATGGATGGGAACTTCCCGTACAGTTGCTGAGACTGCACGACCATTTGAAACCGTGATGAGAGATTCAGGCGTAGAGCGCTCAATGAGTAGAGATGCCGCATATTTAGGCACAACAACGGATGGATCTTGGGTCTCTTGGACTTGGGCAACACGGGCACATTTCAACCCAAATCTGTTTATCAAGGCATCTTCGAGTTCCATCAAACGTTCCAATGGATGTTGAATTTTAACAACGACAATTCCCCGTTCACGTGATTCCTGTAATAAACGAGATACGGTTGGCCGAGAGAACCCTATTTCTTTTGCAATTTCACTTTGCGTTGAGTTGTGCTCATAATACAACCGAGCAACTTTGAGCATAAGTTCAATATGTTCTCGGGACTCCTTTGTCGCCATTGAGAGTTTTGCATTCATGGCTAAAGTATATGTCAGCAATGATGCAAAATGACATTTTGAGATGTTGTAATTGAACATATGTTCAAATTTGGAATTACATTATTGCTTGAACATATGTTCATTGCCGAAGATGCCTTGTAATAATTGAAAAAATGACACATGAAGAATAATACATTTCTAACATCGATCTTATGTGTTCAAATGTTAATAAGCATATGTTCATATTGCTCATTCTGTGTGATGAACAACAGCGTTATGGTTATCCATGTCACTGCAGATATGAATGCACAAACTCGGTGCATGTGACCGGTGCAATGATGACCGGTCAAGTCCGAGAAAGGAATGCACATGGATGTCATAAATACAATTGTCGGTTTAGGCGCATCAGTGATGATGCCAATCATTTTCTTCGTTGTTGGAATTATCTTCCGTATGGGTATTGGAAAAGCCTTCAAAGCTGGAATGACAGTCGGTGTCGGTTTCGTGGGCGTTAACATGGTTATCAGCCTTCTGCTTGATAATCTTGGTCCTGCATCAAAGGCAATGGTTGAACGTCTTGGCTTAAATCTGACTGTTGTCGATGTTGGTTGGCCAACGGCCTCCACTATTGGTTGGGGCACCCCGATAATGGTCGCAGCTGTAATCGGTTTTTTGATCATTAACGCTGTAATGATCGTATTAAAATTCACCAAAACAATCGATGTTGATATTTTCAACTACTGGATTTTCTTGCAAACTGGAGCAGTAATGTATGCGGTTACAGGAAATTTCTGGGTTTCAGTAATTTTCACTTGGGTACTATTCGCTATTGTTCTGAAGGTGGCTGACTGGACAGCGCCGTATATCCAGAAGGAATACAATCTTGAAGGAATTTCATTCCCTCACATGGCAGGATTGGCATGGTCCCCGCTAGCAATCGCTGTGAATTGGATTATTGATCGTATTCCGGGTCTCAATAAGATCAACATCAATGCAGAAACTATTCGTAAACGTTTTGGAGCCTTCGGGGAACCTGTTGTCCTTGGATTTATCTTGGGTTTATTGATTGGAGTACTGGCGGGATACAGTCCGGACAAGGCAGTTACATTAGCAATCAATATTGCCGCGGCTATGGTGCTCCTGCCTAAGATGATTGACGTATTGATTGAGGGTCTGATATCGGTACGTGATGCCGCTGAAAAGCAGCTAAAAGTTTGGTTCCCCAACCGTCAGTTCTTTATCGGCATGGATACTGCATTGCTTATCGGGGACTCTTCGGTATTGGCTACTGCTTTGCTCCTTATCCCAATCACCATTTTGCTTGCATTGATTCTGCCAGGGAATAAGATGCTTCCTTTCGCGGATTTGGCATCAACCGTATTTTTGCTGGCATTGGTGACGCCATTTGTGCGCCGCAATATGTTCAAGATGTTGATAGTAGGTACCTTGTCCGTCATAGTGATACTTTATGTCGGTTCTGATATTGCACCATTTGTTACGCAAGCCGCCGTTCAAAGCAATATCGATCTTCCAAGTGACTTTACCGGTATTGCAAATATGACAGGCGCAGTGAGCAGCTGGATTGGCTGGTTGACTGTCAAAATTGGACAACTTATCAACATGATTTTCGGGGATCTCATGACAAAGCATTTTCTTACCATCGACAATGGCGGAACAAATACAAAGGTTGTTATCAATGATGAACGAGGTAACCAATTAGCAGTGTCATCATTCCCTACAGGTGCAATTGAACGTAAGCCAGGTTTCCGCGAAATTGATCTCAATCAGATGTGGAACGATATCGGCTATGCAATCAGGGCATCATTGGAGAAAGCTCATCTCACAGGCAGCGATATTGACGGCATAGCTCCTGTTGGTCATGGAAAGGGTCTATAACGCTTGATGTCTATGGCAAACCATTTATGAATGGTATTTTATCGTCTGATTCGCGTGCAGCCGATTTAGTTGAGCGCTACGAGTCACATGTGTCAGATATATATCCTATTTCTCATCAACACGTCATGGCGATGCAGTTCCCGGTATTGTTGAAATGGCTTAAGGAAAACGAACCGGAGCAATACAAACGAATAGGATACGTCCTTTCTAACAAGGATTTTATTCGGTATTGCTTGACAGGAAGAATTCTTGAAGAGCGGGGAGATGCTTCAGGGAATAACCTTGTGAACTTGCAAACAGGGAGCTACGACGATCGACTGTTCAAATTCTTTGGCATTGAGGAAATGGCGCAAGCCATGCCTCAACTAGTGGATGCAACTGATCAATGTGGCACAATCACAGCGGAAGCATCCGCACATACTGGTCTTGCAGCAGGAACACCTGTATACGCAGGGATGTTTGATATTGACGCATGTGCTGTTGCAACTGGGGTGCTCGATGATAAGTCGTTTTCTGTTACCGCAGGCACATGGAATATCAATGTATTTCCGAGTACTATTCCAGCACCGCAAGAAGTTGGATGCATGAATTCCATTTTCCCTGATGGAAGCGCATTAGTTGAAGCTTCCAGCCCAACTTCTGCTGGTAATTTAGATTACATATTGCGTATGGTTCTTGGAGAATCAGGAAAGAAAATTGATTACGGTGAACTTGAAGGAATGCTTGCTGACAGCGATGCGAGGTTCACAGATGTATTGTTCTACCCGTTCCTATATGGAAGCAATGCCAAGATTGATGCCGAAGGATGCTTCATCGGGGTGAGAAGTTCAACGACACGTGATCAGTTGATTCGTTCCGTATACGAAGGTGTTGCGTTTGCGCACAGGCAACATATGGAACAACTGTTGAAGGTCCTTGGGCATAAGCCGAAATCAGTGCGTATTTCAGGTGGCGCAAGCAATTCTCAGCAATGGGTGCAGATGTTTGCCGATATTTGGGGAATACCAGTTGAAACGGTATCAGGTGATGAACTTGGTGGTTTGGGAGGCGCAATGTGTTCCGCTGTGGGTTCTGGAACATATAAGGATTTCAACGATGCTTTTCAACACATGTCGAATGTAAACCATCGATTTGAGCCGAATACTGAAAGCGCAGCTATATATGACCGTAAATATGCAGCATATGAAGCGGTTATGTCCGGACTAAATTCAGTTTGGACCCTGTTGCGCACGATGCAAGACTTTCTGGAGCGCTGAAATATGACAGTGAATGCACTTGGAATATATGAGAAAGCACTGCCTCCGGTCACGAATTGGGAACGGACGTTCGATCTCGTACATGAATTGGGATTCAATTTCCTTGAATTTTCTGTTGATGAAAGCGATGAGCGTCTGGCAAGACTTGACTGGAGCGAGCATGACCGTGAAATGTTTCGGCACGCAATGTGGAGAACAGGGAGTCGCATCAATACTTTGATGCTTTCGGGGCATAGGCGTTTTCCATTAGGAGCCTCGGATCCAAAAATACGTGAGCGTTCCTTAGAAATGATGTCGAAGGCTATTGATCTCTGCGTTGATTTAGGTATCAGAAACATCCAAATGGCTGGATATGACGTATATTACGAGGATAAGACACCGTCTTCGCGCGAACTATTTATAGAAAATCTTAAATATTGCGTACAAATGGCCGCGCAGAAAATGGTGATGCTTTCGATAGAGACGATGGATGACCCTTTCCTCAATTCGTTGAGTAAGGTGACTTATCTCAAGACACAGATACATAGCCCATGGTTGCAGGCTTATCCGGATGTCGGGAATCTATCCGCTTGGTTGGGCAATAGGGTTGGCGAAGAATTGGAACGAAATATTGATGATATTGTGGCTGTTCATTTGAAAGATACATTGCCAGTAACGAACACGTCACCTGGAAAGTTCCGTGATTTAGCAGTGGGAGAGGGGTCAGTGGACTTCGAATCCTTGTTACGTGTATTTGTCAGACTGGGATATTCCGGCAGCTACACAGTAGAGATATGGGCACCGAAATCAGGAAACCCTTTGGAGAATATACGCCACGCAAAACAGTATTTTTCGCAATTGTTTGATGTCGTGGGGATACGACAGGAACCAATTACATATGGTCGCGCAGCATAGCATTTGAATGAAATGGGTGAATCCATTGAGTCGTTCAGACGAACGACTCAATGGACAATCAGAAGATCATGGAAATTGGAAATCCATATACATGAATAGGAAATTAAGCAAGAAACGGAAATTGTTAGACACTAATTGAATAACCATTGCTTAGCCGGTGTGTTTGTTGGCTTTTGGTGGTGTTCCCGTGTGTGCGACACGCCGGTGGGTTGTGTTGGGTGGGGGTGGTGGTGTAGGTTGTTCTCTTGCTGCCGCTGAGCGGGTGGCCGGACGGGGTCCGGTTGTTTCGCTCTTGTGTGTGGTGGTGGTTTGAGAACTCAAGAGCGTGTTGTACTACTTT
>NZ_JGZU01000007.1 GCF_000741765.1 Bifidobacterium tsurumiense
GGCATCGGGCAAAGTGGGGTTCTCATACCATTCAGACAACCACATTCAAACGGCTCCCAGGCCTTGCCCCGCAACGCGCCACGTCCCGTTCCGGACACACATTCTGGCCGACCTCGAAAGTCCCCACCGCCACATTCAAACACCTCTCAGACCTTGCAGCACAAGGCATGAGAGGCGATTTCAGACACACATTCTGGCCAATAACCCTAAGTTACGGGATATTGGGCCTATAACCCTACAGCCCCCACAACCCGGTTATTTGGCTGATATCATGCCACAACGCCATCAGGGTATGAGATACAGAGAGGTCTCTTGCACGGAACCCAATCCATGCAAGAGACCTCTTATGCTACGTACGCGCTATCAGCGTAGGCTTGTGACGATTAGTCGCAGGCTCCAACAGTGTGGACATAGATGGAATCAGTGCGACCAGGCTGGTGATCGCCCTGAGCGGAGCTCAAGATAACGATCTTGTCGCCATTGGCGACCTTGCCCTGCTCACGCAACACCTTATCGGTGAAAATCATCAGATCCTTGCGGCTCTTGTCATGGTAATCCTCTTCAAGCAGGAAGGATTCAGTGCCCCAGCTCAGAGCCAACCAATGATAGGTGTGCTCATTGGCAGTCAAACCATAAATCGGAGCGATAGGACGTTCGCGGGAAACGCGGTGCACGGTGCTACCGGTCTGGGTATAGGCAACGATTGCCTTGGCATTGAGCTTGTCTGCCAAATCAACAGCAGCCGAAGACACGGCGCCGGTGCTGGACATATCCAGTTCCTTGAGCGAAGGGATACGGTCGTATCCGTGCTCGGTGGCGAAACCGGAAATACGGCTCATCGTATTCACCGTTTCGGTTGGATACTTGCCCACAGCGGTTTCATTGGAGGTCATCGTGGCGTCTGCACCATCAAGAACCGCATTGGCGCAGTCAGATGCCTCTGCACGGGAAGGAACCGGGGAGTTGACCATGGAGCCGAGAACCTCGGTTGCCACGATTACCGGCCTTGCGTACTGACGAGCCAGCTCGATGCAGCGCTTGGTGACCAGAGGAACCTCTTCGAATGGCATTTCCACAGCCATATCGCCACGGGCGACCATGATGCCGTCAAATGCCTTGACGATCTCTTCCAAGTTCTCTACAGCCTGCGGCTTTTCGATCTTGGCGACGATCGGGATGCGACGACCCTCTTCATCCATGATTTCGTGTGCACGATCGATATCGGTGGCAAAACGAACGAAGGACATTGCGATGATATCGGCACCGGTCTGGATGCCCCAACGCAAATCGGCCTCATCCTTTTCGGTCAATGCCGGAAGGGATACTGCAACGCCAGGAAGGTTGATGCCCTTGTGGCTGGACACGGGGCCTGCCACGACAACCTTGGTGTGCACGTTGTTGCCCTCGACCTTGGTGACCTCGAGACGCACCTTACCGTCATCGATCAAAATGGGATCGCCAGGGTGGCAATCGCCAGGAAGACCCTTGAAGGTGGTGGAGGTGATGTGCTCATCACCCTCGATGTCGTCAGTGGTGATAATGAATTCCTGACCGGCGGTCAGCTGGACCTTGTCCTCTCCATCAGCGTTCTTCTTGAACCAACCGCAACGGATCTTCGGTCCTTGCAGATCAACCAGCACTGCGACATTGCGACCGGTTGCCTTCGAAGCCTCACGTACGTTGTTGTACACCTTGAGGTGATCTTCCGGGGTGCCGTGAGAGCGGTTCAGACGAGCCACGTCCATACCTGCCTCGACCAGCTTGAGGAGGTTGTCATAAGATTCGGTAGCGGGACCGATGGTATCGACGATTTTGGCTTTGCGCATACATGCCTGCCTATCTTGGATTGTTGTTGATTGAGCCGCGAACGACCCACTTCCAAGAACAAGTCTACCTGCTTCACTTCTCCAAGTCATCCTATGCACTCGGCGTGTTGTGAGCGCTAACAATGACGGTTTTCCACGTTTTATAAATGAATCGTGCCACACACGCCTGATTGGATGCCCCTGAACTTCACCTATGTGCCAACGGCCATTAACCTTTATTCATACCTGTTTCGCAAAATGCACTGTCTTCTATGCTTTGCGCATGGATTCCCTATGCGTTACCGTTCCACTTCCTGATGCTTCATTGCCACCAAGCTTGCTATCGCCGAACCGCCTATGGCCAGCACAATGACAACAAGGGAGAGCCAAGTCGGAATGGCAGGAATCGCCTCAATCGGCCTGCCCTGGTTCAGGAACGGGAGAGTATTGCCATGCAAAGCTTCGATAATGAGCTTGATGCCAATGAATCCCAACACTATGGACAGTCCGACAGGCAGATAGACCAGCTTGTCCAAAAGCGCTCCTAGCAGGAAATACAACTGCTGCAATCCAAGTAATGCGAACACATTGGAGGTGAATACGATGAATGGATCCTTGGTCAGACCGAAAATGGCCGGAATCGAGTCAAAGGCAAACATCACATCGGTGGTACCAATGGTGAGAAATACGATGAGCATGGGCGTCCAGTACCACACACCCTCGTGTTTGGTGCGCAGGTGCTTCCCGTCGTACTCATTCCTGATGCGTACCATCGATCGCAGTATTCTGATCAATCCGTTTTCGTGATATCCCTCGTCTTCGTCCTCTCCCCCGCTGACCAATTTGATGGCAGTGACGATGAGGAAGGCTCCGAAGAGGAAGAACACCCAAGTAAACCGCGAAACTATCGCGGCGCCAAGCAATATGAATAATCCACGCAAAACCAAGGCAACCGCAATACCAACGCTGAGCACATATTTTTGCAAATTCTTCGGTACTGCGAAATTCGACATGATAATGACGAATACGAATAAATTATCGATGCTTAATGAATATTCGGTAAGCCAACCCGAATAGAACTCGATTGCCGGCTTTGGACCGGCAAACAGCCACATCAACCCTCCGAAAATCAATGCCATCACCACAAAAAAGGCAATATGCCTCATGCACTCCGCATTGGATGGCACGTGGGGCTTGCGGCCGATCACAAACAGATCAACAACAAAGAACAGGGCAAGCACCACAAAAGTGGCAACCATAAAGGCAACGGGGGTTTCAGACATGACTTCCAGCATACGAAGTGGCGGTGACCAGTCGAATCGTATCCATCATGGTTTCCAACCGGCTACCACCACTGCCATCCATTGAATGGATTATCGCGCTATTTGCTTGCCTCCGTCATTTGTCGCAATTCCTTTTTCAGATCACGAATTTCATCACGCAACCGTGCCGCAAGCTCGAATTGCAATTGCTCTGCCGCAACGTGCATCTGCTCGCTGAGCTGTCTGATAAGGCTGGCCAAATCCTGGGCTGGAAGTCCTGCACGCAGCAGAGCCTCATGTCCCTCATGAACGGCGCCCTTGTCAAGTTCTGGCACACCCATATGCGTATTCCCAGCCTTGCCCGCGTTGCGATATCCGCCCTCGAGCAGGGTCTGAGTATCCACATCCTCCTTGGCGAGCATATCGTTCACATCACTGATCTTCTTGATAAGCGGCTTGGGATCGATGCCGTGTTCTTTGTTGTATGCGATCTGCTTATCGCGACGTCTGTTGGTTTCGTCGATGGCCTTATGCATTGCATCCGTGATCTCATCAGCATACATGAGCACCGTGCCGGAAACATTTCGCGCGGCTCGACCTATTGTCTGAATGAGCGAACGATACGAACGCAAGAAGCCTTCCTTATCCGCATCAAGGATGGCCACCAAAGACACCTCTGGCAAATCCAAGCCTTCTCGCAAAAGGTTGATGCCGACGATCACGTCTATTACGCCTTCTCGAAGCTCACGAAGCAATTCAACTCGTCGCAAGGTGTCCACATCAGAATGCAGATATTCGACCTTGATTCCACGCTCAAGAAGATAATCTGTGAGATCTTCGGCCATTTTCTTGGTCAGGGTCGTCACCAAGGTACGTTCATTGCGAGCGACACGTGCTTTGATCTCAGCCAGCAGATCATCGACCTGCCCTTCAACCGGACGCACCTCTATGCTTGGATCCACAAGACCTGTCGGTCGAATTATCTGCTCGACCACACCATCAGACAGCCCCATCTCATAATCGCCGGGAGTCGCAGAAAGATACACCGTTTGTCCGACACGATCCAAGAATTCCGGCCATTTCAAAGGTCGGTTGTCCATTGCAGAAGGAAGCCTGAAACCGTGCTCCACCAATGTGCGTTTGCGGCTGGCATCGCCTTCGTACATCGCACCGATTTGCGGAACGGTGACATGGGACTCATCGATGACAAGCAGGAAATCGTCAGGGAAGAAATCAAGCAAGGTATGTGGTGGGGTTCCCTGCTCTCTGCCATCAAAATGACGCGAATAATTCTCCACGCCGGAACATGTTCCGACCTGTTCGAGCATTTCCAGATCGTATGTGGTTCGCATGGAAAGACGCTGCGCTTCCAATTCCTTACCTTGTTTACGCAGCGCAGCCACTCGCTCGTCCATTTCCTCTCGGATGGATGTGAGGGCTTTGGCCATTCGTTCCGGTCCTGCGACATAATGCGAAGCCGGGAAAATATGCACCGATTCCTCATGGGCTATGACATCGCCTGTCAAAGGATGCAATGTTGAGATGCGATCTATCTCATCACCGAAGAATTCGATTCGAATAGCCAATTCTTCATACACTGGAATGATTTCCACAGTGTCGCCACGAACTCGGAACGTTCCGCGGGTGAACGCGATGTCATTGCGCTTGTATTGCATGTCAACGAAGGTGCGTAACAGTCGGTCGCGATCTATTTCCTGCCCCTCTTTCAGGAATAACATACGCCCCGCGTATTCCTCTGGAGTGCCCAAACCATAGATGCATGACACCGTTGCAACCACAACGCAATCACGACGAGTGAGCAGATTCGCCGTTGCCGCATGCCTCAAACGTTCCACGTCATCATTGATATTGGAGTCTTTTTCGATATAGGTATCGGTTTGAGGGATATACGCTTCCGGCTGGTAGTAGTCGTAGTACGACACAAAATAGCTCACGGCATTATCCGGCATCAATTCACGGAACTCGGCACACAATTGCGCCGCCAACGTCTTATTAGGGTCAATGATAAGGGTCGGGCGTTGCAGCTTCTCGATAAGCCATGCCGTAGTTGCGGTCTTTCCTGTGCCGGTTGCACCCATGAGCACGACATCATTTTCGCCATTCTCAATGCGTTGAGCCAGTTCATTGATAGCTTGCGGCTGATCTCCTGAAGGCTTGTACGGAGACTTGACGACAAATGGTTTATCAACTCTTTCGATATTAAATCCCATTACACTCCCTGTCCTGTTTCCACCTAGATTCCCGCATTGCACCAATGGCGAACCGCCTTCAACCTACCGGCTTGCCGTTGACACTTGCCTTAAGATTGGGTAGCATTCGCCGACAACCAATACGAAGCCTACGCAACCGGATTCTGTTTCCATGATGCGTACAGCTTATCAATCGATTCGTACATTTGTTCTAATGGCATAGTTGAATCAATAACCGTGTCCGCCATGGCCCGACGCACTGATTCGCTTGGCTGATGTTGTATGCGTGCCAACGCCTGTTCCTCATCCATATCGCGCTCCTGCACCATTCTTTGGATGCGCACTTCGATCGGAGCCTCAACTGTTACTATGTGATGAAAATCGAAGGGCAGTTCGTCAATCACCTCTGCAAGCAGCGGAATATCGTGCACAATAACCTGAACTGCATCGCTATTTGTCCTCAGGTTTTGCCCCTTGGTATTCAACCCGATTACCTCTTGTTCTGCGTTCTGCGCAAGGCGGTACACCTCAGGGTGAATAATCGCGCTCAATCTCTTTCGTGCGCTGTCGCCAGAGGCAAATATCTGCTGAGCGATCCAAGAACGATTCATATGCCCATCGATAATTGCCTGATCGCCGAATTCCTGGACGATGCTGTGCAAACCAGCACTACCAGGGATCACTGCCTGACGCGCCAATACATCATAGTCAATAACACAAGCACCGTTTTCCTTGAAACGGGCGGCGACTGTGCTTTTTCCGGCTGCAATTCCGCCGGTTAAACCAATTCTGATGAGCATATCCTCATCCCATCGAAAGCCATAAGCCTTGCCCTGCGAATGCATTTCGCAGGTAGAGTCACGATAACTAAACAAATATCCCGGCCGCCGAAGCGACCGGGATATCAGGAAACTAGACGGCTATGCCGAATGCCT
The DNA here is from genome assembly GCF_000741765.1 of Bifidobacterium tsurumiense. Taxonomy (GTDB): domain Bacteria; phylum Actinomycetota; class Actinomycetes; order Actinomycetales; family Bifidobacteriaceae; genus Bifidobacterium; species Bifidobacterium tsurumiense. The sequence goes on from NZ_JGZU01000007.1 coordinate 6,213, forward strand.
CACTGCTTTTCGCTGAGCAACTGCTCGCGCAGGGCGGCAAGCTGATCGGAATCGGCGAGGGTTCCCTCGTTGTTGGTCTCGGAGGAATAGTTCGAAGTTTCTTCGACCTTTTCTTCCTTCGGAGCCTGGCCATCCTGAGCTGCGGAAGCTGCTGCATTCTCGAGCTCCTTGGCCACGAATTCCTTGTGCTGCTCCCACAAATCGTGAGCTGCCGCATACTGGGCTTCCCACTCTTCGCGCTGCTGCTCGTAACCCGCGATCCACTCGTTGGTGTTCGGATCGAAGCCTTCTGGGTACTTGTAGTTGCCGTCCTCGTCGTACTCGGCTGGCATACCGTAGAGAGCTGGATCGAAATCTTCGGAGGCTGGATCCACGGAATCGTTGGCCTGCTTGAGGGAGAGGGAGATGCGACGACGATCGAGATCGACGTCGATAACCTTCACGAATACCTCTTCACCTGGCTTGACCACGGTCTCGGGGTTCTCCACGTGGCGGTTAGCCAACTCGGAGATATGCACCAGACCTTCGATGCCGTCTTCGACGGAGATGAATACACCGAACTGAACGATCTTGGTGACCTTGCCCTTGACGATCTGTCCAGGAACATGGGTGCGAGCGAAACGCTGCCATGGATCTTCCTGAGTTGCCTTCAGGGACAGGGAGATGCGCTCACGGTCCAGATCAACATCCAGAACCTCAACGGTGACCTTGTCGCCGACCTTGACAACCTCGGACGGGTGATCGATGTGCTTCCAAGACAACTCGGAGACGTGGATCAGACCGTCTACGCCGCCCAAATCGACGAATGCGCCAAAGTTGACGATGGAGGACACCACGCCCTCGCGAATCTGGCCCTTCTTGAGCTGAGACAGGAAGGTCTCGCGCACTTCGGACTGGGTCTCTTCCAGATACTGACGGCGGGAGAGCACCACGTTGTTGCGGTTCTTGTCCAGCTCCAGGATCTTGGCCTTGATCTTCTGGCCGATGTATGGGGAAAGATCGCGAACGCGACGCATTTCGACCAAGGAAGCGGGCAGGAAGCCGCGCAAACCGATGTCGACGATCAGGCCGCCCTTGACAGCCTCGATAACGGTGCCTTCGACAACGCCGTCGGCATCCTTGATCTTCTCGATATCGCCCCAAGCACGCTCGTACTGAGCACGCTTCTTGGAAAGAATAAGACGGCCTTCCTTGTCTTCCTTGGTGACGACAAGGGCCTCAATGGTGTCGCCAACCTCGACGACCTCGTCAGGATCAACGTCCTTCTTGATGGAAAGCTCGCGGGAGGGGATGACGCCCTCAGTCTTGTAGCCGATGTCGAGCAGTACTTCGTCATGATCGACCTTGACTACTGTGCCCTCAACCAAATCGCCATCATCAAAGTTCTTGATGGTTGAATCGACTGCCTTGATGAAGTCTTCTTCGGTGCCGATATCGTTGATCGCGACCTTGGTGACCTCGTTATTGTTCTCTGCCATTAATAAGTGGTTTCTGTAATGAATGGATGGATATTACTCGATATTCAGTTATGGTTCAATTATTACTTTGCCTTCACAGGCACGCAGGCACTAAGAATACCTGTACGCATGGTCAAAACACTGTGAACTACCCCGGTATTCCACTACGGCGTGTCGCCTCGGGTTCCAGCGTAGCGCCATCCGGACAACCATATGGCAAATCATTGCGTTAATCATGCGTCACATTGCGATGCCCACCCTATATTGTCATCTCCTCTCAGGCAAGCATTACACTAGAACGCAAGGTTAGGAGTGCACTGTCGTTGCGGATGGTTAACCCGCACAATCGGCAAATGCACGGGAACAAACGAAATTTGTTTTCGCAGATACAGGGCAAAGAAGGCAGGTCGATGAAACAAGGATTACGCCGTGCGACACAGATTATCGCTGCGACAATAGCGGGCGGATTATTGATTACAACAACTGGGTGTTCTCAGTCTTCATCCTCTTCGTCTCCTTCCGCCAACGCTGATTCCACAAGCTCCTCCCCCATTTCCGTGGTCGCTTCGGTGAACCAGTGGGGTTCACTAGCAGAACAAATCGGCGGCGATGACGTCAAGGTGACCTCGATACTCAGCACAACAACAGTCGATGCCCATGACTTTGAACCTACAGCAGCAGATATCGCAACGCTGCAGGACTCAGCGGTCGCTGTTCTTAACGGAGCCGGATATGACACGTGGGCAAGCAAAAATCTCGGCAAAGACGTCATTACCGTTTCTGCTGCAGACATGGTCGGCGCCACCGATGGCGATAACCCGCATCTGTGGTTTTCGAAGGATGCACGAGATGCAGTAGCCAAGGAGCTCAGCGAGGCATTTGCCAAGGCTCTACCAGACAAAAAAGACGATTTCGCCACTCGCCTGTCTGCATGGCAAAAGAAGGAAGACACCCTGGAATCTTCGATGTCAGAGTTCACCCAGAAACATCCGGACGCAACATATGCCGCAACTGAGGCAGTGGCGTACTATCTCATGGCAGATCTGGGATTCCAAGACGTAACGCCTAAAGGATATGCGCAATCTGCTGCTTCCGAAAGCGAACCTGCAGCCACTGATGTGCAAGAATTCCAGGAACTGCTCGAAGCCAAGAAAGCCAATCTCCTCATCAATAACACTCAGGAAGCCAGCGACGCCACCAATATGATCACCGGAACCGCTGGACGCAGCGATATTCCAGTGATTTCAATAAGCGAGCAGATGCCAGAGGGAACATCCGATTTGACCGAGTGGATCACAAATTTGGTCAAAGAAATAAGCGATGCCTTGACCTCCGCCTCTAGCGATCAGAGCAGTTCACCTTCAAGCGGGACCGATGATTCGTCCACCTCAACAAGCACCGAAACCCCATCCAATGAGGGGCAAACCGACCCCGGCAAGTAATCGGCTCAGTTAACTGTGTGAATGTGTTCAGGCTCATCGCAATCATTCTCAACATAAGTTCTTATTGAGAATGATTGTCAAAGAGTATTGTCATAATCACTCTCGTGAATAGCCGCATTCAACGGCAATTCTTCGAGACGGGATTGGCAATGACAGCGCATGCACTCAATGAAAATGGGAATACCAGCGAAGACGCGGCAATCATATTGCGCGACGCCGCAGTGCAACGAGGCGACAGAGTCATTTGGCAAAACGGCAGTTTCTCCATACCCTATGGCTCCGTAACCGCAATCGTCGGCACAAATGGCGCGGGCAAAACCACAATGATGCAGGCCGAGTTGGGTCTGATTCCTCTATCCCATGGCACGATGAGCATACTGGGAAAGCCCGCTGGCGCAGATAATCTGCATATCGGCTATGTGCCCCAAAGTTACACTTCCGATATCGATTCCAATCTCACAGCTGAGCAATCCGTATTACTGGGTTTGACCGGAACCAAATTCGGCATTCATCTCATCACCCGACAGCAACGCAACAAAGTCCGCGAAGCCATGGCCTTCGTGGGCATAGAAGACAAGGCCCGTTACAGGCTCTCAGAACTTTCCGGCGGTTTGCGCCAACGAGTCGCCATAGCCCAAGCATTGGTAAGCGACCCCAAGCTGCTTATGCTTGACGAGCCACTGGCCAATTTGGATCTGGCATCACAGCGGGCAACCATCCAAGTACTGACCAAACTCAATCGTGAACTCGGCATGACCATACAGGTTGTGGCACACGATCTCAATATGCTGCTCCCGATACTCACCGGCGCAGTGTATTTGCTGGACGGACACCCGCATTATGCAGCCATGGATGATGTGCTCGATGCAAAGCTTCTCACGCATTTGTATGGAACTACCGTGCAGGTGGTCACTACGCCACAGGGCGATATGTTCGTCACACCAGGACTTGATGAGCGAGACAAGGCCAATCTGGATACCCATAAACCAAGCGAATTGGCGAAGATGCATCATCATTGTTCATCCGAAATGCAGGATGCGCGCAATTCACAGCTCAGTCATCCATCTGGCGCAGCAGAAACAAGTGACTTTGCAGCGGATCATGAATCCGACTCGAAGGATTCAACCGATAACAGCATCGAGCAAGAAACCGATACGCACAATTCGCATAGCACACAGTTCAATCGATAAGGATCGCAGCATGAGTTCAGTCAGTTTTTCCTTTGATCCGCAGTGGCTTCATGTACTCAGTGCATCTTTTATGACCAATGCCTTTGTTGCAGGATTGTGCATAGCCGTCGCAGCCGGAGTAATGGGATATTTCACGATCGCAAGGCAGTCGACATTCGCCGCCCACGCTCTCGCACATATAGGGTTGCCCGGTGCCACAGGCGCCGTATTGCTTGGTCTGCCTGTGTCTCTTGGCCTTGGCACATTCGCGTTGGGAGGTGCACTGATAATCGGAGCCTTGGGCAAACGTGCATCCCAGCGTGAAATCGCAACAGGAACCGTGTTGGCATTCGCAACAGGCCTTGGCCTTTTCTTTGCGCGTCTGTCCAGTTCTGCATCACAGCAGATGCAATCCATTCTTTTCGGATCGATTCTCACCATTACGACAGATCAGTTAATCGGTTTTGCCATATTTGATGTTGTGTTGTTGCTCTTGCTATCCATGATTTACAGGCCGTTGTTATTCAGTTCCCTGGACGAACAGGTGGCACAGGCCAAAGGCGTCCCCATCGGATGGATGAATATCGCCTTCATGGCCATGATGTCAGGCGTCATCACCATCGCGGTTCCTGCGGTGGGAACGCTGTTGATTTTCGCATTGGTCATCACGCCGGCCGCAACGGCCAATATCGTGACCACTACCCCCTTCAAAGCCATGTTGACGGCGAGCTGCTCTGTTTGGTGGCCATTTGGGGCGGCTTGGTGCTCTCAGCCATGTTTCCCGCCCCTCCAAGCTTTATCATCGTGACCCTGTCGACGCTATTTTGGGCAATGGCTCATGGGTGGAAGGCGATTCGCACCCGTTGAACTAAGCGTCTAGGAATGCATCTGAAGCGCAACACATAGGGCTTGGAATTATTGCAAGGCGCATATAATCAGCCATCGGATTCGTGATTGCAGGTGGATAGGACTTATGTTGCAATATGCCCTCTCCTATGCTGCGCGCATATGCATATCCCGACGCCTCAAATGTCAATGCATATGGTGTTGGGTCCAGTTGTATCCATAGATGAGAGGGTTGAGTCGCAAGCGATGCATGCTAAGCGACCAAGGCATTACCTGTGTGCAACCACCAATGCTGTCGCGGTGCAAGCCAATCCCTCACCTGCTCCTGTAAATCCCATGCCATCAGTTGTGGTGGCACTCACCGAAACAGGACAACCAGCGGCTGCCGAGAGGACTTCTTGTGCTTGAGCGCGTCGAGACGCCAGTTTGGGTCGATTGCCAACGATAACCAGTGAAGCGTTGACAGGTTCCACATTGTTGTCTCGCAATAATTGCGCAACCTCGCCCAGCATCTGTACTCCATGCATACCAGCCCCGCGGGCATGGGATCCAACGCCAAAAACGGTCCCGATATCACCCAAACCAGCGGCGGATAGCAAAGCATCGATCAGGGCGTGCACCGCAACATCACCATCGGAATCCCCCTCGATTCCAATGCCATCCCAACGCAATCCAGCCAGCCACAATTCTCGGCCGCTGTCAGCAGGCGCAAAACGGTGCGCATCAACACCGATGCCCGTGCGCATCATCTGATGGTCACGGGCATTCGGTTCCTGAGTTGAACTCATTTCTTCTTTTTGCTTTTCTTGGACTCGGCCTCAAGCCTTGCCAAAGTATCGGCAGCAGGCTCCTCAGGAGCCTCGGTGTGATGATCCTCATCACCCGGCATCGGATCCGCATAACCGAGATTCACATCGAGCAAACGCTGGGCCTGTTCCTCGTCAAGCTTTTCAGACAAGGCGATCTCCGATGTCAAAATGCTGCGAGCTCGAGTCAGCATACGCTTTTCGCCTGCTGACAAGCCATGTTCATCAACATCACGCTGAGCCAGGTCACGCACCACTTCGGCAATCTTATTGACATCGCCAGTAGCAATCTTTTCGACGTTGAGCTTGTATCTGCGAGACCAGTTCATTTCCTTTTCGATGATCGGAGTACGCAGGATTTCAAATACCTTGGCTACCTCGTTGCCGTCGACAATATCGCGAACGCCAACCTTCTTGGCGTTATCAACTGGCACATTGATAACCAGTCCATCCGATGACAATACCGAAAGCTGCAGGTATTCGCGCGTTACACCTTTTACCGTTCGTTCGGTGATGGCTTCCACCTTTGCCGCGCCATGACGCGGATAGACGACCATATCGCCGACCTTGTACCCCATGAATCCTCCGTGAGAGCAGACTGAAACTCGGTTAATTATGCCATCTCACCAAGACTTCATCGTTGCAACAGCTGAATTTCACATGAATATACGAAACACACCGTGTCAAAGGTTCGCGTTCAGGCATTCTCGTGTCTATGCTTTGAGCATGAGCACTAACAAGAACATCAATGAGGATACCGTTATGCTGCCGGTTGACCAGGGCATACTTAATTCCGTATCCAATGCAGAGTATTACAATCCGCACGAGGTGCTCGGGGCGCACCTCGGAACCGACAGTGGTGAAGGTTTCGTAACCGTGCGAGTCCTCAGACCTTTTGCCAAGACGGTGACCATAATCACCTTGGACGGCAAATATGAGGCAAAGCATGAATACAATGGCGTATTCACCGCGGTTTTCGCCGCACAAAAGAATGGCGACGAATGGGCCGTCCCTGATTATCGAGTACAAACGACATATGCGGACGGCACAGTACTAAATGAAGATGACCCATATCGTTATCTCCCCCAAATAGGCGATATGGATACCTACCTATTCGCAGAGGGCCGTCACGAACGCCTGTGGGATGCGCTGGGCGCTCATCTCCATCATTTCGACGATCCGTTAGGAGATATTGAAGGCACAGCCTTCACGGTGTGGGCTCCTAATGCGCATGCGGTCCGCGTTGTCGGCAATTTCAATGGCTGGGACGGCCGTCGCCATGCCATGCGAGAGCTTGGGTCTTCCGGCGTATGGGAATTGTTCATTCCAGGTGTGGGTGTCGGCGAGGTCTACAAGTACGAAATCCTGAATGCCAACGGTGTTTGGGAGATGAAAGCCGATCCTATGGAGCGCTCCCATGAGGTACCTCCTGCAACCGGTTCTGTGGTGAGCGATTCCACATTTAAATGGAGCGACGAAAAGTGGATGCAACAACGCGCGGCCACGGATCCGCATTCCGGTCCTGTGAGCATTTACGAAGTGCATGCAGGCAGTTGGAAGAAGAGCATTCGCGATTATCGCGAGCTTGCTGAGGAACTCGTGGCGTATGTATCCAAAGAAGGGTTCACCCACGTTGAGTTCATGCCTCTTGCAGAGCACCCCTTCTCCGGCTCTTGGGGCTATCAGGTCACTGGATATTACGCGGTCGATTCGCGACTTGGTTCCCCTGATGACTTCAAGTATCTGGTAGATCGATTCCATCAGGCCGGAATCGGCGTGATCATGGATTGGGTCCCCGCCCACTTCCCCAAGGACAGCTTCGCCTTGGGTCGCTTTGACGGCACTCCTTTGTATGAAGACCCGGATCCCACCCGTGGCGACCACCCTGATTGGGGAACGTACATCTTCAACTTCGGACGTCGCGAAGTTCGCAACTTCCTCGTAGCGAATGCCAACTTCTGGCTGAGCGAATACCATATTGATGCATTGCGAGTCGACGCGGTGTCTTCTATGTTGTATCTGGATTACAGCCGCGAGCCAGGTCAATGGCATCCCAATATCTATGGTGGCCGTGAGAATCTTGAAGCCATCGATTTCCTCAAAGAAGCCAATGCCACTGCCTATAAGAACAATCCTGGCATCATGATGATCGCTGAGGAATCCACGGCATATCAAGGCATCACCGCGCCCACCGACGCCGGAGGCCTTGGTTTCGGTCTCAAATGGAATATGGGCTGGATGCATGACACCCTTGAATATCTGCACGAGGAACCCATCAATCGCAAATGGCATCATAATGAGATCACATTCTCCATGGTCTACGCATATTCCGAGCATTATGTGCTGCCGATAAGCCATGATGAAGTCGTGCATGGCAAGGGTTCATTATTCGGCAAGTTCCCCGGCAACGACTGGCAGCGCTATGCCGGCGTTCGTGCGCTGTTTGCCTATCAGTGGGCTCATCCAGGCAAGAATCTGACCTTCATGGGCAATGAAATCGCACAATATGGCGAATGGAATCATGACTCCTCTGTGGATTGGAATGCGCTGAATTGGCAGGAACATCGTCAGATTCAGAAGCTGGTAGCGGATTTGAATGCCTTGTATAAGGCTTCACCTGCATTGTGGAGCCAGGATTTCGATCCTGCTGGTTTCCAGTGGTTGACCAGCGATGATGCGGACCACAATACGCTGAGTTTCATGCGTATCGGCTCTCAGGGCGAAACCATGGTTGTCGTAGTAAACTTCTCAGGTGAAGCTTGGCAGGATTACCAGGTACCGCTGCCCAAGGGCGGTCGTTGGAACGAGGTGCTCACCACCGACGACGAACAATACGGCGGTTCCGGTATCCATAATGGAAGCTTCGAAGCTCAGGAGGAAGAATACCATTCCCGCCCATATTCGGCGAGACTCACCATTCCGGCACTGGGAGCGGTATTCTTGAAGCCTGAAGACTGAAAGGCAAACCAATATGCTTAATACTGTTCACCGCCAACCGGTGCCACGCACCATCCTGGTTGTTGAAGACGAGCCTGATCTGGCTACGGCTATTGCACAACGCATCACAGCAAAAGGATGGACGGCACGCGTGGCATCGGATGGTGCCAGCGCAGTGCGCGCTGCAAGCCAGCTCAAGCCTGACTTGATCATCATGGATATCATGCTGCCGATTATGGATGGCATCGAAGCGACGAAACGCATTGTGGCAGAACGCCCGATTCCTGTATTGATGCTCACAGCACGAGATGCGGAAGCGGATAAGGTGCTCGGACTGGGAGCCGGGGCCGATGATTACATGACCAAGCCCTTCTCCCCGCGCGAACTCATCGCTCGTTGCGAAGCCTTGTTCCGTCGTATTGAGCGTGCCGCAACCATTGCCAAGAACATGGAGAATGAAAAGGTTTTGGACTTCGGTGAGCTGGTCATCGATCCGCGCCAGCGCATAGTCACCATGAACGGCGAGCAGATTCATCTCACACCGACAGAATTTGATTTGTTGGCTACCCTGGCTCGTAAGCCCAAGTCGGTATTCAAGCGAGAAAAGCTGCTCGAAGAGGTATGGGATTGGCCTGACGCTTCCGGAACCCGTACTGTGGATTCACATGTCAAGGCCTTGCGCCACAAGCTCGGTTCTGAAATGATTCGCACGGCTCACGGTGTGGGATATGCCTTTGAACCACCGGAGCCGGATCACAGTTCCGAGAACTAAGGCTGAGCAAGAGGTTAATGTGCCTAATTTCGCTCGTAATTCCCGTCGCCCGGAATCCTTTGTGGACTCCGGGCGACCTATTGGTCTGCTCTCCTCACTCAAGGTCGAACTCAGTGCACTCATCGCCATCGCCACGGCTATATCCTTTGTCATGGCTTGGTTCCTGCTCAAAGTCGGGTGGAGTGGCTGGGTGGCTATGCCGCTCACCTTGGCCGTCTCTTTGGGTATCACCTACCTGTTCTCTCGTGGTCTGACCTCACCGTTACGCCAAATGCGAGATGCCGCCGAAGCGATGGCTGATGGGGATTATACGGTCCGAGTGGAAACAGGAACCGATAGCAATGATGAGGTCGGACAGCTTGCACGCTCCTTTAACGATATGGCTGAGGAACTGCAGCATGCAGATCAAATGCGTTCCGATATGATCGCCAATGTCAGCCATGAATTGCGTACCCCTGTTTCGGCACTGCAGGCCATGCTGGAGAATCTTGCCGATGGGGTGATCGAACCCACTCCAGCCAATCTTGACGGCATTTTGAAACAGACCTATCGTCTTTCCGATCTGATTGCCTTCTTGCTTGATCTTTCCCGTATGGAAGCAGGAGCCGCAAGCCTCGAAATTGAATCCTTCAATTTCGCCCAGTTCATCGATGAAACCGTGGAACCATTGGAAATAGCCGATGCCGGACATGCCCATTCCATCGAGGTGCATGTGCCCGAATCCATAACCATGGAAGGCGACCAGGATCGTTTGCGCCAGCTGTTCACCAATATCATCGCCAATGCCTTAAAGCATTCCGCGGATGAAACCACGGTATTAATCGAAGCACATATCGACGAGGACCACGGCATGATCGTGACCAATGTGGTGAACTTCGGCTCGCAGATCCCCAAAGAGGCACGCTCGGATATATTCCGTAGATTCGTCAAAGGTAAGACAGGTCCCGGCACTGAATCCGGTGGCACTGGTCTTGGATTGTCCATAGCCCGATGGGCCGCGCATCTGCATGGCGGCACGGTGCGAGTGGTCGATGACCCAAGAGGTGCTGATTTCGAGATCGTTCTGCCGAAATACCACATCGCATTGTGACTCGACCATGGTGAAAACAGACCTCATACGGTCACTTTCACCGGATACGTGTGTTATGGTATTCGCTCCTAACCAATGATATTCGCATGGATACACCTCACCCTGTGTCCATGCGAATATCATTGGTTGCTGCCAACGCGACGGCCGCATCTACTTGCAATCCCGCAGTCTGCAGCGCATTGATACATTGGGACATTGTTGCCCCAGTGGTGATGATGTCATCGATCAGAATAACCGTGTCTGCATCCCCGCAACCGTTCAGATCCACTCTGATGTGATTGCGGAGTCTGCCCGATCTTCTCCCTGCACTGCCTGCTACGGATTTTTCCACTTTGCCGGTCATGGATAGCGCAGTACGCACATGCGCTTCCACTCCCCTGCCACGCAGCTCTCGAGCCACATATTGCGTCAAATTCTTGGTATGCCACCTTCCACGAGCACGCATTGAACGATGAGAAGAAGGTGCCGGAATCAAAACAACTGGACCAGCTCTGATATCTGCACATTGCATTATGAGATCTGTCAGAATTCCGGCAAAAACGCGGTCACACTCGAGATCCCCATGATCTTTCCACTGCAAAATCGCTGTTCGTATGCTGCCCTCATATCCGGCACATGCATAGGCATGGTCCAAAGAACAGCCATACAGGCTTCTCATCCGAAAACGATGCATCAATGACCAACATGCATCACACAGCACAGCATCAACTTCGCCACACCCAGCGCATCCACGCGGCACGATAACATCGCGTACCAATGCCATGAACGATTTCAACACATACACTGCTCGATTCATGCCATCACAATAGCGTTGTCGGCATTGATTGAGAATGCTCTGCCACACATGTGGTCGGAGGTTTTTGGGTGGCCTAGTAATTCGGTAAGAGTGAGACTCCAGACAGGCATCGCAACGGCATACTGAGAGAGATGTGGGAATCCTCGCCAATAGCACAGGCACCTCATACGCCACAACACCGGACCGAGTTACCGCTTCTTGAAGCAGCTGATGCAACCCGTCCTCACCGATAAGCGTTCGACAAGGTTATTATGACCGATTATCGAATGGCACTGCACCAAGATATGAGCTCGTCACACAATGTCAAAGTATCCTCGGGCCCCTGCACCCTCAACGCCATAGCACCCGCCAAAGCAGCGGGATAATCATTGCCGCCTGGATCCATCCGGTCGCCCACAAAAGCGATACTGGCAACACTCGTATGAGTCTGTTCTGCCAATGCTCGAACAGCATATGCCTTGTCGACTCCGCTCAATGAAATATCCACACTGGTAAAACCGCCTGAGCGAACGGTTAAATCGGGAATATCCGGAGCCACGGATGCCACTAATTTCGCTTTTTTGACATTGCCGGGGTCCCATACTTCCTTGGCATGGGATGGCGCCTGCTGTCCCAATGCCGAAAAGGTAATCTGACTTCCTCTGTCCTCAATGCGATCGCCCCAAGGATGTTCTTCCCAAATTCCCTGTTCGCGGGCATGGCGCTCAAGGGATTCAGTGGCTCTCTGACGTTGCTCATCCGTGAGATTATGCGCATATATGCAGCTCCAATCCCCATCAATCCAACGGTAATACCGTGCACCACTCGTTGGCATCACATGCAAGGCTTCGTATCGCACATCCTTGTTCGCAAGCATTGCAAGTACCTGGCTCTCTACCAGTGCCATTTTTCCGCCAGTCACAACAGCAATATTCACAAGATGCGTGAGCTTTGCGATACGTTCGGCCATTGCCTCGCTCATCGGCCGTTTCGACCGTGCCAAGGTATTGTCAAGGTCAAAAGCGAGTATGCTCATATGCTTGCATATCGCTTGCAAATCGGCGTCATTCCAGTCCGGAACCGCGACTTCATCCATTGCATGACCTCCTGTTGAGATAAGCCAATGACTGTATCCTAGCCTATTGCCTACGTCTTGACCTATGGTGGAGGCATGTTGCAACCTCCTTGGCAAGCTCATGTGTATCGAAACCGCCACGGTCGCGGAGTCAGAACACCCATGTTCGGCGTGCGTTTGCCTCGGTATCGCACCAGTAGCGGAATGTTTGACGATATGGTAGCTGCGCAGATCCGCAGATTGAACGGAGCTTGGCCGAATCTGATCAAGCCTGTCCAATTCGCTGTTGAGGATGTGCCACCATCCCAACCCGCTCCATGGGAGGCCAATCCAAGCATGGCATCGCAATGCTTCACTGCAGGTCGCGGAATTCCTGCACGCATCGTGCTGTACCGGATGCCCTTGCAAACCCACGCCCATTCAAAGATGGAGCTTCAGTGGGCCATACGGGACGAGCTAGTCGGAAGACTGGCGGAATTGTATGGTCGCAGGCCTGAGGAAATAGACCCTGAATGGGGATTGTAAACAACCACCATTCAAAGTATCGAGCTTACTGAACCACATGTTGATCTGATTGCGCCCAGATCGTCTCATTCTGGGGTTCCAAGGCGATTGGTGTGATAACAGCAAGTCCAGCCAATTTGGCATCGGATACCGATTGCTGCTGCACACGAGCACTCCACGCCAGCGCGCTGTTATCTTTCATCAACAAGAGTTCCGCATTCTCATCGATATCCTCGGGCTTCATACTCAGCGATGAGGAAGCGTCGACCGTGATCTCTTTGCTCCCCAGTGCCTTACCTGAGGCATCGAATGCCTGAATTGTGGCACTCTCCTGTTGATCGGCAGTATTCGCAATCAACACAGTGGCCTGAACATTATCAGGGATCGTAATCGCGGAGGATTGAGCCGGACTTTGCATTCCCGTCAAGGCAAAATCCTGCTGATCCCCGTCGCCTGATCTCGTGAGTTGCGCGCTCACACTGATAGTGCCGCCATCTGTTTCCACCATGACGCCGTAGGTGTCTTGCGGGGCTTTGCCGGCATCAACCACGCTGACTCGTTGAGCGGCAAGATCCTGCTTCTTGGCTTCTGATCTGCCTTCTTTGCCTAACCAATACACTGTGACTGTGGTGTCCTGCTCGCTAAACAATTCGATACTCACCTCATCGTCAGCAGAAACTCCGCTCAATACCGCCGATCGTTGAGCTTCAGGCAATGGCTCCGCATAATCTGAACCCTTGGAAGTCAAACCATCGATCTTGACCGTGCGGACCACAGCAGCTATTGGCGTCTCCTTGCTGCTCACCTTGACATACAAACCGTCTTGGCTTGGGGCTGCCGCCGAAAGATCGAGCACTGATTCTGCCTGTGCGGCTACATTGAGACTGCTAGCGGTTGAAAGACTTAACGCACCGCTCGAGCTAGTTCCCCAGACTTCAATTTGCAAGGAAGTGGCCTTCGAAGAGGGATTGGCGACAACCAATTGGTGGGTCGTTCCCGTTGCACTGCTCGGCAGCACAAAGCGCTGTTCGAGACTCGGAGCAGCGCATGAAGCCGCCGAAACTCCTCGCAGATCGCCTTCTGTGGCCCATGAGACAACCGATGCCGCCATGCCGGAGCCTGATTGCGCCTGCAACAATCGAGTATCGACAAAGCGCGCACCGTCGTTGACATCTCCGGAAGCCACCTTGGCATTATTGGCATCGAGATTGCTGTCACTGTCGAGGTTGATACTGTCTTCATCATTGCCGATACGAGACACCGTGGCTCGATACACTGACCCAAAAGCCGCATATCGGGCAGATGATGTCACATTTCCGGAAGAAGCTTGGAACTCACTGTCTCCATATGATCCAGAATCTGCCAGATCCATACGCGCGGGACAATATGATGTCAATTGCGTCTGACTGACGGTCTGTGCCATCCGCGCATTCTCACGCGGGACACTGTCGTGTGCAATCCATGACGGAGGAATAATCGCCATGGCGACCAGAACACCAACGATGCAAACACCGCTCAACACTGCCATAGTCACCCGCAATGCAGTATGTTTCTTAGGTGCCGAGGGCAGGGCTTGATTACTCATGCTTCCTCCTGTCGATAACGCTGTGCCGATGGCCGAGGAACCGCAACAAGACAATACATCGCCACCACTATTCCCATAATGATCAACCAGGCCGTTCTCCAAGTCGTAGAAGAAGCATATTGCACACCTGAATTGTCGATGACTTGGGCATTTGGGTCATTGATGGTCAAACGGTAATATGTTCCGGAATCCGATGAAACCACTGCCTGCACGCCATCCGATGCATTGATATTGGAAATCAGACGCTGCGTCGCATCCTCATCGATATGCTCATCGCCTGATGCGACCACATAGATTCCGCCATACCCAAGGGCACTGATATTCGCAACGGCCTCCGCATCGGCGTTTGCCAACAAACGCGCACTTGAGGCGGCCAGACTTTCTTGCTGAGGGGATTGAATTCCGGATGCGAACTGCGCCCGTTGCGCAGGAGAGGAATCTATCAGATCTCCCCTGCTTGTGCGCATGCTTGTCCATTGCACAATAGTGCTTCCCTCCGCCCGCAAGGCAAGAATCCTATGTCTGTTGTCCTTGTGCAGATAATCCATGGCAACCATAGGCAGCCCTTCATCACTGACATGAAGGCTGGATGGCTGCCTTATCAAACCGAAACCGCCATACGCACAAGTTGCAGCTACCATAACAGCGGCCAGCACAGTACGAAGCACATGCCCAGCAACTGAATCGCCCACGGCTATTGCCCACACTCGTGATTGGCGCGAGGAATCATGCAATGGCTTGTACTGCTTCACCGCCTCCCCTGCGATCATACAGACACATGAGAGTATGCCGACCATGCTCAACGCGAATCCGGGAATCACCGAGCCAGCAACCACGCCCTCTTCATCCACCGCAATAGCGACACGGGCTGATATCAATGCAACGGCGACGCCGCACAGCATAACCACCCACATCATGCGCGATTCACGCACCATCGAGGATTTGACAAGTGCGATCAGGGATGCCAACACACATATAACGAATATTGCGGCAATCGACCATTCCCATGGGCCCAAAGCTGACCAATCGGCGACGCTGTGGACCGAATGAATGCCAAAAGCCCGCATGAGCATGGTGCCAAGGCCAAGGCTCGCCGGTGCCGCATTTCCTGAAGTATCCGACACCATGGCATCGGCGAAGAGCTGACGCCAAGAGCCCATAGCTGCATATCGGATGGCGTTCAAAATGGTTGGCGCAAGCACGAATGCCGCAGGCAACGGTATGAGCAGCAACATGGCATGATGCCTTCTGACAACAATCACGAATACCACAAACGACACGATAAGTGGCAGCAGCAATTGAGGCTCCGACGTGACCACAGCCACAAAACACAGAGCCGCCGCAGCAGCAGATTGCACCGATGCGCGGGGAATAACAGGATCTTCGGTAACATACATCCCCACTGCACGGAAGACAAATGCGAAAGCGGCTGGCAGAAACACCATAACCGTCAGCATCGCCACATTTGCCTGGGCATACAGCCCCAAGGCAATGCCAAGCGAAGCCCAAAACAGACCAGCCGTCACGCGCACCGCGTCCGAACGGGTAAATACGCCCGCCAAGGCCCAGAAAGATAATGCACTCAGCGGCGCCGCCAAGAAGAATAATGCAATGAGCGCGGCGTTGATATGGCCAATGGTGAAGAGTGTAGCAACCATCCATACCAAAAGCCACGGGCAATGGTGGAGCCGGCATGCCAGTAGCCGAGCCATATGCCCATGGCGTGGTAGCAGCTTCTGCCAATTGTTGGAAGCTGGCCCCGGTCGGAAGCAGGGTGTTCGAATACAACGAACCACCGGACAATGCAGATCGGAACACTTCCCAATTCGTTGCAATAACGAAGCCACCTGCCACTATCGCCATGGCAAGCGCAGCCGTCCACCTTCGTAACATGCGCACACGCAGATGAGCCTTCGCCAAAGGACTGAGCAATACCATATTCCTCTGGTTCTCCAAGGCATTCCTTCGGTCACGCCATTGCGCCAACTGATGCCTGTCCACGACCAATACGGAAAGACGCGACAATGAAACCTTGGACTGCCTACGCACCCTGCGTCGTGCACGGATCGCATGAGTCCAACCCGTCCACATGAGCCATGGCAGACAAATCTCACACCACGCCTCATAGGGTTGCTTATTGAATAGGCGCCAAACCGCCTTCGCCACGGATACGAAGACGCTCAACAGCCAAATCACCGGCCACAGAACCAGCCTGCGATCGGTGTAACAATACCGCTGCTGCGCCGCCATACGAGACAATGCCGAATTCTCAGTGCGGCCATCTTCAATGGCATGACCTTCGCGATTACGCAGTCCCTCAAAACGGGCACGCCTATGGGCGATCCGAGCCTTGGGAACCACGACCACTCGCCCGCCGCTCAAGCATATGCGGCGACAAAAATCAACGCCTTCCCGGAAAGTGCCAAACCATGAGTCAATGCCTTCAAGAGAGCGCAACGTCGCCACAGGCAATAACGCGCCAGCCAAGGAAACACTGAACACATCTCGACGAGCATCGTATTGCTCCTGATCCGGTTCGCCTTCCACCACCAAGCTCTCAATACGATGTTTTGCAGCATATGCACCAACGTTATGCAAGGCTTGCGCATCCCAATCCAATTGCTTCGCTCCCAAAAGCGAAGCAGTGGGCGCACTGCGCCAGGCCTCAAGCAAGGTCTCCAGACAATGCTCATCTGCTGGTCTTGAATCATCATGCAACATCCAGACGCAACGCATAGAAGTCGGCACCTTCGCGACCTTCAATGCCTGTGACATGGCATCCGTAAATGAACGGGGAGCCTTGACTCCCACCAGTTGCACCGTAACCCTCTTGGATTGCGGCATACGCAACGCAAGCCCTGATGGCGAAGGTATGACTTCAAAAGAGGATTGCACGGGCTGACCTATGCTATCTGTGCAATCGGCAACGATAATCAATCCCGGAAGCACGCTCTGCGACAACACCGCCTGAAGCGTAGCCTCTATGAAGCGCATATCGTGTTCTAGAGTGACCGCAGCCACAACACCCTCATCCACATCCTGACGATGCGAATAGGGCCGATTGGCCAACAGGCTCGCTACCATCTGCTGAATATCGGTGCTGTCCGTGGAACTCATACGCTCCAGTGTACGCATGGGGGGTAACGCTCGTGCCAAATGGAGACAACGCAATACTGCTACACTCATCCGCACGAAGCGTTATCGGTCTACACTTGACCGAACTACTGGTTCGGCAATCCGCGCGAATGTGTTCCGTATTGCATAATTGGCATCGCATAAATTGCATTCCCAAGAAATTTTCAGGGATTGCATACAACACCTTCACAACGCCACCGCATGATACTGGCTTCAGAAGCTGCGACTATCGCAAATTCTGACAATTCAGCAATTATCCTGTGCATAAATCGGCGCAGAGACCCCATTACTCAGGTATATGGCTTACAATCTTAACGATTTGAAGTTCACTCAAGGCAAAACCGGCAGTTGATGGAGGTGTCTTGTGTATAGACACCCCGGCAGGAAGGCAATAGCGTGACATCCCACCGTTCAAGCAACAGCAAATTCCCCAATATCAATGGCTGGAAACAGGCACGCCCACGTCATAGTCTTGGATACAATGTGCGCCACGCCTTACGCACTACCATTATCTGCGTGGTATGCGCGGCTTTTGCCTTTGTGGGCACTGCAGCTGCCGCGGCGTACATCGATCTCAATAGCACTGTGGTGAACAATACGGTCAAGGTCATCAGTCAGTCCACCGCCACACCGACTGTGATCGATCCCAACGCCGGCCAACCCATTCAATTTGCTCTTCTTGGACAGGATACCCGCGAAGGCGATAGCAATGCCTCACTTGGCGGTGACGATGGCACATCCACCGAAAACCATATGGCCGACACCACTATGGTTGTGCAGATCAGCGCCGACCGTTCATGGGTGAATATCGTTTCGATCCCACGAGACTCGATTGTGTCCGTGCCGAGTTGCCAAACCACAAACGGCACCATTCCGGCACAATACAACATCATGTTCAATTCCATTTTCTCCACCGCATACCAACAGGGTGGGGATCTGTCATCCGCGGCAAGCTGCACCATGGCTGCTATCAACGCGCTTACCGGTTTGGACCTTCAACAGTTCATCGTCGTTGATTTCCAAGGTCTGCGCGATATGATCGACGCCATTGGCGGTGTGGATCTGTGCATCGCGACCGACACCACCGACAGCTACACCGGATTGACCCTATCCCGTGGCCTGCAGCATCTGGACGGAACCCAGGCCACGCAGTATGCCCGCATGCGTCATGGCACAGGAACCGACGGTTCTGACATCATGAGAACCACGCGCCAACAATACTTGATCAAGGAACTGTTCAAGCAGGCAATGCAGAAGAATCTGTTCACTCAGGTCGATCAGCTGTATCAACTTGCCAAATCCGCTCTGAACTCCTTGAATATCAGCACTGGACTGGCCGATACAGCAACCCTTGCGGGTTTGGCGATGAGCATGAAAGACATGGATACCTCACATATCTATGCACGTACCATTCCAGTGACGGCTGCTCCATATGATCAGAATCGTGTGGTGTGGAGCTCAGATGCCGATGCAGTATGGGCCAAGTTGCGTGAGAATCAGCCGCTCACCGAATCAACTGATGAGAGCACTGACACCTCGAGTGAATCCGCTGATGCCAACGGCACCGACGCGTCAACCGAGAGTTCTGAGTCGAGTGCATCCACTGATACCTCGACCGAGGCGGATACCGCTTCTTCCGATGCCGCAAGCAGCACCTCGAGCATTGATCCGACCACTGGTTTGATCACCGACGCGCAGGGCAATCTGATCGATCCTGCTACGGGAGGCATCGTCGATCCAGATGACGGCATCATTCGAGATGCAGTGACCGGCCAATATATCGGCATCGCTGATCGTTATCTCAATGCCACGGTATGTGCCGTTCCTGCGCAGGATTGATGACTCAGGTAGGTTTTGGCTCTCCCAACCGTGTAAAAGTGACAGGAGAATCACGCTAGGAAGGGACAATAATGGCGCAAGCGCACAACGGCGACAATGCTCAGGCGACGCCACCAAGCTTCGTGCCCTCCGGTACCAGGCGTAAACATGTCTCCGCCGATACCTCGCACACAGCTCAGCAGTCATCGACCCCACCTAGCTATGCTCCTGCATCCGCCCGCAGCAGTTCCAATGCAACACGACGCACTCATGCTTCGTCATCGGCAGGATCTGTCCAGTCGCAACAGCCTCAAAGCTT
Source organism: Bifidobacterium tsurumiense (assembly GCF_000741765.1). GTDB lineage: Bacteria > Actinomycetota > Actinomycetes > Actinomycetales > Bifidobacteriaceae > Bifidobacterium > Bifidobacterium tsurumiense. Next base: position 25,943 of record NZ_JGZU01000007.1, read on the forward strand.
CCAGCCAAATAGGCCCAGCGCATCTGGACAACGATCAGCTCGTCGATCTTCTGGCTCATCGCGCAACGCAGTCAATGCCGTGAACGCTCAACATAACCTGACAGGCACTTCCCCGAAACCACAAGCTATGGCAATGCAATCCGTCCGAGGAGGCGGTGCCGTTGCACGCAAACGCGGCCACCGTGTGCGCAATATCGCATTCAAGACGTTGGCCGTACTGCTTGTGGCGATGCTTTTGGGCGGTTTCCTTCTGTGGAATTGGGTCGACGGCAAACTCAACAAGTCAGACTGGTTAACGAGCAAGGCTTCGACTTCCGGAACATCGTGGCTCATTCTGGGTTCTGATGAACGCGTAGAAGGCGATAACACAGGGGGAACATCAGACGAAATCTCCGGGTATCGCACTGATACGATTTTGGTACTGACCAAGCCCAAGCATGGCCCTAGCTCATTGATTTCCATTCCACGTGATTCTTTGGTTTCCATTGATGACACGTATATGAAAATCAATGCGGTTTCACAATTCTACGGCCAAGTGCAGCTCGTGCAGGAGATTGAGGAAATCACCGGATTGAAAATCGAGCACGTCGCCCAATTGAAATTCGGCGGATTGGAAAATGTGGTGAATGCCTTGGGCGGCATTGAATTATGCTACGACCAGACCGTAAGCGATCCTTATTCCGGATTGAATTGGGAGGCGGGCTGCCATACAGCGGACGGAGGAACCGCTCTGGCATTCTCCCGCATGCGATATGCAGATGCAGAGGGGGATTTTGGGCGAGCAGCACGTCAACGACAGGTGATTGCCGCCATCATGAAGAAAAGTCTGTCCGCGTCGACATTGACCAATATCAGCACACTGAACAATGTCGCCAATGCAACATTGGATGCTTTGAGCGTAGACAGCACAACCAATCCCAGCACCTTGATCTCCATGGCCTTGGCGTTTAGAGACGCATCCGGCAGTTCAGGCGTCAGCGGAAGCGTGTATTGGACCGATCCTGACTATTATGTCGACGGCGTGGGCTCTTCTGTATTGCTTGATGACGCCAAAAACCTCGCTCTGTTCAAATCTCTTTCAGAGGGCACCCACGAAGCAGGCACGGTAGGAACGCTCGCCGAGGAGAGCTAGTGCTGCCTTCGACCACATAGTCTATTGCGCTAGCCGTTCTTGCCTTGTGTCACGCATGCTGTGTGTATGAGACAGGAACGGCCAAGCAATGACGGAGATTCATCGACTGAGAGACGACTTTCTGAGCGTTTCACTTCACTAGAAAAGCTACGCTTGGCTATCACCTTCGCCCCTGCGATTACCCAATTGTTTATGGCTGTTTTCGCAATCATGCAGCATCAATGGATATTGCTCGCCATGATTGTTCCCAATCTGTTGGGCAGTCTTCTCTATGCCATTACGGCGGTATCCAGATTGAGCAAGCACGATCAATCCCAAGGCATCGACCGTGATTCCACCACAACCACTGCGCAACAGTCACGGCTCGACTCCGCATCTCCCCCATCCTTTGCAACCATTGAGTCAATAAGTCTTGAAGCAGCATTGGCCCTGAATCGACAGGAGGATCCGGTGCTGTGGCGAAGCATAATACTTCGTTGGCTGAAGCAACCGACCATTCCGTTGGGCACCGATAAAAACGGCATATTTACGCTGGATCTACGTACACATGGCCCTCATGCACTCATCGCGGGAACAACGGGCTCAGGCAAATCTGTGTTATTGCGAAGTTGGTGCCTCGCTTATGCCGCTACCATTCCGCCAGACCGTTTGCATTTCATCTTCTTGGACTTCAAAGGCGGTGCCGCATTCAACGCATTGGCTTCACTGCCACATACCGCGGGATTGGTCTGTGATCTCAATCTGAAACATGCCACGCGCGCATTATTGGCAATAGAATCCGAATTGCAAAGGCGTGAGCAATTAGTCGCGCAATATGAAGTCACCGCAACCGATGATCTTGAGAATCCTCCCCCGACGCTGATAATAGTTATCGATGAATATCATGCTCTGCGCGGGCAGCTACCGGATTATATGGACAGACTGTCTCGCATAGCATCACTGGGCCGTTCATTGGGTATGCATATCATACTTTGCACGCAAAATCCTTTGGCACAGGTTGGCACCGACATCAAAGCCAATATGGCGATCCATATGTGCTTACGAGTTCGCGATGCGTTGCAGTCCAATGAATTGATCGGCTCATCCGCAGCCGCCATGATCAGCCCAACGCTGCCCGGAGCGGGATTCTGCCATGATGGCGAGGTGTTGCATGCCATACGCTGTGCCATGGTTGACAAATGCGAATCACTGGTTTTAGCGATCAAGGACGCGAGCGCAATGGCAGGGATTCCCTCTGCCAAAGCCCTGTTCACACCTCCTTTGCCTCATGTGGTGAAAAGCAACACCGACCTGGCATCTGCTGTGCAGGCACATGGAAACCACAATGACCCGATAATCGCATTGGGTGATGATGGCATGTGTTTTCACGAGGTCGCCGTGCCCCTATGCAACGGCAACCTTGCGATCATAGGGCAACGTGGTCGTGGGAAAAGCACCGTATTGGCTACGCTGAGACGACGACTGAAGAGCACATGCCATCCACCGATCCATAGTCTTCACGTCGTACAAGGCGAATGGCATAAGAGCACCTTGTCTGGATGTTCCAGCTTCTCGCCGTGCACATCGCATAATGATGCTTCACACCGCAAATATTCCTACTTGCAAATTTGGCTTATTGACGATGCGGATCCACTCTTCGACCCGTATTCGACGGATCCTCTGTCTCAAGAAATACGGCATGCCTTGCAATCCCCCGATTCGCTCGCCGTGGTGACCGCTCAATCTTCTCGTCATATAAGACTTCAAGACCATTTCCCCAATCGCATCCTGTTCCCCACCGGAGATCGTTCGACAGATCTTATCAATGGAATTCCAGCAAATATGATCGCACAATTCGACAAGGCAGATCTTGAGACACCGGGTCGTGCAGTGTTGATCCATCGCGCCCAACAGCTGCTTATCCAGTGCCCTTACGATGGCGACGAACAAGAAAAATGCAAATCCTTTAGCCAAAGCTCTTGAAAAGTCAGGGCATTCGTGCTTATGTGGTACGTGGTTTGTTACTACGGTCATCCATATTGGAGGAACTCGAAACAATGAGCAGTGCTTTTGACTGGCGTGCCAAGGCCGCGTGTCGTGACAAGGATCCTGAGCTGTTTTTCCCTGTCGGTAACACCGGTGCAGCGTATCAGCAGATCGAAGAGGCCAAGGCAGTATGCCGTACCTGCAAGGTTATTGATGCATGCCTGAAATGTGCTTTGGACACCAACCAGGATTATGGCGTCTGGGGAGGCATGAGCGAGGATGAGCGCCGTGCATTGAAGCGTCGCGCCATGCGTGCCCGCCGCTCACAGAGTATGCAGATGCAGGTCTGATAAGCGTTTGAAGTTCTCTTCAGACATGGCAAGAGGCTGATCCGGTGTCAATATCCGGATCAGCCTCTTGCCGTTGGTGAGAGCCGTTCACTCGGATTCAGAAGCGGCAGCCCTCAGCTTCATGTCGAGAATAACGCGTGTGCCGCCCTCACGACGCGCTTCCCATCTGACTGTGCCTCCGAAATCGTTGGTGACGAAGGTATTGATGATCTGCGTTCCCAAACCGGATCCTGCAGATCGTGGCATAGTGCGTCCCTCTTCCATGACGAGGCCGGAACCATCATCCTCTACGACTACATTGAGGTTATTGCCACCTCGGCCGACGGAAATCGTGATATTGCCGTCTTTGCGCCCCTCAAAACCGTGTTCGACGGCATTGGTGATCAATTCCGTAAGTACAAGCGACAAAGGAGTGGCATCCTGCGCAGGCATCATGCCGAATTTGCCTATGTAGTTGATATGAATATGCTGATCGCGCATTGTGGCCAGATCAACGCTCATCTTCAGCAGATTGGATATCACTTTGTCGAAATCAACGATCTCATCCGCTGTCTGGCTCAGGCCCTCATGCACCATGGCTATGGTCTGAACACGACGCTGTGCTTCCTCAAGGCCCTTTTTCACCTCCAAGGAAGTCGTCTTACGCGCTTGAAGACGCAACAGTGCGGAAACGGCCTGCAGATTGTTCTTCACACGATGGTGAATCTCAGAGATCGTGGCATCCTTGGTCTGCAATTCCTGTTCACGCCTGCGCAATTCAGTGACATCACGGCATAGCACGATGGCTCCTGTTCTGCCACGTTCATCGAATAACGGCAAGGATCGCATGGACACCACTGACCGGTTCGCCTCAAGCTCAGAGTCGATTGCTGCCTTGCCGCTGAGCACCAACGGAAGGCTTTCCGGGAAGGAATCATTGGTATGCAGCAAACCCGTGCCCACTTCGCTCAAATACTGCCCCTGCATGGTGACCAAGGAGCCGAGGCGACGGAAGCAACTAATTGCATTAGGAGAAGCATACTGCACCACGCCATCCACACTCAGCACAATGAAACCATCTGCGACACGAGCGATATGACGCTGATTCATCACCGAATCCTTATAAGGGAATTCGCCGCGCGGAATCATCTCGAAAAGCTGTTTCCCGGCCTTGATGCTTTCGTTTTCATATCGACCAGTGGATTCCCTCGTGGACATATTGGTTTCTCGAACCACCAGTCCCAGAGTTTTGCCGTTGTGATGGATAGGAGCGTACACATTGCATACGGTCGATTTGCCCACGCTGCGCAACACGGTGGAACGGAAGATATCATCGCTGAGCATAGCGGCATCAAGTTCGGCAACCATATCGTCATTTACGGCATTATCCACAACATCTTCTGTGCGCAAGGTCATCACCGTTGAGGGCCTGCACTGCTCTGCAACGACATATCCGCCATCGCCCGTCTGCAATATCAACAACAAATCAGCGAAACTGAGATCTGCGATAACCTGCCAGTCGGCGACCAGATGATGCAACCATTCGCGATCCGAGTCGTCAAAATCAGGCCTGCTCGCAAGAATATGAGTGAAATCTGCCATGCCCACCATCATACGCATGGTGCGATACGCTACGACATGCCGCTCAATGACGTTCCATGGCGCCATTCAGCCCAGAAAATCATGTAGTTACGCTATCGTAGGTTACGCTTGCGTAATTACGATAGCGATTCAGAACCGAGGTGCAGTTTCCATGAGCGAAACCACTGCCCAGTCGTCGAAGAATGCAGAAGCTACTGCAGCAGATTCATCGACAGCCAATGCATTCGACACTGCTCATTCCATTGAACCAGCCAGCTCACAAGACACCATGCATCCCGAGCGCAGTTCAAGCGGCAATAACGCGGTTGACCATGACAAGGACGTCGACACAGCCCGGCAGTCAGCTCCGACTCAACCCTTGCTTGAACAAGTCACCCGAGCTCAACGACAAGCGGACCATGCAAAGGCCGAGTCAATCCGCTTGGCAGCCCAGGCGAAGGCCCATGCCATTGAACAACGTGCTCGTGCAAAAGCATTGCACATCATCGCAAATGCCGAGACCCGTGCTGCAAAAATCGAAGGCATCGACATCAGCAAACCCCCACGCAAGATTCGACTTGATGTCCATGGCAGACCCAAGCCACTGATGCGCGGTTGGCTCCATGCGATTGCCACTCCCCTCTCTTTGGCAGCAGGAATCGTATTGATATGCCTTGCCCAGGGAACCGGACTCAAATGGGCCTGCGCCATTTTCATGGTCTGCTCGCTGATTTTGTTCGGAAACTCAGCGGCATATCATCTCGGCGATTGGTCACCGAAAACCACCGATGTGCTTCGTCGTATCGATCACGCCAATATTTTTCTGCTCATCGCAGGAACATACACTCCAACGGCATTTGCATTACAGCCTTTCTGGCGGAATGTCATCATAATTGGCATGTGGAGTTGCACTGCGGCAGCCATGATCGTTCATGTCATCTGGATCAGCGCTCCGCGATGGCTCTATGTCATCGTCTACATCATCTTCGGTGTTGCCGGAGTCGCTTTCATGGGCATGTTCTGGATGTCGCCCGCTGCAGGACCTGCTGTCGTGATTCTGATTGCATCCGGTGGCGTGTATTATATCGCCGGAGCGATCGTGTATGCCCTGCGCAAACCTGATCCCTGGCCTACCGTATTTGGATTCCATGAGATTTTCCATACCGGCACCATTGCCGGATACGCTTGCCAAATAGTGGCTATTTATATGATTATCGTCAATTTATGGCATTAGTCATCAAGACTGCCTGTGTGAGTTGTCGCTTTGTGTTACATTTCGCGAATGGCTGGATAATGGCAGCACAAGTGGCTATGGGTTGTACATCGCAATGAATGAGGCGTTCCACCATGTCATGGATGCCCATTACAACGCATGCCCTTTGGAGAAGCGTTGCATTACAGCTTTCCAAAGGGCATGCGCATAAGCATTGGATCAGTTCAGACAACCCAATCCCAAGCCTCAATTCGACAAGACTATTCCAAAGGCTTGGCTTCTTTGATGGTCACCGAAATCTCACGACCATTCGGTGCGGTGTAGCTCACCGTATCACCCTGCTTGGCTCCATCAACGGCAGCACCGATAGGTGACTCAGGGCTGATCACATCGTAGTCGGTGGCAACCGCAATATCGCGAGAACCCAGCACATACGTCATCTCACGGCCAGCCAGATCAAGTGTGACCACAGATCCATTGCCCACCAAGCCGGCCTTTGGCGCCTGCAGAATCTTGGCATTGCGCAGCTTCACCGTAAGCTCGTTGATACGGCCTTCATTCTTTCCCTGCTCTTCTCGAGCGGCATGATATCCGCCGTTTTCTGACAAGTCGCCTTCTGCACGAGCTGCAGCGATTCGCTCGGTAATCTCCTCGCGATACTCACCCTCGCGGTGCTCGAGCTCCTCCTTCATCTTGTCATAGGCTTCCTGCGTTAGCAGAATGGTTTTTTCCCCGTCCATTCCAATTACTCCCATTCATTTGCGTCACTGCGCATATTCGCGCAGCAAATCCGTTTAATTATGCGAAAGACGCCGGTTATCGCCGGCGCCTCTGCCTCGCACACTCAGCGAGTCGAGATGATATCGATAACGAATACCAACGTGTCACCGCCACCGATTCCGGCCTGAGGCACTCCTTGAGCACCGTAACCGTACTCAGGTGGAATCGAAACGACCAAACGAGAACCGACATTATGTCCTGGAACCGTCTGATCCCAACCCTTGATAACCTGTCCGACACCAATGCCGAAGCTGGCGGGCTGATGACGATCGAAACTCGAATCGAAGGGCTTGTCATTGCCCCAGACCACGCCATGGTAGTTCACCGTAACCGTATCGCCCCGACGGACCATAGGGCCGTCGCCCTCAACCAATTCCTGCACCTTCAAACCTGCAGGCGCCTGATCCTCGGCAAATTCAATCACAGGTGCAGCGCCGAATTCGGCGTTGACTTGAGGCATATTCTGAGCCATGTGCTCCTCCTAACGTGCCTTATTCACTAGTGTGTCTCGTATGACACAATGTGTCATAGATTATCACCATTAGCGACAAACGTCATATTCATTTGCCTTTCGTTGAACAGCGATTGTGCTGCTCGAATCGATAAGGCTTCACTGGCTAACATTCAACCACATTGACCGCAAGGCCGCCCTGTGATGTTTCCTTGTATTTCGACATCATGTCCTCACCGGTGTCCTTCATGGTTTTGATAGCCTGATCCAAGCTGACAATATGAGAACCATTGCCCAGCATGGCCATGCGCACAGCGTTGATGGCGGTATTCGCAGCCATGGCATTGCGCTCTATGCATGGTATTTGCACCAATCCACCCACAGGATCGCATGTCAGACCGAGATGGTGTTCAATGCCGATTTCCGCGGCATTCTCAACCTGACGAGGGCTGCCGCCCAAGGCCTCACACAATCCTGCAGAGGCCATGGAACAGGCGGAACCGACCTCCCCTTGGCATCCGACCTCCGCACCTGAGATAGAAGCATTTCGTTTGAACAAATATCCTATTGCCCCTGCAGTCAGTAGAAATCGCACCACACCGTCCTCCGATGCGCTGTCCACGAAGTTCCAGTAATACTGCAGTACCGCAGGCATAATCCCCGCCGAACCATTCGTGGGCGCCGTAACGATACGCCCGCCTCCGGCATTTTCCTCGCTCACGGCAAGAGCGAAGAGATTCACCCAGGCGGCATCCGAACTTTCCAAAGCCGCATCGCTACGACGTGGTTCGCGGCGCAAAGCATCCGAATTAGCCGTGAGCCTTGCATACATATCAGGTGCGCGACGAGGCACGTCCAAACCTCCCGGCAAGACCTGTTGACTGCTCGTGCATCCTGCATGAATGCAGTCAGACATCACATGCCAGACATGAAGCAATGCTTGCCTCACTTCTGCTGCAGGACGCATGGAGGTTTCATTGGCCCAAATCACTTCGCTTATGCTCTTGCCTTCGCGTTCGCATAGCTCGACCAATTCATTGCATGAAGCGAATTGGTATGGCACTTGCGAAGACCATCCATGAGCCTCGACATCCGCCTCCTGCGATGGCACTTGGGCTTGGGTTTGAGGAATATCATGATTGCCGATAACCGCATCATCTCGACGGCCTTGGCGGATGAATCCTCCGCCCACGGAATACCACACCTGTTCGTCAACGATTTCTCCGTCACGGTCATATGCTTGGAACCGCATCCCATTGGGATGTTCCGCAAGTCGATGCCACATATCAAAGGCAACATCATGCTCGACGTCGAATGGGATGATATGCGCCCCCATAAGAGCGAGCTTTTTTTGTTGCATGCAAATATGCTTGATATCCAAGAGTCGATTGGTGTCCACGGTATTGGGTTCGGCGCCTTCCAAGCCGACTATCACAGCCCTATCCGTTCCGTGGCCAAATCCGGTCAATGACAGCGACCCGTACAGAGTCGCCTGCACTCGCGCAACTGTGCTCAGCAGTGATGTTCCCTCCAGAGAAGCCACGAAAGCCCTGGCCGCCCGCATTGGCCCAACGGTATGCGAAGAGCTCGGTCCGACACCTACGGAAAACATGTCAAGCACACTGAACATGGCACACCTCATCTGCAACGATCCTGACAAGCAAAACACATCAATGCTACTGCCTTGGAGCTGCAACTTCGCTCAAGGCTTGTATTGCATTGCCTTACGGCGTGTTTCGCCGTGCGAGGGTCATCGATTGCAATACTGAGCGATACATGAAACAGGCATTGCCGATCGACAGTGCCCCAACCGTGCCCCCTGTGGGACTCGAACCCACAAACCTTGCGGTGGCGGATTTTAAGTCCGCTGCGTATACCAATTCCGCCAAGGGGGCGCATAATTCATCGCGATAAGAGAGTATATACATACGGGTATCCATTGTCTATGGATACCCGCGGCATGCCTCAATCAGGCAGAAAGCCCGCGTTCGGCCAAGAGTCTGCGTCCATAATCGAGGACAATACCGTCCAACAAACCATGCTCACTGGCGACATATGAATCAAGAGGCAATCCTCGATCTTGGCCAACGGCTTCGGCGACCTTGTCGAGCACACGGCTCCACACCAAGGCACCACCGCCAACCACATCAATACGTCCAGGGTGAATGGTGCCGTATTCACGACGTTGAGCCCGTGGCATCCGCAAGAATCGATCATTGACCGCCTTGGCCTCGGCAATTGGCATACGCACTCCATCAACGGCGCGATGATCATATTTGGTCAATCCCATCGCCAAAGCCGTCATCGTGGTCACCGTGCCGGAAACGCCGATTATCGTCCTCGTCTTCCCCGCTGGAATCACGCGAAATGCTTCATCGATTCGAGCATCAATGTCTGTTATCGCCTCATCGATTTGCTGCTGTGTTGCAGGGTCATCATGCAGATGCCGCTCTGTCATGCGCACAGAGCCGATATTCATGGAATACGCGGCTTGAACCTGAGTTGTCGGCAGGCTCTTGCCGTCTCCACCCAAAACGAGTTCAGTGGAACCGCCTCCCAAATCCACCACGAGATAAGGCACTTCGAATTCATTGCGTGATACCACGCTTGTTGCGCCAAGGAAGCTGAGATCCGCTTCTTCTGTGCCGCTGATGACTTCCGGACGAACACCCAGAATGTCTTCCATGGTATCTTCGAATTCTTCGCGATTCGTGGCGTCACGCGTAGCTGAAGTCGCTACGAAACGAATGCCGTCGACATCGTGTTTCGACAGCACCTCGGCAAACTCTCGGGCAGCGGAATATGCACGTTGCAAAGCGGCGTCCGCAAAACGATGTGTGGTGTCAACGTCCTGTCCGAGGCGGATCACCCGAAGCATGCGTGGAACGACTTTATGCATGCCTTGGTCATCAACGCGGGAAATCTTCAGTCGGATCGAATTGGTTCCGCAATCGATTCCAGCTACCGTCACCGAAGCACTCATGCTTCACTCTCCTCGTTGTACTCTGGCTGGTCATCTTGGGTTGTCACAGGCTTGAGCGAACAGCGGCAGACCCGCGGATCAAATTCCTTTGAAATGCGATCCAAGGTCAAATCACCTATCGGATTCACACCCGATCCCATAACGAGGGTCTGAGCCAGCAACGCATGAAGACACTTCACGCGCACAGGCATCCCTCCTGCACTAATTCCCTCGATATAGGTTTCGTCATCGCCGAGACGTTCTGCCAAAGCGTGACGGAATGCCAGATACATCTCATGTGCACGCTCATACGCTGCTTTCAGCTGTACATCCTCTGCCAGCATCTGGCCGTACTGCGCCATAACGCCCTCTGCTTCGATATGCGAGACCGCCTTGACCGCTTCGGGTGAGGTGAGATAGCACGAGGTGGGGAAAGGCGTCCCATCATCCAGCTTCGGACGCGTCACTACGGCCAGGGGCCTTCCGCACACACAACGGGCGCCTACGGCTACCATCCTCTGGGATAGCGATGCAATTGTTCCTGGACGATGTCAATATCCTCTTGGGTGGCAGGATGCTGCAATATGGCTTCGACCATCTGCTTGGCCTTGACCGCCATTTGCTCCTTCGTATCCAAACCGCTCTCCTTCACGCTGATGCTTGCGATTGTTCATTACGCTTGCGAGCTTGCTCAGGTCGCAATTGCCCACATTCACTATTCACTGCTGCGAATTGCCGGATTGACCGGCACTGCCATCGGTTCCGTCAGCACTGCCGCTCGACCCGGAAGAATTATCGGTCGTGCTGGGTGATGTCGAAGTATCTTCAGACTGATCCGCTTGTTTCAATGCATATGACAGTTCACTATACCAAGGCAAGCTTGAATGTTCCGAAGACGAATCGCCTGTTTGCTGCTTGGTATCGCTCTCTCCTGTCACTGCCTCAGGATGGTCAACTCGAATGGCTTGCTCACCGGGGAACACAAATCCCAATCGCTCACGTGCCTGTGCCGTGACATATGCCGTATCATCCCATCGGGCAATATCATTTTCCAGCTCTTGCTTGCGTTCGATCAATGCTGCTTCTTGGCGCTTCAAACCATTGAGCTCAGCCAGATTCAACGCATAGCTATGGAATGTGGAAACCAATTGGATGGCCCCCAAGGCGAGAATGAACAGCGATACAAAGAATGCAACCGGACCTGAACCTTTGCGCTTCGGTTTGGTCCGCTGAGAAGCGGTGTCATGCTTCGATGTGCTCATACGCACGAAAATACCCGTCGCATTCGACTTGATGAATGCGACGGGCACCTTGAGATATGAGTGTCGCGCGGCGGACTCAAAGCCCGCAGCTCAACACTGCATAGGGCTTACTTCATGTACTGCTTGCAAGCCTTGAATGCGCTGTAGCCAGCGTACTGTGCGGTCGAACCGAGCTCTTCCTCGATCTCCAGCAGGCGGTTGTACTTGGCAACGCGCTCACCACGTGCAGGTGCACCGGTCTTGATCTGGCCGGTGTTCTTTGCCACTGCAAGATCGGAGATGGTGGTGTCGGAGGTCTCGCCGGAACGGTGGGACACCATGGAGGTGAAGCCGTTCTTGGTAGCCAATTCGATGGCATCCAGGGTCTCGGTAACGGTACCGATCTGGTTGAGCTTGACGAGCAGGGAGTTTGCCGCACCCAGCTCGATGCCCTTGGCCAGACGCTTCGGGTTGGTTACGAGCAAATCGTCGCCGACGAACTGCAGGCGATCGCCGAGACGAGCGGTGATTGCAGCCCAGTCTTCCCAGCCCTCTTCCTGGAACGGATCCTCGATGGACACGATTGGGTACTCGTTGACGAGGTTCTCGTAGAAGTCGAGCATATAAGCGGACTCACGATCCTCACCGTCGAAGTGGTACTTGCCGGTCTCCTTGTTGAAGAACTCGGAGGAAGCCACATCGAGCGAGATGCCGATCTGCTTGCCAGGCTCGTAGCCTGCTGCGGAGATGGCGTCCATGATGAACTTGATGGAGTCTTCATTGGACTTCATCTTTGGAGCGAAGCCGCCCTCATCGCCCAGACCAGTGGCCAGACCCTGCTTCTTGAGCACGTTCTTCAAGGTGTGGTACACCTCGACGCCTGCGCGCAGTGCCTCGCTGTAGGTCTCGAAGCCGTAAGGGGAAATCATGTATTCCTGGATATCGGTGGCAAAGTCTGCATGAGCGCCGCCGTTCATGATGTTCATGTTCGGCACTGGCAGAATGTGGCCGTTGGTGCCGCCCAAGTAACGATACAGAGGAAGTTCTGCGGACTCAGCGGCAGCATAGATGGCAGCCAAAGAAACGCCAAGAATGGCGTTTGCGCCCAGCTTGCCCTTATTAGGGGTGCCATCGAGCTCGATCATGGTCTCGTCAAGAGCGCGCTGGTCAGTGGCATCCATGCCGATGACCTTCGGAGCAATCACTTCGTTCACGGCCTTCACCGCTTCGAGTACGCCCTTGCCCTGATAACGGGACTTGTCGCCGTCGCGACGCTCCCAAGCCTCGGCTTCACCAGTGGAAGCGCCGGAAGGAACCAGACCACGGCCCTGAGCACCGTCTTCGGTCTCCAAATACACTTCTACGGTTGGGTTGCCGCGGGAATCAAGGATTTCGCGCGCGTACACGCTTTCAATAGCTGCCACAACTACTCCTTAGCAATTAGGTTGTGTTGACGTTTCCAAGAATAGTGGGCTTTGTGGACGATAACTGTGATTGTGCTGCATGGCGTGTGTGAGCGTTCACAGTTTTCGACGCCATTCATTGTGCGTCGTTTACGATTCGTTCCATACCGTAGGTATAGACCTCCATACCGCAACGCTTGTAAAATGCGAGCGCCTCCGGATTGCATGCCCACACATTGAGTGTGACATTATAAAACCCTTGCTGCCGAGCCACATCAAACACATGCTCCATCAAGCGTGAGCCTATTGCACGACCGCGTACCGTTTCATCCACGCATAGATCGTCGACATACAGCGTGGAGATCGGCTGAAATGCTCCATGCGATTCATGATGCTGTTCCATGGTGAAGGCATAACCTGCCAGTCGTTGTTCATTGGGCAGCTGAGCCACATACACGGTGACATCTTTCTGCCCTAACAACTCCTTCAATGAATCATGGTCATATTTACTGCCACCGTCTTTGAAGAGATCGGGCCTTCCCACATGGTGCACTTGTGCTACTTGTTTCAATAATCTGAGCAATTCATCGATATCTTCGACACCTGCGGTCCTGATGCTAGGTGCTTCACTTCCTTGTGCGTGTTCAATCAAAGTCATCGCCCATCCTTTCCGACAGTCAACCGTTTTGTGAATCGATGCCCCTACCCTACTCTTCCAAGGCTTCGCAACCCAAACTGGGTGGCTGCTTGTCTCATGCCCTTCTCCGTCATGAACTCACAACGGCAATGTGGTCAAGGGTTTCGGTATTATGGCAAACGCAAGAAGACACGGGGTGCCCGGGCAAGTTCTTAAAAACGCTGGAAACAATGATCAATATTGAAAGCGGACGGCCGGGCTGAGATTACACTCGTCGAACCTGATTTAGTCAATACTAACGAAGGGAATGTCGTTCCATGCCACGCCCGCATGCGTATTTTTCCAGCCGCGGTGTTGCATTGCCTCCTCTACGACGAGTGTGGAATGCAGTTTCACCATGGCTCACTACGATGACAATTCTGCTGTTTTGGCAGGTATCATCTGATCTGTCATCGAAGCCTTCATTGTTCTCCAGTCCAACGGCCGTCATAAGCGCTTGGTTTGATCTTGCTCAGGAGGGCATTCTGTGGCCTTCGATCGGCGCAAGCTTGTCAGGGTATGCTCGGGCGTCGCTCTCGGCATTGCCTTCGCAGTTCCTTGCGGACTGGTGGCCGGCGCATCACATATTGGATATGCCGTAATCGATAAACCCGTGCATATGCTGCGAGCCATACCATTCCCTGCGCTATCTCCCCTGCTGATCATTGCCCTCGGCATAGGCGAAGGGATGAAAATAACCCTGATAGCGATAGGGGTTTTCTCTTTGATCTATGTCAACCTTCGCGATGGCGTGCGCAATCTTGATCCCAAATTATTGGAGCTCGCCCAGGCGTATCACATGCCCCGACGCACAATACTCACGCGCATTATGTTCATGGGCGCATTGCCATCGTTTATGACTGGATTGCGTTTTGCCATAGCCGTGGCTTGGATCGCATTGGTCACCTGCGAGACCGTGAATTCAAGCACGGGCATCGGATACATCCTTTCGAGGTCACAGCAATTTTCACGCACAGACCAGATGATGCTATGCGTTGTGCTCTACGCCTTGCTTGGGCTTGCCAGCGAAGGCTTGGTGAAATTGCCGGAACGCTGCGTTATTTCCTGGCGACGATAGCGCTCAATGTCTCGACCATGATTCACGCACCCAGCTCGACTTGTGCACTGGGCCGTTTCACCTGTCGTGCCCGCGCCTCCCCCCCCCTGTTCACTGTGTATTGCCTCACCCACGAGGATATGGGCGATACACGAAACCAACCATCACACAATATAAGGAGTTCATATGTCTATTCATTTCAATACCGTTCTCAAGCGATCGCTGGCAGCCGCATTCTGCCTAGGCATGGCCTTTTCTGCAACAGGATGTGCCAGCCAATCCTCTGCCAACACCACCGCACCAGCCGACGGTGCAGCAACCGTTCGCATAGCCTATCTATCGACTGCAAATTATTTGACGACACTGCGCAATGAAGATTTCGTGGCTTCGACAATGAGTCCGGATTCGGCTTCATTCTCCGGCCCATTCAACCCTCCCAGCGACGCTTTCCAAGCCGTGCAATCAGGCCAGGCCGATGCCTCAAGCACCGGTACGGGTCATTTCCTGAGACTGATCAGCCAAGATACACCCTGGGTGGCATTTGCCATCGAATATTATGACGGCGATTCCCAAGGTATCGTGGCCGCACCGGGAAGCGGAGTAAAGTCGCTGAAGGATTTGTATGGAAAATCCATTGCCATTGACAAGAAAGGCGCAACGGGCGACTACATTGTCAAAGCGGCATTCAGCCATGCGGGATTGGATTACACCAAGGTCAATGAAGTCGAAATGAGCCAGACCGATTTCGCCGCCGCCTTTGCCTCGGGTCAGGTCGATGCTTTGGCCAGCTATGACCAAAATCTTGCATCCGCAATTGCCACCGAAGGAGCGACCCTTCTGGTGACAGGCAAGGATTACGATTCCAAAAACGTGTCCATCCATATGGTGTCCTCGACATTTGCCAAAGAGCATCCTGATACCGTCAAGCGCCTGTACAATGCATTGGTCAAGGAATCACAGCGCGCACAGCAGGACCCATCCTTTATATACGACACCTATCGCGAATTCGGAGCCTCTGATTCACTGATCGACCAGGTACGCAAATTCGACGTGCCAACCATCAAACCAATCGACGCGGATGGCAAGGCTTTGCTAGCCGCGCAGGCGCAACAATACGTCGATTTCGGCTTCATCGATGCAATCCCCGATATCGATGCTCATACCATCGATTGTTCCAAATGAGGTACGGTGCGGTGTTGAGCGATACCCATGAGATGACGACGCCAAGCATAGAGCGCGGCACACCTGGCCGCATCGAATTGGATGACATAAGCATGCAATTCGATGGCGTTTCGATTTTCCGGAATGTGAGTTTGCAGGTCTCACCAGGTGAATTCGTGTGCATTATGGGCCGTTCCGGTTCCGGAAAGTCAACCTTATTGCGCATAGCAGCCGGACTGCTCACCGCCCAATCGGGTCGCGTGAATGTAGAGGGTGAAAGCGCCTTCGGATTCCAGGATTCCAGACTGGTTCCTTGGATCCGCGTGTGGAAGAACATCGTTCTTGGCATGACCGGCTCCCGTCAACAATTGAGGGAGTCTGCCGCCAAGGCCTTGGATGATGTTCAGCTGGCGGGATATGACACATCCTGGCCATCGCAACTTTCAGGAGGACAGGCCCAACGTGCATCTTTGGCTCGCGCGCTCGTCCGCAAACCATCCATATTGCTGCTCGATGAACCATTTGGCGCCTTGGATGCACTGACACGGATCGATATGCAAAATCTGCTCGCCGACTTGTGCCGCAAACATCATTGGACGGTGCTTATGGTCACCCATGATATGAATGAGGCAATCCGGTTAGCGGACCGGATAGCCGTGCTTTCTGAGGGACAATTGCAGGGCATGCTCAGTCTCGATCGATCGCATTCTGATCGGGATGGTTATCCTCAGGACAGAAGCGCATACGAGCAGTGGTTAAGGGATATATTGATCAACCGTTCCAATAGGCAAGGCGACACAAAGGTCATATACGTCGAATAGGCCGGCAACTTCAAAACACATATACGAATATCCTCCAGTCGAGTGCAGCGATCGTTTCGATTGGAGGATATTCATATATGTGCTGTGTTCGGTTGGATTCAGCAGTAAGCACGGCACACAGCAATGCTGCCATACATGACGATTACGCCTTCAAAGCGCCTTTCCACTCCAGATCTTCCATAAGGTGCTGGGTCCAAGAAAGCACTTCCTCGGCGTTCATAGGTCCGGACCCCAAAGAACCCGCAAATGGTGCCGGTATGAGCAATGTATGCGTGACCGGCTTGTATTGCGTTCCTCTGTATATTCTGGAAAGCCTCATTTGCAAGGATTCCGGAGGATCGACACGACCTATGCGAACATTGCGTCCTTGAGCGATTATTTCGCTGATACCAATGGCGCTTGCGCGATTGCGCAGGCGAGCCACTTCGAAAAGCATTTCCAGATCTTGCGGGGGTTCGCCATAACGATCCATCAATTCTTCGCGAAGCTCGGCAAGATCATGTTCATTGCGAGCCTGAGACAGCTTCCGATATGCTTCAAGCCTGAGCCTGTCGGAATCGATGTACTCGACCGGTATCGAAGCCTCTATGGGCAGGTCAATGGTGACCGTGACCGGCTCATTGCGTTCAGGTTCTTTGTATTTCTCAACCGCTTCGGAGACCATGCGCACATACAAGTCGAAGCCAACCCCTTCGATATGCCCACTTTGTGCATCGCCCAGCAAATTGCCCGTGCCTCGAAGCTCCAAATCTTTCATGGCCACATCAAAACCTGAACCCAATGCAGTATTTTGTGCAATGGTGGTCAAACGGTCATGCGACTGCTGAGTCATCGGCTTGGACGGATCATACAGGAAGTATGCATAGGCTCGCTCGCGGCCGCGGCCGACTCGTCCTCGCAACTGGTGCAACTGACTCAATCCAAATCGATCAGCCTGGTCCACTATCAACGTGTTGGCATTGGAAATATCAAGCCCTGTTTCGATAATCGTCGTACATACCAGCACATCGATGTCTCGGTGCCAGAAATCCCTGATAATCGTATCGAGCTGTTTCTCCCCCATTTTGCCATGAGCCACACCGACTCGAGCCTCAGGAACGAGGTCATGGATATGTGCTGCCACCGCATTGATATCCGAAACTCGATTATGCACATAAAAAACCTGACCGCCGCGCAAGAGCTCGCGTCGGACTGACGCCGTCACCTGTGAATCCTCGTGAACCCCCACATAGGTAAGCACCGGAAGACGATCCTCAGGAGGGGTTGCCAGCGTGGACATTTCACGAATACCGGTAACAGCCATTTCCAAGGTCCTCGGAATCGGTGTTGCCGAAAGCGAGAGCACATCCACATTGGTTCGCAGAGCCTTCAGGGTTTCCTTGTGTTCAACGCCAAAGCGTTGTTCCTCATCGATGATCAGCAGCCCCAGATCCTTAAAGGCGATACTCGGGTTCAACAATTTATGCGTGCCGATGACAACATCGACTGAGCCGTCTTTGAGACCTGCCAATGTTTGTTCGATTTCCTTGGCGCTTTGGAAACGACTCATGGCCGCGACTTTCACAGGGAAACCGTCATACCGTTCGGTAAATGTATCAAAATGCTGCTGCACCAATAATGTGGTGGGCACCAAAACGGCGACCTGTTTGGAATCCTGAACCGCCTTGAAGGCCGCACGCACCGCGATTTCTGTCTTGCCGAAACCCACATCACCGCATATCAAACGATCCATAGGGACGGAACGTTCCATATCCCGCTTGACCTCGTCAATGGTGGTGAGCTGGTCGGCGGTTTCCTGGTACGGGAATGCGTCTTCCAGCTCTTTCTGCCAAGGGGTGTCCGGACTGAATGCGTATCCTGCAGCGCTCTGCCGCGCCGAATAGAGCTTCACCAGATCTTCGGCGATCTCGCTGACATGTTTACGTGCCTTCGCCTTGGTCGCCGCCCAATCCGAACCGCCCAATTTGTTGAGCTTGGGTATTTCGGCACCGATATATTTGCTGACCAGATCAAGTTGGTCAGTGGGAATGAACAGCTTGTCGGCAGGTGCATTGCGCTTGGATGGAGCATATTCCAGCACGATGTATTCCCGAGTGCTGGTATTGGCGCCGGACCTTATGGCGCGTTGCTTCATTCCAATGAAACGACCTATGCCATGTTGCTCATGAACCACGTAGTCGCCGGCCTTGAGTTCCATCAGATCGATTGCCTTGCGGCGACGCTTTGGCGTTGATGAACGGCCGGAAACGCCATCCTTGCCAGTGATATCACGTTCAGTGAGCAGGGCTATTTTGGCTGAATCATCGATAAACCCATCAACCGCCCACGAGCGCACCAGTTCGAAAGCCGTAATTCCGGTAAGGTTGATCGCTCGCTTCAATCTGGCCAGGGTTCCTTGGGCAGCAGCGGTGACGGTCACCGTGAACCCTGCATCGATAAGTCCTTCGATACCTTTGCTGGCCTTTGATTCGTCTCCCCGGTACGAGGCAGACGCACGAGCCGGGATCGCGTATTGTCCGGGCATATTCGGATCGATACCGAAATCGGAAAGCGACAGCACCTCCCTGCCATCGTATTCCATCGCATGTATGCAATCTTCCAATTCAAGGAAGCTTGCCTGTTCGAAGCTGATAGGAGCTCCGGCACCATGACCGCCCGCAGCAACATGCCAACTGGCGGCAAGGAATTCGTTGGCCGTTTTGACCAAATCATCCGATGCCCGACGCAGGCGTTCGGGATCGGAGAGCATGATAATGGCATCATGCGGCAGCAACGAGTGAACCGCCTCCATGTCATCCACCAATGCCGGCATCAGCGATTCCATGCCTTCTACAGGCACTGCATTGGCTATGGATTCGAGCATGTCATCCGCATTGGGAATCTGCCCTGCAAGGCTTTTCGCTCGATCGCGAACCTCCTGGGTCAATTGCAGTTCACGACAGGGTGTTGCCCAGATACGCTTGATGTCATCGCCGTATGTGCGTTGATCCGAGGCATGGAACTCGCGTATGGAATCCACTTCGTCACCGAAGAATTCCACGCGCACAGGGTGCGGAGCCGTTGGCGGAAACACATCCAAAATACCCCCGCGTACGGCGAATTCGCCACGGTCCATAACCAAATCGACGCGCGTGTACGCATGCTCGACGAGTCTGGCACTCGCTTCGGTCAGCGCAATGTCCTTGCCGGTTTCAAATACCAATGGTTCGATATCGCCCAGACCCGCCACAACCGGCTGGATTAATGAACGAACAGGCATAACCAATATCCGGATCGGACCGAACATCGAATCAGTTGGATTGGGATGTTTCAGCCTGCGAAAAACAGCCATCCTGCTGGCTACAGTGTCCGCGCGGGGGGAAAGACGCTCGTGAGGAAGTGTTTCCCATGCATCCAATTGCGCAATATCCTGCGGATCGCCGTCATACCAAGAACGCAAGGATTGAACGGTATCTTCGGCTTCACGTCCGGATGCCACGACCAGAACTACGGGTGCCCTTCCTGAAGTGGCCGCCGCCAAAGCAGGGCGCATACCGGTGGGGATGCCGATAGTCAGTCTGCGCGATTCCGCTCCCTCGACAACCTCCAGATTCCCCGTCGCAACATCTTGGAAACCGGATCCTTGTCCAACGATTCCAAAACACCGGCCAGCGAAGCCACCGCTGCGCCGTTGTTGCCATTATCGACCATTGAAATGCTCCTGTGCGCGGCTCAAGCCGTCAATGATGACTTCCTCTACTGCATCGGCGCCATCTGCCAGGAATTCAGGCAGCTGCTTACGCTGGTCGGGACCGAATCCTCCCAAAACCCAATTGACCGTATTCGCATGGGCATTCGCGCCCCGTTTGGCATGGCCGACACCCATACGCACTCGTGCATATTGGTTGGTGTCCAGAGAACGATCGATGGATTTTATGCCGTTATGGCCCCCGGCCGATCCTCCCGATTTGACTTTGATACGGGCAAATTCCAGATCCATATCGTCATGCACCACAACGATATGTTCCGCAGGAATGTCGTAATACGCCGAAATCGAGGCCACCGCATTGCCTGAATCATTCATATACGTCACCGGCTTGGCCAGAAAAAACTTCGTGGTCGTGCCATGCAAATTCATGACGCCTTTGCCTAATTTCGCCAACCCCTTGTGATCCGACAACCGTACTGACCATCGTTCAGCCAGAACGTCCGCCACCATGAACCCCATATTATGACGGGTTCCCTCATATTTGCTGCCAGGATTGCCCAATCCGACGATCAGCCAGAAATCGGATGCCATATGCTCCACTCACCTATCACACACATCGGTCAATAACCATCACACCGCGCATCTCATTCGACGCGGAAGAACACAGACTTGTCACTTTGCGAACGCTATTTTCAGTCGTTCATAGTTCCTTGCACCAATATGACATGTCCAAAAACCGTGAGCCATCATAGCAGGCACGGGGCAACAAACCGAAACGGGAAAACCCATAATGCTCCATGAGCGCAATGGAACCGGCATTATCGGCAAAAATCAAGGCAGTGGCCATGCGATGCCCACGATGCTTCGCCTCATCAAGGAGCCATTGGACCATTTCCGTTGCGATCCCATGGCCGCGAGCGCTCTCATCAACGTAATAACTCAGTTCCACCACGCCGTCATAACCGGAACGGGGGTGGAAGCGAGAGAGCGAACCAAAGGCGACTACCTGATGATTCTCTTCCATGACCATTACCGGATATTGTTCCCTTGGCGTATGCGAATGCACCCATTCCAATCGTTGTTCGATGGTGCGCGGCTGCAAATCGGCTGTGCTTCCTCCAGCAGAGACTGCCTGGTTGTAGATGTCGGTTATTGCCTGAATATCTGAATCCTGAGCCATTCGTATGGTTGCCATGCCGAGTATTGTACGCACACGATATTTCACGTAACCGTAACAGTCTCTTTCAATGCTGATCACACTGGGTAATATCGCCGTGAGATATAAGTGCAGTACTTCATGCACAACCTTGCGTATGAGCCGGTGTGCCCTGACGTAAAGCTCGTGCACCGCAACGCATCAGACGGCATGGCACATCGCATATGCCGCATCCGAGTCATGTCATGCATTCAGCAGCAGCGATTGAGGATGCAATCATTGGGTTTGTTCCTGACACAATCGCGTCACCGAATCCACAAAATCGTCATGGAATCGTTGCGCATCGACTGAAAGCGCCACATGGGTCCGGCAGGAGTGCCCCACAAGCATGGTCCGATCGCCGATGGTGCGTCCTCTGAATCCAAACCCGTCCCCGGTCTGCGTTTCCACCATCATATTGATATCAAAACATCCCACAAGCGATGCATCAACGGCCACTGCCGCGGCAAGGGGATCATGCAGGGGGCTTCCCGCCGCAAAAATCTCATCGCTTGATTCATTGGCACTGATGTAGAACTTGGTCATATCCGCCAGGAACCGCCCCACTGGCACGCCAGTGTCCTCCCATGCTGCGATATCGCGGCGTGTCAGCAGGCATTGATGGGTCACATCCAAACCGATCATGGTGATATGCGCGCCTGAATGAAACACCCTGTCTGCCGCCTCGGGGTCCTGGATGATATTGGTTTCGCATATCAGGTCGTAGCAATTGCCCTGTTGAGTCAAAGCGCCGCCCATCATCACCAGTTGCAAATGCTGCGCGATATCCGGTGCTATGCGTATCGCAGCATCCACATCCGTCAATGGCCCGGTTGCAAGTACGGTGACTTCTTCTCCGTACTGCCGTACGGCATCGATAATCATATGGACGCCTCTGCCGCAGGTCGCCCGAACAGCATCTGCAGGCATATCGCGGAGTTCGGTGCGCGTGCCGCCCACAGAGCCTATCGCCGAGTTGCCAAGTGAATTGGGCAAGCCAACGGTATTCACGTCCCGTGACTGCGCTGCGACATTAGAACTTGATTTCGGCAATCCAGACACATAATCGACAGGGCTGACGCCGCCGAATCCGTTGTCACCATGGAATCGTGCGCACCCCTCATCCACAGCGAATTCCTGTGCCCAGGAAGGAGCGGTGCATCCCATGGCCGTGGGGATATCAGCGCGTCCGAAGGCTTCGAGCACCATGCGATTATTCGTATGAGCAACGCGTGCATGCACATTGCCATACACGCCGACTACGCCGAGTAGTTCGACTTTCGGCTGAGCCAATAGATAGGCCAAAGCCAGTGTGTCGTCAATGCCGGTGTCTGCGTCCATGATGATACGTTTGGTCATATCTTCTCCTTATGGCTTGTTTCGGATTGAGTGAGATTTGTGCTTGATTGCGTTGATATCGCTTACGAAACGGTTTCGCGCTGATGGGAACGGCCTCTAATATGCATTTGTCGGCGTGCATATGTCGCGTCGTATCCCCGAGCGCAAATGAGACCAGCTCGTTGCTTGTTTTCACCAGAGCACATGCGTCGAATCATCGCTTCCCTGACAACTGGCACCGTTCGAGGCCGCTCCCAACATGAGGCTTGAGGGATCAGCTCAGGAACTCATCCGTCGATAACTGATCCGCCTGAGGAACCGTGTCCACGGTATTCCCATTGGCATCCGTGTATGCATGGGCCTGGCCAAGAAAATCAAGATATTCCTGCGCTTGTTGGGTATCACGTGCCCCAAGGCGGAGCTTTCCGTCTGCGATATCCTGCGGAGATCCCCAATATTGCCCCTCCACGATCACATGCATACTGCGTTTGACAAAATCGGCATCCAGATTGGCGTCGGGCGCAGCCTTCACCAGCATTTCCGCTGCCTCGTCAGGATGCTCATATGCATAGCGATACCCCTGTTGCGCTGCTTGGACGAATGAGCGTACAAATTGCGGATTGTCGGTTATTGTCTTCTCATTGGCAATGATGCCGATGGTATCCGCATTGCCAGGAACCCCGTAATCCGGTTCGGTAAAGCAATTGAGCTTCGGACCATACATATCGGCTTGCACACCCTCCCAAGTGGCATAGAATCCACCAAAGTCGGCACGTCCCGAAGACAGCGTCTGGAATGTGGAGGTACCCACAGTCACCTTGTCAAACGTTCCAGTTCCACCATCGAATTGAATCATGCGTTTGATCACCGCATCGGATTCACTCGCCCCGAATGTGGCAAACGTTTTGCCGTCGAAATCACGCGGTCTAGTTATGGATGTGTTCGAAGCCAGTGAACACCAAATGGCGCTCGGTTTGCGTTGTACCTGGAGCACCTCACGAAGATTGGCGCCTTTGAGACTGTACTGTGCCACATTGGTCAAATTGGACAGCGCAAAATCTGCGACACCACTATTCACCGCTTGTTCCGCACCTGCCTGGGACACGGCGACGATATCCACATCCAATCCAGCTTTGGCGAAATACCCTTGTTCCTTGGCGACGTACACGCCGATATGATTGGTATCCGGTGCCCATGAAAGCATGAATGTTGTTTTGGTGGTTCCAGCTTGGTCGGCAGTGACGCCACATGCCGTCACCATGCACAAGGCGACGAGCGCACTCAACACAGCAACACATATGCGCAGACTTTTGCTTTTCATATCACGAAGCATCAGGCAATCCCTAGTTCTCGTATCATCGTCACGCTCTGGGATTCGCGGAAGGTCGGCAGAACGTGACCACAGGGCCGGTTTCCGCTGTTCAATGCCCCCGGTTGCCTTGGAAAGACCAATCAACAGTCGGTTTGCCACACATTGATATCAAGCGCATCGATTATGAAGCATCGCCCAGACATTGCTTCGTTCTTGGATTGCACCCATGTCATGGAGCTGCACAGTACTCCATACCGACGTCGGTTCCTCAGGTTCTCGGTTGGCTTGAAGTCGAGGTTGACGAGATAATGGTATGCGGCGGAAAAAGCGCATATCGCTCATTGTTAAGTATTGCCGCCTCCATTGGGCGTCCCCGGGCTCCTCACCTTACCGTGTGTCGCGCAGTGGAATTGGACGGAAAGGCAAGGTGAATATGGAACGCGTTCGTCGCATATTGCCGACTGTGACGGCAGTGCTCCTCATACTGATTGTGTGGCAGATTTGGGTTTCCCGATCGGGAATAAGTCCCAATGTCATGCCATCCCCTATCGCTATCGGCCAAGCCTTGGTTGATTCTTGGCCATCTCTGTGGCCTGCTGCCCAGGTCACTGCATTGGAAAGCTTCGTCGGATTTGTTCTGGCCATCGCTTGCGGCATTGCTTTGGGTATGGCTTTCTATATCTCCAGAACGCTGAAATCAGCATTATTCCCGCTGTTGTATGCCGCACAAACCATGCCGCTAATCTCTATTGCGCCGCTGTTTCTGATCTGGTTTGGTTTTGATATTTCCGGCAAAATCATCATTGTCGCCATATTCGGACTCTTCCCCATAGCGGTCCAGACGATTCGTGGCCTCGAAGCCGTTCCTAGGTTTTACACTGATGTGGCTTTGACCTGCGGAGCAAGCAATGCGTGGACTCTGTGGCATGTCAAGCTCAGGGTGGCTGCACGCCATATTTTCGGTGGAATCCGCATAAGCGCCGCATACACCGTCGCAACGGCTGCAACTGCGGAATATCTGGGCTCACGCTCCGGTTTGGGCATCTGGCTGCAGGCAGCCTACAATTCCTTCCGCACACCTTTGGTATTCTGCGCGACCATTGTGATCATCGCCATGACCTGCGTGCTGCTGGTAGCGGTGAATGCTTCCGAATTGCTGCTTATCGGCCCTGCAAGCGATGATGAAGACCCTGACGCCGACCAGTTGTGAGATTCTTGGCATTCGATAAACACAGTTGCGAGGGCGTTCTTCGACTTAAGCGTTTGCACAAATGCGAGTTTGCGTAAGTGACGCATCCTCCCGAATATGGCTGGGCGCTTGGTTGGAACGAGTATCTCGCGATACGCATCCCAATCAAGCGCCCAAAATGGAAACTGCTATGAACCTGCGAAATGTGCCTCACAGATTCATAACAGTTAGCTGCTTTACTCCTGTTCTTGGGCCAGCGCCTTGTTCAGAGCATCCTGCAATTGCTGCTGCGCCTGACCATACGCGGACCAGTCGCCGGATTTCATCGCCGCATCGGCATCCTTCATCGCTTGCGCAGCATCCTGCAGTGCCGATTTGAGCTCTTCGCTCATTGCGCTGTCACCGGAGCTTGAGCTGGATTGATCCGGCCCATCCGCATCGTCGGAAGTCTGTCCGCCGTTCTGCGAAGCATTGGAATTATCCGCGTCTCCTGCGGAGGCACCGGAATTTCCACCGAACACTTGATCAAGAGCCTCATCCAAAGTATTGGCAAAACCGACTTGATCGCCGAAGGCAACCAGCACCTTTTTCAGCAATGGATAACTCGTGGCACCGCTTGACTGCACATATACCGGTTCCACATACACCAATCCGCCACCCAATGGCAATGTGAGCAAATTGCCACGTTTGACATTGGTGGATCCTGATTCAAGCAAGTTCAGCTCCTTGGACACATCAGCATTGGCGTTGAAATTATTCTGCGCCTGGCCGGGGCCTGGCACGTTGGAATCCTTGGGCAGCTCCTGCAATCTCAATGTGCCGTAATTCGCACCGATGGTTCCTTTGGTATTGCCCGCATCCGAATCAACAGAAAGGAATCCAGTGAGGATCTCTCGAGTCGTCGAGGAGTCGCCGGCTGGAATATACGTTGATGTCAACGAAAACACCGGCTCTTTCGAACCGCCGGTTTGCAATGTCAGGTAGTAGGGAGGCTGCAAGATATCACGCTTCTGGGCTTCCTGCGATTCAGTCGGATCCACAGGGCTTTGCCAGAAGTCCTCTCCTGAGAAGAACTGGCTTGCACTGGTCACATGATATTTGGAAAGCAGCTGCCGCTGCACCTTGAACAAACTTTCCGGATAGCGCAAATGGCTCATCAGATCACCGGAGATATCGGAAATCTGATGATATTGGCCAGGGAAAATCTGGGACCATGCCTTGATCACCGGATCATTGGCATCCCACACATACAGGTCGACTGAGCCATCGTATGCGTCCACAGTGGCCTTCACCGAATTGCGAATGTAATTCGCCTGCTGGGAGCCCAAACCCTGTATGGTTTGCGAAGTGGTTGTGGTCGAATCCTCTGTTGCTTCGCCCAAATCGGTCATCTGAGAGTAGGGGTACTGGTCGGATGTGGTGTAGCCATCCACGATCCACTTCACCCTGCCATCCACAACTGCCGGATACACGCGTCCGTCCAATGTGAGATACGGAGCCACCTTTGCCACGCGATCCTTAGGACTGCGATCATAGAGGATTTGCGAATCTGCGGTAACGCGATCGGAGAACAGAATCTGATCGGAACCGAAGCGAATGGCATAGAGCAAGCGGGAGAAGATATTGCCCACCGAGGGGCCTCCATTGCCGCTAAAGGTATTGGTTGCACCCTGTGAACCGGTCGGATAATCGAATTCCCATGACTGCGTACCCTCCGGAGCTCCGACAATGGAATATTCCGGCGCATTGGGCGAGAAGTAGATGCGTGGTTCGTAATGCTGCGTATCAGTGAGCTCACCTTGAGTCGGGATGCCATATTCAAAGAAGCGAGGCTGCCCGTCGGCAGTGACCTGATTGCCATATGCCGCGACAATGCCGTAGCCGTGTGTATACACCGTATGGTCGTTCACCCAATTGCGGTTATCGTTGCCATCGAGATTCAATTCACGGGCGGCAATAACCGTATCCTGACTGACTCCATTGACGTCATATTTGTCGACAGCCAAAGTGTCCGGGAATGAATAGTACTGCTTGGATTGCTGCAGCTGCTTGAATGTTGCAGGAACGACCTGAGGATCGAGCAGGCGAATCTGTGCGGTTGTTTCGGCATCCGAAGCCAAGGCGCCAGACTTGCCTTCTGTGGTGGCCTGATACTGTTCGACCTTCACATCCTTGAGTCCATACGCTTCTTGCGTGGCTTCGATATTGCGCTGGATATAGCTGGATTCCATCTCCTGCGCATTCGGATTGACCTTGAAACGTTGCAAAAGCGTCGGCCACACCACAGTGAGCAGCAAGGCGATGACCACGGTCACCGAAACCGCTATCGCAGGAACACGCCATGCCTTCAATGCTGCAACAGCACGGACCCCAAGGGATGCCGGGCCTTCCAGAGCATGCGAGCGCATAAGCCAGACACCCAAAACCACACCCAATACCGCAGTAAGCGCGGCCATTACGAAGGTTACCGGAATGGTTGCGTGCACAGCTGTATACGCGGCTCCTGTGAATCGATCACCGGTCGCCGTGAGGCTGCTGAATGCCGAAAGCACTTGCGTTATCGCAGCCGCCAGCATGATCATGATGAGCCATATGCCCAACTGGCGACGGGAACGCTTGGTTATGGAGAACAATCCACGTCCCTTAACCGGCATGGTGATGCGGATCCCGCCCATAAGCACATGAGTGACCACGGAGAAGATCAGCCCGACCACGAGTAGCAGTGATATGGCGGATACGATCAGTTTGAGACCAGGCAGCACGAATACGTAGAAACCGGTGTCAATGCCGAATTGCGGATCCGTCGTGCCAAATGACTGCGCGTGGAACATCAGCAGTATTTCCGACCAATGCGCATTGAACTGAGAACCGAACAGCAGGCCGACCACAAGGGATACGATCACTGCAACACGACGGGCATTGCGTGAGCTCACACCCTTGCCCACTTCGATGACATCTCCATTGATACGGATCGTGGATCCGTCAGATGAGTCAGGCCGCGCACGAATGGCCAATGTCGCGGAAATGTAGCTCACACCTGCCATAAGCAAGGCGTATGCCACCCACAGGCCGACTTTGGTGGCCAACTGCACCCAGATAACGCTCTGGAAGCCGAGTTGCGAATACCACATCAGGTCGGTAATGAATCGTGCCAATCCAAAGAAGAGACCCACGATCACTGCCAGCACGGCAACTAAGGAGAAGGCGATAATCGCACGTCGATTGGGTTTGCGATTACCGTTGCTCAATCGCGGTCGCGTTGATTTGCCACGAGTTGATTTGGCATGCGTGCCATCGCCGCCATTCCCGGAATTCCTGGTATCGCTTTTGGCCTCGTCGCCATCGACCTCGACATTCAGGATTTCCGGCTCATCCTGTTCGTTGTTGTCATGATTACTGGACTTCCTCGGCCTGTTGTATGAGAATAACCCGTCAAACATATCCATATTTCGTAAGAGTACCGTTCACCATCGAAAGCGACGGTTCTTATGCTCGATGCGTATGACTTTGAACGACAACGAGTATGGGATGTCATAATGAGATGGTGAAGAGTTTCAGGGGACATAGTTCAAAACATGCACGTCGCTCGGCCACATCAGGTTGGCTGCCGACACTAGTGGCCGTAATCATTGCAGTGGCACTTATCGTTTCAGTGGCATTGGGCATCAATGCGGTGAATCGGAATACTTCCTCGGCTGACGGATCATCCCAAAGCCAGCCGGCTTCGTCTTCGACTCATGAGGACATCCAACGCAGTGCGGTTCCCCAAGCTTCCCCCTCTTCAACGGATTCTTCTGAGGACGCCGATATGGACAAGGCCCGACAAGCCGTCGATGCTATGAGCATGGAAGAGCGCGTCGGACAGCTCATCATGGTTCCTGTATGCGCCGGCTGCGATATTGCCAGCATCGCATCTGGAGTGAGTTCCATTCACGCAGGTTCGATACTGGTGACAGGCAACTGGAATAGTGGGGTTGCCGCGGTACGTCAGGCTGTTGAACAGGTCAAAGCCTCAACTCCGCAGGGCATTGCTCTGATCGTCGCCACCGACCAAGAGGGCGGCCAGGTGCAGCATTTGCGTGGCAACGGTTTCAGCACCATGCCATCGGCCGTGGAACAAGGCACGCTCGACACGGGCATCCTTCGCGCCCAGGCAACGCAATGGGGCTCCGAATTGGTCCAAGCAGGCATAACCACTGATTTGGCACCTGTTGTCGACACCGTTACCGTTCAGCGTAATACGAATGCGCCGATCGGTGCCCTGTCCAGGGATTTTGGATTGGATGCTACGGGCAATGCCACTCATGCACAGGCATTTATGGACGGAATGCATGATGCCGGGGTCAGCACGGTGATCAAGCACTACCCCGGATTGGGTGGAGTGACAGGAAATACGGATTTCACCACACAAGGCATTGTGGACACCACAACCGGCCCGGATTCACCGCAGATTGCTGCCTTTGAGCAGGCTCTGCAATCTCAGCCCAGTATGGTGATGATGTCGCTGGCAACATACACACAGCTGGATGCCAATGCCCCGGCTGCGTTCTCCCCCACCATAATCGGTCAGCTGCTGCGCACCAAAGCCGACTATTCAGGAGTGGTGATTTCTGATTCGCTTTCCGCAGCCGCTGTCAGTGGTATCGATTCCACACAGCTCGGCGTGCGATTGGTCGAAGCCGGCGGCGATATCGCCTGTATCGGCGAGTACTCATTGGTCGCACCGATAGCCGATGGTTTGAACCAACGAGCATCTCAAGACAGCGACTTCGCGCAATTGGTCACTCAAGCGGCCACTCGGGTGATGGCCCTGAAATATCGTATGGGACTCATCTCTTGATCAGCGTGTCACAATATGGCGCTCATCAGACGAATACGAACTGCACGAGCACCATATATGCAATGGTTCCAGCGGAAATCGAGAGCAACATATTGCGCTTCCACCAGTGCAAAACGACAGTGAGCAGCAGAGCCACAGCCTCAGGGATCCCGTAGGAGTAGCCGTTATTGCCGTATTGCGCAATGAATACACCACCAAAAGCCCGGACATGGCAAAAGGAAGCACACGACCTAAATATCGTACGAATCGTGGCGGCTCAGTGGATTCGGGAAAGATGATAAAAGGCAGGAATCGCGTCACCATAGTGCCGAGCACCACGGCAGCGATGGTGACCATACTTTGCACAACGGTCATGACTCTTTCTCCTTCCCCGATTCCGGTGATTCTTGAGCAAACTCATCCAAATGCGGGCGCAACAGCACGAAGAGGACCAGCATCGTCTCCAAAGCGGGAATCATGAAACGGCTGGAACCGAATATCACAAGGCAAATCACCGATGCCGCCACACCTACCAAGGCGGAAATATGACCGGGCTTCGATGAATTCAACCACTGATCCATGAAAATCACGGCGAACAACGCGGTGAGCACGAATTCAATTCCTTTGGTGGCAGACTGAGGTAGCATGCCGCCTACCAGCCATCCCAGGGTCGCCCCTGAAACCCAATAAATCTGATTGAATACGGTGACCAAAACCATATATTGCCGCAAGTCCTCTTTGTTCTCGAAAGAAGCCCTGGAATTCACGGCAAAGGTCTCATCGCACATGCCGAAAATAAGATATGGCTTTATCCAGCCGGTTCCTTTGAACCTGTCCAGCATGGACAATCCATAAAACAGATGTCGAGCGTTCACCATAAGCGCCATAACAAATGCGAGAAGAGGGTTGAAGGCCCCGAGTAGCAAATCAACGGTGACGAATTCCATAGAACCTGCATAAATCAGCGCGGCCATGGATACTGGATACAGCAAGGAAAATCCCTTGACATGCATGAGCAGACCGTATGAGGTGCCGAGAAACAGAAACCCCGCGCATATCGGCAGGGTGTCATGCAAGGCACGTCTCCATATGCGGGATGGCACCGCTTCCGTGATCTGGTGTTCCACTCTGCTCCCCCTTTCTGCCTTGGTGCGTTGCCATAACCAATGACAACACTCGGTTCATCCGGCATCGGCCCTACTCCGAAACGCCGCTCTGTCACTCATTGGCACCTACTGCAACTGCAACTTCCTCAGACACGTCGTCCTTCATGATTACCGTCACATACACAAACGCAGGCCACCTTAAGCCAAGGCATGCCTGCGCTTATGAACTCAGATTGTAATCAGCGGTAATTTCGTTCGATCAAAATGTCCGAAACGGTGAGATTTGCGTCATTCACCAAATTGAAGAGAATCACCTCGGCGAGTTGAGCAGGGTCCATGAAGGAATGCTGCTTGTCTTCGGAAACATAATCATGGCTATCCACGTAGAAATTCGTGTCAATGCCGCCTGGATACACGCCGACGATTTTGACGCTGCTCCCCTTGTATGCAGCCTTGAGGCTTTCTGTGTATCCACGCTCTCCCCATTTCGTGGCGCAATACACGGATTCATTGGCATTGCCGCGGGTTGCCGCAGTGCTCATGACATTGGCGATTTTCAGATGCTCTTCGTTGGTGGCATTCAATGTTGCCACACTCCACAACACCATGCCCTTCAAGCCTTTGAGGCATTTATCAATGTCTGCACCCTCGTATGCGGTCGGGACTTTGAATGAGGGCTGTCCCGCATTATTGATCAGCAGATCGATATGTCCTATCCGGGAAATCTCCTCCACGCTGGATTGCACGAACTGCTCATCGGACACATCACCGGTGAAGGCACGATAGCTATCACCGAATTGGGCAACCATGTCCTCTTGAGCCTCGCCGTTAAAATCGACACCGCATACGGTCCACCCCTTGGCAATCAATTGAACCGCCAATTCTCTTCCCAGGCCTTGTGCGCTTCCTGTCACAATCGCCAAACTCATGTCGTTCTCCTTCACACTGACTTGTATGAACAACCTTATGCCAAGCATCCTACCTGCGGTGTTCAACAACGCCATATGCGCTAAGTCGAATTGCTGACTCAATCATCTACTTTTCTTTGGCTGGCGGCACAGGCTTTTGCATATCTGTTCATTGCACCGAAGCCAACGATTGGCAGCCACACGGATGCACTGAGGATTGTGCAACATAATGAAACGGCGGCAGGAACACCTGTCGCCGTTTCACCTTCATGCCAAGTCACCTATTGTTTGGACGACTGGCTATTTATGACGCATCAGAGAATATCCGGATCATCCTTTTCAATGGTTCCGGTAAGCTTACCAATGGCCTTCAATCCGTGATACAGTACCAAAACGGCAATGGTGCCGATTGCTATGCCATTGAACTGCACTCCGGAAACTGCATAGGTAAAGTTGGCGATACCCACGATCATCACCACCGCAGCGGTCATGATATTAAGAGGCTTGTCGAAATTCACCTTGTTCTCAACCCAAATACGCACGCCGATCATGCCAATCATGCCGTAGAGCAAGGTGGTGACGCCACCGAGAACACCGCCTGGAATCGTATTGATAATGGCACCGAATTTCGGGCAGAGGCTGAGCAACAAGGCAAAGCCCGCAGCGCACCAATATGCCGCTGTTGAATACACCTTCGTTGCCGCCATGACGCCGATATTCTCACCATAGGTTGTGGTGCCTGAACCACCGCCGAAACCGGCGATGGCGGTTCCCAAACCATCAGCGAACAGAGCCGTTCCCATCTGATTGTCGTAATCGCGACCGGTCATCTGAGCCACGGATTTGACATGGCCGACATTTTCAGCGACCAGCACGAGGACCACAGGAATAAACATTGGCAAAATAGAGAAATCAACTTCAGGGAGATGGAATTTCGGCAAACCGATCCAAGCGGCATCACTTACCGCCTGGAAATCAACCTGACCGCGCAAGCAAGCATATATATATCCCACCAAAACGCCGAGCAGAATGTTGAGCCTTCCCAGCATTCCACGGAACAGCACTGCGATCAGCAGCACTGCAAACAATGTGACCAGAGCGGTATCCGGGGCGGTCTGGAAGTTATTCCATACCGAGGGAGCCAGATTGAAGCCGATAATCGCAACAATGGCGCCATTGACCACAGGCGGCATGATGATATCGACCCACTTTGCACCGGCATAATGGACCAAAACGCCCACCAAAGCCAGAAGCACGCCGGTCACCACAATGCCGAAGCTGGCAACGGCGATGCCTTTATGCGCAGTGGTAACAGCGGTTATCGGCGCAATAAAACCGAAGGAACTTCCCAAATAACTGGGAAGCACGTTCTTGTTGATGAGCAAGAACAGCGCCGTTGACATTGCAGTGAAGAACAGAGTGGTTGAGGGATCGAAACCCGTGAGAATCGGCACCAGGAACGTGGCACCAAACATGGCGATAACATGCTGGGCTCCTATGCCCGCAGTTCGTCCCCATGTCAGTCGTTCATCCGGCTCCACCACTTCACCGGGAGCAAGTGTCTTCCCGTCACCGTGCAATTTCCATGTGAACAGATTCAACATCCGTCTCTCCTTCGGCCTTCAAGGCAAGCGGCACCTCCGCATGCCCGCCTTGGGATATTGTAGCGGGTGAAATCACCATCTGTTCACATTTCGGCATGACTCATTCGAATGTGTTGGATAACCCTCCTCAATGACTGCTTGAACGCCACTGCGAGAGGGGGCAAGCATGCGCCGAAAAGGGCAGGACTGAAGGCCTATTCGATACTGTTCAAGCGATCTAGCGAGCGTATTCCAAAAGATGAGGATCCACTGAATGCACCACATCGACCAAATCGCCATTGGAGAGCAAAGGCCTTTGGAATTCACGCCAAGGCTCGACGCGAACCTCCCAGCGTCCGGTCTGTTCATCGAGCACCGGTCGTGCCGTCTGTTCCCATCTCAGCCGTTCAGAAGTGCGTCCGGTATTGGGATCCCGCCGCGAATAATGTAAGCAGGTACAATTCGTGATACGCCATTCATCGCTGTCTGCACGGCGCAGGAATTCCTCATCTGAGATATCCTCCAATGTCAGCATCAACGCCAACATGAAGTCACCATGGGTCACGGCCACCACCGATTCAGAACCAGTACGTCGATTCAAGGAAGTCAGCAAATTATGCACTCGGTCTTCGGCGACATCTGCAATGGACTCTCCCGCCGGCGGCCTCCAATACAACGGATCGGTGCGCTTGAACATCCAATTGCGGCTGTAATTGGTTTTGAAATCATCCTGAGTGATTGTGTTGATCTCACCCCACGAGCGTTCACGCAGCACTCTGGTCTCCTCCCACTTGGCCTTGGGCAGAGCCATGGTGGCGGCGGTTTCTCGCGTGCGGACGTACGGTGACACCAAATACCGATCAAATAACTGCTGTTGCGCCACCAACCAACGACCAATGCAATCGGCTTGTTTGCGCCCAACGGCAGTCAGTCGCCATGAACGGTCTGGCACCGTCACATTGTCTTGTGTATATAACGAATTATCGCCCTGCTCCCCCGCTTTGACGATGACATTCGCCTCCGATTCACCGTGACGGATCACATATAGATCCAAAGGCATTCCCATATATTGTCCTTTTCTTTCTCATTGACATGACACGAAACTACAGCGCCATGAAAGTCTTATTTCATTATCCCCCGAAGAAGCGCGTATGCATACCTTCATAAGTGACGCTCAATTGAACGCAGAGTAAACCACAACAACCGTGCTGCGGCTATTTCATTCATTCTATTGTGCCCGTTAATCATGAAAGGGGACTCCGCACCAACCGTACGGAGTCCCCTTTCGGACAATAACTCGAAGTTATTGTGAGACGATATGACTATTCGCCATCCTGCTCTTCTGAGCCAGCGCCTACCAGTTCAGGAGCTGCATCAGTCTTCTGCTCGTCGGAGGCATCTTCTTCAGCGAAGGACTCACCCTTGAAGGTGAATTCGCCGAGAATGCCTTCGCCTTCTGCATCGACCAGCACCTTCTCGCCATCCGTGAGCTCTCCCATGAGGATCTGCTCCGAAATGGCATCCTCGATATCGCGCTGAATGACTCGACGCAAAGGACGTGCACCCAATAGCGGGTCAAAGCCCTTTTGAGCAAGCAGATCCTTGGCGGCCGGAGTCAACTCCAAAGCCATATGACGCTCAAAGAGGCGGTCATTGAGCTGCTTGACGTCCAAGTCAACAATCTGTCGCACCTGATCCTCGTCCAGCTGCTTGAAGACGATTATGTCGTCAAGACGGTTGAGGAATTCAGGGCGGAACTGCTGCTTGAGCTCAGAACTCACCTGATCCTTCATGCGCTGGTAGCTCGAATCGCTATTGGAACCAAGGTTGAAACCGGTGTTAGCGGTCTTGGCGATATCGCGGGTTCCCAAATTCGTCGTCAGAATGATGATGGTGTTCTTGAAGTCCACCTTACGTCCCTGGCCGTCGGTGAGATGACCGTCATCCAAGACCTGCAACAAGGTATTGAAGATATCCGGATGAGCCTTTTCGATTTCGTCGAAGAGCACCACGGAGAACGGCTTGCGACGCACCTTTTCGGTGAGCTCGCCGCCCTCTTCGTAGCCCACATAACCTGGAGGCGCACCGAAGAGTCGCGATGCCGCATACTTCTCGGAGAATTCCGACATATCGACGCGAATCAACGCATCCTCGTCGTCAAAGAGGAACTCCGCCAAGGTCTTGGCAAGTTCGGTCTTACCAACGCCAGTAGGACCTGCGAAGATGAATGAACCCGAAGGACGCTTCGGATCCTTCAAGCCCACCCTGGCACGGCGAATCGAACGCGACAATGCAGACACTGCCTCATCCTGACCGATGATGCGCTTATGCAACTCCGCTTCCATACCCAGCAGCTTCTTGGATTCTGCCTGGGTCAGCTTGACCACAGGAATGCCGGTGGTATTGGAGATTACCTCTGCGATAACATCCTCATCCACAACCATCTTGACATCGGATTCGCCCTCACGCCAAGCTGATTCCTTTTCCTTGCGCTCGGCTTCCAGCTTCTCCTGACGGTCGCGCAGCTCCGCCGCCTTCTCGAAGTCCTGGTCCTTGATGGCCTGGTCCTTTTCAGAGGAAACAGCCGCCACCTTTGCGTCAAGCTCCTTCAATTCAGGCGGAGCGGTCAATCTCTTGATGCGCAGACGCGCACCAGCCTCATCAACCAAATCAATCGCCTTATCCGGCAAATTGCGATCCTGGATATATCGAGAGGAAAGCTCCGCAGCGGCCTGGATTGCATCGTCCGTTATGGTCACATGATGGTGGTTCTCATACCGTTCACGCAAACCCTTGAGGATTTCGATGGTCTCTGCGATGGTCGGCTCATGCACCTGAATCGGCTGGAAACGACGTTCCAGAGCCGCATCCTTTTCGATGTACTTGCGGTATTCGTCGGTTGTGGTGGCGCCAATGGTCTGGAGTTCGCCGCGAGCCAGCATAGGCTTGAGCATATCGGATGCTCCCAAAGCACCATCAGCCGAACCTGCGCCAACTATGGTATGGATCTCATCGATGAACAGCACGATGTCTCCGCGGGTCTTGATCTCCTTGAGCACCTTCTTGAGACGCTCTTCGAAATCACCGCGATATCGAGAACCTGCCACCATGGAACCCAGATCAAGCGAATACACCTGCTTGTCTTTGAGGGTCTCAGGAACATCACCAGAATTGATTTTCTGAGCCAAACCTTCGACCACAGCGGTCTTGCCGACGCCCGGCTCACCGATAAGCACAGGATTGTTCTTCGTGCGACGCGACAACACCACCATCACGCGCTCGATTTCCTGGCTGCGACCGATTACGGGGTCGAGTTTGCCCTCAGCTGCCTCAGCGGTGAGATTACGACCGAACTGGTCCAGAATAGCGGAACCCGTCTGGTTGCGCTTGTCCTGCACGCCGCCCGCATTCGCCAAATCACCCTTTGAGTCAGACGAACCTGAATTGCCACGGATCAAATCGATGGTCGCGCTACGCAACTCACCGAGATCCACATCCATCTTAATGAGTACCTGTGTGCCGACGCCTTCGCCTTCGCGAATCAGGCCGAGCAAAATGTGCTCCGTACCAATATAGCTGTGTCCCAGCTGAAGCGCCTCGCGCAGACTCAGCTCCAACACCTGCTTGGCATGGGGGGTGAAAGGAATATGACCATTAGGCGAGGCATTGCCCTTGCCGATCATTTCCTCCACCTGCTTGCGCGTATCGTCCAGATTCACTCCCTTTGACGACAGCGCCTTCGCGGCGATGCCCTCACCTTCGCGAATCAGGCCGAGCAACAGATGTTCGGTGCCGATGTAATTGTGCTGAAGGGAGCGAGCTTCCTCCTGCGCCAATACGATCACACGCCTGGCACGGTCGGTAAACCGTTCGAACATGCTTGTCCTTCCGTTCTTGTCAGTTCACCTCACTCTACCGATTTGCGGTGACGTTTATTTCAATTCCGTCTCAATTGCGCTGTGAACGCAAAACGGCGATATGCTTGGCATTAATACGAATTACACAAGGAGGCCATTATGAGCGCAACCGATCCGCGTCTGCCCCATTCATCTGCCCATGCAGATGACGCCGCATTATCCACGGATATCGTGGTTGGCGTGGACGGCTCTGACGAGTCCTTTGTCGCCTTGCAATGGGCGCTGAAAGAAGCGGTATTATCAGGGCAAAAAGTCAATGCCGTATTCGGCTGGACGCCTTCTTGGGGACTTGGTGCCCAGCCTGAAACCGAGGACGAATGGCTCGCCTTGCGCCGTGAAATAATCGAAAGATTGCGCCGATGGTCCCAACAGGCATGCATTGACATTGGGTATGAGCCCAAGGAACTGCGCCTGACCTCCGTCAAGGCTTCAGGCGCTTCCGCTTTGTTGCGCATAGGCGCCCACGCTCAGCAGATTGTGGTAGGAAGGCGTTCCTTGAACCGCGTGACACGCTGGTTTACCGGATCCACCTCCGCATCCTTGGTAGAGGCCTCCAAAGTGCCGGTGACCGTAGTAAGACTTGCTGATGATGACGAGCCCGATGTCCGCCGAGATATTGCCAATGCGCTGAGTGCGTCGAATACTCCTGCGGCAAGCGCGGTGCAATCATTCAGATATGTAAGACCGGTTGTGGCCGGTGTTGACGGCTCCCCCACTTCACGCCGTGTCTTGGAATATGCTA
The DNA here is from genome assembly GCF_000741765.1 of Bifidobacterium tsurumiense. Classification (GTDB taxonomy): domain Bacteria; phylum Actinomycetota; class Actinomycetes; order Actinomycetales; family Bifidobacteriaceae; genus Bifidobacterium; species Bifidobacterium tsurumiense. The sequence goes on from NZ_JGZU01000007.1 coordinate 64,512, forward strand.
TGCGCGTTGCGCAGCTCCACCATGCAACCCTTCATGTGATGATGTGCTGGCAGCTCAAGGATCTGGGCACTCTTATGGGATATGAACGCGCTATTCCCCCGATTAGCGTAGGGCAGGAACATGCCGAGGCCCTGGTCAAAGGACTGCTGGACGACGTGGATATTCCTCAAGGATTGCACATCTTCACCCACGCCTTCCATATCGCGGCCACCAACGGCCTGGAACATGCTTCACGCTATGCAGATCATATGATCGTGGGCTCTCGAGGACTGACTGGTTTGAATGCCCGCATCCTTGGCTCTGTGTCCAGGCATGTGGTGGAAACTGCGGAGTGCACGGTGACGGTTGTCAGATGACGGTTGCATATAAATTGCCGAATGCGCACATAGCATTCGGGCCAATTTACAATCGCTGATTCTGTCAGTTCGGAAGAAGTGCTGGACTGGAACTAGTCAGCCTCTTCGCCATCTTCTTCAGGAGAGTCTTCAGCTTCTGAGGATGCGTGCGGAGAAGTTTCTTCGCCGGAAGCTTCGTTATCAGACACCCCAACCTTGGAATCTTCAGCCTCGGGATGCTCCGCAGGTTGCTTGCTTTCTGCATCTATGAGAGCCGCAGACTCCTCAGCATGATCGTCAGCAGCGGTCTGAATGTCTTCTGCTTCTTGCACATCAGCGTTCTGTTCCCCGTTGTCTTGAGGAACAGATGATGTTTCGTCTTCACCGGCACTTGATTCAAGGTTCTTGCCCGAGCCTTCTGAAGGGTCCTGAGCTTGAATCGGGGGCACAGGAGGGGTAAGCACCTGCATTCCTTGTGTCTGCTGATCGCTTGTTTGAACCGCATCTACATCTGACTTGGCAGTAGCCTCGTCGACATGTCCCTGCTGAGAAGAGTCGACTGCTTGAGCGGAAGTCTGAGAGGTGACGGCATCAGCGTCCGCATTATCGGCATGCTGTTCCTCATCTTGATTTTCTTTGCCATTCACAGCCTCGTCATCGGATGCCTCTTCGGCTTGAGCATGAGATCTGCTCTTGCGGCTGCGTGGTTTGGAAGATTCGGTGGCATCGCCCTTGGATGTGTTCTCGCCGTCTTGGTCTTCCACCACATCATCGAGTTCTTCGAGCAAATCGATATCATCGCGCTCTGCCCTGGGAACCGGCTTGACAATGTCAATATTGACATTGTCATATGCAGGTTTGGGTTGTATCCACAAATGGCTTGCTTCCGGCGGCTCGATTTCCGAATGCTCACCGCAACCATGATCCAGCGAAACAACCCGTCCGTCATCCGGGCTCCATTTATTGGCACATACGCCGAACATCAGGCCCAATTCACCCTGCAACGGAACGAAGAATCCGCATGTGGAACACACATTGCCATCCGCAGTTTTCGTAGACAGCGATTTGGGACCACGCGGACCCTCATACCAGCGTTGCGTAGTCTGGGCACGGCCTAGAGGGCTGAGCACACGACGACGGGAAAGGGCGAATTCCCGAACAGCATCATCGACATCTTCCGTGCTGGATGCCGGTTCTACGACTCCATCCTGCTGAGCATCCGTGGAATCCTCATGCGTCGTTCCTCCGGATCCGGCCGCAACTTCAGACGCAGGCTTTCCATCTGAACGCTCTGCCTGAGTCTGAGTGTCAACATTGGATTCAGAATGCTCTTCAACCTGTTTGGCACCATCGGCAGTGGGATCGGAAGCCTCAGCTCCCTCTTTCCCGTCCACCTCGGATGGCTCACCATCCGCGGCCTCACCGTCGACTTGCCCCTTCAGCTTTGGCTCGGTTTTGCGAAATCCCTGCTCCAAACGATCGTCATCTTCAGAAGTGCCAATCGAATCCGTAACGGACAGATCGCTTGGCAACAAGCGATCCTTCCAAGGAATCCATGCAGGCGGCTGCAAGGCTTGATCCGTGGGTATCAACGATGATTCATTCACCGTCCACATATCGGCTTCGACGTCATGATATAACGTCACAGACCATTGCCAGCCTTCATACCCTCGCTTCAAGGATACGAATCTGAAGTCACTCATCCCATCTTCCAATGGGATGGTCTGAACATAATCGCCAACCTCTGCAATATTATCGGCGGCATTCAATGCCACCTCACGGGCAAGCTCCTGCGGATTATGCCTTGCGTCAACCATGCACTATTCCTGTACGTCAAAATTATCTGCGACGGCACGCAGCAGTGTCGCCAATTTCTTGCTTTCCGCTGCAGAAGGGTAATGATGACGGCGCAGGCCATTGCCCGCAGAATCCAACAACTTGATCAGATCCTCTACGATGGCCGCCATATCATCCGCCTGAGGACGGTTTGCTTTCACCATAGACGGAGCCGTAGCCACCAAAGTGACGCCCATGGCCTGAGGTCCTTTGCGACCGTCAACAACCGAAAACTCAACGCGCGCATTCTTGCGCAACGTGGTCAAACCTGCAGGCAATGCCGCCGCCGGAAGGAACACATCCGTTCCTTCATCGCTTGCAATAAATCCAAATCCCTTATTCGCATCAAACCAACGCACACGACCACTGGGCATACTGCACCTCACACCTTTCATAACCTCTTATCCACAGAACGCATGCCTGTGGGTCAATCACACCAAAGTATCAGTCTACCGCACACGACGGCATCTGCGTCATAAACGCGATAATACGCTGCGAGCAAGTACTCCATAATACACAAGTGCCGTCTGACACCGTAAAGTCCCGTGTCAGCCGGCACTGCACATATGCCAATGAACCTCATATGCAATCCAGTAAGGCGAAGCAATTCATGCCGTTGAGGATTGGTTCCCCTTATCGCTATTAGCCGTCTTGGCACTTCTTCCCCATTTGCGACGCGAAGACTCTTTGGTCTTGGTCTTGGCGGCATTGGCATCCTGCCCCTTTTCTGCCTTTTGCACCGCATCATGAGCCGCCTTCACTCGTGCTGAGGGCTCCACCGGAGAAACAGGCAACACCACGGTCAGCGTCAAACCGCCACCATCCGTGGTGCTTGCGCATATGAATCCGTGATGGGCCTTGGCCACGGATTGCGCTATGGCCATACCCAATCCGGTGCCACCCTTAAGCCGTGCCCTTGATGGGTCAGCTGTGTAGAAGCGTTCAAAAATCTGGGATTGGAACTCTTCCGGGACGCCCGGACCATGGTCACTGAAACGCACCACAGCATAATTCATGCCGATTTGCATGGATTGTCCTACTTCAACGGCTTCCAGGAAATTATGCAGTGATTCGCTTGTCGCGGGCATGCGCGACAACGATTCAGGGCTTATCGATGCTGGCAGCAAACCCATACCCACTTCTACAGGAGAATCCGCAGGAGTGTAACGATGAATATTGCCGACGATATTGGTGATGACCTGACGCAATCTGGAGCCATCTGCCGTCAGGGTGATTTCAGGCATGGCCCCGGGAGTGAATGCCAGAGAAATGGGATTCTTGCCATCTGACGGCTGCAGCGACAAAGTGCCCTGACTGATTCCTCGTTCAGGGTCAAGTGCGTGAAGATCGTCAGCGGCATCAGAAAGTATGCTATTCAAGCGGATTTGCTGCGTGATATCAATGCCACGGCCTTCATCCAACCTTGCCAATGACAGCAGGTCCTCGACCAGCTCGGTCATGCGAGCACTTGAAGATTCGATATGGGCGATGGATTCATCGGCACGCTTGTCGGCCCCTGGCAGGTCACGCTGCATGGCATAGAGCTCCGCATATCCATGGATGGCCGCCAATGGAGTGCGCAATTCGTGGCTTGCATCCGACACGAAGCGTTTCATCTTCGCATTGCTTTCTTCCTGCTCGCGGAAGCTGAGCTCAATGCGGGAGAGCATCGAATTCAGCGATGCGGCAAGTGAGCCGACTTCGGTATTTTCCGGAGCCTTGGGCACACGTTGGCTCAAGTCGCCCGCCGCGATCTTCGCAGCGGTTTTCTCAATGCGTTTCAAAGGCACCAATGTTTGCTGGATCACCAACGCCGCGATGACCCCGCCCAGCATCACAATGGCGACGCTCACCAGAGCGCAGTATTTAGTGAGGGTGTTCACCGTATCAATCTGGTCACTCAGCGATAGCCCGATATATACGACGCCACGCACATTCGTGCCGCTGCTATCACTGGTTTTCTCACCCCATTTCAGTGCAATGACTCGCCATGGTGCCTTGGCTGCCTGTGCCGTGATGTGATCGGCATTCTGCAAGCCTATGACATTTGAGGTTGTGGTGAATGCCGTGCCCAGAACAACCCCGTCCATTGAGCCTTCACGAGGCAGCACAGGTTGGGAGATCACCCCATCCTTCATCGAGGGCTGCAGAGGAGTGGAAAGGATGTTGTTGTTGATGTCGCGAATCTGCATGTAATAGTCGTTCGGACCAACCGTGGACTGACTTGAATCCTTATTTTGCAAGGAACTGATATTGTCGTACACGAGTTGCGCTTGGTCGACCAGCTGGTTATCCGTCTTCTGCAGCAGATAGTTGCTGACCAGCTGACGGATCGAAAAGGTGACACAGAACATACCCACAACAAGCATGGCAAGTGTGCATGCAACCAACTTCGTGCTCAGAGGCACAGAGTTCATGCGGCGCGATATTGTGCGGCCGAACCAGCCAAGTCGTGGGGCTTTCGTCGCAGTCGCTGTTTCCCCCTGCTCAGCAGACTGCTCATTCGTCGGCTTGGCGTTGCGTTCATGCATCGCATCCTGGGCATTGGCACTACTATCCGCATCGTTGCCAATCCCTTGTTGCGTTGCGCGCACAGAGGCGGAGCCGTCCAGCGCTTCGCTATCGCTAGTCATTCATTCACCTTAATTGCCTTTAGGTTCGCGAATCATATATCCTATGCCACGCTTTGTTTCGATAAGCGGCGTCACCTTATGAGTGGTGCCGTCATCCTCGGTGACTTCGATACCGTCGACCTTTTTACGAAGATACGAAATATATGATTCGACTATGGCGGCGTCCCCGCCCCAGTCATATTGCCAGACATGGTCAAGGATCTGCGCCTTGGACAACACCCTGCCTTCATTGTCCATCAGATATCGCAGCAGCTTGTATTCCGTGGGGCTCAATTCGATCGGCTGGCCTGCACGCGAAACATCGTGGGAGTCCTCATTGATTTCCAGATCTCCAACCCGAATGATCGGATCATCTTCCACTTGCTCTTGCGTACGCCTCAAAATGGCGCGGATGCGAGCGACCACTTCTTCCAAGCTGAATGGCTTGGTCACGTAATCATCGCCGCCGACCGTCAGCCCCATCACCTTGTCTTGCGTATCATCACGCGCTGTGAGGAACAGCACCGGGGCGTCAATGCCTTCCTGGCGGATCCTACGAGTGACTGTGAATCCGTCGATATCAGGCAGCATGACGTCCAGCACGATCAAATCGGGCTGCACCTTTTCGATTACCTCAATAGCCTCTGATCCGGAAGCCGCCGTGGCGACTTCAAAACCCGCAAAGTGCAAGGATGCCACCAGCAGCTCGCGGATCGAGGGCTCATCGTCAACAACAACTATCGATGCTTCTATTGGCTTGTTCATGTGATTAAGCTTCACCCGTAAGACTTGAAATTTCCTGAATGTCAGCTGATTCTTGAACGCAAATCTGTGAACGACTCATGAGAAGCCTTGAAAACATATGGTGATTCAACGCATGTGCAATGAGCTCAAAAGCCAATGTTTTCAAGTCTTCTCATGCGAGTCTTGTCACATAGATCCACATTCGCGATCAGTGTGAACTGACCGCTCGATGTGCTCGATCAGACACCGTGAGCACGTCCAATTAGTGTCGTTTATGCCGTCGCCTTGCCGGTTTCTTGTCGCCATTGGCACTGCGACGACGTCTGACCACCACAACGATGACGGCACCGACGACCAATGCCACCAACACGCCACCGAGTACTGCAACACCGATCACAACGGACCCACTGCTTGTTGAAGTCTTTTGTTGGGTGGCGATTTGGTTCATCATGGCAATTGCCGAGCCGGACCAATCCGGTGTTGAACCGTTCACAATAGGTCCAAGTGCAGCTTCTGACAGTTTGCTTGCAGAATCGCGCAGCCAGCCATCGGAATTCTCGGAAACCGCGACCACGAGTTTGCCATCATTGGAAGCGACCGCCAGCAACACGGTATTGGACGGAGGATTTGTTGCGTTCAGCAGATTCTTTGCCCATTGATCCGGATCGGCATTGTCACCGAATGTGTCAACATACAACAAACGAACCGAAACACCCGTGTCGTTTTTGGTTGAAGTGATGGCATCCGTGACCGCTGTGACGTTGTCGCCAAGCAAATTCTGCGTGTCGGTAATGCTTCCATTGACGTTCAGTTGGCTAGAATTTGAGCTCTGTTCTGAAGTCATTGCATCCGAAGAGCCTTCATCTTCAGCCCAGGCAGCTGATGGCATCGCTGCAACCAGTACAAACGCCAGAGACATCATGACTATGCATGACACCCATGCAGCGGCAAGTCTGGGTATCGCCCTCGCCATTTGAACAACGCCTTGCGATACGGTACGCATGAATCTTCCGACCACACAGCGCGTATTGCTCTTTACAGTCGTCCACAGTGTCATACAGTCCACCTTACCGGCATGATGCATCCGTCAAGCATCTGCTTCGATATCAACCTCAGTTCTATACACTACCCAAAGGAAGAATCATGGCACAATATCAAGTCGATTCCGAACGAATTCAATCCTCTTCAACAGCTGTTTCATCATCCATCGAGGCCATACGCAGCGCAGTGCAGACCATGTATGCCAATCTCAATACCTTGCAAGAGGTTTGGCATGGCTCAGCAGCGACTCAGTTCTCAACGCTTGCGGAACAATGGCGTGCCGCACAATCCAATATGGAACAGTCATTGCAATCCATCCAACAGGCATTGTCTCAAGCATCCACTGTGTATGCAGATGCCGAAATCCAGGCTTCGCAACTATTTGCATCCTGAACATCGGCAAGATGAGACAATGGGCGGGTTTGTCTCCCTGCCACGAATGCTGACCGAGCCGGCAAAGCATGTCATGACGATGGACTGATCGGTTGTGTGACCGAGATCATCTCAGGCCGTATGCCCATCGTGCGTCAGCCACCCATGCACAACGAATACAAAAGGGCCGCCCAAAAGGACGGCCCAATTCAATCGCTTGTTGCTACGATTTAGTAACCCATGTCAGCGCCAGCTGCCGGTGCTGCCGGAGCAGGCTCTGGCTTATTGGCGACGACTGCCTCGGTGGTCAGGAACAGACCAGCGATAGAGGCTGCATTCTGCAGAGCGGAACGAGTCACCTTCACAGGATCGGTTACGCCTGCTGCAAGCAGATCCTCATAGGTATCGGTTGCTGCGTTGAAGCCCTGTCCCTCAGGGAGCTCACGCACCTTGTTGAACACCACGTCTCCGGAGACACCGGAGTTTTCGGCGATCTGCTTGATCGGTGCTTCGATTGCACGGAAGACGATCGCAGCGCCGGTGGCCTCTTCACCGGTCAAACCGGTGATAGCGGCATCGGACTCGGCCTTCTTGGCAGCCTGCACGAGAGCCACGCCACCGCCAGGCAGCAGACCTTCCTCGATAGCAGCCTTGGCGTTGCGCACGGCATCTTCGATGCGGTGCTTGCGTTCCTTGGCCTCGACCTCGGTTGCCGCACCGACCTTGATCACTGCAACGCCACCGGCAAGCTTTGCCAGACGCTCTTGCAGCTTCTCACGGTCATAATCGGAATCGGTATTCTCGATTTCAGCACGAATCTGTGCAACGCGGGCATCGACGTCTTCCTTGGAACCTGCGCCGGAGACGATAGTGGTCTCATCCTTGGAAACGATGACCTTCGCTGCATGACCGAAGACGGAGGTATCGATTGCGTCGAGCTTCAATCCCAGGTCATCGGACACCACCTGGGCGCCGGTCAGGATGGCCATATCCTGCAGCATAGCCTTGCGACGGTCGCCGAAACCGGGAGCCTTGACAGCAACGGTATTGAATGTGCCACGAATCTTGTTCAGCACCAAAGTAGGCAGCGCCTCACCCTCGACGTCCTCAGCGATGATCAGCAGCGGCTTGCCTGACTTCATCACCAATTCTGCGATATGCACGATATCCTGCTGGCTGGAAACCTTGCCGGAGGTCAGCAGAATATAAGGATCTTCCAGAACTGCGGTCTGATCCTCGGCATTGGTCACGAAGTATGGGGAGATATAGCCCTTATCAAAACGCATGCCTTCGGTGAATTCAAGATCCAAACCGAACTTGTTGTTGTCTTCAACGGTGACCACACCGTCCTGTCCGACCTTATCCAAGGCTTCGGCGATCTTCTCGCCAACCTCAGGATCCGCAGCGGAAATGGTTGCGGTGGCTGCGATCTGATCCTTGGTCTCCACATCCTTGGCGGCGCCGATCAGTTCCTTGACGATCACGTCTGCAGCCTTTTCGATACCACGACGAAGTGCGATCGGGTTGGATCCTGCGACCACGTTCTTCAGGCCTTCATGCACGAGAGACTGAGCCAAAACGGTTGCCGTAGTGGTTCCGTCACCAGCGACGTCATCGGTCTTCTTGGCAACTTCCTTGACCAATTCGGCGCCGATACGCTCGTATGGATCCTCGAGCTCGATTTCCTTCGCGATGGACACGCCATCGTTGGTGATGGTCGGAGCGCCGTAGGTCTTGTCCAGGACTACATTGCGACCCTTAGGTCCAAGAGTGACCTTAACGGTGTCTGCAAGCTTATCCAAACCTGCGAGCATCCCCTGACGGGCTTCCTCGTTGTATGCAATGATCTTTGCCATTGTTCCTCCATGGCTTTGGTATGTACTCCACTCACGATGCGAAGGCAATCATCGGCCGTCAGCTGCCAATTATCACTCTCACATCCCGAGTGCTAATTGGGAGATTAGCACTCCCCCAGTCCGAGTGCCAACACACCTATTATCGATTGCGCTGTTGGCATGAAAAGAGAACAGTCATATGAATAAGTGAAACCCCGATACTTGGTCAAAACAAGAAGGTGGGACGCGATCACGCAGATCGTGTCCCACCATATTTCATCAACTTGAAGATGATTGCAATATCAGCTCATCAGCACTACAACAATAGGGCTTGCGATACCGGAAACCTGCTGAACATTGCTGATTCCCAAAGTATTGGCAACGTCTTGGGCAGTGGCCAGGTCCGTCTCGTTCTGATACCACACCACCGTGGCGCTCGGCGTCGAACCGGATGGATTGTCAGCCGTGACGCTGGTGTATCCGGCCTGCTGCAAAATGGCGGCCTGTTGTGCCGCGTAGCCCTGGATACCGGTTCCGTTGATCACACGAACCGAGGTCGCCTTATTCACTGTCTGTTCGGCTGTTGCGGTCTCACTCGGAGTTGCAGATTCAGTCGATTCCTGAGTTTCAGTCTGCGAAGCGGTTTCAGAAGGCGTGGAGGTGGCTTCTTTGGTGGCCGTTTCGCTCTGCGACGAGCTCCCAGACGACGATGCCGAAGTGGATGTGGATGAGGACGAGCTCCAAGGGAACCGTATTTTCGCCGCCTCTCCCGAGAACACGCTCCACGCCAGCAAACCGGCTAGCGCCGCCACGACGATTACGACCACATACGGCGACAAGCGAGCCGCCACTGATCTGTTCCCCCGATGCACCCCAACAGGCCCCGCAGGCGGGTTGTCGAACATATCCTTCTCATAGGAGTCATACGTGCCCTGTTTCTTGCGAGCCATATCATTCCTTCCATTCAACTAGCATCGAGTGTAGCCGCGAGCGCACCCTAATATGATATTCAGCCGCGAGTCGTATACCGTTTATCCACGTTTATGCAATTCTCGTCAAATATCCATCTACAGTAGAGCCTATGAACACCACTCACGTCAAACCGATATCGCAACTCATGGAAGCCGGATGGGCACAGGCCTTGGCACCGGTCGAGCCCAATATTCATGAGATGGGCAACTTCCTGAGGGAACAGATCGCCCAGGGTCGCCATATTCTTCCTGCGAGCAAGAATATTCTGCGTGCGTTCTCCATTCCATTCAACGATATCAAGGTGCTCATCGTCGGTCAGGATCCTTATCCGACGCCTGGGCATCCAGTGGGATTGAGCTTCTGTGTGGCACCTGATGTCAGGCCATTGCCCAAAAGCCTTATCAATATTTACAGCGAGCTCATCGACGACATTGGCATTGCGCCACCGACAAACGGCGATCTGACCCCTTGGACGCAACGAGGCGTCATGTTGCTCAACAGATGCCTTACCGTGGAAGCCGGCAATCCGCACAGTCATCAGGGCAAAGGGTGGGAAGCCATAACCGAAGCAGCGATCGTAGCATTGAATAACAGGGTTGATGAATATGGCAAACCAAAGCCTTTGGTGGCAATATTATGGGGCCGTGATGCACGCAATCTCGCACCATTGCTGACGAACGCCACGATAATTCAATCAGCGCATCCTAGCCCGTTGTCTGCTTATAGGGGCTTTTTCGGATCAAAACCATTCTCACGGACCAATCAGTCATTGATTGCCATGGGAGCGTCTCCAATAGATTGGAGCTTGCGTTAAGCCTTCTCTCATAACCTCCAGCTACAATGCAAGCACAGCAAAGGTAATCTAATAGTTAAGAGTGCGAGTTTATGGCTTTATTTCCTCCTCAACCAAGCATCCCTGACCAAGCGCTGAATCCTGCGGCACCTACGAATTCCGCAGGTCTTTCGCAAGACGATATTTCGCGAGCACGTTCACTGACAGAGCAACTGCGCGCCCGCTTCGCTCAGACGCTGGTTGGACAGGACAATCTGCGCGAATCTCTCATCGTCACGATGATGGCAGGCGGACACGCGCTTATCGAATCCGTTCCGGGCTTGGCGAAAACCACAGCTGCACAAACATTGGCAACCTCTGTTTCCGGAAGTTTCAAACGTGTGCAGTGCACGCCGGATCTGATGCCATCCGATCTGGTCGGCACGCAGGTATTCGACTTTGCCTCCCAGAAATTCACCACGCAAATAGGCCCTATTCACGCGAACTTTGTGTTGCTTGACGAGATCAACAGGTCGAATGCAAAAACACAATCAGCAATGCTTGAAGCAATGGCCGAAGGCGCCACGACCATAGGTGGTGAACGAATCGCCCTTCCCAAGCCGTTCATGGTTATTGCCACGCAGAATCCCATCGAGGAAGAAGGAACCTTCAATCTTCCTGAGGCCCAAATGGATCGATTCATGATCAAGGCCGTCATGACTTACCCCAGCGCAGAAGAAGAGCGCAGCATGTTGGAGATGCTCACACGTCGTGGATCTGATGCTTTCGATCCGGCAAGCATGACTTCGGAGCCACTGTCCACACGAGATGTGGAATTCCTCCGCTCAGCATCACGGCGCGTGCATGTTTCGGATGCGATCATGCGCTATGCGGTCGATCTGGCGGCCACTTCCCGAGGAGCCGGAAGCCATCCGATCTCGGGGCTGTCCTCTTCGGTGCGTTTGGGTGCGAGCCCGCGTGCCTCCATCGCCCTGACAAGGATCGGGCAGGCAAATGCCTTGATGTCAGGCCGAGACTATGTCATTCCAGAAGATATCAAGATGTTCGCGCACGAGGTGCTGCGCCACCGCATTATCCTCACCTTCGAGGCCCTGGCGGATGGCATGACCAGCGATCAGATCATCGATTCCATAGTTCAGGTGGTTCCCGTACCATGATTGCACGTTCCCAAAACGCCATCTCGGTTCGTAGAAAAATCGAGGCGCTCGGGACATCGGTGAGTCTTCCGACAGCACGTCGTGCATTAGGCCTGTTGGAAGGGGATCACCCATCCAATAGGCGCTTCGGCAGCGATGATGTGATGGATATCCGTGAATACACCCCGTCTGACGAAGCCCGTCTTATCGACTGGAAAACCAGTGCGAGATTCGGCAGGCCGATGGTCGTGCAACGCGAGCGCATGGTGAGTTCCCACACCTGGCTTCTCATGGATGTCGGTTTACCGATGACCGCTGATTGCGCACAAGGTGAACAGGCTTTTGAAGTAGCGGCGAATGCCATGTGCATGTTTGCCTCCTTGAGTTTGCGGCGTTCCGATGATGTTTCATTGGTATTCGCCGATGCTCAGAGAATCACGCGAATGCCTTTCCATGGTGGGCTGGCACAATTCGAAAGCGCCATCGATAAGGCATTGGAAAGGCAATGGCAGGCACAGCGCAATATCGAGGCATTGCTCGAATACGCTTGCCGGATCAAAGACCGACATGCCTTGATCGTCATTGCTACCGATGAGCATGCCTTGAAAGACAAGCATGTCTCAACATTGAGAAAACTTGCACAATCGCATCCGGTGGTGTGCATCAATGTGGCGACGCTCAATCCACTTGACCCCCAATATCACGGGGCCATAGCGGATGGTACTTCAGGCAGAAGGGTTCCCGCATTCCTAAAGAGCAAGGACGCGAAGCTGGATGTCACCACACATCGTGAATACGCAGCGGCATCCTGGCAACGGGAGTTGTCCCGATACGGAGCATTCATGCTCCGCGCGGATTCCAGTGAAAGCATGTTTGCACAATTCGTGCGGATGGTATCACGCACGTCTATGGCCGGCGCTCTGAGGCCATCGTCTGTGCCCTCGCCTGTATCCCTTGGAGGAAAGTGAATGACGTTACGGATTGCCCTGGATAACGGTGATCTCAAACCTATGCAGGAACTGTCAGGATCGACCGCCTTTTTGATTGCGATGTTGGTCTGTGCGGTACTTGCCGCGGTATTGATCATTGTGGCGATTGTGCTGTCTCAACCTCGCAAGCGCAAGAAATCAGTCCCAGCTCGTGGTGCGCACAACGCTTCGGGCGATGCCAACGCATGGAAGCGACGAGTCGCAGGCATAGTCGAAAGCCACAACAAGCAGGAGATTTCCAAAGATCAGGCTTTTGCGCAATTGGCTCAGCTGTGCAGGGATTATGCATCAAGCAAAAGCGGTAGCGATATGACAAGCCACACTTTGACTGAGATCGGTTCCTTGCCAAGAAGTTCGCGCAACCGTCAAGGATTGGATATGCTGCGTCAAACTATTGCGGCTCTGTATCCGCCGGAATTTGCTGACGAGCGATTCAACGATTCCGCCCGTCAAACCGATGTGGAACAAGCAGCCCAATGGGTGAACAGACTTGTGGAAAGGTGGAAGTGATAACTGTGTCAGGTTCTCAACTCGCCGCCGTCACGACATCCTCCTCATTTACCTTCCACTGGCCGTGGGCAATCGCAATTGCCGTGGGGGTCGCCGTCATAGCCATTGTCATAGCCGTCCTGTTCAGCAGAAAACCGCAGCATGAGGATTTTCGAGTGTTCAGCCTCGATGAGGATCTGAATACCGAACACGCTTCTCATGCATTCCGCATATGGCGATCCTTAAGCCGTGCGGCTATTGCACTGCTCGGCATTTCCCTATGCGTCTCCATCGTGTTGCTCGCCCGGCCTATGCAGGTCAATACCGCTGATGAACGTTCCGGCAGCAGGGATATCGTGCTATGTCTTGACGTTTCTGGTTCGACCTTGCCATATGATCGCGAGGTCATCGAAACCTATCTGAAACTCGTTGACAATTTCCAGGGCGAACGCATAGGACTCTCCATTTTCAACTCCACATCACGTACGGTTTTCCCTCTGACCGATGACTATGATCTGGTCACTTCGCAACTCAAGCAGGCCAGCGATCTGCTTCAGGGAGTGCAATCCCAGGACGATATCGACAATATGAGCGATCAGGATTATCAGCAGATATCGGATTGGCTTGATGGAACGCAGAACCGCACAGAAGCCACCTCGCTCATAGGCGATGGTTTGGTGAGCTGTGCCGCAATGTTGCCTGGATTCACCTATGGTTCATCGACATCATCCTCCGGCGTGCAGCGAGCGGCATCCATCGTGCTGGCGACAGATAATGTGGTTTCCGGCACACCCACATACACGCTGACCCAGGCCTTGGATTTGGTGCAATCCGCAGATATCACGGTGGACGGCCTGTATTCAGGACCGACTCAGAGCGAATCCGACGAAACCACTTTGGAGATGAAACAGGAAATCGAATCCCATGGAGGCGTTTTCCTCACTCAATCAGCCGACGTTTCTATTGAACAATTGGTTGAGCAAATCGAACGACGCAAAGACAATGCCAATGAAAGCAATGAGCAAGCGGCACTGATCGACGCTCCCGGCTGGTGGACGGCTGTAATCGCCGTGCTTGTGGCGGCTTGGTTGCTGTGCGCTTGGAGGTTGAAGCGATGAACGGATTGACATTGTCCCCTGCCTTGGGCTGGCCGATTGGCGGCGGCATTGCCGTGGTTATGGTGCTGTTCGCGATTGTCGGCATTATTCAACACATCCGCAGGCGATCGAATACCGATGAAACCTTGGTAACCAGTATCAGACGTGCCATTATTTGCTTATTGCTTGCTACAATGGCATTGACTCCGAGCATTGTGTCTGCAACCGATAATCGTGCCATCAATGCGACCAATGTGGTCATCGCCGTTGACGTCACAGGTTCCATGGCCGTAGATGATGCGGCCTACGGTGACTCCGGAACGATAACCCGATTGCAGGCGGCCAAATTGGCGATAGCTGATCTCACCGATTCGTATCCGAATGCCAGTTTTGCAGGGCTGAGTTTCGGCTCAAACGCCTCATTGGATGTTCCTCTCACACCTGATACCGGAGCGATCGAAAACTGGGCGAATTCTTTGTCCACCGAGCCGACATCCCAATCCGCCGGTTCCAGTTTGGACACGGTGCTTGACCGAGCATTGGTGACGTTGAAATCCATCCAGGATGAACATCCGGATGATGTGACGTTGTTCTATGTCATCACTGATGGCGAGCAGACTTCGGCAACCAACCGCAGAACGTTTTCGTCTCTACGCAGTTATGTCACCAATGCTTTCGCATTAGGCGTAGGTTCTGCACAGGGAGGCAAGATCCCCTTGAATGGGGACGGATCCTCGACGAGCACCGACCAGCAATGGGTAACCGATCCGTCAACCGGAGAACCTGGCATTTCGGTTATGGATGAGGCGACATTGAAGGATATCGCCGATGAAATGGGCGGCAGTTTTGTGGCCTTGAACGCCGATCACACCGTATCCAATTCGGCTTTGGCATCCATGTCTTCGACTTGGAATGTGACCCAGACCGTGAAGCATCGCGAACGCATATCCCCTGTGATCTGGCCTTTGACCATCGCCTTGGTCATTCTGCTCATATGGGAACTCGCAACTTGGATATTCACTTCTAGGAGGCTGTTATGAAAAGCACCAATCAAACATCCTCACGCCAATCTCGAGCTTCTCTACCCGTGCGCATCACGCTGTTTGTTGCCGCCGCGTTGGTCTTGATTGTCGGCGTGCTTGCAGGCATCAACCTGTATGCGGTGAATACCTACAATCAGGCCACCGGTCAGCTCAATTCGATTATCGAGGCGTCTTCTCACAGCGACGCTGATTTGGAAACACTGCGTACGCAACAACAACAAGTGCTGTCGCAGCTATCTGAGGCTTCTTCGCTGAGCGCCTTTTTGCTTCCCGGTGTCAAGGACGCCATCAATACGAACACGGCGGTCTCGCAAACACTGCATACGCGGATTACTGAGGAACTCACCACTCAGGAACAAGGTTCGTCTACGCTCCAACAAGGAACCTCTTCTGATGCAACAGGCAATGATTCCTCCGGATCCGCAGGAGGACTGACTGAGGAACAGAAGAAACAGGTGGAAGACCTGCTCAAGGCCAATCAACAGTCCACTGATTCAAGCACCACCTCGCAGGAGGAGAATCAACAATCAGACTCCGATGATTCCTCCACAACCGTGAAGCCATGGTAATCGCGCAATGTGCAATATCAGTTCAATTGAACTCGATGCATGTTCTTTGTTGGAGATGAGCGCTTATAATCTCCTATGCCTAATCCATATGAACGGCGCATAGGGTCGTAAAACAAACCTTCGACCACATACGGCAAAAACGCTTATGAATCCCATCTCGATTCGATTTCAATGGATTCATGAGCGTTTTTTCACAACCGGCAACTAGCCCATTCCTTGAACTCACCCAAGGTTCAGGACCTCCAGGCTTCGAGGATGCCGACACTGACAGCCTCATGAGTGCTGGTTTGGCCTCGCCTTGTGTGTGTATCCAGTCGGCAAACGAAGTGAGCAGCCTCATATCATCACTTGCCACACGAAGCAACCAGTGCCTGCAACAAGTTGAAGAATCATACGCCAGAGTACAGTCACTAGAGTGGCAAGGCAACGCGGCTCAATTGTTCAGAGACAGACTGCTCAGCATTGAAGTAGTGGCCAGTCATACCGCTGAAGCCGTCGAATATACCCGGGCAATGGCGCATTCGGCTGGTGCATTATGAACTGGGAAGTGCGCTCGACGATATATGGAGGAAAGCAATACACTACCGCCGAACAGGAAGATTATGATGCCGCTGCGCGACTGCTTGTTCACGCTGCTTCGTCATTATCCTCCCTATCGAATTCGTGGATAAGTGCGCCCATCCAATGTCAGGTGGCACAGCAACGCAATGCACTGTGTCCTGCACATATGAACCAAGCTCTGGGTGGAGTGGCACAGCACAGAATATTGCCAATGCGAATCATTGAGCAGCAATGTGAACAGCATGCCAAAGATTGCACATTCATAAGCCAGGAGCTTTCCGAACTTGCTGATCTGCTCATTCGGGCGCACAGTCTGTACTCGCAAGCGGAGTCGACCACACAACGGATCATCACCGAAAGCATCCAACTCATAGCAGCGGCATTCCCCAAACAGACCACGGCAGCGGCAATGGGTCTTCTTGCAGGCGGCGCCTTGGCCAGTTCGATGCAATCCGGGAAGTTTAACGCCACGGGCGCACTCACCGCCAGTGCCGGAGTTCAGGAAGGATTGCTCAGCGCATTGGCTGCAGGCGTAAGCGGAATCAACCCTGCTGCAGGATTATTCTCCACCGATGAGGTTAACCATGCTGCAGGGCGTATTGCCACTGCCAGTTCCCGGATCAATAACCACATGCAAGGCGATTTTCTGGAATTGAAACAGGTTCAACCCTCAAACGATGTGGTCAGAGAATCACATAGCGTCAGCGACGCCATCGAAGAACTGCGACGCCTTGCTGAAGGCGCTTCATATGGCTCAGGACCGAGCAATGGCTTGCAATATGGCACCATAGCCATTCAGCAATACCGTTTGGATGACGGCACACGCTCATGGTTGGTCAGTATTCCCGGCACCGACGGTCAGTCTGATTCCCCGTTTGGATGGCCACAAAATGTGGAATTGATGAGCAGTAATCGCGATCAGCGCATCCAAGCCGACAGTGCTCGGATGGTTGCACAGGCCATGAGAAAGGCTGGCATCAATGCAGATGAGCCGGTGGCTTTGATAGGCCATTCACAAGGCGGTATCGTCGCGGCAACGATTGCCTCAGATATGCAGAATGAATTCAATGTGCAGCATATTGTGACAGCCGGCTCCCCTATCGCAAACCATCCCATTGCGCAGCAAACTTGGGTAACCAGCATAGAGATGGATGATGAATTGGTCGCATCTTTGGATGGGGCAAGAAACCCTTCACATGAGCAGTGGCTCACCATTAGAGGAAGGGCTCACCCCAGTGAAATCAGCGGATCCTCGATCCAACAAGACGGTTCCTGCACACCGGGCAATTCCAATGCAAACCGGCGCTATGCTGCGGCAGAAGTAAAGGATGCTCCGGAAGACAAGGAAATAACCCATTGGTTGCGCTATCACCAAGCGGCATATCGTAATGCACAGGATCTCGGTTCGGCAGCTGTTGCCACCCATGAGCAGCATTTCCAATCGATACTAGATGGGAAATTGGAACACACCACATACTGGCAGGGTCGGATGCGTGACGCGGCCACGCTAGCCCCTCAACAACGCGGTGAGGCAATCCTTCGTTAAACGCCACGGATTGCTGAACGTATATGCTGTAATCATCTGCAATGTATCTTCCTCAGATGCACAACGCTCATGACCGATAGGACGGTCAACACCTAGTGGGCAATACGCACCTCACCGACACAGTTAGTTTCACTCCCCGATTGACGAATATATCGCGGCATTATCAGGAGTCTTTTCGCCCGCTTCCACTGCAAAATCCAGACGATTGCGCGCAGAGGGAATCGGGCAGGTGCAATACGGCGAGAATGCGCATGGATAATTGAATGCGTAATTGAAATCGATCTCCTTCATCTCATCCAGATGCAGCGGATCGAGATGCAGTACACGCCCGATACCATAGGTGCTCAATCCGGAGGTTTCATCGGAAAAGAACACGGTGACATGTCCGAATACATCGCACACCACCAAGGAATATTCCTTTCCTCCGTATGCGAACTCAACCACACCCAGTGCAGGATAGGACTGAAGCACGGTTGTCACGACGGAATCGTGGATATCCAACTCATCGTTTTCCGCCCTGCGAAATCGAGCCGGGATACGCCACCGGGCGTCATATGGAAATGCCGGCACATCGGTGAATTGCGCACGGGAAGGCATATTCGGATCCTTGACGCGAATCCAGAAATGATGCATATCGCGCTTCTTGGCATCTGACTGCGCATTGATCTCCACACGCAAATCACCGACAATGAAATATCCCAACGCCTCCTCTCCGAATGCCGTGGCACGGAAGACTACGGGTGCCTCCACAGTTCGATCCGCATTGCGCACTTGGACAGCGGCGGACCGCTCGGGCACATACACAAGCGTATCGCCCTGTGCTTTCCAAATGCCGGGAACTCCTTCCACAACCGCTTCCTGACCATCGGAGAGCCAGGTTATCGATGCACATGCAAGATAACCGTGCGGAGCGCGCAATTCCTCCAATCGTCGCTCATGCCACATATGCCATTGTTGCTGTGCAGCATCCACCTCCTGCGGCAAGTTCACATCATGACTGGCATGCAGCTCTTCAATTCCATTCATAATTCCGTTTACTCCTTATCACCATGAAGCGCTTATTCCCAAGTGGATACTGGCATTTGCCACAGCATTCCATGAAACCGCGCATATTGCCTGCCGCCATGCGAACAATATGCGCGGTATTGCAACCATGTTGGCGTGGGCAGTGATCCTCATTTGTCGGGAGTGCCCTTGGCGGCATTGAATCTAGTAGGAGAACACCGGCTCCACGGCACCCTTGTAATACGAGGTAATGGCGTCAGCCACAGCCTTGGTGTGATAAGCCTTCACCACGCGCTGGTAGGTTTCGTTCTCCTTATCCTCATCGCGGGCAACGATGACGTTGATATATGGCTTGAACGATTGGTTGGAGGAATCCACAGGCGGCGCATACACGGCGTCGTCCACGCTCATGCCCGCGTCGATGATGAAGTTGGTATTCGTGATGCCACCGGCATAATCCGGAAGCAGACTGATTATCGACGCCGGATCATTAAGCTCGATCTCAATGCCGCTGGGATTGGCTGCTATGTCATCCACAGTCGGATTGTCCTTGGTGTTGTCCTTCAAGGTGATCAATCCAGCACTATCCAATACCTTCAAAGCGCGACCTGTATTGGTGGCGTTGTTGGGGATGGCGATTTTGTCGCCCGCCTTGAAATCAGAGACGCTGGAATACTTCTTCGAATACAGATTCAATGGCGAGATATAGGTTTCGGCAATGGCGCTTATGGCATATCCCTTCTGTTCCTTCTCCTCATTCAGGAACGCGTAGTGCTGGAAAGCATTGAGATCGGTTTCACCGTTGGCCAATGCCTGATTGGCATATATGCCATCTTGGAAAGGCTTGGTTTCTACAGTGATTCCGGCGTTTTCGCGATCCAATTCCTGCTGAACCGCCTTCCAAATCTCATCATCAGAATTGCCGACCACACCTATGGTGACCACCGTGCTCTGCGACTTGGTTGCATTGCGATATACAACCACGGCCACAACTGCCGCCACGACTACCGCGAGGGCCACTAGAGCTGCAATAAGCCTGTTTTTTGCCTTGGCTTTGGTATTTTTTGCCACTGTATTCTCTCCTTATTATTGTCGCGCCTTGATGACGCAAAGTGGACGTATGGGGTTGATTCGGTTTCGAAAGGCCGGATATGGCTCCGCGAAACCTTGGGATACAAGACGGTATCGATTGCATCTTGAGAAGCTGAGGATTCACGTCATACACATGGTCAAAGTGCACCGCCACCCACAATTCTGTGAAAATATCGGCATTGCGATGGCGAGTCATATCCTTATGAATGCTCGGTCAGCTCCACCAATTGTCTTCCAACGAATTCGATAAAACCGATAAGCAATACCAGGACGATGATGACTGCGTAGGTTACATCCAACATGTACCGCTGATAGCCGTAGCGGATGGCAAAGTCTCCCAAGCCGCCTCCACCGACGATTCCGACGATGGCCGTCAACTCCACCAGACTGACCAAGGTAATAACCGCCACACGGATAATCGAGGGGACCGACTCCCTGACATATACGCGCCACACAATGGCAGGAACGGTCATTCCCATGGACTCAGCGGCCTCGACCAGACCTGCATCCACTTGAGCGAAGGCGGACTGGATCTGTCTGGTGAACAGCGGCGTGATGCCTATGAGCAAAGGAAAAATCGCTCCTTTTGTGCCTATTGCGGTGCCGACCAGAGCCCTCGTCACAGGCACCAAAGCCGCGGCCAAGATGATGAAAGGAATGGAACGTAGCAGATTCACGGTTTTGTCGATTATGGTAAACACCATCGCATTGGGCAATAAGCCACCCTTTGCCGTCACGGTAACCACGATGGCCAGCACCATGGAAAGCACAAAAGACAAGGCGCCGGTCACCCCGACCATGACCAGAGTCTGCACAAAAGAGTCGAAGAACTCCGGGAGACGTTGAATCACATTGGGAAACAGCTGATTCACGACACTCATCGTTGCAGCACCTCGATTCCGATATTCCGTTCACGTAGATATGCGAGCGCGGCCTCGATACTGGCTCTCTCGCCACTGATAATGACCACCAATCCGCCAAGAGGTGCGTCATCCACAACATCGATGTCACCGAATATGATGTTCACATCTATGTCGAAGCTGCGGGAAATATGCGATACCAACGATTCAGACACTTCTTTGGAGACGTAGCGCATACGCACCAGCACTCTCCCGCCACTGAGGTCCACCAAGGGGGATCGTTCGCGCATCAGATCGCTCACCTTGTCCAGATTTGAGGTGGTCGCCACAAAGGATCTGGTCAGTTCTGCCCGAGGATTGGCAAATATGTCGAATACCTTCCCCTCCTCGACGATGGTGCCTTGGTCAATAACAGCCACACGATTGCAGATCTGCTTGATAACAGACATCTGATGCGTGATGATGACGATGGTCAGTCCCAAGGTGTCATGCAATCGGCGCAACAAAGCCAGAATCGACTTGGTCGTATTGGGGTCAAGGGCGCTGGTGGCTTCGTCACTGAGCAGGATGCTGGGATTATTTGCCAGTGCACGGGCTATTGCCACGCGCTGCTTTTGGCCGCCCGACAGCTCACTGGGGTAGTTATCTGCCTTGTCGGACAGATCGACGAGTCGCAATAACTCTTTGACACGCGATGCCCGTCCTTTGGCGTCGAGATCGCCGTCCAATAATGCCAATTCGATATTGCCCGAAACTGTGCGCGAAGGCATGAGATTGAAGGATTGGAAAATCATGCCGATGCCACGTCTCAATGATCGCAGTTCCTTTGCATTGAGCGATTTCACTTCGCTGCCATGCACGCGCAAGCTTCCCTCGTCATATCGTTCAAGCCCGTTGATGCATCGAACCAATGTGCTTTTGCCCGCACCACTGAGGCCGATTATGCCGTAGATATCTCCTGTTGTGATATCAAGATCGATGCTGCGCAGAGCGGTCACATCACCATCATCACCTGCATAATGCTTTCCAAGCGAATGTATGGCGACCGCCACCTCTCGCCCACCAACCGTGGTCGTATTACTCATGTCATACCTTCAGTTGAATCCATAAATGGTCATATCGAGAAAAGAGACTCGGATTGAGTCCGAACCGCTAGAAGCGCACTACTTGAAGTGCACTGCTTGAAACTCACCGTTTGAATTTCCCGCACATAGCGCGAGACAACGCAATGCTTATGCAACCGACTTCTTATGACAGGCCATGGTGAGTATCCTTACGACATCCTCGCGTTGCAGTGGCAAGTAATTGCCTACGGTTTGCGTGCCCCCTGCGCTCAGTTCGTCGGCCAGAGGTTCTATCGCTTCCTGCTGCACTCCCAATTCATCCAGCGAAGTGGGCAATCCCAGAGCCTGGAAGAAATCCTCGATATGGTAGGCAAAGGCATAGGCCAATTCCAACGGCGAGGCATCAAATGGGTCCTCACCGAATACCCGAACCGCCAGTTGGGCATAGCGTCGCGCATCTCGGGGCGCCAAATAGCGCACGATTGAAGGCAAAATTGCCGAAATGCCCTCACCGTGGATGACATCGAATTGTCCACCAATAGCATGTTCTATTCGATGAGTGGTCCAGTCATTCTCCGAGCCTGTGGCCAGAAAACAGTGGTTATACATCGTGGCAGACAACCAGTGCAATTCGGTGCGATTGCGTTCATCCTCCTGATCGGCCGCATAACGCCGACCTGCAAGCAGTGCAGCCTTGAATCCTGCCTCCAATAGACGGTCGGCGGATTCGATATGCGGCTTGGCAGTAAAGTAAGGCTCCAGGAATCCCACCGCGAGATCGGCAGCGGCTGCCGCCTGATATCGATAGGGTGCAGTTCGTGAATATTGTGGGTCGACGATTGCGAAGCGCGGAATGATAAGCCTTGTTTCCAATGCACGTTTGTCATTGCCTTGCTGGAGTACCGCGCAATCGGAAACTTCTGAGCCGCTGCCAGCAATGGTCGCTATGACTCCGACCGGCAAAGTGACACTCGGTGTGGCACTTCCCTCAAAAAAGTCCCAGACATCACCTGCATACGGCACGCCGACTCCCACAGCCTTGGCCGTGTCGAAGGCGCTCGCGCCTCCGGCGGCAAGCACCAGATCCACATTGCGATCACGTGCCTGACCGATGAGCTCACGCACCAGATCTATGCGAGGATTGGGCACGACCTCATCATTGGTGAATAGGGTCGCTCCGACTGCCTGCGCCGCTTGGGCGACCGCTGCTCGAATTCCCAATGCTTCGACATAGTCACCGCTCGATACCAACAATACGGATGTGGCATGGTGCTTGCGCAGCAGCCCTTCCAAGGAAGCCATGGCATCAGAGCCGAACACCAAAGTATTGTGCGATGCGTATGTGAAGCTCATGCCTTCCCTCCAAGATCCATATCCGAGCACGTATTGCGCCGAAAACGTGTTCACACTATTGCAGGAAATGAAGGCCCCCGCAATCGAGTCGTTATACGCAAAAGCTATATCGATGTATCAAGGGCGGATATGGTCGCGGCCGAAGCTACCGGAAGAAGAAAGTCACATGCGGCATATCTCATAATGCGGACTCTTGAGATGAACACTTGTGGCACTTCGCAGGCATCTCCCAGATCGAGTCAAGTGAGGAAGGAACGAATGCTTAAGGATTCTTGGGGTACAAGTACTCTGGAACCATGAATCTTACCGATATCTCCCCTGCAATCGCACTCACCCCACTCGATGGCCGATATCATGCGCAAACCGCACCTCTGGTGGAATATCTCAGCGAACCGGCGCTTAATCGCGAGCGCATCCGCGTTGAGATCGAGTGGATGATCCTCTTGGCCAATGGTTATGAAGGCAATGGCAATATGCCGGTTGTTGACGGCGTTCAGCCACTGACCGACGACGAGCAGAAGTATTTGCGTTCCATTGCCGAAAACTTCGGGGCTCAAGGCATCGCGCAGCATGCCGCGCACGAGGCGATCACGCATCATGACGTCAAGGCGGTGGAATATTACATCGACGATCAGTTGGACAAGGCCGCCGAAGCATTGGGCAAGGATACCCAGTTGACTCAGCTGAAGACCTTGGTGCATTTTGCCTGCACATCGGAAGACATCAACAACCTTTCGATCGCCCGCTGCGTGAAGAACGCGATCGAACAGGTCTGGACACCAGCGGCTCAGGCCATCGTAGACCATTTGGCTGAAAAGGCGGATGAATACCGTGATAAGTCCTTGCTTTCGCTGACGCATGGCCAGCCCGCAACACCGACTACCCTGGGCAAGGAACTTGCGGTGTATGTATATCGGCTCAACCGCCAGCTGAAGCATATCGCGCAGCAGGAATACTTGGGAAAGATCAATGGCGCGACCGGCACTTTCGGCGCGCATTTGGCAGCCTTCCCCGATGTGGATTGGATAGGCCTTTCACGAGAATTCGTCACCAATCGCATGGGCTTGACTTGGAATCCTTTGACCACCCAAATCGAAAGCCATGACTGGCAGGCTGAATTGTATGGAACCATAAGCCATACGAATCGCATTCTGCATAATCTGGCAGTGGATGTGTGGATGTATATTTCACGTGGCGTATTCGCGCAGGTGCCTGTCAAGGGCGCCACCGGCTCTTCCACGATGCCGCATAAGGTCAATCCCATCCGTTTCGAGAACGCAGAGGCGAATCTGGAACTCTCCTGCGCATTGCTCGACACCCTGTCCGCAACATTGGTCGAAAGCCGCTGGCAGCGTGATCTGACGGATTCCACAACCCAACGCAATATCGGTTCCGCTCTGGGATATTCCATGCTGGCGTTGAATAATCTGCTCGGAGGTCTCAAGTCCATTCATCCCAACGATATCGTGATCGAGCGTGAATTGGATGACAACTGGGAGGTGCTTGGCGAGCCTATTCAGACAGCCATGCGTGCATGCGAATTGGCTGGCATTGAAGGCATGGATAAGCCGTATGAGAAGGTCAAGGAATTGATGCGCGGCCACTCCATCAGCCAAGAGGATGTCGAAGCATTCATCGATTCATTGAATTTTGACGAGGCCACGGCATCTCGTTTGAAGAGACTGACCCCTGCCACCTATACCGGCGTCGCCTCTCAGCTGGTGAGCTTCAAGAACTGATGTCAACCTCATCCTCTTCGCAGCAAGCCTCCTCGCAGCCTCTTAACGGCAGCGAGGAGGCTTCGCCGTACGATGTGCATATCGACGATAGCGCCCCGCAACGCTATCGCAATGTCAACGATCTTGCCTATGCCGTGCTGTCTTTGATCCTCGCGGTGGCCGTGATTATCTTGGCCACGTATTTGCGAGGCACCACTTCGGGAGTGCAGTCCGACGCGCATACCGCTCTTACGGCACTGGGCTGGCTTATGGACGTGCCAGCTTCGGTTTTGCAACAATTGGTTACGGTGACCATTGTGGTTGGCATGCTCGTGCAAATGGCATTCCAACGCGAATGGGCACAAGCCGCCCTATCCGTCGTCGCCATGTTTTTGGGATACGGCATCGTTTGGGGTGTGTCTTTGGCGCTATCCAATTTTGGAGGCTCCACGCTGATCGCATCGCTGGACTCCCCCAGCGTGACATCCAGCATGACCCTTCTGCCCGATATCTACGCCGCCATCGGAGCGCTGCTCACCCTTGCCGGCCCCCATCGCATGAAACCTACGGTGAAATGGGGCTGGAACACCCTGTTCATTCTTGCAGCTCTCGAAATCGCCATATCATGGCATTCCTTCTCAGGAGTACTGGTCTCCTTCGCTCTGGGACGCCTCGCCGGACTATTACTCAGATTTGCAGTGGGAGTCCAAGGCAATGGCGTATGGGGAGTGCAAATCGTCCAGGCCATGCACAATATCGGTATCAATCCGATAAGCGTCACCAGACGCAAAGAACTCAATGCCTCAGGAGTGTCGCTCAAGGCCAATCTCGATGATGATCTTATCGAAAACTCTCGCATATATGACGCGGAGGATGGGCAGGGCACACATTACATCGTTTCGGTTTTGGATGCTCATATGCATGCCGCTGGATATCTCAACCAACTGTGGCAGTGGGTACGGTTGAACGGCATAGCCATGAGGCGTGACAGATCAGCTTCTGACGCCAATCATCACCATCTGGCAATGGTGCTTGGCATTCGCGATCTGGGGCTGACAAGTGCGGACGCCTACGGTGTCGCTGATATCGCCGACTCCTCGATTATGGTGTTCCGCGATACGACTTCCCCATCTTCCTGCGATCTTGCGGCTCTCGATGACGATGACATGCAATCGGTTATGCGATATCTGCACACAGCCCATTGCCGAGGCTTCACCCATCGCCGTATCGCGCCGCAAAGCATTGCGCGCACGCATGACGGCGCTGTGTATATTGCAGGATGGCAAAATGGGGATTTCGGCAGCGGATCTGCAAATATCGCAGTGGATCGGGTGCAATTGATCACTATGTTGGCCAGTTGCGCAGGTGTTGAACGCACCATTCGCTTGGCTCAGTCCGTATGGACCGATGCAGAATTGGTGGCACTCATACCCTTCATTCAAAAGGCAGCCATACCGACTGCAACGAGCGACATGCCGACCTGGGACTCCTCGATTCTCAAGGATTTGCGCACAGGATTGAAGGCATTGGCCCCTCAGGAGGCTGGCGATGCGATCGAGCCCGCCCCACTTTCGCGCTTTAATATTCGCACATTCGTCACCATCGTTCTTGGCATAATCGCAGCAGCGGTGATTTTCACGCAATTGCGTCCGAATGAAGTGATTGCGGCATTGACCAATGCCAATCCGATTATGGCCGTGTTATGCGTTCTTTGCGGCATTATCGCATGGATAGCTCCGCCATCGGCTTGCAGGCCTTTTATGACCAAAGGTCGGGACCAATACATGGCATTGTTCTGTTCGCAAGCGGCATCCGGCTTCACAGCGGTATCCATGCCTGCCGGAATTGGCCCCGCTTTTGTGAACCTGCAATTCCTGCGCAAGCTCGGATATCGCAATACCGCGGCAACCGCGACCATGAGCGCCTCTTTGGCCGTCCAGGGCGTAACCGTGGTCATCATGATGCTCATAATCGGCATCTCCACAGGCCGCAACACATTGTCAAGCATGATTCCTTCCAACACCGTGATCATTGTTATTGGTGTGGTGACCCTGGTCGCGTCCGCTGCCATGGCCATAGCACCGATTCGCCGTCGTGTGCTGGATACCGTGGTTCCACTGGTCAGAATCTATGCTCATCAATTCATAGAAGTGCTCTCCCAGCCGAGGCAGATGGCCATTTGCGCTGCCGGTTCGATTCTGCTCAATGTTTCAACAGGCTTGGGATTCTGGATTGCGATGCTGGGATTCGGCTATTACAGCAACCCCGTGGAAACCATTTTCATTTTCCTGCTGGCCAATGCGGTGGGATCGGCAGTCCCGACACCAGGCGGATTAGGCGCCGTTGAAGCAGCACTCACCTTTGCATTCACCTCGGCAGGAGTTCCTGCAGCCATAGCCCTTTCGGCGACTTTGCTGTACCGGGTGTCCTTCTATTGGCTGAGGATTCCCATGGGCGCTGCAGCCATGAAGTGGTTGGATAAGCGCGGACTCATATAAAGCGCGTATCTTCGAACAGAATGTGTTGATTTTCCTAAAAATCAACACGAAAACCATTGGAAAATGCGGTGTCTGACGAAAATCTGCGCTAATATCGTGTGTGAACGTGGTCTTCGTAACTCGGAAGGCCCCTGACCAAGAAGGATGCTTTATGGCATACAACAAGTCTGATCTCGTTTCGAAGATCGCCCAGAAGTCCAACCTGACCAAGGCCCAGGCCGAAGCTGCGGTGAACGCCTTCCAGGATGTCTTCGTTGAGGCCATGCAGTCCGGCGAAGGCCTGAAGCTCACTGGCCTGTTCTCCGCTGAGCGCGTCAAGCGCGCCGAGCGCACTGGCCGTAACCCCCGCACCGGTGAGACCATCAAGATCCCCGCTTCCTACGGCGTGCGCATTTCCGCCGGCTCCTTGCTGAAGAAGGCAGTGACCGAGTAAGAGCGGACTGGACGCGATATCGATTCGATTACCGCAAACGGTTATGATACAGCCCCCGAGGTTCATCCCGGGGGCTGTATCTATATTCATTGAGATTCAGATCAGATGCATATGTTGTAGTGCTGTGAATCGGTCTTGCCGCATCCGCACAGGGCAACTAGACCGCCGGATTCATAGCCATGCTTCCACCCCGCCGAACCAGTGCAAGTAATTGCCGGTACTGCGGTGTGGGCTGAGCCGAGAAAGGATCAAGCAATACCACTTCAGAACGCTGGCCTTCCAAAATCAGCCAGCTGCGTCCAATCGCAGGAGAAGCGCACACCCGCATCCATGGCGGCCTGAACGAAAGCGCCACGCAATGCAGCACGAGTATCACTAGGCGCATGGGTCAAGGCATATCGCACTTGCTGTTCATCAAGCAGTTCCTGCATGATATGCCGGTTGACCAAAGCCTCGTACACCTTGCCATTGGCGATATCGTGATAATCCATATCAAGCTGAATCAGACGCGCCTGCGGCAATTCGGAATTCCGTGTCTGCATGCCTGTGATAAGCCGCAATTTCGCGGCCCAATCCACTTGCTCAGACAGTGATGTGATATCTCCTTCTTCCAGGAGATCCAAAACTTGCTGCCATTGGGCAAGAACCGTTGCATAGTCAGTATGAGGCGATGCCTCGGCGATTTCCTGACGGTGATCTTCCCAGAAAGCCTTCACCACACGCAGATAATGACGCTGCATGTGCACAGCAGACACCATCCCATCATGGTGCTCTCCCCCGTGCTCAACGAAAAGGTCGGCTTCCTCCAACGCCATGGTCGGCTTCAATCCGCTGATATCACGACTTACGGATTCATTGGCCTGCGTTGGATTGTGCAATGCACATCCCTCAAACCCAGAGGGAATGGCTTGCCGTGCGGCATATTCAATAACGCATAACACCAAATGGGTCGTCGCCAGCTTCATCATGGTGGTCCATTGCGATCGATTGGAATCGCCAATAATCACATGCAAACGGCGGAATTGCCCAGGGTCGGCATGGGGTTCGTCCCTCGTATTCACCATGGGCCTCGACCGCGTGGTCGCCGAGGATACTGACTCATCCATATATTCGGCTCGTTGCGTTATCGTGAAGCCGTTGGCGTTGACATGCCCCGAACCGGTGAAAATCTGGCGACTGATCAAAAAAGGCAATAATTCCCGTTCAATCGCCTGCAATGGCACATAACGGCGAACCAGATAATTCTCATGGCATCCGAATGAATGGCCAGCCGAGTCCACATTGTTCTTGAAAACATGGACCAAGGTTCCGGTTCCATATTGGTCACGCAACCGTTGCTGGGCATCCAGAGCCAACCTGCGCATAATGCGCTCCCCGGCAGCGTCCTGCAACATCGCATCCCAAGGATCGCAGGCTTCTGCAGTGGCATATTCGGGATGGGAGCCGACATCCAAATACAATCTCGACCCATTGGACAGATACGTATTGGTCGACCGCGATCGAGATACCACAGGCTGGAACATGGCCATTGCCACATGACTGGCATCAACGGACGAATCAGCTCCGGTTACGCTCACCCCATATTCGGTCTCTATGCCGAATATCCGTTGGAAACTCTTTGCCTCGCATTCAGTCGCAGCATCTCCTGCAGTCGAACCGTCATTGCCGCTATCGCGCAGCTGTGGCATCACTCGCCGCCCCTTTTGCACGAAACTGCTCACATAATCCTGAGCGTTGGTTGCCAGAACCGATTGAATGTCATCGAGCACATCATCCAAGGCATCGATCGATTCCTGTCCTGCATGTTCTTGGCTCAACTGCCCTTGTTCTGTCGATTCTTCCTGCACATCATCGTGATTCTGTGCATGCAACATTTCCTGAGGCATGGTATCCCTTTCCTTGCGCTCGTACGGTCTTGACACGTGGCTACGTATGCCATCATGCCATCTGAACGCTTGTATTAACGCAAATATTCCTCAAGCTGATCGCTGATAATGCCATTGGAAGCCACAATATCGTTATCCTGACGCCAGTGCACCATATTGCCATTCCATTGCTGCACCCGGCCTTGTGCCTCCCAGACCACAACCGTTGCCGCTGATACCGCCGGCAGATCCCATGTATGCAGATGTGGCTCGAAATATGCGTCATATGTGCCATCGGCAACCTTGCACAAATCCAAGGATGCGGGTCCGATACGCTTGATATCAGCCGGTTTTCCTGCTATGGACGACACGACGCGCAAAGCCCTGGTTGATTCTTCCGGAATGAAGGACATGCCGTAGCACACCACGGAACCTTCCAGATGCGGTGTGGTCGAGGGAATGATCTTCTCTCGCTTGTCTCCAACCGGAGTACGCCGGATGCGAATGGCCCCGCTACCCTTAGCCGCCAGATAGGTGATGCCCAATGCCGGCGCATGGACCACTCCCAGAATGGGCTGGGCCGAGCCTTCCTCGTTGAATTCGAATAACGAAACCGTCAATGCCCATTCGGCCATATTGCGGCGGAAGTTAATCACACCGTCAACATTGCCGACACACCAATAACGCTCTCCCGGATTGCAATGTTCAGGCCGGTCCCTCCATTGGCCGTTGAAAGGGTTGATATACGTCAATCTGTTCTCAATAAACGGCACCAGCTTGCCATCGATATCCGAAGAATATCCATCCTTTTGTACTGGGGTATCCAAGCTTCGCATACTGCGAGGCGTCAGCTGATCCCGAAATGCGTGAGTGCCGGCCTCCTGCACAATACGAAGCACTTCCAACGCCATTTCTTGCAAATTCATCACATCACCTCTATCCATCGAACCAATTCCATATCCGCAATGCCCGTGTCTCTTCGTCCGGCATTGTCCACATACATCGCTTTAGGATAATCCATCCTATTCATAGACCAGTCCAGTCTACTGCCCAGCAATGATGTCTGTGATCTTTCGCAATGCTTGCGCGCCTGTATGCGATGCATTCAGCGCTGCCAGTACCGATTCATTGTCAACCCCGGCCAAGGGATCGGTCATATCCAATTCGATGATGCCTTGCGCACTTTGATCATCTCGTACGGCGATATGCGTCCACGAAACGGCAATGACATCTTCGGCAAACCGTCTCACCAGTTCGGCTCTCAGCCAGGCACGATTGCTTTCAGGAGCATGCATACAGGCATGCACCACATCCTCATTTGAACACAGCATGGTTGTCTTTGCTTGAATACGATGAAAAATACTTCGCTGAGGATCCAAGGCTGCCCATTGCACATCGAATGCCTTGAGCCTGCTATCAGACCATGATGTCCCGAATTTTCGGCGCAATCCCTCGAGTAATTGCCATTTGAAAAGCCATTCCAAACGACCTGCTTCATCACGCATTCTCAGTCGAGCCTCGTCGTCACTATGCTGCACACGTGCAATATCTGCAAGCGCCTGATTCCACATAGCCATAACCCGACCAGTAGCGGTATCGGGCCAATGGGGTTTGCCGCATTCATCATTGCCATACACGACAGAACCCGTTTCCTCCACCAATCTCATCAATGCCCGCTGAACTTCCAGAGCGGTGCTATGGCCGCCGTTCTCGAGGGGCAGCATGGCCGTGAAACTCAGATCATGGGAAACGACATGCATGGCTTCAACGGGGTCTGCGAGGCTGAGTTTCTGTATGTTCTCATTGATATTCTGCGCATGTGGCCCATCCTGTGCAGCCTCCAGCATCCATAGCAGCATACTGGTGGTTCCCAATTTGAGTATTTCGGGCACGTCCATGAGATTGGCATCACCTGCAATGCAGTGCACGCGCCGATATTGCGGTGTGCTATGCGACTCGTCTCTGGTATTGACGATGGGGCGATCGAATGTGGTCTGCAATCCGATAGTGGTATGGAAATAGTCAGCGCGTTGACTGAGCTGAAAACCATCAATCTCACTGCGCTCACCGATGCCGACACGCCCTGAACCCGTGTATATCTGACGCGACACGAAATGCAATGCAAGCACTTGCGCCACTCGTTCGAATGGCACAGAACGAAGCATCATATAGTTTTCGTGGCTACCCCAGCTTGCGCCTTTGCCATCCACATTATTGCGGAACAAAGCGATGCCGTTACCGTCCGCATTTGCCGCGGCTTGGGCAGCCTGTTGCATAAGCACATCGCCTGCCCTGTCGAACAGCAATGCTTCAAATGGATCGTGACTTTCAGGCGCCGAATACTCCGGGTGCGCATGGTCAACGTAGATACGCCCACCATTAGCAGCTATCGTATTGGTCACCAAGCGCTGTGGCTCATCGGTGAGCATATCGGGTCTGGCAGAGGCACGATCCAGTCGATGTCCTCTGGCATCGTTGACAGGATCTTCCTGACGGTAATCCCATCGAATGTGCCTTCGTTGATCAGCCGCTGCGGCGTTCACCAGATCAAACGACAATCTCACGGGGTCATAGGGCTTTCCTGATGAGAGCGAAATGGCGTACTCGATTTCCGTGCCCATCACTCTGCGTACGCTCATGCCCGCTCCCGACCAGCCGGACGGATGCGCACGATGCCTTCAAGCTCCAGACCATTGATACGTGCCCATTGCGCCGGGTCAACATCCAGCATTGCCGCCTTGGTTTCGACGTATTCCTCTTCCACGGCTTGCGCAATAAGCGCGGTATCCAAAGCCACATCACTGCCATTGAGTATCGAGGCTTTGACCGCCTTGGTTTTCGCCCTGTCGACAATATTCTTCAGCATTGCACCGGATACGACATTGTCCAGATAGAGCGGATTCCAAACACCGCGTTCATCACAGGCTTCGGCAACTTTTCGATTCGATCCATGGGCATATATGTCCTCGGCCATAATCCGTGACAGACCCTGCGCATCGCTTCCAGCCTCAATCGGCAAATCATCAGTGAGATAATGCCGAATTATGGAAAGCGCCTGCTCCTTTTGGGGCCTATCCACGCGAATCTTGACATCAAGCCGTCCAGGTCTCAGCACTGCCGGATCAATCATGTCGACGCGGTTGGAAGCGCCGATCACCATAACGTTATCCAATCGTTCCACACCATCGAGTTCGGTGAGGAACTGCGGCACGATTGTGGTCTCGACATCGCTGGACACCCCAGATCCTCGTGTGCGCAGCAAGGAATCCATCTCATCGATGAAGACGATGACCGGCCTGCCAGAAGCGGCTCGTTCCCGTGCCTTGCGGAAGATCAGACGTATCAAGCGCTCTGACTCGCCCACGAATTTATTCAGCAATTCAGGGCCTTTGACCGATAGGAACACTCCTGCGCCGCCATGAGAAGGCGATGCCAAAGCATGCGCTATGGCTTTGGCGATCAAGGTTTTCCCGTTCCCCGGAGGGCCGTATAACAAAACTCCTTTGGGAGGCTGCAAATCAAATCGGGCGAACAGGTCACGATGATTGAAAGGCAGCTGGACGGCATCGCGTATGCGTTCTATCTGGGCATCCAGCCCTCCGATGTCTTCAAAACTCACATCCGGAGTCTCCTCCAACACCAGATCAGCATCATCTTCTGCACCGATGAGCTCAAGCGCCACACGCCCTGAGGGTTCAACACTGACACGGTCGCCCGGATTCAGACTCGTCGTGGCCAACGCCCCAGCAACGCGCACCACAGCAGGATTGCCGGATGCATCCACGGCGATGATACGGCCATCTTCCAAAACCTGCTTGACTTGCCGAAGCTGACCTACCGTATCGGTTTCCCTTTGTTCGACCAATACCATGTCAGCGTTGAGCAATACCGAGCGCCCGCATACCAGACGCGCAGCATTGAGATTCGCCGCAACCGGCACGATCATGCGTCGGGCCCCGGCAAGCACTTCCGCGCTGGCCTGCTGAATGCCATGTTCATCGTGGCGTACCTTATCCACTCTCAGCATGGTGGCAAGCGTCAACGGCGGTTGCACCAACTGCGCCAGTTGTGCCTTGGCTTTGGAGAGTTCCTCCCCCGCCCTGTTCAAGGCTTGGGCCAAGGCATGGTTGCGTGACATCAACTTGTCGAGTTGCTCGGCTTGGACCTTTGGCGATGGAGGCAGAGCCTGTGCATCCCGATCCTGTGCATCCTGATCCACTATTGGTCTCGGTTCTCCTTGTGTTGCGTCAACGCGCGACGCACTCGGACGATAATGAATACCACCAATGCTACGCCGCAAACAATCAATACGCCTCGTTCAACCACATTGAGCACACTGAGAATCGAGCACCACCGGTCACCCAGCAGATAACCTGCACCTACGAGCAATGTATTCCACACTCCGGAACCCAAAACCGTCCAACCGGAGAAATGGAGCAAATTCATGCCGTTGAATCCTGCGGGTATGGAAATAAGCGAACGCACCACAGGAATAATGCGGCCGATCACAACAGACCATGTGCCATAGCGTTCGAACCAGCCATTGGCCTTGGCGATATCCTTGCGGCTTACTCCAGGGATTTTATCTGCGATGCGTTCTAGTCGTTCCAATCCAATCCACCATGCCACACCATACAAAGCCAGTGCGCCCACCAAGGATCCCACAGTTGCCCAGATGATGGCACCGATAACGTCCAATCCTCCCCTGGCTGCGGTAAAACCTGCCAGAGGCAAAATCACTTCGCTGGGGATAGGAGGGAAAATCGATTCAGCAGCAACAGCAATGGCAACGCCAATGCCCCCAACGGCGTTCATCAATTGCACCAACCATTCGGTTATGGTGCCGATTATGCCACCACTGTTCGTGTCGCAGGCTGGAATCGTCGTGGCAAGAACAGAAAAATCCATATGAGCCATTGTCCCAGCGATTTCAGAGAATCGAAAGCATGTCCCAAGATACTTTACAAGCTTCTAACACGCCTACGCTGAGCGAACCAGGTCTTCTGGTCATGGATGTCGATTCCACGCTTATCGATGAAGAAGTGATCGATATGCTGGGCGATGCCGCTGGAGTGGGCTCTCAGATCGCTAATATCACCGCCCGCACAATGGCCGGCGAATTGGATTTCTGTGAAGCGTTGCGCGCTCGTGTCGCTCTGCTCAAGGGACTTTCACAACACATTTTCGATGACGTGTATCATCATGTGCACTTCACCACAGGAGCGCTTGAACTCATCGAAACATTGCATTCGCATGGATGGAAAGTAGGCGTGGTATCAGGCGGCTTCCACGAAGTGGTCGATGCCTTGGCCAAGGACGCCCATCTTGATCACTGGCTGGCCAATCGTCTTGCCGTACAAGATGGATATCTCACAGGAGAGGTGATCGGCGACATCGTGTGCAGAACCACCAAATTGCATGCGCTCCAGCAATGGGCACAGGACGATGGCATTGACATGTCCCAAACCGTTGCCGTTGGGGATGGCGCCAATGACATCCCCATGATTCAAGCAGCAGGAATGGGAATCGCCTTTTGCGCGAAGCCCGCCGTGCAGCAGGCAGCGCATCATGCCATACACACTCGAGATCTGAGACAAGTGCTTGATTTGCTGCACTGACGGTTCGCTGTGCGAATTCATCATGTCTGTCAAGCTGCTGTTTATATCATCACAGAGATAGTCGGCGCGGTAATGCACGTGCGCATACTCTGATCCAATGCAGTTACGATCGATCATGGTTTCAACCAACCAGCTGCTGAGTGATGTCGAAACGCCAGGTTGGAATCCGCGCAGGCCTGTCCGGCAATGGCTTCGCATCAAACGGATAAGCCTGCGATCCGAACCACGCTCAACGCAATACTGCGGACTCAGGCAAACGAGCGCCTCGCGCCCAATCCGCCGCGCGCATCGCTTTTTTCCCCTGAGCCTTCACTTCGAGTAATTCCAAGGCCTCAGTGGCAGTGCCAACCCACACATTATTCTTGCCGATCTTTAACTCGCCTGCTGACAGAGCCTGAGGAGTTCTGCTGTCTTCGATATCGGCAGGCGCCGCTTTCAAAATATGCAGCAGCAGTTGGTCATCTTCCCCCAGTCTCCGGCTGAGTGCCAAATGACACCAAGCGCCAGGATTTGGCGTGCAGGCTCGAATCTGCCTGTCCGCGGCAAAAACAGGCACATCAAAGCGTATATGCGCGTCTTCCACACGGATTTTTTCTGCAACTTCAAATGCCCCACGAGGCTGTTCAACCTTGTCGATACGGCCTTCTTCCAAAGCCTGAAGCGAGGCAGCCAGCAGTTTGGACCCATCCTGCGCCAAGCGGTTCAACAATTCACCCGCCGTCTCGTGGCTGCCAATGGTCACGGTGCTTTGCGCCAGAATGGGGCCTTCATCCATGCCTTCGGTTATTTGGAACACCGTGGCCCCCGTTATGGAATCACCGGACCAGATGGAACGCTGCACGGGTGCGGCTCCGCGCCACTGCGGCAACAATGAAAAGTGCAGGTTGTACCACCCGAGTGGCAAAGCTTCCAATACTCGAGGCTTGAGAATGCGACCATATGCCACAACCGCTGCGGCTTCGGCACCGGTAACAGCCAGCTCATCAAGAAAGGTCGGCTCGCTTGGATCAGACTCAATCACAGGTATGCCTAAATCAATTGCCGCCTGTTTCACAGGGCTCGGCATCAATTTTCGGCCACGGCCCTGAGGAGCATCCGGTCTGGTCAATACTGCTACCATTTCAAAATGCTCGCTATCTGCAGCCAACTCTCGCAATGAGGGCACTGCTACGTCAGGCGTGCCAGCAAATAACAGTTTCACCATTATGGTTGCTCCTTGTCATAGACATTTGTTCACTATCCAAAAGATATCAGCGTACCACCGGAGGGATAGGCAAACCGGCTTCGATAAGCACCTCGCGCAAAGCTCGCGGATCTGCGAATCGAATACCGCGGATTCCGGCTGCGTTGGCCCCTACGATATTCATCGCTTTGTCATCAATAAACACCGCCCCCGATGCGTCGATACCGAATGCATTGAGCGCGTATTCGAATATCTCCTTATGGGGTTTACGCATCTTCACGTTTCCGGAAATCACTTTGCCATCAAGGTCATGCAATATTTCGAATCGATCCTCGGCTATGTGATACAAATCCTGCTGCCAATTCGACAATCCCCAGACTCTGATGCCTGCCTTGCGCAAATCATTGATAAGCACTCGCGCCCCTGGTACTACCCCGGTCAGTGAATCAACAAAGTTATCGAGATAATACTGCATCACATCAGCCCAGTACTCGCCATGCTTGTTTTTCACAAATGCATAGCCTTCTTCCAGACTTGCCCCGCCATCCATCTGATCGTTGGCATCGTAGAAACCAGAAATCTCGTTATCCAAAAACTGATCCACGATGCTCTGGTCATAGCGAGGTATCAGCACCGCTTCGGGATCCCAATACACCAACACATTACCGAAATCGAAAATGACGTCGGTTATGGGCTTTCCTGATGACTCGGATGCTTCATCCTGCGCCACCAACACATCATGCTGCATTTCAGGTTCTCCAGGCCAACCCTTCATGGCAATCTCCTACTCTCGACCAAGCCGTTCAGCACGTCTGTTTTCACGTTGTATTATTTGCTCGCATCGTTTTGACGACTCAATGAGCCACATTCAGCATACCTCAGCGCAGCCGGCGCGCTAATGATACCGAGCACGTCATTCACTGGTTTTGCGACTATTCCGCATAAGCCACTACATCAGATCCTTGGGATCGAGTTGGAATCTCAGTTCTCCCGGCTCCCGGTTCGCCACATGTCGTGCCTGTGCTTTTCGCAAACGTAAGGCAAGCTCGGCCCTTCGCTGCTGAGGCACACGTACCACGGCCTTCACTCTGTCACTTGTGCCTTCCAAAATGCGTGCATCCACTGTACGAGGAGGTGCTATAGGAACCGGCCCCAGCACTGCTGGCTCGACATCGGAATCGGTTTGCAAACTCGACCAGTCTCCTGTCAATGCACCGATTTCATCCAGAACCGTGCGCACAGCTTCCCTTCTGCCCCACACGCATGCAGCCGCATATATTGGAGGCAGCGCCGTCTGCCTTCTTTCTTCAAGCTCCTGATTGGCCAAAGACGCTGCATCCCAATGCGCCAAAGCATGAACGATGCCTTCGTCGCTTTCTCCGATCACCAATGCCTGACCGCCGCGCGACTGCGGAGCACACATGGAAACCACCCTCATCCATGCGGACAGGGTATCAATTCTTGCATCCACACCCAATGCATACAAGCTGGTCCACGCGTCCAGTATGGCCACAGCACGATATTCCCCGGGCGCACCGTCTCGCCCACGCACACGTGGTTCAGCACCAGGAGTGGCAACCACCAATCGAGGTTTGGAATCGAGTGAAGGTATCACGCCTCGCGGCTGGCTTGGAGAAGAGACGACTATGGGAATATTGCGGAATAATCCCATCAATTCCTGGACCGTTCCAGCAGCGCCGACTCGTACCGTCCTCATTCGTTCATGCTTGCAATGGGGGCACCGCCAGTTGGTGACCGTTAATCCGCACCACAGGCAGCGAGGTGTCCTCTGAGTAGATGATTGCAACAATGGGCCGGTGCACCGAGGACACCGCGCCTGCCGATGGCAATTGGCACAGCTCAATGTCTCATTCACGCCATCCTGAGGAATCGACAGCAGCACAGAGCCGGAGAGCAACGCTTTGGAGAGCACTGACACCGCGGTATGAGGCACACGAACTCCAACCGTGGCATCACTCAATCTGAACAGCTCGTCGCGATTGAGCCAGCGAACCCACGCACGTCGTTCCTTGTTGACCGAAGGCAAGGCAGTGATCGATGTGCTGAAGCCACTGACCGGCGTCTCTACGGCATTGCCGTCGCATTCCCAGGCACTGATCGCCGACCTCGCATGCGATAATGCAACGAATATGCCCTGGTGTCGTTTGGCTCGCAATCGCAGAACACCTCGAGCATGTGCATATGGCATCATGCCATCCGCTTGCTGGTAGGCCATATCGTCGACAATGACGAACAGCGCCTCACCTTCCACCGGAGCGTACATGGCCGCGCGCGTACCAAGCACACACCTGACCTGTCCGGAAGCGACCGCGCAATACATGCGGTACCGCTCGGCAGGAGACATGGCAGCGCTCAAGACCGCGACATCGCCGTCATATCTGCCACTGGACGTTGGCGCGAACACGGTGAGACCGAGATGGCCGAGCGCTTGTGCAACATCTTCGATTTCACGCATACCCGGCAGCACCACAATCGAAGAACGATCGTTGCGCATAGCCGAAGTCACCATCCAAGCCACACATGATTGCCAATGCCCCATGCCTGGCAACGGATTCCACACGAATGACCCGAATCGCCGAGCCTGAAAATCCTGTTTCAATCGGCTGATTTCGGCATATGATGACGCCACAAGAGCATCGATCGTCGCGAATTGCTGGGTATCGATATGCCTGCCACCATGTGGATTCGCCGAAAGTCGTTGCGCGAATTGCTGTTCTTTTTCCACATATGCCACACGAGGAGGCACAGCCAATCGAATGATATTGGCTCGGGTTCCGCCATATGCATCGGCTATGCCTGTGATATCTTCTCGCAAAGAACGCGGAACCAATACCCCGCCATCAAACACACGTTCGATATATCGCAATGCGGAGGCTGCCGTTGCACTGTGCTCAACACGTTCCCATACCACGCCATTGACTCGTTGTCCGCCGAAACGAACGCGGACCAGACAACCGGGAACGGCTTTGTCGGCATGCTTTTCATCTACCAGATAGTCGAAGCTTTGCCCCAGATGCGTGGCCTGAACATCCAAAACCACCCTTGCAATGGGCAAGTGCTGTGCAGGAGTATGAGTCTGAGCGCGACTGCGGCGCTTGCGCGGAGCCAAACCATCCAAGGCAAGCTGCTCAGCTGTCTGGTCGCTCAACACTCATCACCTCCTCGAACATGTGTCACCATTCTATGCCTTTGGTCGGCACTATGCGCATGGACTTAGTCCGTCGCCAAACCGCGCGTGCACAAGGCGATTCATGTCCCACGTCTGACTCGTCATCGCCAATGCTATTGCGAAACGCGGCAACACCACGAAGACGCTATTGCAATGCGGCAACCGCTTCGCGCAATGCCTCTACCTTATTGGTTTGTTCCCAAGTGAAGGATTCCTCTTCCCTGCCGAAATGGCCATATGCGGCAGTCGCCGAATATCGAGGGCGCAGCAAATCCAATTCATCGACTACCGCTGCCGGCCGCAAATCGAAAACTCGACGGACCGCCTGCTGCAACACTTGTCTGCTCACGCCGTCTGCCTGAGTGCCATACGTCTCAACATTGACGCTCACCGGGTCGGCCACGCCGATCGCATAGGCGACCTGCACTTCCACGCAATGCGCCAAACCCGCCGCAACAATGTTCTTGGCCACCCAGCGGGCTGCGTACGCCGCAGAGCGATCCACTTTACTTGGATCCTTGCCGGAAAAGGCACCGCCTCCATGATGAGCTGCTCCGCCATAGGTATCGACGATTATTTTGCGACCGGTAAGTCCTGCATCGGCAGCTGGACCGCCGAGCACGAAGGAGCCCGTCGGATTGACCAGAACTCGATAATCATCGTGTTTCACTGCGTTGCCACAGAGTTGATCCAGAACCGGTGTGATGACATGCTCAACCAACTGTTCACGCAACCACTGCATATCCACCTGCGGATCATGTTGAGTGGAAATCAACACAGTGTCGACGCGCAAAGGATGATTGTCTTCATCATATTCAATCGTGACCTGGGTCTTTCCATCTGGTCTTAAATGAGGAACCGTGCCATTTTTGCGCACCTGCGCCAAACGATAGGCCAAACGGTGAGCCATATGGATGGGCAATGGCATAAGCACTTCGGTTTCATCGCAGGCATATCCGAACATGACTCCTTGGTCACCCGCGCCCTGGGCTTCGTAACGCTCCTCCTGCGTCACCTGAGCACCATCGCTTTTGAGCCTTGATACGCCTTGGTCGATTTCGGGGCTCTGCTCCGTCAACGCCACCAAAACACCGCAGGATTCAGCGTCAAGGCCCACTTCCGAGCTGGTATATCCGATATTGCGTACCACAGAGCGGACAATATGCTGGATGTCGCTGTACCCTTCGCTGCTCACTTCGCCGAAGACCATGAATTGGCCCGTGGTTGCGCAAGTTTCCACAGCGACATGGGAGGAAGGATCCTGACGGAGCAAATCATCCAAAATAGCATCCGAAATCTGGTCACACACCTTGTCGGGATGCCCTTCGGTTACTGATTCAGCTGATATCAATCGGCGTTCCTGTTCCATCATGCATTCTCCTTCACATTCATATTGCGACTCTTCAATGCGCATAACCCGTTTGCAATCCACACATGCCATTGAGATGAATCGCAAACATCCTCAATGTCTCATGAAAGTTCAGTCTTACAAATTTATTTGATAGTGCCCAAACCAGTGCCACACACAGCAAAGCCCCGGCTGGAGGCAACACAAGTTGCGCACCACCCGGGGCTTCAACCGGTATCGCTACGGCGAAAGATTAATTGCCCTCGCTCAGATCATCCTCGCCAAGAGTTTCCTCAAGCAAACCCTCATCAATCTCGCGGAAGGCGATGGACAGAGGCTTCTCCTGGTTCTGATACTCGACAAGAGGACCAACATTTTGCAAAAGGCCCTCATTGAGCTGGGTGAAGTATGAGTTGATCTGACGAGCACGCTTGGCTGCGAAAATGGACAGAGCATACTTGGAATCCGCATGCTCCATCAATTCATCGATGGGTGGCTTCGCAAGTCCGGTTGGTGTGGGCTCGGTACCAAATGCCATAATGGGTATCTCCAAATCATCTATTGAGACGGACGTCTATCTCAGCCTCCCCACTATACCCCATGAGGAAGATTTTCGCCGAGATCCGCACCGGAACAGAATACCGCCTATTTCAGCATGTGAAATGAGCGTCTCAAACGTAAAGCGCACGGATTTGAATATAACCATGACAGAGATGCGCTCAGCAAAATTGATGAATGGTCGAGTATTCGCTGGCGCCCGCGCGTTATATCGCGCCGCGGGAGTCGATAGCAAGGATTTCGGCAAGCCGATTGTAGCCATTGCCAATTCCTTTGATGAATTTGTTCCAGGACATGTCCATCTGAACAAAGTCGGACGTCTGGTTTCCGAGGCAGTGAAAAAAGCCGGCGGCATTCCACGCGAATTCAATACCATTGCCGTGGACGATGGCATCGCCATGGGTCATACCGGCATGTTGTACTCGCTTCCCAGCCGTGACATCATTGCAGACGCTGTCGAATATTCGGTAAACGCCCACTGTGCTGACGCCTTGGTGTGTATTTCCAATTGCGACAAGATCACACCCGGCATGCTTATGGCGGCGCTGCGCCTTAACATTCCCACGATTTTCGTTTCCGGTGGCCCTATGGAGGCCGGCACCACCGTATTGCCGGATGGCACAGTCAAGGAAAACACCGATCTCATTGATGTCATGTATGCCACAGCCGATGACAATGTGTCCGATGAGGAGCTGCTGGCGTATGAGCGCACGGTCTGCCCGACCTGCGGATCCTGCGCCGGAATGTTCACAGCCAATTCGATGAACTGCCTGACCGAAGCCATGGGATTGGCTTTGCCAGGCAACGGAACCACGCTGGCTTCGCATGTGTATCGCCGCCAGCTATTCGAGCGCGCTGGCGAACTGATCGTCAACCTCGCCCACCGTTATTATGACGACAGCGACGATTCCGTGCTCCCCCGCAGCATCGCCACCAAGCATGCCTTTGAAAACGCCATGACCATGGATGTCGCCATGGGCGGCTCAACCAATACCGTATTGCATATTCTCGCCGCCGCTCAATCGGCTGATGTGGACTTTACGCTTGACGATATCGAACGCATTTCCCATACCGTGCCATGCATTTGCAAGGCGGCACCCTCCGGTGAATGGGAGATCTCGGATGTGCACCGCGCAGGCGGCATCTGCGGAATCCTCGGCGAGTTGGATCGTGCCGGAAAGCTCCACCGCGACGTGCATTCCGTCGACTACCCGACATTGGAAGCCAAGCTTGATGATTGGGATATCATGCGAGACACGTGCACCGAACATGCCAAGCAATTCCTGAAGGCAGCCCCGGGACATATCAAGTCTCCTGAGCCATGGACGCATGAGACCTTATTTGATTCCCTGGATACGGACCGTATCAATGGCGCCATCCACGATATCGAGCATCCTGCGGTAA
Source organism: Bifidobacterium tsurumiense (assembly GCF_000741765.1). Taxonomy (GTDB): domain Bacteria; phylum Actinomycetota; class Actinomycetes; order Actinomycetales; family Bifidobacteriaceae; genus Bifidobacterium; species Bifidobacterium tsurumiense. The sequence goes on from NZ_JGZU01000007.1 coordinate 107,671, forward strand.
CCGAAGGCGGATTGGCAATTCTTCGAGGCAATCTTGCCCCTGATGGATGTGTGGTGAAAACCGCCGGTGTTCCCAAGGAGATTTGGCAATTCCGTGGACCTGCATTGGTTGTGGAGTCTCAGGAACAGGCGATTGAAGCCATTTTGAGCGATACTTTGAAGCCCGGTCAGGCTTTGGTGATCCGGTATGAAGGGCCGAAGGGCGGTCCGGGTATGCAGGAGATGCTCTACCCCACTTCCTTCGTCAAAGGAAAGGGCATCGGCAAGGATGTCGCACTGATTACCGATGGCCGCTACTCCGGCGGTTCATCCGGCTTGTCGATCGGACATGTGGCACCTGAAGCCGCCAATAAAGGACCTATCGCATTGATTCATGATGGCGATATCATCACGATAGATATTCCGAATCGTTCCATCAATGTGGAGCTCAGTGACGAAGAACTCGCCCAGCGCCGTGCTGAGCTTGAAGCCGGAGACGGTTATGTTGCCCATCGCGACCGCAAGGTTTCTTTGGCGTTGAAGGCATACGCGGCATTTGCCCGTTCGGCGGATAAGGGAGCCACCCGAGACCCTGAACTGATTAATAAGCTCAGCGGATTGGCCTGATATACATTGTGGATCAGTTCTCATCACATCTGGTGACCGTGGAACTGATCCGCATAGCGAAAAGGATCGCGCAAAATACTCGCAAAGCTGAACCGCCCGTCGAATGGCGACCGGAAATATCCGGATCTATTCGACGGGCGGTTCAGCTATATTGTCGCGACTTCGTTCAAAGTGTTCACCAAGAACCGAAAGCTACAACCCGTATTCCTGTGCAATGATCTGCCACAGGTCATCCGCGGCTTGATCCACCTCGTTATTGACGATAGTGACATCGAACTCTGAAGCGGCAGCCAATTCAACGCGAGCGGTTTCCAATCGCTTGGCACGCTGCTCCTCATTCTCCGTGCCACGGCCAACAAGGCGTCGCACTAACTCATCGAAACTCGGCGGTGCGATAAACACATACACCACATCGAGGCCCATTTGAGAAGCCTTCTCTTTGACGCGGCGGGCACCTTGCAGATCAATTTCCAGAATAGTGGGAATATTGCGATTCATATGATCAAGCACTGGCTGCAACGGCGTTCCGTACAATGCCATATTGTGCACTCGGGCGGTTTCCAGGAAGTCACCCGAAGCCTCTTTGTCCACAAACTCCTGCTCGGTCATGAACCAATAATTCACACCATCGACCTCTCCTGGACGAGGTGCACGCGTTGTGGCGGACACCGAGACCCATATCTCAGGGTGCTTTGCGCGCAAGGCGGCTTCTACGGTTCCTTTGCCCACAGCCGTGGGGCCGGTCAATACAATCAGTCGCTTCTTTGCTTGTTGGTTGTTCATATGTGATGTGGTCTTATCGACCATCCTTTTCCCTCTCGTCCATCGCTGCGTACAGAGCCTCCCGAACGTCCAAGGCCACCGCCTCAGTTGCCTGGGACAATTGCGAAATATCGGGACCGTGTGAGGCGATATATCGTGACACAGTGACCAGGACATTGCCCTTGGTGCCTTTGAACACGGATTGCAGGTCCTGAGCTCGTCCGCCTTGCCAACCATAGCCGGGCGCCAGAATAGGGCCGGTGAATTGCGATGGTTCAACACCGCTGTCATGAACCCACTGCCCACTGGTTGCACCGATTATCAGGCCAACCGATCCCATCCCGGATATTCCTGAATTGAATTTCTGTGCAGTGCTGGCAATGCCATATGCCACGGTTTTCCCTGCATATTCACCGCTTTGACGAATGGCAGTCTGCAAGCTTGCACCCTCTTGGTTGGAGGTCAATGAAGCGATAAACACGCCACGGCCATTGTTCAGGGCCTCATTGATCAGACCTCCCAATGAACGGGCGCCGTAATATGGCAACAGGGTTATCGCGTCAGCAAGCAATGGAGCATCTGGCTTGAAATATGCATCGGCGAAGGCTGAAATCGTGGTGGAAAGTCCTCCGTGCAAACAGTCCACAATCGTGATCACTTCCATTTGACGTGCCGCGTACAGCACGCGCTCGAGCGCTTCGAACCCTTTGGAACCGTAGCGCTCGAACATGGAGATCTGGAATTTTACCGCTGCGGCACGTCCGCCGGTTGCTTGGAGCATACGCATGGAGAACAGCTCCGCGCCTTCGGCGTCGACGTTGTAGCCCCAGTCCGAAAGAAGTTTTCGATGCGGATCGATACCGACGCATAATGGACCGTATTTCTCCATCGAATTGCTCAAACGCAAACCAAAATCGGAACGTTGGGCCTGAATCTCTTCGATACTGGGGCTGTCAACCATGGTTATCCTCGACTTTCCAGCGCAAACAGCTGCTGCGCGTGTTCCTGAATGCTCATGATCTGGTAGTCGTTGTTCTTCACCGCCTCAATGGCCATCAGGACGGCGGAGAACTCCGTAATCGTGGTGAATTGGGGAAGATCGGCTGCAATGGCTGCCGCACGAATGGAATAGCCATCCGAGCGAGAACCTCGCGAGTTCGGCGTATTCAATACCATGTCTATCTTACCGTCTTCGATCAGTTCGACAACATTCTTGCCGATGCTTCCCTCAGCATGATCGACAGGCACCGGAGCGCCGATTGCGGTATCCACGCGGGTGGAGATCTTGTCGACGATTGTCGATTCGATACCATACCTGCGCAAAACAGAGGCAGTGCCTTCTGTTGCCCAGATCTTGAAGCCGAGTTCATGCAAACGCACGGCCATCAGAGGCAGCTGACGCTTATCGGTATCGTTCACCGAAAGGAAGACGTTGCCGCTCGTTGGCAAACCGCCTTCGTATGCAGCCAACTGGCTCTTGGCGAATGCGTGCGGGAAGTCACGATCGAATCCCATAACCTCACCGGTTGAACGCATTTCAGGCCCCAGCAAGATATCAACGGTTTTGCCCACAGGAGTGCGGAAGCGCTTGAAAGGAAGCACTGATTCCTTGATAGCAACCTGCTGACCGCGACGAACCATGCCACCGTCACCCTTCGGCAGCAGCAAACCACGTTCGCGCTGCTTGGCGATGCTCTCGCCAGCCATAATGCGCGCAGCCGCCTTTGCCAAAGCAACACCGGTCGCCTTGGAAGCGAATGGGACGGTACGAGAGGCGCGAGGATTGGCTTCGATGACGTAGAGGGTATTGGCCATGAAGGCGTACTGCACATTCATCAAACCGCGCACGCTGCAGCCCTTGGCAATGGCGTAGGTGGCTTCACGCAACCGTCGGATCTGATCATCGGACAATGTGCTCGGCGGAAGCGTGCATGCGGCGTCACCTGAGTGCACGCCGGCTTCTTCCACATGCTCCATGATGCCGCCGATATACAGCTCATCACCATCGAATAGTGCGTCCACATCGATTTCGATGGCATCCTGCAAGAACTTATCGATAAGCAGAGGGGAAGGAAGCCGTCCTGAGACCACGGTATCGGCCTGCGCTTCATTCAATGCACGCTCGACATACTTCTGCAGCTGATCATCGTCATACACGATTTCCATGCCTCGGCCACCCAAGACGTAGCTTGGGCGAACCAGCACAGGATACCCGATGGAATGCGCTGCCTCACGTGCTTCGTCAAGGCTCAGAGCGGTACCATAGCGCGGTGCGTTCAGGTGTTCCTTGCGTAGCACCTCGCCGAAGAGCTCACGGTTCTCTGCCAAATCGATGGCTTCTGGCGTGGTGCCGAGAATCGGCACGCCGGCTGCCTTCAGACGGGCTGCAAGGGAGAGCGGGGTCTGGCCACCCAGCTGGACGATGACGCCCTTGACAGGGCCTGCCTTCTTTTCTGCCTCGTATATTTCCAGCACATCTTCAAAGGTGAGTGGCTCGAAATACAGACGATCGGACATGTCATAATCCGTGGATACGGTCTCAGGATTGCAATTGACCATGATGGTGTCATAGTCCTTGCCCAATTCCTGCACCGCATGCACGCAGGTGTAATCGAATTCGATACCCTGACCGATACGGTTTGGTCCGGAACCCAAAATGATCACCGCTTCGCGTTCACGAGGACGCAATTCGCTTTCATCGGCGTAGCAGGAGTAGTAGTACGGCGTCACCGCATCGAATTCCGCAGCGCATGTATCAACCGTCTTGTACACAGGGCGAATGCCATAATTCCAGCGCAATTCGCGAATGGTGTTCTCCCCTTCGTCGCCCAGATTGCGCAAATGAGCGATTTGCACATCGGAAAGACCTGCCATCTTGGCGCGTTTGAGCACTCGCGGAGTCAATGTCTCAGAAGACTTGACCTCCATGGCCATATCGTTGATCAGCATGAGCTGGCGCAGGAACCATGGATCGATCTTGGTGGCAGCGAATAATTGATCCAACGATGCACCGCCCCAAATGGCACGCTGCAGCTGCAGATAACGATGCTCAGTCGGCTTATGGGCGTCCTGCAACAATTGCGCGACTTCTTCAGGAGACGGCCTCTCGCCATCCCAATTGAAGCCCATATGACGCTTGTCGATAGAACGCATCGCCTTGCCCAAGGACTCTTGGAAGTTGCCACCCAAGGCCATCGCTTCGCCAACGGACTTCATAGAAGTGGTCAGACCCGGATCGGCACCCGGGAATTTTTCGAATGCAAAGCGAGGAACCTTGGTGACCACGTAATCGATCGTCGGCTCAAAGCTGGCAGGAGTGGACTGAGTGATGTCATTACGGATCTCGTCCAGCGTGTATCCCAAAGCGAGCTTTGTGGCAATCTTGGCGATCGGGAAGCCCGTGGCCTTCGATGCCAGAGCGGATGAACGCGAAACACGAGGATTCATCTCAATGACGATAATGCGTCCGGTTTCGGGGTGAATGGCGAACTGAATATTGCAGCCACCGGTATCCACGCCCACGCCGCGAATAATGCGGATGCCGATATCACGCATACGCTGGTATTCGCGATCGGTCAGCGTGAAAACAGGTGCGACAGTGATGGAATCACCGGTATGCACACCCACGGGATCAACGTTCTCAATCGGGCAGACCACCACAACGTTATCGTTACGGTCGCGCATCAGCTCCAGCTCGAATTCCTTCCAGCCTTCGATGCCCTCTTCCAATAGCACCTCATCGGTCGGGGAATAATGCAGACCTGCACCGGCGATGCGATGCAATTCCTCTTCGTTATGGGCGATGCCCGAGCCGAGACCACCCATGGTGAAGCTTGGACGCACGACCACGGGGAAACCAAGCTCCTTGGCTATGGAATCCACTTCTTCCATCGAGTGCGCGATGAATGAACGTGCAGATTCGCCGCCCGCTTCATCAACAACCTTCTTGAACAGCTCGCGGTCCTCTCCGCGATCGATGGCTTCCAAGGATGCGCCGATGAGCTCCACATGGTACTTTTCCAGCACGCCGGCTTCACCCAATGCCATGGCCGCATTCAAAGCGGTCTGTCCTCCCAAGGTGGGAAGCAGGGCATCAGGGCGTTCCTTAGCGATGATCTGTTCGAGAATGGGCGTTGCAATGGGCTCGATATATGTGGCATCCGCCATTTCCGGATCGGTCATGATCGTTGCCGGATTGGAATTGACCAAGATAACCCGGATGCCCTCTTCACGCAGGACTCGGCATGCCTGCGTACCTGAATAATCGAACTCGGCAGCCTGTCCGATGACAATAGGGCCTGAGCCGATAACCATTACGGACTTGATGTCGCTGCGCTTAGGCATTGGGGTTTTCCTCCTTGGCGGAACGCATGAGCTCCACAAAACGATCGAACAAATATGCGGCATCATGCGGGCCTGCCGCGGCTTCAGGATGGTATTGCACCGAGAATGCAGGAATATCTACGCATTGCAGGCCTTCAACCACATCGTCATTGAGATCGACATGGGAGACGAATACCTTGCCATAATGTCCGTTGTCATAAGGAGCATCCACCTGCTCCCCGATCGGCGCATCGACTGCGAATCCATGGTTGTGAGCGGTGACCTCGACCTTGCCTGTGGTCAGATCCTTGACCGGCTGGTTGATTCCTCGGTGACCGAATTTGAGCTTGTATGTGCCGAATCCGAGGGCGCGGCCAAGCAACTGGTTGCCGAAGCAGATTCCAAAGAATGGGTATCCGGCATCCAAAACCTTGCGCAGCAGGGAAACAACGGCATCCGCCTGTTCAGGATCTCCTGGGCCATTGGAGAAGAACACACCATCCGGATGCAATTGCTCAAGTTCTTCAAAGGTGATGTCCGATGGCAACACATGCACTCGGCATCCGCGTTCAGCCATGCGCTGCGGGGTCATTGCCTTGATACCCAAATCGATCGCTGCAACGGTGAACAGCGGCTGCTTGCCTTCCCACTCCCCTTGTGGCTCGACAACATATGCCTGCTTGGTGCTGACCTCGTCGTACAGGCGCATACCCTTCATTTGGGCAATGCCTCGAACTTCTTCAAGCATCGAATCGATGGAACGCAAGGCGCCCTGTTCCATAAGGGCGTCACCAGAGAAAATGCCGGCACGCATAACACCAGCCGAACGCAGATGGCGAACCAGCTTTCGTGTATCTATGCGACCAATGCCAACGACCGATTCTTGTTTCAAATCGTCATCAAGGCTACCTGTCGCACGCCAATTACTGACGATGGGACTGGGATCGCGGACCACATATCCGGCAACCCAAATACGCTGTGATTCCGGATCATCGCGGTTGACCCCAGTATCCCCGATATGCGGGAAGGTTTGCACCACAATCTGACGATCATAACTTGGATCGGTAAGCGTCTCCTGATATCCGGTCATGCCGGTGGAAAAGACTATTTCACCGAAAGTCGATCCGACTGCGCCGTAGGGTTCACCTACGTACACTTCCCCGTCTTCCAAAATAAGAACGGCATCATCGGGAGAGAAACTCAACCTTGCGGAATCGTTCTGGTTCACTACAACCCCCTTATTCCATGGGTTACTGTACCAAGACTATCGGCCGGTTAGGACGCTCCCCCGGCCAATTGCCGGTACTATTTCGTCTGTTCTTCGTTAGGTTTTTCTGTTGTATTGGAGGCTTGTTCTGTCACAGCATCCGCTGCCTGGTCATCGCCTCGAGATCCTGAATCAAGGGGTATTTCCTCAGCCTGCAATGCCGGATCCTCACCATCATCTGGCGACGAAGGTGAAAACTGCCTCATCACTTCTTCATCGGCACAGATCGCGCTGAGCAATCCGTGAATGAATGACGGCGCATCATCATCACTTAACGTTTTGGCCAAACCAAGTGCCTCGTCGATGGCCACCTTATTGGGCACTTCCTGATTGAACAAGATCTCCCATGTGGCGATACGCAAAATATTGCGATCGACAACCGCCATACGACGTATTTTCCATCCAGTGGAATGGTCATTCAGAATACGGTCGATAACGCGGCCATGTTCTGCAACACCTCTGACGATGTCGATGGAATACGATGGCAATGGTGTCTGTGCACCTGGCTCTGCGATGCGCTCAGCAAGAAGGGACAGGATGTCCTGTCCCTTCTCATCCGCTTCGTACAACGTGTTCAGAGCCCTTTTACGAGCGGTGGAACGTGCCATGAAGCTTTACCCCTATACTGCTTAGTTTTCGCGACCCAAATAAGAACCGTCGCGGGTATCTACCTTGACTTTTTCGCCTTCGCCGACGAAAAGCGGAACCTGAATCTCGGCGCCGGTTTCCACCGTTGCAGGCTTGGTACCCGCATTGGAACGGTTGCCCTGCAGACCTGGCTCGGTATGCGTGATGGTCAGAATGACCGAAGCAGGCAATTCGACGCTCAACGGGGTGCCGTCGTGGAAGCTGACGATGCACTCGGTTCCTTCGAGCAGATACTTGCTCTGATCGCCGACCAGGCTCTTCGGGATAAAGCTCTGGTCATATGTGGTCATATCCATGAAGACGTAGTTATCGCCATCTTCGTATGAATACTGCAGAGTGCGATTATCCACGGTCTCGAATTCCATCTTCATGCCGGCGTTGAATGTCTTGTCAACGATCTTTCCGGAGAGAACGTTCTTGATGGTTGTGCGCACGAAAGCAGGCCCCTTGCCCGGCTTGACGTGCTGGAACTTCACTACGGTCCACAGCTGTCCGTCCAGGTTCAATACCGAACCGTTCTTGATGTCATTGGTAGTTTGTGCCACGTCTAGTCACCTATTCTTCGATGTCGTTAGGGCAATACGTAAAAATGCCTTGGCTATTATGCCACAATGCCTATACCGGCTAATTCATGTGTCCAATACCAAGTATTTACCAGCATATCAACGTCAAAACACCATTGTTTTCCACCGTGAATTGCATTGGCCAACCACAAGTGATGATCGACTGCACACGACAATACGCGATGTCTGGGCAATTGATTGCTGTATCTCGCATTGGAAGGAAGGGCTGAATGCGAGGAATCAGAGCAACAAAAAGGGCGCTTCCGTTACAACGGAAGCGCCCTTTCATAACGCTAGTTCAACGCGTCATGCTTTGGTGTCGAACCTCTTACTTGAGGATCTTGGTGACACGACCTGAGCCGACGGTGTGGCCGCCTTCACGCACAGCGAAGGTCAGGCCCTCTTCCATAGCGATTGGCTGGATCAGTTCAACCGTGAAGGTTGCGTGATCGCCAGGCTGAACCATCTCGACGCCTTCCGGCAAGGTGATAACGCCGGTGACATCGGTGGTACGGAAGTAGAACTGCGGACGGTAGTTGGAGAAGAACGGCGAGTGACGGCCGCCTTCATCCTTGGTCAACACGTAGACCTCACCCTCGAAGTTGGTGTGAGGAGTTACGGAACCTGGAGCCACGACGACCTGGCCACGCTCTACGTCGGTACGGTTGATACCGCGCAGCAACAGACCGGTGTTATCGCCAGCCTCAGCCTCATCCATCTGCTTGTGGAAGGTCTCGATGGAGGTGACGGTGGTGGACTGGGTGTCGCGCAGACCGACGATCTCCACGGTGGTGTTGATCGGCAGACGACCACGCTCCACGCGGCCGGTGACAACCGTACCACGACCGGAGATGGTGAACACGTCCTCGATTGGCATCAAGAATGGCTTGTCGAGATCGTGGACTGGGGTCGGGATGTACTCGTCGACGTCCTTCATGAGTTCCTTGACGGTCTCAACCCACTTGTCGTGGTCAGGAGCGTCGTCGTGCAGTGCACCGTAAGCGGAGGTGCGTACGACCGGGCAATCGCGATCGAAGCCGTTTTCGTCGAGGAGGTCACGGACCTCTTCCTCAACGAGGTCGATGAGCTCTTCATCCTCGACCATATCGCACTTGTTCAGGGCGACCAGGATCTTCGGGACACCGACCTGCTTTGCGAGCAGCACGTGCTCACGGGTCTGAGCCATAGGACCGTCGGTAGCAGCCACAACCAGGATTGCACCGTCCATCTGGGCAGCGCCGGTGATCATGTTCTTCACGTAATCGGCGTGGCCAGGAGCATCGACGTGAGCGTAGTGACGCTCAGCGGTCTGGTACTCGATGTGGGCGATGTTGATGGTGATGCCGCGTTCCTTCTCTTCAGGAGCGGAATCGATCTGGTCGAAGTCATAGGCCGGGTTCAGATCCGGGTACTGTTCGTGCAGCACCTTGGAGATGGCTGCGGTCAGGGTAGTCTTACCGTGATCGACGTGGCCAATGGTACCAATGTTAACGTGCGGCTTAGTACGCTCGTACTTTTCCTTTGCCATGTGTTGTCCTCCTGGACGTCTCGTAGTTTGCCCCACACACACCTGCGTGCAAGGCACTCGCTACATATTACTGGGTTTCTGGGTTGTGTGCCACTTCAGTGCCCGAACCCAGTCAACGCTAAAGAATAATAGCGTTAACTGGAGACAGACACACTGAAGAAACAACGCATTATTACTCGCCGCGCTGGGCCTTGATGATCTCGTCTGCAACGGCCTTCGGGACCTCTGCATAGGAGTCCATCTGCATGGTGAACATTGCGCGACCCTGAGTCTTGGAACGCAGATCGCCGATGTAACCAAACATCTCGCTCAGCGGAACCTTGGCGTCGATGACCTTGACACCCGTGGAATCGGTCATGGACTGGATGGCGCCACGACGGGAGTTGATATCGCCCATCACATCGCCCATATACTCTTCTGGAGTACGAACTTCCACTGCCATGATCGGCTCGAGGATAACCGGATGAGCCTTGGGAGCGGCTTCCTTGAAGCACATCGAACCTGCGATCTTGAAGGCCATTTCCGAGGAATCCACGTCGTGAACCTGACCGTCGGTGACGGTGGCCTTGACGCCGACAACCGGGAAGCCTGCCAAAACGCCGGATTCCATGGCTTCCTTGACACCAGCATCGATAGAAGGAATGAATTCCTTGGTGATGTGTCCGCCGGTGACCTCGTTGACGAATTCGTAGGTCTCGCCCTCTTCGGTGTTCAAAGGCTCGAAGTTCATCAGGACCTTTGCGAACTGACCGGAACCACCAGTCTGCTTCTTGTGGGTGTATTCCTGGTTCATGACGGCCTTGCGGATGGTCTCGCGGTAAGCGACCTGAGGCTTGCCGACATTGGCCTCCACCTTGAACTCGCGACGCATACGGTCGACGATGATGTCAAGCTGAAGCTCGCCCATGCCGGAAATCAGGGTCTGACCGGACTCTTCGTCGGTCTTCACCTGGAAGGTCGGATCCTCGTCGGAGAGCTTTGCCAAAGCGATGCTCATCTTCTCCTGATCGGCCTTGGTCTTAGGCTCCACGGCAACCTCGATAACAGGATCGGGGAAGGTCATGGATTCAAGGGAGATCGGCGCCTTCTCATCGCACAGGGTGTCACCGGTGGTGACATTCTTCAAACCGACGAAGGTGTAGATGTTGCCTGCATCTGCAGAGTCAACAGGGTTTTCCTTGTCAGCGTGCATCTGGAAGATCTTACCGACGCGTTCCTTCTTGCCCTTGGTGGAATCCAGCAAGGTGTCGCCGGACTTGGCGGTACCGGAGTACACGCGCACGAAGACCAGCTTGCCGTAGAAGGGGTGGGTCGAGATCTTGAAGACCAGACCTGCGAAAGGCTCGTCCAAAACCGGCTTGCGGTCGATTTCGATGGATTCATCACGAGGATCGAAACCAACGATGGACGGAACATCCTCAGGAGAAGGCAGGTAGTCGACGACCGCGTCCAGCATAGGCTGCACGCCCTTGTCCTTGAAAGCGGAACCGCAGGTCACCGGGTAGGCTTCGCGAGCGATGGTGAGCTTGCGGATGCCTGCACGGATTTCATCTTCGGTCAAATCGCCGTTTTCGAGGTATTTCTCGAGCAGCTCTTCATCGGACTCTGCCACCTGGTCGAGCAGCTGAGCACGATACTCTTCTGCACGATCCTGCAAATCGGCAGGAATGTCGGTGGTCTCGTAATGAGCGCCCAAATCGCCGGAAACATCAGTCCACTGATAGGCCTTCATGCGGACGAGGTCCACAACGCCGATGAAGTCGTTCTCAGCGCCGATAGGCAGCTGGATGACCAAAGGAGTTGCACCGAGCTTTTCCTTGATGGTGTCTACCGAGTAATAGAAGTCGGCGCCGAGCTTATCCATCTTGTTGATGAAGCAGATGCGCGGAACGCCATACTTGTCGGCCTGACGCCACACGGTTTCGGACTGGGGTTCCACACCTTCCTTGCCGTCGAAAACAGCCACGGCACCATCGAGCACGCGCAGGGAGCGCTCCACCTCGGCCGTGAAGTCCACGTGGCCTGGGGTGTCGATGATGTTGATCTGGAACTGCTTGTCAGTGTCATGAGTCTGACGGTTCCAGAAGCATGTGGTTGCTGCGGACTGAATGGTGATACCACGTTCCTGCTCCTGAGCCATGAAGTCCATGGTCGAAGCGCCATCGTGGGTCTCACCGATCTTGTAGTTCTTGCCCGTGTAGAACAGAATACGTTCGGTGGTGGTGGTCTTTCCAGCATCGATGTGAGCCATGATGCCGATGTTACGAACCTGATTCAGGTCGTGGAGCACGTCTTGTGCCATGAGTTTTCCTTAACTCTTAAACTCGGATTACCAGCGGTAGTGGGCGAAGGCCTTGTTGGCCTCTGCCATCTTGTGGGTGTCCTCGCGACGCTTGACGGAAGCGCCAAGGCCGTTGGATGCGTCGAGAATCTCGTTAGCGAGACGCTCAGACATCGTCTTCTCACGACGAGCGCGGGAGAAGTCGGTAAGCCAACGCAAGGAAAGGGTGTTCGCGCGGGCGGGCTTGACCTCGACCGGGACCTGGTAGGTTGCGCCGCCGACTCGACGGGAGCGAACCTCAAGGCTCGGGCGAATGTTGTCCAGTGCACGCTTGAGCACTGCCACCGGTTCCTGCTCGGTCTTTTCCTTAACCATATCGAGTGCTGAGTACACGATGTCCTCGGCAATCGACTTCTTGCCGTCGAGCAGAATCTTGTTGATGAGCTGCGCCACTACGGTCGAGCCGTAAATAGGATCTGGCAGCACCTGATGCTTCTTAGCTGGTCCTTTACGTGACATATCTCTTACTTCGCCTTCTTTGCTCCGTACAGGGAACGACCCTGCTTGCGGTCCTTGACGCCCTGGGTATCAAGAGCGCCGCGCACGATGTGGTAACGCACGCCTGGCAGATCCTTCACACGGCCGCCGCGCACGAGCACGATGGAGTGCTCCTGCAGGTTGTGGCCTTCGCCTGGGATGTAGGCGGTAACTTCGACGCCCGAGCTCAAACGCACACGAGCGACCTTACGCAAAGCCGAGTTCGGCTTCTTCGGGGTGGTGGTATACACACGGGTGCACACGCCGCGACGCAGCGGGCTTCCCTTCAAGGCCAAAGTCTTTGACTTCTTCGGCTTGGCCTGACGTCCCTTACGGACAAGCTGTTCAATCGTAGGCAACTTCAGTTCTCCGATTCGATGATGTAATCTTCTTTGGTGCTGCCGCCACACTGCGGCCACACTCCCCCGGAATCGGAAAAGAATAACAGCCACAGTCCACCGGCCCGATGGCCCGCGACTCTCCTGCACCGCATTACTGCATGCATTCACCGAATCGGCGGGATATCCCAGCGTCTGCTCCTATTACATAAGGCGCACCGCTGGCACACACGATTTACTACGATATCATCGTGTCTCTACGATTGCGCCCACGGCGTGGCGCACCACTATTTGCCACTCCAATGAATGGCGGATACCGTTCGCCTCGAATGCATACGGACAATCGGCACCATTATGATCAGCCCTGCGGCAGTCACCAAAGCGGCATACAATCCGGCAGGATACACGCCTTCGTCTTGAGGCATGCTTCGTGGCGCTTGCGTACGCACGCCTTGAACAAGCAAACGTTCTGTATTGACGCCATATGGCGTGCAAGTGAGCAGGGTCACCACATCGCGCTGAGGATCTATGCCAAAATGCGAAATGTCCTCAGGCGAGGTCACCCAGATGGCATCGACCTTGTACCATAATTGTTCGCCAAGTACTTCCACATAGAAGTAATCCCCCTTGTTCAGCTCATCCAATCTGGTGAATATCAATGCCGAGGGCAATCCCCTATGCCCGGCCAGAACCGCATTGCTCCCTTTGCCACCCACAGGCAGCGAGGTTCCGTACAAGTGCCCCGCTCCCACATTGAGCTGAGCGGGCTGCGTGCCATGATATATAGGCAGATTCACAGAAATAGAAGGGATATGCACGCTTCCCATAACATCAGAGACATTGAGTTGCGCCATATAATCAGCGTCGGTTGCATATGAGGAGTCACCGAGATTATGAATGGGTGTTTTCCCCTCACGCACTCGATCATTGTATTCGCGAGCTGATCGCAACATCGAGGCCTTTTGCGCGTCGGACATGCGTTCGGCATTGCGATCGTACGTAGCCACCGATTCCACTTCGGAATGGGCTGACAGCAGCTGTGCAACCATGGGATACAGCAATAATCCAGCGCCTAAAACCATGATCAGGATTCCTGCAACCAATGAACCCTTGCCTGAGCGTTTGCGCTTCCCCTTCTGCGCACCCGTTGAGGTCTCTGTTCGCTCCGATGCGGTGCCAGATCCTGATTCGATATGTGAATTGATCGACGCATGTTCATGATGCAAAGCGGCAATAGCCGTGTGGACGGCATTGCCATCCGTCATATGCACAGTCATGTGCCTCTCGCTCATGTGATCACGCACCTATCGAAGCATTACAGGCTTGTTCCCGTTAGGATTATTCGGCACAAGCCACACCGAAAATCGTCATAATGCGTATTGGCCGGCACCCCACACCCTGGGTACCGGCCAATATCAGCTATCCCTTAGGACAGACGACGACGCACGATGATGGCGCCACCGACAATCAACAGCAACCCTGCGCCGATCAGCAGCACGATACCCGCACCACCGGTTTGCGGCAGGAAGCCCTTGTAGTTCTTGATCTCCACCTGGCCATTTGCAGCATCATTGACGGTGTACTCGATGGCATACACGGTTCCCGCCTGCTTGACCTCATCGGTATGAGTATTAAGATTGGTTGCCTTTACGGTAATCGTCACTGGAGAGCCCAAGAGTCGATACCCTTCAGGAGCCTTGGTTTCCACGATGTAGTAAGTGCCCTGATCAAGACCTTCAAGCTTGATGGTGCCATCAGCGCCTGTGGTCAGATCCTGAACCGTGCCGGATGCATTGTAATCCCACTGCTGGGCTTCTCCTGCATCGAATTTCAGCGCGTTTGCGGTGTCGCCATTCGTGGAGACCGCTGCCTTTGCAGCGTCTTCATTGGAGAAGAGCTGGAAGGTGGCGCCAGACAATGCTGCGGTGCTGAGGCCGTCCTTCTTCACCACTGAGAACTGATAGGTGTAGACATGAGGATGCTCTTCAGGAGTCTGCTCGCCATCATAGCTGGACTCAGGGTTGTGCTGATAGGTCACGTTATAGGTATTGTCATTGCCCTGGCCGCCGATTACGGCCGCATCGTTGAGATGAGCGGTGTAATACACCTTAACCCATTTGCCGGCGAGCTTGAGATTGGCGAGATTCTCAGCCTTCTGAGCATCAGTCAAAGCGGTGTTCGCATCGGCTGGACGGTTGCCGAAGGTCCATTTCAGGCTGGCGCCCGTCTTGGTGTCGCCCTGAGGATCGTTGAAGGCAGGGGTGTATGTGTAATCCGACGCAGACCATTCCACATCGCCATCGGTGCTCTCGAAGGCATCGCCCACGGTGATCTTGTTCACTGCATCAAAGGTCAATCCGTCGCTCAGCTTATCGCTCATGGTGAACCAGAACCCATTGGCTGAATACTGGGTTGCCCAAGTAGTCGGCACATAATAGGTCAGCTGGTAATCGATCTGCGTGTTTTCGGCATAGTCATCGGCCTTGCGCTGGTTGGAGCCATCAGCGTCCACGATATTCTTATGCGATTCAGGCGAAGTCGACTTCAGGTCGATGCTGACATTGCCGGTTACCGGATTGGTGATCACCAAGGAAACAGGTGCATGATCAGCAGTCTTCGAAGGAGCTGCAGGATCTGCAGCGGTGGTTTCCTCGATCAGATACCAACCATAGTCGACGGCCTTTGAAGTGAGGCTGAGATTATCAGTGCTCAAGGTCCAGTCACCGGTATCGCTGCCGCCAGAGGCGGTCTTACCTGAATTGATGGCAACAGGAGCTGCAGGATCGGCGGAAGCGATTGCCTGTTGCAAGGCATTGGCAAATGCGCGGCTTCCGGCATAATTGAGCGTATCCGTGCCACCATTTGTCTGCTGATCTGCAGCGAGCTGGGATACTGCGGCAAGCACATCCGCTTTGGACGAGTCCTGAGCGAGCTTAGTGGTGCCATCCGTGGTCAAACCGGCAGTGATTGCCGCAGAGCGAACCGTGGACAGCCAATCATCGGTGATATCCAAGGTGTAGCTGGTATCAGTGCCGCTTCCTGTCACGCCAGTGATATCAATCGGACGATATCCGACGAAGGTCCTGTCCGCCAGACTGGTTGCGCTCTTCAACGTGATGGTTGCCTGATTTGCGTCCGCCGCGTTTGCACCAACCGCTGCTGCAATCATCAGTGACATGCTCGCAGCGGCTGCAACAGCTCCCGCCACGACTTTCTTCAATGGTGAAGCAATCATTACCTCATTTCCTTTCTTCTATCCGTGTCCTCCCGCATTCGTGAAACATCGAATACAGCAGTAGCGGTTTCCTGGGCGAATAGCGCTTTTGCTTATCCGCCCAAAATTTGGTGATTACTGCAGTTGCTGGGGCGACTGCGGCAACCGGTTGCGCTGGACGACCGCAGCTCCTGCGAGCAGAGCAATCAATCCAAGAATCACGAAGGTCACCACGCCTCCCCAACGCCCTGTGTTGGGAAGGAAATAGTTCTTTTGACTATCGGCAATGGTGCCCAAATCAATATCACGCTGGAATGTGCCATCAATAACGCCTATGGATTTCGATGGCTTATCCTTATCGTTAAGCTCATACCCTTGCGGGGCACTACGCTCTTCGAGCGTGTACGTCCCCCACTCAAGGTTGTCGATGAGGAAGTATCCTGCGCGCGCATTGGTATCGCACAGCACTCCTTCGGCATGGTCTGCATCCGGTTCAGACGGCGTGCAGGCATAAGGCTTGCCTGCATCCGATGATTCGTTATCGCTGACCACATACACTTTGTTCACCGTTTGTGATCCGATCGTCCGCGTGTATCTCACCGTCCAGGAAGATCCGCCCAGCACCTTACCGGTGTTTTGGGCATCCACTTTCTTCCAAGTTGCTGAGCCTCGGGATTCGTCATTGGCAATCGTCGAATCCGTGACCGGACTGCTGTCATCGGTACGCTTGACTTCGGAGCTTCCATCCACGCCCACAGTGAGTGTGTACGTCGTTCCATCGAGAACATAACCCAGTGGAGCATCCGCCTCGGTGAGGGTGTAATCCCCCGCTGGCAGACTGCGCACGCCGATACTGCCCTCAGCTGGATCCGCATCGGCGAGAATGGTGCCATTGCCTTTGGCATTGCAGTTATTCACTGCGCTGCCGGAATCGGCGTTGTCACGCACACACCACACATTGCTGCCTGCAACGGTATTGCCGTCGCCAGCGTTTGCGATACGCCATGAGGATCCTGCCAATGCTAATGCGGTGATCGAATCCGTTTTCCTCCATTGCGCCGTAGTTGGCTGGTTATAAATGCGACCGATTATCCCGACCTCTTCAGAAACCGTGACAGTACGGCAGATAGAGGTTCCATCATCAGCGCATTGTTTGAATGGACCATCATCCGATTCACCCCAACCCCATTCCACCACTTTTCCTGAAGTGATTACCACACGATACACGTACTGGCTTATCGTATAGCCTGATGGAGGTTCTTTTTCCTTCAAAATATAAGTACCATCCGCCATCTTCGACACCGAAATGATGCCCAGACGTGAATCGTTGTCGCATAGATGACCATCGGCATCGCATCCCGCAACACCTGCCATGGCCTTCTCACTGATTAGTTGCACAGTGCCTATTCCGTTGCTTTCAGATGAAACGGAGGAGATGAACGCCGCAGATGATGTCATGCTCGCCGCCGTCCGCGAATCCGACGCAGCAGTTCCTAGCCTGCGGGCTGCGTTTTCATTCGCCTGTGCATACGATTGATTCCCTGCCATACGATACGCCGCAACCCTTGCTGTGCTAGTCGAACAGGTAGGTACGCCCTCACCATAGGTCTGATAATCGGTTATGGTGTAGTTCTTGGCACCGGCATCAACAATGAATGGCGTCGTGCCGTTAGAACCCATGTAGTAATTGGACTTGTTATTCACGTCCTGGCCGTTGTAGAGCACGATATTCATGTGCTTCTGTTCAGTCGGCACCTTCACCGAATACCACTCATCTGAGCAGAATTCCTGCAGTGATGCAGATTGTGGCCATTGCTTCCAAGCATCGCGTCCACTATTCGTCGCACTATATCGCACAACCACATCAGCCGCGCTGAAGGCCCCTGATATGTGCGAATCCGCCATCCAGGCCCTCAAAGTGTCACCTTTGAAATACACCGTGGTGAACCGTGTATCACTCACCACCACCGGAACACTCACCTGTTTGTCACCTGCAATCGCTGTGATGGTGGTCTGCCCTTCGGCAACACCCACAATATGACCGCTGGCATTCACTGTGGCGATGTCAGTATTCGCCGAAACCCATGAAACCGCGATATCACTTGGCTCCACAACCGCTGTGAAATCAGCGCTGTCACCTGTGTTTAATTCAAGGGTTCCCGACCAAGCCTGCGTATCGCCCTGACGGCTGACCGTCAGTGAATTTGCAGGTTTTGCATTCACCGTAACCAAGACGGTATCGCACACCGTATTACGCGAAGCCACTGAGCATGCGCTGATCACCGTGCTCCCCGAACCAATGGCAGTCACCAAACCATCAGAGCTCACACTCGCGACGCTGCCATCACTGGATTTCCACGTGACATCCTGACTTATTGCAGAATTGTCATCGGCAAATACCTGCGCCTTCAATTGAACCGTGCTGTATTGCTCGATTACGGTCTCTTCAATGGCACTTCCACGAACATCCTGGATATCCACACGAGCCACTTTGGTGCTGCTATCGTCTACTATCCAACTCTCCTTGGTAGCGACATTCATCAAAGTCCACGAAGACCCATCGAGCAGAGTATTGGTGTCGTCTGCTGCCTTGCTCCACGAGAAACTGCCTCCCTCAGGAGTGTTGGCGATTTTGCCGTCTTCCACAACGCCTGCAGCACCAACGGACACCGTATTGGTTGCATCTCCCGTATGCGAGGTCACCACCGTGAAAATCGTGTCTGACTTCACATACCCGTCAGGTGCTTTCAGCTCCTTCAAATAATAGGTAGCATTCGGAGCAAGATTCTGTGTCTGGAACACGCCCGCTCCGGAGCCATAATTATTGCTCTTATCGGTGATGATGAGCAACGCATTGGTCGCGTTTTGCGCATCTTCTTGAGCGGTGTAGATTCCCCATTCCGAACCGGGAAGCAGCTGCGTCGTGTCATCGGAGGAGACCTTCTGCCAAGAGATAGTCGAGCATTCAGAGCTCGCCTGACCGTTCCACGGGAAGTTGTGGCGTTCCTGGTCCATATCGATTACCGATGCCGTGGCACCTTCATTGAATCTGGTGTTCCTCGCAGCCGTCGGATTATTCATCATGAAATCGCCATTTACATACACACGGCCGTTCGTGGTCACATGATCGTCAAAATCACCGGTGCGCACCACAATGCTTCCCAACATCGCGGCAGAGGGATCGTCATACGAGACTTTTCCGTCTCCTCCGGCGTCATTGCCTTCCAAGGCGATGCCACCACGAATGCTGACATTGGCATCATAGAAATTCCACAGCACCTTCTGCGAAGCCACGCCATACAGCCTCTGCTGTTCTGTCGAGGCCTTATCGGAGTATCCGCCTCCGATTTCAACGCCGTTCCACCAGAAACGCCAGCCGTTATTGAAGGACACGTTGCTGCCACCACTGCCGTCGTCATTGATGCCGCCAACATTGACAACGACTGAGGCATTGTCGGGAATATTCTCAAAATCGAAGACGATGCCACGATTCACATCATCGGGATTGTTTTTATTGGTCTGGTAGGTGCCGTCATCTGACTGAATATATTGCAATTCGCTGGTCTTCAGCTTGAAAACCTGCAGAGCCGATGTGCCATCACCGGTGAACGTTATTCTTTTCTCGGATCGTTTCCCAGATGCATCGAATTTGAAACCGTATGAGATATTACTGGAATTGGCATTGTATTTGTATCGCACATAATTCGAATCAGCCGGTGCGGTGTCATACGTCACCGTACCGTTGGCCTGTTGCAGGGACAGGGTATTGGAAAGATTATTGACATAGGTGCCAAAATCGCTGTAATCCTTACCATTGACATTGTCGAGCACATTGGTCTGGTTCCAAGATATACTATTGGACGAATCCCAGTCGGTCTTGGTGTGCACCACAGATTTGTGCCTCGCATTGGTTTCCCAATTCGTTGCATTGCCGCTGAGTTTTGCGCCATAACCTTCTGTAAAAGCGCCATGAGTCCACGCACCGACATCGCCTGTCACACCGCCTGTGGTCATGGAATCGATTGCGCTCGCTGATTCGTCGCCATTGACCGCCAAGGCAGTGGATCCGGGAGTTGGCCTGAATTGGGCACCAAAGCCGACTATGCCGAAACGGAAGCCATTACCGCCCCACGATTCCTTCAAGGGATTCATGGCGAGTTTGCCATTGACCAAAGTCAGGCCTTCTGCTTCAACGGCATAAGATCCGACAGGAGCATTGGCACCATTCAGATTTGCGGTATTCGAGGGCTTGGAACCGATGTACATATCACCTTTCACCCACGTGGCAACACCTGGATCAGCATTACTCACATTGATATCGGTCCCTAATGTTTGCTGGCTTGGTGTGCAAAACCCTGCCTCTTGCGTCGCATCATCCGCGAAGGCGCTTGTCGGGGTTATAGGCCAAATTGTGTGTCTGGTGGTGGTTTTATTCGGTGGGTTATAGGCCAAATTGTGTGTCTGGTGGTGGTTTTATTCGGTGGCGTTTGGGTATCTGGTGCTGGTGTGGAATTCGTTCCAGTCGATGCCGGTTCCGTATCGGTTGGGTATGCCGAACGTTTCGTATGCGCCTTGGGGGCTCCTTTCCCATGCCAGCCTGTGGAGTTCCTCGATTTTCTGGTCGGTGAACTGCGTTTTCCACCAGTCCAGGATGCGGGTTCGG
>NZ_JGZU01000008.1 GCF_000741765.1 Bifidobacterium tsurumiense
CGTGGCATTCGGGCAAGTGGGTTCTCATACCATTCAGACAACCACATTCAAACGGCTCCCAGGCCTTGCCCCGCAACGCGCCACGTCCCGTTCCGGACACACATTCTGGCCGACCTCGAAAGTCCCCACCGCCACATTCAAACACCTCTCAGACCTTGCAGCACAAGGCATGAGAGGCGATTTCAGACACACATTCTGGCCAATAACCCGGATATGCGGTACTAGGCGTATCCAAGGATTCTATCGAAAAACTGCAACAGTTCCGCGAGCGCGATCATCTCACCTTCCCGTTGCTTTCTGATACGGATCTGCGCGTGCACAAGGCGTATGGCGCATATGGTGTGAAGAAGATCTTCGGGGTTCCTCATACCGGCGTGCTCCGTTCCACAGTGGTGATCTCAGAAGATGGCACTATTGAACTCGCCCGTTACAATGTGCGCGCCAAAGGACATGTGGAATCACTGATACGGGCACTCACAGCGTAAACCCACTGTCTGCAATGCCCCCACTCGCACTGAAATAATATGGATTGAGCCCAAGGATTGCGTTCGATAGACTTGCAATCCTTGGGCTCAGTGACAGTCATATGGCGTGAGTGTCAAGCGTCATAACAGCGTCGGCAAATGGGGAAGCATAGGTCCTGCGATATTCCCTCCCATAACGCTGAGCAAGAGTCCGAGGATCAAGAATGATTTGACCATTTTGCTATCCCATGGATTCTTACGTTGCAGAACGCGTATGCCATATGTTGCCCCAGAAACACAGAGCATCACGATTCCACACACCAGCAACGGTGTCCCAATAACCAATACTCCCCATTGTGACAGCAGATTCACATGTGCCATGGCAACGTCCTTCCAGTTATGCAGTCCCCTCCGAACAGCTTTTCGCTCTCCAGCATGCCGTAGATCTGCGGCTCTTGCACTCGTACCTAAGGATGAATGTGGCAAGCCCAATCGATTCACGAGCAAAGGAACCATCATCCCCTGGTATGATGCATCTGCCTTCAGTCATCCCCGATACCACTATTGCACACAGTCGTCATAACTATCGATGAATGTGTCGTGGCAATAACCATGAACCTCAAGAACGGGATCTTGACTGTGCTTGGGCTCAACACTCTTCTCACGCTGTCCCCAGCTCAACGCAGCCTCAACCACTCAATCGGGAGCAATCTGCCCCTATGCCTCGCTTATTGCACAAGATTGAGCAGTGAGTGCCCTGATACATAGTTGCGCACATTGTGCAACGCTATGTCGACTATGCGATTTCGGGTGGATGACAGATGATTGCCGCCGGCCACATGCGGCGTTATCAAGCAGCGTTCTTGCTTCCACAGAGGATGGTCATGAGGCAACGGTTCGGGGTCAGTGACATCGAGGCCAGCACCGCGAATTATGCCTTGTTCCAACGCCTCAACCAGAGCCTGCGAATCAATGGCATCTCCCCTGCCGGCATTGATTACCAAAGCCGATGATTTCATCAATGACAAACGTTTCGCGTTGATGATGTGATGCGTTTGCTTGGTGGAAGGAAGCACGAGGACCACAACGTCAGCATCAGGCAATGCATTGTCGAGTTGGTCATAGCCCGCAATGCTGTCAAATCCTTGCACTGGAAGATCAGCATGACGGCGGATGCCGAAGGTCGTCATGCCAATCGCCTTGCACAGGGCAGCGATATGCGAACCGATATCTCCAGCTCCGACTATCAAGGCTTTGGCACCCAAAGGAGAAAGCGCCGGGCCCGCGTCCCTCCACTGACCTTGCATACCTTGACGGGCGTACTGCGGAATATTTTTCATCATCGCCAGCATCATGGCAAAAACATGTTCGGAGACGCTTTGTCCGTATGCGCCCGATGCGCTGGTCAGCATAACTCCGCGGCCTAGCACACCTGGTTTCTGGTAGCGATCGACTCCTGCGCTCCATGTCTGCAGCCAGTCAAGATGCTTGCATTGAATGCATTCCTGCTCGGAGATATTGCCGATCACTGCAGTGACCTGACCACGCAGTTCTTCTGGAACACTCGCATGCCAAGACAAAGCCTGGGGTTCCAGTTCATCCCCGACGAATTCCTGCCGGACGCCCTTGGCGGCACGCACAAACGCAGTGCGTTCCGCCTGTGTCAGAGGCAGGCAGTTCACAACCAATTTACGCTCATTCTCACTGGCCATACAGCACACCCTACGATTCCCAGCGGATATTCTACCGATAACCGGACCTCGCGAGTGGGTCGAATGATCCCCTATTGGTTTGTGGAGACGATACGACCCATTCAAATTCTCGCCATTGCATATGCACAGCAATATCTATGTCCTGCACGGTTTGAACACAGTCCATCTTTGCGCTGTGCATTGCTCAATGACAATGGCGAATTGTTGATTACCGTGCGGAACGCTCCTGCCTGATACGGAATGCGAACGCGAGAAGCGTCCACGCGACTATGCAGATAAGCGACATGGTTGCAAAGGTCCACATTCCACCGATTGCCGTTGCATGGCTAAATGTCTCACTACCTGCCGCTCCGGATCCGGTTTGCGCCACAGCAATGATGGTGGAGAATATCGCAGTGCCTGCTGCGCCTCCGAACTGGAGTGACGTATTGAATACCGCATTGCCGTCAGGCGTGAATTCCGGGGCGATATGCTGCAAAGCGCTGGTCATTACATTGGAATAGCCCAAGGCATATCCCAATCCGAAAATGAAATAGAAACCGGCTAGCAGCACTGGGGTGAGATGCATGGACCATACAAGCAACAGCAATGGCCCCACGCTTGCGATGCCCAATGCAATAAGAATTGGCTTTTTCGCTCCGAAGCGATCATAGAGCATTCCTCCCACAGGAGCGAAGAAGGCTCCGATCAAAGCGCCTGGCAACACCAACGCACCTGCTACGAAAGCTGTGGTTCCCATTGACATCTGCGCCAAATTCGTGATCACATATCCAAAACCGATGCCGACCATGGGCAACATAGCATATGCGATGCCATGAAGCCTGGCCACAGGATCCTTGAGCCAACCCAAACGAATCAGTGGCGAGAATGATCGGCTCGAAGACCACACAAAGAAGAACAGAGAACCGACACCGATCACCAGGCTCATCACGGCAATGACCAATGAGGTCACATGAAGCGAGCCTGCAACCGCAGAGCTGATCGAAACACCAGCCTGGTTGACAAACAACACCAATCCGACCAGTGCCGCAATAATCGACACCACCTGCAAAGGATTCAGACGGGCTTCCTGGGTCGGATGCTTCTGCTCAATGCACAGCAGTCCCAGTGGAAGCGAAACCAGCAACACCACAGGAATGACGATGACGAAAATCGCACGCCATGGCAATACTGCTGAAATAGCTCCTCCCACAGTAGGGCCAATCGCAGGAGCCACGGTGATGACAAGCGAACCAACACCCATGAGACGCCCCACTTTGGACCTCGGAGACTGCTCAAGAATAATATTGATCATCAGAGGCGTGGCAACGCCAGAACCAATGCCCTGGATCACACGAGCCAACAAAATCACGACAAAGTCATGTCCGAAAATCATCAACACAGAACCTGTCACGGCAAGCGCAACCGCCGCCACGAAAAGAGCCTTCGCCGGAAAACGGCGATTCAGATATGAGGACAACGGCATGGTTGAGGCAACCACCAACAAATATATTGTCGTGATCCATTGCACGGTCGCCGTGTCCACGGAGAATTCCTTCATCAATTGAGGAAAGAGCACGGTCATCACCGTTTCGGTCAAAATACCGATAAAAGCCAATGATCCCAAGGAAATAATAGATCCGATGAGCTTCGGGGGTACGCGCTGATCGTCTTGCTCAACCGCAAGTGTGCTGTGATGTTCCGTGATATTTCGAGACATTCCTCTCCTTGATCTGAAAATAGCAAACCCCACTATTATAGTGGCCATCTCGACCGAAATGAATTCGCAGATTAGGTCCAAAAGCCGACCAAATTCGCATTAAGTAATAGTGGAAAGCCCCGGTCCTATGACTCCGATCCGGTAGCTCTATCTCTTAACCTAGTCGGCACCCCCACCAAATCCGAGAGGTATGATGTCTTCACTGCTGGCTCGGGCGATCTTCTGCATGGATTATTGCGCGAAGCTTCTCAAGACGTGAGGAGACTTCGTGCTCATAGCCTCGATCATTGGGATGATAATATTCCGTTCCCACAAGCTCGTCGGGCAGATACTGCTGCGTGGCCACCGCCCCTGGGAAATCATGAGCGTAACGATATCCCTGCTTATTGCCCCAGCTTTTCATCAAAGCAGTAGGTGCATTGCGTAAATGCAACGGCACCTCTCCAAAACGCCCTGCATCCACATCGGCAAGCGCCGCATCCATGGCAAGATAACTTGCATTGGACTTCGGAGCCGTCGCAACCGCAACAGTGGCTTCACTTAAAATGATTCGGGCCTCGGGCATACCAATCATGGCCACTGCCTGAGCCGCAGCCACCGTCACCTGCAAAATCTGCGGAGCTGCCATCCCCACTTCTTCCGCCGCAGCGATCATTAATCTCCGTGCAATAAACCGCGGATCCTCTCCTGCCCGAATCATTCTCGCCAGATAATGCAATGCCGCATCCACATCGGAACCGCGCAATGATTTGATAAAGGCCGAGATGACATCATAATGATCATCACCGTCCTTGTCGTAGCGCACAGTGGTGGTATCCATGACCTGAGAGACGACATCAAGGGTGATAATCGGTTTGCGAGCGCCTTTTTTTCGCGCCCTGTCGCCAGTAACCGCACCGGCTGCGGCTTCCAATATGGTCAGGGTCTTTCGCGCATCTCCTCCGGCGAGCCGAACAATTTGCTCGACTGCGTCGTCATCCGCCTTGACTTCGCCCTTCAATCCTCGTGCATCTTCCAAAGCCCTGCGGACCAGAACTTCCAAATCCTGTGGTTCCAGTGAATTGAGTTTCACCACAACGGATCGGCTCAGCAAAGGTTTGATTATGGAAAAACTAGGATTTTCCGTTGTGGCGCCTATGAAGGTGACATCCCGATTTTCCACGCTTGGCAACAAAGCATCCTGTTGCGATTTGGAGAATCTATGCACCTCATCGATAAACAGCACGGTTTCCTTGCCTTGCGCCACCAAACGCTCGTGAGCGCGTTCCAATACCGTGCGCACATCCTTTACACCAGATGTCACTGCTGAGATCTCTTCGAAGGCACGACCCGATTGTTTCGCCACAATATATGCGAGTGTGGTTTTCCCAACTCCTGGAGGGCCGAATAAAATCACCGAACTTGGAGCGGTCAACGACCCCTGAGACGCCGGATTGGCCAATCTTCGTAGCGGCGAGCCTTCACCGAGCACATGGGATTGCCCGAGCACATCTTCCACACTGGACGGCCGCATACGCACGGCCAAAGGGCGCGTCATATCATCTGGCGCATCGCTGGCGTCGAACAGATCCTGGCTCATGACTCCGAGTATACTCCTTCTTCGAACATGCGTTCGATTTTCCACAGTTGAAAGGCTGCCCAACACTGCCATCGTGCATTTGTTCCCGAGAACAGCCTCAAACTACCTCGCTCTTGGTTGCACAAACCCTTCCATTGAACTACCGCAAACGCACTCTTCTCGGCTTTTATCGAGGCAACGGCCTAACGTGGCATCTCATCGCTGACCTGATACTCCTTGAATACCACTTCACCTCGCTCTTGGGTCGCATCCAGATCCACCGTCGCCGCTATGGACCAGTCATGATCACCCTCGGCGTCATCGATGATCTGCCTGACCTTCCACACATGTTTGCTTCGCTCAAGTGAATCATCCAATATGAAGAACGAAGCACCCCGAGCTTTGGCATCGGTGTTCACATATTCGTGCGCATCATAGAAATCATCAAGTGCATCCTCCCACTCATGGACGCCATAGCCCCATTCCTTATCCAAAACGCCAAGTTCGTCACTGTCTTCGAGATCCATGAGCTGGATGCGTCGGAACAAGGCATTACGTACCAATACCGTCAAACCCCTACGGTCTTCCACAACGACATCGGCGGCGCCCGGTGCTGCAGCAGAAAGCGCGGCCCCTTCTCGATCTTCGTTCGTGGCCGCATTTTCCCATTCGTCAACAAGACTGGAATCGATAGAACGAACGACGACTCGCAACCACGAAATAATGTCACGCAAACGCTCGTCACGCTTATCGGCCGGCACGGTTCTGGCCAAAGCACGATAGGCATCCGACAAATAGCGCAACAAGGTGCCTTCAGAACGTGCAATGCCGTATCGCGCAATATAACCGGTGAAATCAGAAGCCGTTTCCACCATGTCGCGAACAACCGATTTTGGGCTCAGCCAATAGTCATTGGCCCATGGAACATCATGACGATACTGGGAAAATGCTGCCTCCAGCATCTCATCCAAGGGCTTGGGATATGTGATTTCCTGAATGCGTTCCATTCTTTCTTCATATTCCATCCCCTCCTCTTTCATTTCGGTCATGGCCGCGTCGCGGGCCTGACGTTCTTGGGCACGCAATACCTGGCGCGGATCCTCCAAAGTCGCTTCAACCATGGAGATCACGTCCAGGGCATATTGCTCCGATTCAGGGTCCAGCAACTCCAGTGCGGCAAGCAGGAACGGAGACAATGGCTGATCGAGTGCGAAGTCGTCAGGCATATCGATATCGAGATTGTAATCATCG
The DNA here is from genome assembly GCF_000741765.1 of Bifidobacterium tsurumiense. Lineage (GTDB taxonomy): Bacteria > Actinomycetota > Actinomycetes > Actinomycetales > Bifidobacteriaceae > Bifidobacterium > Bifidobacterium tsurumiense. The sequence continues at coordinate 6,685 of NZ_JGZU01000008.1, forward strand.
CCGTCCTCATACCGTTCGACTTCGATTACTTTGGAATCGATCATGGTTTCGAATATTTCATCGGCACGTTCATGCAGACGCTGTTTCTGATCATCACTTTGAGCGCTGTCGTCAATGAGTCGATTGATACGGGCCCGGGCATCTCCACCCTGAGCGACTTCGTTCAACACCATGGCATGGCTCACGGTCATATGAGGAATCAAGGTTTCCGGAGGTGCGTCGATCAGGCGATTGAAGGTTTGCTCGCTCCATGTGACGAATCCCTCAGGAGCTTTTTTACGCTTGACCTTCTTCATCTTCTTTGGATCATTGCCGGCTTTGGCGAGTGCCTTGGCGTTTTCGATCTCATACTCCGGCGCCTCAGCGACCACCAATCCATCGGTATCGAAACCCATGCGTCCAGCTCGCCCCGCGATCTGGTGGAATTCCCTGGCACGAAGGCGACGCATTCTGGATCCGTCAAATTTGGTCAGTGCCGTGAGAATCACCGAATGGATGGGGACGTTAATGCCGACTCCCAAGGTATCCGTGCCGCAGATAACAGGCAACAGGCCTTGCTGCGCCAACTGTTCGACCAAGCGACGGTATCTCGGCAACATGCCTGCGTGATGGATGCCAATGCCCGTGCGAAGCAAACGCTGCAGTATCTTGCCAAAAGCCGTGGTGAACCGCGTCCCCTGGATCGCCTCAGCGATTGCATCGCGCTGGTCTTTGCTTGATATTCCCGCACTCGACAATGCCTGAGCAGTTTCCAAGGCTGCATCCTGCGAGAAATGCACAATGTATATTGGCGTATCCTTGCGCCCTGCCAGCAATTCAACCGTCGTTGCCAGAGGTTTGTCAGTGTATTCATATGACAGTGGAACAGGACGCGGCGCATCGGCAATGATATCGACATCCGCGCCGCTCATTTCCTCGAGCTTGTCTGCTATGGCATCGACATTACCCAAAGTCGCACTCATCAAAAGGAATTGGGTATCCGGCAGAGTGAGCAGGGGCACCTGCCAGGCCCAGCCTCGTTCCGGATCTCCGTAGTAGTGGAATTCGTCCATGGCAACGCATCCCACATCCGCATGCCGTCCTTCTCGCAATGCCTGATTGGCCAGAATCTCGGCTGTGCAACAAATAATCGGAGCTTGGGCATTGATATGGGTGTCGCCTGTGATCATCCCGACATTCTCTCGGCCGAACACTTCGACCAAATCAAAGAATTTTTCAGACACCAATGCCTTGATAGGAGCGGTGTAATACGAACGTCTCCCAGTGCACATCGCCGCAAAATGCATGCCCAACGCAACAAGCGATTTTCCCGATCCGGTCGGAGTATTCAAAATGACGTGGTCACCGGCAAGCAGATCCATAACCGCTTCTTCCTGGTGAGGCCACGGCTCAATGCCTTTGACATCCTCGACCCAGCCGATGAAGAGTTCATAGATATCATCTGCCGTGAGATTTCGCTCATCCGGCACCAAAGCTCCCAAACTTGCAGTCTTCGTTCCCTGTGTCATGATTGCGAGTCTACTACCGCGGCGGTATGCCCATAGGTCTATGCCCCGCATCGCCCGCTCTGAGAGAGGATCCAGTGCGTGAACCTTGTGATGCTCATGGGACCGCAGACTCAAACCACTCGATAGAACCAACACCCACTCCATACACACGACGCCTACTCGACACATACGGTACTTATCTCCCCTTCCCCCAATCGCTCACTCCTTTCGTTCCTATGATCCGAGTTATATTCCAACCGAAGACACCACGTTCTGTCTTGTCTGCCTCGGTTACCGCACAGTATGTTCTGTTCGCAGATACGAATACCCCCCGAAACCAAAGTCTTCAGGCTTGGTTGCAGGGGGTATATTCAATGCATCGGAACGGATACTGTGCCAATCTGCCGGAATCGGCATTATTGACCCTCGCCTAGCAGATCAGCGCTATTGATTGTGCGTTGATCCGCTATCGCCGTTGCGAGGCTTATCCTTGCCATTGTCCTTGAAGAAAGGCCATGCTTCCTTTTCTTTTTGGAAGTCACGCTGGCTTTCCGGATGCGTCTCGTCATAACCTTGCATGTATCTGGTACGACGCCATTCACGAATCGATGCATTAGAACCACGGTGATGAACGTGATATCTGCGAGGCGCACCACCATATGGGCGTTGCTTCATCTCGCGCGCCACCGCAATCTGATTCACATTCGAAGGATCCATAATGGCAATCGGAGCCACCGTCTCATGCTCAACTGCCGCAGCGGTGCGTTGCTGCATTCGCTTTGGTAGCCATTCAGCCAAACGGGACAGCAACCAGCAGAACACAAAATACACAACCGCAGCAACTGCCAAAGTCTGCAAGATATTGAAATACATTGAACCCAATCGGCGAGATTCCTGCAGCAAATCGGTATACATGATGATGGATCCCAGAGCAGTATCCTTCAAAACCACCACCAACTGGGTTACAGCTGCCGGCAGCATGGCAAACACCGCCTGAGGAACCTCGATTTCCATCAATGATTGCGTATGCGTCAATCCCAATGCCAACGAAGCTTCACGCTGGCCATTGGGCAGATTACCCACACCGGAACGCACCAATTCTGCCACGACAGAGCCGTTGTACAGCACTAGCGACACCACGACGGCCCAATACGCTTCACCTTCCACACCGAGGAATGCGAAGAAACGCCAGAAGAAGATCATGAACATCAGTACGGGCACTGCACGGCAGAATTCCACGATTACTCCGGCTATGCTGCGGATCACCACATTCGGCAGCAGACGTCCGATACCGAAAGCCAAACCGAATACCACCGAACCGATAACCGCAAGAATCGTGGCTCGCAAGGTCATCCAAAGGCCCGGAAGATAGAAATCACTCCAAGCCTCGCCGTCAAGAGCCGGTTTCCACAGCTCCCAGCTCAGCTGGTTTTCTCCATCCGGTGGGTTGTACAGCCTCAGCAGCACGAGCACAAGCGCTATGGCAAATACAATCGCCGCGCTCCAGTTGACAATACGAATTATCCTGCGGCTCTTTGGACCTGGCTGGTCAAAGAGCACTGCGCTTTCTCCAGGAGCATTAGCCATGCCACATCACCTCCGAACCGCAAGTCTGTTGGACAGATAGGTTGTCAGCATGCCGATGGGAATTATGAGGATCACATATCCGAATGCGAATATGAGGAAGATAGGAACAATCAGATCGGCGTGGTATTCGATCATCTCACTCATCAAAGAAGATGTTTCGGTCGCCACCGATGCCGCAGCCGCAACCGTCGAATTCTTCAGCAATGCAATGAAAGTGTTGCCCAGAGGAGCGACGGAGCCTCGAACCGCCTGGGGCAGAATGATCTGCGTTGCAGCCTGCCAGAAGTTCAAGCCCAAAGCACGTGCGGCCTCGGCCTGCCCCAATGGCACGGTGTTGATGCCCGAACGCAGGGATTCACACACGAATGCTGCCGTATACAGCGACAGGCCTGTCACCGCCAGCCAGAAGAAATTCGTGGCGAAGGTATCGGAAAAGCTGAGTTTCAATTGGGCATATGCTCCCAAGACCATAAACACCATGATTATGGTCAGCGGCATATTCTTGAAGAACTCAACATAGATGCCAGCGACCTTATGCAATGAGGTGATCGGCGAAATGCGCATCATCACCAGAATCACGCCCAGCACAGTGGAGAACAACGCCGACCATAATGTCAGTTCGATATTGACCAGGAATGCGGCAGGGATATTGTAATCGCTGAATAATTGCACGAAGCCGTCCATATCACTCCTCCCCCTCATCAGGCGTCGGTGGATTGTATTTGGCATTCGGCGTATATGCCGTTCCTTGGGTGTTGTCGCTGATGGCACGCTGCCAGGAACCGTCTTGGATCATATCGGTTATGGCATTGTTGATCTTGATGGCCAACTCGGTATTGCCCTTTTTGATGCCCACGCCATAATCCTCGACCGTGAACGGCTTGCCGACGACACGCAGCTTGCCGCGAGATGCGGCAGCCAGACCCGCGAGGATAATGTCATCAGTCGTGACCGCGTCCACAATCCCCGAGAACAGAGCCGTTGCGCATTCAGCATATCCAGGCTGCTCCATCAACTGCACCTCGGAGGAGTACTTCTGCTTGATCACCACGGCTGAGGTTGAACCGGTTACCGAGCACAGCCGCTTGCCGTTCAAATCCTCAGGGCCGTTTATGGAATCCTCGTCTTTGCGCACCAGAAGATCCTGACCTGCCACGAAATACGGCCCTGCGAAGGATACCGCCTTCTTGCGAGAATCCGTAATGGAATAGGTGGCCAAAATCATATCCACATCGCCGTTTTGCAACATGGTTTCACGTTGTTTGGAAGGGGCTTCCTTCCAAATGATCTCATCTTCGCTGTAGCCGAGTTTCTTGGCGATATATTTGGCAACGTCAACATCGAAGCCGACATAGGTTCCGGATTTCTTGAATCCAAGGCCCGGCTGATCGAATTTGATGCCAATACGAATCTTGCCCTCTTCTGAAGAGCCGCAAGCCGCCAAAGAAAATACGCAGGCCACGGCACAAATCATCGCCAGAATGCGGTATCGCAAACGACGAACGTTTGATGTCAATGCATGCATAAGATATGTCTCTTTCTTCCCCGTTCCCGTCAGTGTGTCAAGATCTTCGAGAGGAAGTCCTTGGCTCGTTCGGTCTTGGGATTTTCAAAGAATTCATCAGGCGTGGACTGCTCGAGAATCCTTCCATCCGCCATGAATACGATGCGGTCTGCAGCCTTGCGCGCAAAGCCCATCTCGTGGGTGACGCAGATCATGGTCATCCCTTCCTTGGCGAGCTCCACCATGACGTCAAGCACTTCGTTCACCATTTCAGGATCCAAAGCTGATGTCGGCTCGTCGAAGAGCATGACCTTGGGTTGCATCGCCAGAGCTCGGGCGATGGCGACTCGTTGTTGCTGACCGCCGGAAAGCTGTGAAGGCATCTTATTCGCCTGAGTGTCGACACCCACTCGCGACAGCAGATCCATTGCCTGGCGTTCTGCTGTCTTTTGATCCACATGGCGTACCTTCATAGGAGCCAAGGTCACATTCTCAAGAATCGTCTTATTGGCGAAAAGGTTGAAGGATTGGAACACCATGCCGACCTCGGCGCGAAGAGCGGCCAATTCCTTGCCCTCTTGGGGCAAAGTCTTGCCGTCGATGCGGATATCGCCGGAATCAATGGTCTCCAAACGGTTGATAGTGCGGCACATGGTTGACTTGCCCGAACCTGAAGGTCCGACGACAACCAGCACCTCCCCCTTGTTCACCCGCAGATTGATGTCTTTCAGCACGTGCAATGCCCCATAGTGCTTTTCAACATGCGTCAATTCAACAAGCGGATGGCTGTCGGATGCGGCACCGGTCGCAGCTTGCGCCTGCGGCCGCCCTTGTGTGAATGTTTCGTTCTGTTCTGACATAAAAAACAGTATAATCACAGCTTGTTACGACGAAAATGTCAGAAGTTCGCGGTATTCCGATTTTTCTGATGTGCAGCTATACACGAAGGATGCTTCGATACCGTTCTTTTCCAGTTATTACTAGGGAAATATACGGCGTGAAATTTCATATAAAATGTTCGATTTTTATTCCAAATATTGAACATAATATATTTGAATATTGGACATTAAGAGCATAAAGCGCGTATCCATATGGCATTGTGAGCATCGTGCATAATGCATGTATGCAGTATCTCGTGTCTCGGTACTGCAAATCAAACGCTCCTCCCGCGGCAAGACTCACAAATACGGCTTACGAAATGAAGAAGCGGCTTGATTATGACTGCTTCACATGAAGAGCCACAACCAAACCGCATAAGAATGTGATCTTAGCGATCAGTCCTCATCTTCTTCAGGATCATAATCCACACCGGTTTCAGCGCGCTGCTCATCGGAAATCGGAGCAGGTGCACCGGTCAGAGGATCGCGACCACCGCCGGCCTTCGGGAAGGCAATGACATCGCGAATGGAGTCTGCGCCGGCCATAATGGCAACGGTGCGGTCCCAACCCAAAGCGATACCAGCATGAGGCGGGGCACCGAATTTGAAGGCATCCAGAAGGAATCCGAACTTTTCAGCAGCTTCGTCTTTGTCGATACCAAGCACATCAAGCACGCGATCCTGGATGTCATCGCGGTGGATACGCACAGAACCACCGCCCATTTCCTGGCCATTGCACACGATGTCATACGAATCGCTCATAGCATGCTCAGGATCCTTGTCGAAGGTGTCAATCCAGTCAGCGGATGGCATGGTGAATGGGTGGTGCATAGAAGTCCACTTGGAGTGTCCTACTGCCACATCATCGTCATCCGGATCATCGGTGCGCTTGAATAACGGGAAGTCCACAACCCAAGTGAATGCGAACTCATCGGGATGCAGCAGACCAGCACGATCAGCCAACTCGACACGCACTGCGCCGAGCAGCAACTGGGAAGCCTCGCGCGCACCCGCTGCGAAGAATACGGCATCTCCGTCTTCGGCACCAACCGCTTCTTTCAAGCCAGCGCGCTCTTCTTCGGAGAGGTTCTTGGCAACAGGTCCCTTCAATTCGCCATCTTCTGCAAAGACGACATAGGCAAGGCCCTTTGCACCACGCTGCTTGGCCCAATCCTGCCATGCATCGAACTGGCGACGAGGCGTCGCCGCACCGCCCTTGAAAATCACAGCACCGACATATGGCGCCTGGAACACTCGGAATGGAGTGTTCTTGAAGTAGTCGGTCAACTCAACCAGAGGATTGCCGAAACGCAGATCCGGCTTATCCGAGCCGTACTTATCCATGGCATCCTGCCATGTGATACGAGGAAGCGGCAGGCTGATCTCATGTCCAGCGCTCTTCCAGATGGCGGCAATAACACGCTCTGCCATAGCCATGACGTCTTCCTGATCCACATAGCTCATCTCGATATCAAGCTGAGTGAATTCTGGTTGGCGATCGGCGCGGAAATCCTCGTCACGATAGCAGCGAGCCAACTGGTAATAGCGTTCGACGCCGGAAACCATCAACAACTGCTTGAGCAACTGCGGGGACTGAGGCAGGGCGTACCACGAACCGGGAACCAGACGCGCAGGTACCACGAAGTCACGTGCACCTTCAGGAGTGGACTTGATGAAGGTCGGGGTCTCCACCTCGGTGAAATCCATATCCTCAAGTGCATGGCGGGCAGCCTTGGCCATATCCGAACGCAATTTGATATTGCGCTGCATGGATGGACGGCGCAAATCCAGATAACGATACTTCAGACGAACCTCTTCGCCGGGAAGCTTGTTCTCCGACTCGTTCTCCAAAGCCGTGGACACCTGGAAAGGCAAGGCGTCGGACTTGGCGAGCACATTGATGCTGTGGGCAACCACTTCGATCTTACCGGTGGCAAGATGCTCATTGGCATTGCCTTCAGGGCGCAGGCGCACTTCGCCTTCCACCTGAATCACATATTCACTACGAAGAGGGCGTGCCATTTCTTCGTCGTTGATCACTACCTGCACCAAGCCGGTATGATCACGCAAATCAATGAAGGCCACACCGCCGTGGTCGCGTCGTCTGTCCACCCAACCGGCCAGCGTCACCCGCTGTCCGACCAACGCCTCGGAGACCTCCGTTGCATGATGTGTTCTATAAGCCGTCTGGCTCATACTTCCTCTATTCCTTGTTATTGGTCAAAGCCGTTCTCATCATCGTGTGTCGCGCCGGAAGCGCACTGCTACTCAGGCTTCGAAATTGACGGACTGCCGAGCGTACAGCGTATCCGGTTCCCACGACTTGACATCTGCAGCATTCTGGTCGCCGGTGATGATGTTCTTCACCTCATCCGAAGCGCTATTGTCATCCCCTTCAACCGACTGCGCGGGGAACCAGACATATGGAATACCAAGCTTATCTGCGTACTTGATCTGCTTGCCCAGCTTGGCCGCCGTGGGTGCCACGTCAGCGGCGATGCCGCGAGCGCGCAATGCATTGGCTATTGCATTCGAATCTGCACGATCTTCTTCGTCCCAGACCGCTACCAACACTGCAGCAGGCGAAACCCGAGATGCATGAGCACCCGCGGAATGCAGCATATACGACACCAAACGCGACAGGCCTATGGACAGGCCGACTCCTGGATAGCGCTTATTTCCCTGAGAGGCCAAGTTATCGTAGCGTCCACCAGAGCATATAGAACCGAGCGAAGCCGCCCCTTCAAGGAAGGTCTCGTACACCGAGCCGGTGTAATAATCCAATCCGCGGGCAATCTTCAAATCGGCAATGACCGAACCTGGGCGAATCTTGGCTGCCTCATCCACGATCATGGAAAGCGTTGCCAATCCTTGGCGGGCCAATTCATAAGCCTCAGGATTGTTGTCTACGCCGTATTGCTTGCTCAATGCCTCGAATTTCTCAGCCAATTCGCTGCCATCGTGCGCAGTCAACGACGCAAGAGCCAAGCATGCCTGTGCCTGTTCTTGGTTTGCCCCGCATTGTTCGACAAGCAGTTTGGCCACCTCGTCGGCGCCGATCTTGTCCAACTTATCGATTTCGCGAAGCACGCCCTCGATGTCATCCAAACCAAGTCCGCGATAGAAACCTTCTGAAAGCTTGCGGTTATTGGCATGGACGGTCGCCTTTGGCAAACCATAGTGACGAAGCTCTTCCAAAGCCGAAACCATCACCAGAGGGAGTTCGACTTCATAGTGTTCCGGCAGCTCGCCGTTTCCCACGACATCGATGTCTGCCTGGACGAATTCGCGGAAACGTCCTTCCTGAGGGCGTTCGCCTCTCCACACCTTCTGCATCTGCCAACGTTTGAACGGAAATGCCAGATCCCCTGAATGCTCGACCACATATCTGCTCAGAGGGACTGTCAAATCAAAATGCAAGCCCAGTCGATCCTCTATTGGAGTGTCGGATTCATGACCGACTTCCTGCAGTCGCGAGAGCAGATAAATCTCTTTGCTGGTCTCGCCTTTTTTCAACAAACTCGAGCCTTGCTCCACTGCGCGTGTCTCGATGCCGATAAATCCGTTGAGCTCGAAAACCCTACGGAGCGTATCGATAACATGCTGCTCCACCACGCGTTCAGATGGAAGCCATTCCGGAAATCCTGATATTGATGCACCTTTTGCCACGATTACCTATAATAAATGAGGTTGCGGAAAACAACGGACTCAGTCTCAAGGCTTCCGCACACTCCATTACCTGAAGCTTAAGGAGCTGGCCATGGCCGACGAAACCGTCACCGAACCCGAGAACACCACCGAAACCGCTGAGCAGGCAACGACGTCTGCGAATGTGGAGAAGGCTGGCACCACACCATCCGCAACACCAACTCCGGCATCGATGCCGAAGCCACACGCACCGTCACCGGCCGCATTCGCCAAGAAGTCGAGGCCACGTCCGATTGCCGCACCTTCGACCGGACATGCCGAAGCCGATATCAAGGCGGCAGAATCATTCGGACGTGTGGACGATAACGGTACTGTGTTCGTCAAGGATGGCGACGAGGAACGTGAGGTGGGTCAGTTCCCTGACGCATCCAAGGAGGAGGCATTGGCATTGTATGCTCGTCGCTTCCTTGATTTGAAGGCTAAGTTGGATCTGTTCGCCACCCGTTTGCAGTCCACATCCATCAAGCCTCGTGAAATTGACGAGTCGATAAGCTCTCTCGAAGAGGAAACCAAGCAGCCTGCGGTCGTTGGCGACATTCAGGCTCTGCGCGATGAATTCGGGTCGCTGAAGGAACAAGGCGCCGCGAAGAAGGCCGAAATAGCCAAGGCACGCAAAGAGGCTGTAGCCAAGGCCGTTGAGGAACGCACTGCAATCGTGGAGAAGGCAGAGAACCTCGCCGCATCATTGAATGACAGCACGAACTGGCGTTCCACTGCGGATAAGTTCCGTTCTCTATTTGACCAATGGCAGCAGCATCAGCGCAATTCCGCCCGAATCGACAAGGCCGAAGCCGATGCGCTGTGGAAGCGTTTCTCCTCCGCGCGCACCACATTCAATCAGGCTCGCCGCAAGTGGGTACAGGCTCGCGACAACGAACGCAGTGCCGCCAAGCAAGCCAAAGAAGCCATCATCGCCGAGGCCAACGAGATCAAGAATTCCACCGCATGGGGCGAGACCTCACGCAAGTTCAACGAACTCATGGATCGTTGGAAGAAGGCCGGTCGCGCAGGCCATAGCGAAGATGATGATCTGTGGGCAAAGTTCCGCGAAGCAGCTGATGTGTTCTTCAATGCCCGCCAGGCGGATCGTGACCAGATCAGCTCTTCAGAAAAGGAGAATTTGGCCAAGAAGGAAGAATTGCTGAAGAAAGCCGAGGCTCTTCTCCCTGTCGCCGACGAAGAAGCCGCAAAGCAGGCTCGTCAGGCCCTGTCTTCCATTCAGGAAGAATGGGATCAGATTGGATATGTTCCTCGTGAAGATATGCGCCGCATCGAAGGCCGTCTTGACGCCGTGGATACTCAGATCAAAGCCGTTGAGGAAGCAGCCTGGAAGCAGAGCGATCCTGAAGCGGATGCTCGTAAGTCCAGCTTCGAAGAACAACTGAGTGCTCAGCTTGCCGAGTTGGATGCCAAGATTGCTGCAGAAACCGACGCATCGAAGAAGTCCAAGCTCGAAGCCGAGAAGGCCACGAAGGAACAGTGGCTGAACGCGATTAAGTAGGCGTGAGCAGGTAATTAATCTCTGGCTCTTTGCAATCAGCAACGAGCCATTCCGGATGGATTGCTGGTTCAGACGGGGATGTTCTGTTGTGGACATCCCCGTTTTCGTATCCTTGCTCACACCTTGTACGCACGGCAAATGGCCACACTATATGCCAATAGCGGATGATTATTGATAACAACCTCCCGTGGTGGACAATGAGTGAAGGACTGGCGGTTCACATTATTTCTTCAAGAATTCGAAGAGTTGGGACTAACTATTCCAAGATGGATCGCCAATGTGAGGGAAAGGCGGATATATGACGGATCCACATGAACATCAGCATTCACATCCCGAAAACGATCCAACAGATGCGACCATGCACAATGGACGAACCATAAACGACATGGATATGCAAGGTATGCATGATGCAGCTCATTCCGAAACTGAAACGCAACACCATATGCACGATGAACAAACCGTGCATGGTATGGATATGCATGACGAACGAACCATGCATGAGCATCAGATGAATGATGGACATGATATGCATAACCATCACCATCATGCGGAGCATGACCATATGTCGCATAACGATGCAATGAACCGAATGGGAATGCACGCTAACCACGAGCATGGCGGCACGATGGATGAAATGGCCGGCATGGCGGGGATGCATATGAACCATGAAAGCCACGGCAATCATGAGGTTCATATGGGCCATTCTGGTCATATGGATCATTCAGGCCATATGGGTCACAGCCATCATGTGGCTATGTTCCGTAGGCTGTTCTGGATAAATCTCATAATCGCCGTGCCGGTTGTCATCTTCTCCCCCATGTTCGCCATGTTGCTGGGCTACGGTATTCCCGGCTGGGCAAAGTGGATTGCGCCAGTGCTGGGCACGGTAATGTATGTGTGGGGAGGCAAACCGTTCCTCACAGGTGGTGTCAGTGAGCTTCGCAGTCGCCGACCTGGCATGATGTTGCTCATCGCTCTGGCAATAACGGTCGCATTCATCGCTTCTTGGGCATCGACTCTAGGACTGGTGAGTTCAGAACTCGAGTTTTGGTGGGAGCTGGCCCTACTTGTGGTCATTATGCTGCTAGGCCATTGGATAGAGATGCAATCCTTGGCACAAACCTCTTCTGCTCTTGATTCACTTGCTGCGCTGTTACCTGATGAAGCAGAGCGCGTCGAGGGCGAGACCATTGTCAAGGTATCCCCCAGTGAACTCAATGTCGGCGATGTTGTTGTGGTACGACCTGGAGGCAGCATTCCTGCCGATGGCATTATCATCGACGGTCAGGCCGATATGGATGAATCCATGCTCACCGGCGAATCACGACCCGTTTCACGTGGCGAAGGCGAAGCCGTGGTAGCAGGAACTGTGGCAACTGATTCAGGACTCCGTGTAAGAATCACGGCAACGGGCGATAACACGACTCTTGCAGGTATTAATCGTCTGGTCGCTGAAGCACAGAATTCCTCTTCTCATGCGCAACGCATAGCTGATCGCGCAGCGGCCCTGCTGTTCTGGTTCGCCCTTACTGCCGCAATCATTACTGCGATAGTCTGGTCAGTGCTCGGCTCCCCAGATATCGCAATAACTCGAGTGATTACTGTACTTGTTATCGCCTGCCCGCATGCTCTGGGTTTGGCGATTCCCCTAGTTGTCTCCATTGCGACCGAACGCGCAGCTCGCGGAGGCGTGCTCGTCAAGGATCGTTTGGCTTTGGAATCCATGCGTCAGGTCAATGCGGTGTTCTTTGACAAGACCGGCACCCTGACCAAGGGTGAGCCAAGCGTTATCGACGTATTCCCTACGGATGGTTTGGACGCCGATACGGTTCTTGCATTAGCCGCAGCCGCAGAAGCGGATAGCGAGCATCCACTGGCGAAGGCCATTGTCAACGCTGCCCAACATCGGTCATTGCATGTTGCTCAGGCCAGTGGCTTTACTTCTTCCCCGGCCGTTGGCGTCACTGCAACCGTGAATGGTGTGCAAATCCGCGTTGGAGGCCCACGTCTGCTCGAAGATCTTGGATTGCAAGAGGTTGAAGCCGCAGAATCCTGGAGAGCGGAAGGTGCCATTATTCTGCATGTGATCCGCGATGGAGTGGTTATCGGTGGATTGAAGCTTGCCGATGAGGTGCGTCCTGAATCCAGAGAGGCTGTGAATGCATTGCATAAGCTCGGCATCGAAGTGGTTATGATAACCGGTGATGCGCCTGCGGTGGCCGAAGAAGTCGGCAAGGAACTTGGCATTGATCGCGTATTCGCCGGCGTCCGCCCCGAAGATAAATCAGCCAAGGTTGCCCAGTTGCAGCACGAAGGTAAAAAGGTCGCCATGGTTGGAGATGGCGTCAACGACGCACCGGCTCTGGCTCAGGCTGATGTCGGTATTGCAATTGGCGCCGGCACCGATGTTGCCATAGCATCGGCTGGGGTAATTCTCGCTAGCTCAGATCCTCGCTCTGTGCTTTCGGTTATTGAGCTTTCCCGGGCTTCGTATCGCAAGATGCAACAGAATCTGTGGTGGGCTGCCGGATATAACCTCATCGCGGTTCCTCTTGCTGCCGGTATTTTGGCTCCTATTGGTTTCTTCATGCCAATGTCTATCGGTGCGATTCTCATGTCCCTATCGACAGTGGTCGTGGCATTGAATGCTCAATTGCTGCGACGGCTTGATTTGAGGCCCGAGCAGAGCACTAAGGCGATACTCAAAGGTAATTAATACCGATTGGTAGTTCCGCAACCATATTGTCATGCGATTAAGCGGTGCGAATACTCATTATAGCAATGGCATAGAGCTGAATGCTGGGAATTTCAACGATTGTGATGCATTTCACCCTGAGCTGCACAGAAGATTTGGCGACAAGGGAAATCACGCATGTTGTGGGGCATTAAGCAATAACGCAGAATGGGCCACCTGTTCAGGTGGCCCATTCTGCGGTTAACTCAAGTTCGCAACATTGCTCAACATGTTGCAAAAGACTGCAGTACACTCACACATTGAACTTGAATTCGACGATATCGCCGTCCTGCATCACATAGTCACGACCCTCAAGACGCAACTTGCCTTCTTCCTTGATGGCATTCATCGAGCCATGTGCCGCGACGAAATCATCATATGAGACCACACTGGCCTTGATAAAACCCTTTTCGAAGTCGGTGTGAATAACGCCTGCTGCCTGTGGCGCAGTCCATCCTTGGTGAATCTGCCATGCACGCACTTCCTTCTCACCAGCTGTGAGGAAGGTCTGCAATCCCAGCACATCGAAGCCGACTCGGGCCAACTGATCGAGGCCGGATTCTTCCAAGCCGGCGTCAGCGAGCATCTCACGCGCATCGGCTTCGTCCAATTCCGTCAATTCAGATTCAAATTGCGCATTCAAGAAGATGGCCTGTGCAGGAGCCACGGATTGTGCCAACTTGTCCTTGAGCTCTTCGTTGGTCAACTCGCTGTCATCCACATTGAACACATAGATAAACGGCTTGGCTGTCATCAGATGCAGATCGCGAATATCATTCTTATCGATGCGGCCATCAGCGGCGGCATGATCGATGGTCTCCCCCGCTTCAAGAATCGTCTTCGCCTTCTTGACGGTATCCACGTATTCGGCTGTGACCTTCTTGCCGCGCAGATCCTTTTCCAGTTTGGGCAATGCATTCTCAATGGTCTGCAAATCAGCCAGAATCAACTCGGTATTGATAGTGTCAATATCGTCTGCGGGATCAACCTTTCCATTCACATGCACGATATCGTCATCTTCAAACGCGCGCACGACCTCGCAAATGGCATCAGCTTCACGAATATTCGCAAGGAACTTGTTACCGAGACCCTCGCCTTCTGAAGCGCCCTTCACGATTCCTGCGATATCAACGAAAGTCACCGTGGCCGGAACGATCTTCTCCGTATGCACCAATTCCGCCAACACCGGCAAACGCTTATCAGGCAGCGGCACGATTCCCGTATTGGGCTCAATGGTGGCGAACGGATAGTTTTCCGCAAGCACGTTATTGCGGGTCAACGCATTGAACATGGTGGACTTGCCCACATTGGGCAAACCGACGATTCCGATAGTTAAAGACATGCTTCCCAGTCTAGAGGCAAGGTGGACGTTTGCCAGCATCCTGCATGATGCCCACTATCGTGACTCACATGTCCTGACATCATATGGAAGAAGGTGAGATCAATGCCTGTGTCAAGCATTGATCTCACCTTCAATTTCCACTGAAAGACGACTTCATGTTCGAGAATGCGTTACTTACCTTCTATGGCGTCAATAGCGGCAATCACCGCACCACGGAATGCCTTCTGTTCAAGCTCGGCCACACCCTTGATCGTCGCACCGCCAGGCGAACTCACAGCATCCTTCATCGCACCCGGATGCGTGCCAGTAGCCATATACAAGGCACCGACTCCTTCAACCACCTTGGCCGCAAGTCGATACGCCACATCGCGCTGCAGTCCATACTTGACTCCAGCATCTCCCAATGCCTCCATATACATTGCAGTGAAGGCAGGAGCGCAACCAGCAATCGACATGGCGATTCCCATATGCTTGCTGTCAACGCGCTCGATTTGGGCTATCGGTGAGAACAAGGATTCAAACACGGCAACCTGATCATCATTCAAAGAATGATCCTGCTCGGCAATCACAATTCCTTGCCCGACTGCAATCGGAGTATTGGGAATGGTGCATTGCACGGCAACATCCTCACCCAACAAATCCTGGTATTGTTCCAAATTCCAGCCAGCTGCAAGAGATATCACAAATATCCGAGGCTGCGCCAACTCCTCAGCCAGCGGAGCGAGAACCTTCTCAATTTGGTACGGTTTGATGGCGATGATGACCACATCCGAAGCCTGGACCACTTCCTCAGGGGTGTGCAACGGCCGCACTCCAAGCTGTGCAGCATTAGCTACCAACTTGTCATAATGTGCGGCGCATGCCACAATATTCTCGCCTTTCAGGACACCCGCTTTGACCCATCCCTGGGCTATCGCCTGGGCCATATTGCCGTATCCTATAAAACCGATGGTTTTCTGCTCAATCATCCAAGTCTCCTTCAAGCGCCGAACGGCCTGATATTATCCGAATTCACAAAACGCGTTCATCATATAACGAGCTGCGCTGATTAGTGTGATAGACCATGTGTGACAACATGCAATACCAATAAGCACCAGCCCAAGCTAATGCGCGGCTTCAAATGGAACCGACACTATATCCATGATGCCCGCACGTTTATTCTGCGAATAGCTCTTCCAGATCGCCGCGATTCAAAGCCTCTTGATACAAGTGTTTGAAAACACAGTCGCCGTGCACACCGTCGTGTTCAAACTCATTGGTCGCCCAATAATGCGAGCGCCCCACTCGAGACAAGGTGTCAAGCTGCAAACTGGAGTCGACATACATATCGTCCACATACACCGCCGCCTGGAGTGGCACTTCATTGGAGGCCAATCTCTCGGCATCATAGATCACACCGAAATGCGTATCGGCCATGAGCTCATCCATTGCCGCTCGGAATGGCCGAAGCGCATTTTCCTGTTCGAACATCCAAGGGAATATGGCCTCGCCTGTGAAGAGCAGCGGTCGTGCATCGACACTGAATTGGGGCATGGTATCGCGCACGCGTTGCGCAGCCCATGCCAGAGGGCGTTCCAACTCGCCATTGGCATATATGCATTCCTGCAAAGGCCAATACAAAGGACTTGTTGCAGTCGTTGCCGCCACATTCTCCAGGAATGTTGATGTCAGACGCATGGCACTCTTGGCACTACCATCACCGTCAGCAAACGCCGTATCAAGCATCCAATGCACTTGCTCGAAGCTGGGCTTCATGCCGAATCGGCTCCCCAGCGTCTGCAAACGCTCAACAGTGAACGGGTCGCCATTAGGCAGTTCGATATTGTGTTCCGAGATGATGCTGGCCACCTTCGCCACACGATCGACATCCTGCGGGTAACGCTCGTAGAATTGGCGCGTTTTCGTCTCCATGCGAGGGAAAGTATGCTCATACACTTCATAGGCATCCGCAGGAACATGAGGAATGCCACCTGTGGTGAAACTTGCCACCACTCCCTCCGGGAACAGCGAGAGATAACTCAGCGTCAGGAATCCGCCATAGCTCTGCCCCAGAGTCACCCATCGTTTGCCTTGGAATTCCATCAAACGCAGATGTTCGAAATCCCGCACAATCGAATCGGCCAGGAAATGCTTGTAATACGCTGCCTGCTGCTTGCCGTTTCCCCGCTGCACAATGTCATTGGCATCAATATGCGAGGACCGGCCAGTGCCGCGCTGATCCGGCAAAATAACACGGAAGTGCTGGACGGCTTCTGCGATCCAGCCGTCACTGCTTGGGCTCAAAGGCCTGGGGCCAGCTCCGCCCGGACCGCCTTGCAGGAACACGAGCAGAGGCAGATCATCATGCACATGTTCTGGAGCGCAAACCACTCGATAGAACAGGCTTATGGTCTCACCTTTGACTTCCTTACCCGGTCGCGAATCCTTCCAATCAAGCGGTACTTGAATCGAATGATCTTGAATATGCAAGCCCGGAACATAATATTCTGCCAACGCCGTCATCCCAGATTCCTTTCCTCGGATGTATCCCATATCACTGATATGCGAGGACAAGTCTTTCCCTGAATCTGCAATATCTATTTGGGCAATCATCCTCCAGGCCGATGATGTCAACGCAGGAACACGATATCCTGTTGGAATATGGGAGCGATACAACGAATCTGGTCTTGGTGTCGGCAATACCTACGTATTACCGATGCCTTCGTTGTACTCATCGTATTTTCCATGACCGCATCCATAAATAGAGTCGGCGGATTGCTTTTCGATCAGGACTTGATTCGGGTGCAGCTATGGACCGTTCCGCTGCTAGTGTGCTTTCTGCTTCGCCATTATCGTCCCCAAACCAGCGCCCTCTTTTTTGCAGGATTCTCGGCACTCCAACTGGTGTTCGGACCTTATCTCATACCGATTGATCTGTTGGCACTCGCCATGGTTTATGCGGCATTGGCACATGGCGATACGAAAAACACCAAAGCCTTTGTGATCCTTTCCAGTGTTATGGGAGCATTTGCGGCGTTCATCATTGATTGGGTCACTCTAGCAGCACCGCTCTTCGCCGAGGATGCAAGCAGTG
The DNA here is from genome assembly GCF_000741765.1 of Bifidobacterium tsurumiense. Lineage (GTDB taxonomy): Bacteria > Actinomycetota > Actinomycetes > Actinomycetales > Bifidobacteriaceae > Bifidobacterium > Bifidobacterium tsurumiense. The sequence goes on from NZ_JGZU01000008.1 coordinate 24,499, forward strand.
ACATATATCCCTGCCGCGCCGTATATCAAGGCGTTTTCAGTTATTCCTGCGCTTCTTCAATATCCAAAATCGTTTTCAATATACTGATTGTCGAAATCGCACTGGTCTGCACATTCGTTTTCGCCTTGTGGCAACGAGCGCGTATGGAAACCGTTCGTATTCTGCGCGAGCATAACGCCGCAATCGAGGCACGCGAAGAGGAGGAACGGCATATTGCCGCCCTTGCCGAAAGAGCCCGCATCGCCCGTGACATGCATGATGTTGTGGCACATACACTTTCCATCATTATTGTGCAATCCGATGCCGGTCGATACGCAGGCGCTTCCAATCCGGATATCGCGCGCAAGACGATGGACACCATCCAACACCAGGCCGAACGGGCATTGCACGATATGAAGCGCTTGCTTGGGGTTTTTGGCGGATCTGCACATGCCGACTACCACGATATCGAAGCGCTTATTACACAGGCACAATCCGTTGACGAACAGATCCGGATTCAAAAAGTAACTCAAGGCAATCCGCAGCCGGATCAATTGAGTGTCGCTGCGAGCGCCGCAATATACAGACTGGTCCAAGAGTCGCTGAGCAATGCACGACGGTATGCCGGCCCTCATATTACAGTCACCATAACCGAATCGTGGTCAGCGGACGGCATCGCCATAGGCGTTGAGGACAATGGGCGCGGCGCGTCGGCTTCTATGGATGGACACACACCAGGATTCGGGCTCATCGGCATGCATGAGCGCATCGAGGCGGTGGGAGGCAAATGCAGTGCCGGGCCGCGAATTTCAGGCGGATTTGCTGTCAGGGCCTTTGTTCCATTCAACGCAGTGAATCACGAAATCGGGCAGGAAAGTGCATCTCACACCGAAGTTAAGCCGAATACCGAAGATAACAGAGCTGCGAACACTGCGCCAATCATGCCGATTTCCACTTCGTCACACCGGGTCATGCCTGCTACGAGCGAGGATCCCGAGCAAAGCAGTCAAGCCACTAATACCAACGAACATGTTGCGGATCGAATGGCAGCAAACGCCCATGAACCGATCAAAATCAAGCAAGCCCGCCAGAAGCACCGCGTTTCATCTAATTGGATCGAAAGACTGTTGCACTGGGCGCAACGTCGATACTTCCTTGTGGATATGTTGATCATGCTGGTCGTATGGGTGCTTTCCATCTTGAGCAGCCCCAATTCGTTTGAGACTCTGGATTCGATGCTTTCCATACAAACCGTCGAAACAGGGAATGCCCTGCTATCAATTTTGCACGCAGCGTTTGTGTTCTTGATATTGCTCCCTCTCGGTCTGCGCAGACGTTTTCCGCGGTTCAGCGCAGCGTATACGGCGGCCTTCGCTCTGGTCCAGATTCTATTCGTCCCCGATATTCCCGCAGAAAATATCGTTGCCTTGGTCGTGCTATATTCCGTCTCACTGTATGGGCGAGGGAAAACCTGGTTTTTTGCCATGCTCGCCGCTTTGGCATGTTCCGTACTCCTGGGTCTTCGGGCGGCTTTGATGATCCTAGGTATTATTCCCGGTTATTCAAGCACCGCCGGCGCCCTCTTATACCGTGAAGCCATCCAGACTTTCATACTCATCACCGTGGTGATTTCAGCGCTGTGTCTTATCGCAGTGGGTTTGGCACGACTTGCATATTCCCGTGGTACCAATGCACTTATTTTGCAGGACCAACAAGCAGCCTTGCAGGCAGAACGTGGGAAAAACCGGATATTGGCCGCAAACAAGGAACGCGACCGCATTAGCGCCAATATTCAAGCCGAAGTCACTGACACGCTGAACGAAGTCATTACGCAGGCCGTTGCGGGGATTCGCATGTTGGATGAGCATGCATCCAAGAATGAAACAACACCGCCTGAGGCCATCGACAAGGCATTTGCCGCAATCGGACGAAAAGGACGAGAAGCCCTGGCCCGCATGAGACAATTACTGAGCGTATTGCGTGAAACCGGATTCAGCGATGAATCCATGCGCGACAATGACCATGGCAAGGTGGCTTTGCATCCTGCGGCAAACCTTGAAGCTCAACTGCAGGCGCACACCATTCACGGTTCATCTGCGCAATAAATCCAACAAGATTTGTTCAATCCTTACATCCATTCAATAGGCACGCAGCAAGTGTCTCCGCACGTCCCTTCTCACTGTCTATCGCCTGTGCTCATTGTTCAGCAGCCTGCGTTCCATCGCACCGAATCACCAATCAGTTGAGCTTCTCAGTTACAGTGGTAGGCATGACTCAAACGCAGATACGGGTGGCGATCGCCGACGATCAGGAGTTGGTTCGCGCCGGTTTTTCCATGGTGATTGGCAGTCAACCCGATATGGTGGTTGTCGGTTTGGCCGGTGACGGTGCAGAAGCCGTGCATTTGGCGGAAACAACCCAGCCGGATGTCATATTGATGGATGTCCGTATGCCAGGCATGGACGGCATCGAAGCCACCCGACGGATTACAGCCATGATGCGCGATATCGGCGTTTCGCAGCCAACCGGAAGTGCCGGAGAACCGCCAGCCTCCTTGGACATGGATCGACCTCGAACCCGCGTGATTATCCTGACAACTTTTGATCTTGACGAATATGTCATGGCCGCAATCAATGCGGGCGCTTCAGGATTTCTGTTGAAAGACACCGAACCCGAAACCCTGCTTTCCTCGATTCGCACCGTTTTTCAGGGCAACGCGATAATCGCGCCTACGGCCACCAAACGTCTGATCGAGAATATGCTGGCGCACGGAAACATAGTCTCTGCCCAGACGATGCAAGTCCCGGAGCAACAGAATGCCTACACCGATCCCGAATTGGAAGATCTGACCGAACGCGAGCGCGAAGTACTGATAGAAATCGCTCATGGATTGTCCAATCAGGAAATAGCAGACAAGCTGTTCATCAGCCTGCCCACCGTCAAAACGCATGTGGCGCACATCCTTGCCAAAATCAACGCAAGAGACAGGGTCCAAGCCGTGGTTTTCGCTTATGAGAACAAGCTCGTATAGCGATACAGAAAGAGCTGCAGCTCCAGCCATCCCCTCCTCGAGCCGTGATTCGATAGGGATAACGGTGGAGCTGCAGCTCTTGTTATTGAATCGGTTATGCCTCAGCCAGGGCCTCCACAGGAGCGGTTCTCACTGCTCGACGAGCCGGTGCCACGCTGGCTATGAGGGCTGCAATCGCAGCCACTATCAGTACCAGTGCCGCAGCATCCCAATCCATCGGCAAAGAGACGCCGTCCGAACCCACAATCGCGCTCATCACCATATAGGTTCCTGCCCAGCCGAATCCCGTTCCCAAGACAACGCCAACCACACCGCTCACCAATGAGATCAGCAATGCTTCCACGGCAAGGGATCTGCGTAGCTGACCCCGTGTCATGCCAATGGCCCGCAAGGTTGCGGATTCGCGAGTCCTCTCGATCACGGACAGACTCAATGTGTTGGCCACACCGATCAGGGCAATGAACACAGCAACTGCCAGCAGCCCCACCAACAGAGCCAACATGGTATTGATAATCTGCTCGAATGTCACACGTTGCGCCACAGGTCCGGTCAGATCGACGCCTTCCAATTTGGATGCGGCGGTTTGGACATTTTGGAAGATATTGGCCAGTGAATCCTCATTGCCGTTCACCTTGGTAAGCAGCATATGGCCGGTTGATTGAATCTCACCGGAAGTGAATAGCGATTCACTCACAAATGCGGTCAGATCCGTATCGGCAATTCCTCGGTATTGTGCTTGTTTTACACTCATATCAATCGAGGAAGCCTGTTCCCTTTGCGCATCGAGGATGCGCAGCGCGGTGTTGCCACTGCCCAGATTCAATGCTTTGCCACTATAAGTCAGGCGTTCAGGCATCACGATGTTCTTGCCTTCGACGCTCATGGAGCCAATATCACCATGCAGTACTTGTTGCAAGGCCTGTGCACTGGCGACTCCCACAAGCATTACGCTATGATTCTTGCCCGTAGCATCGCTGAATTCCGCATTGGCCGTTGGTGCATAGAGAGCATTGCCGATACCACGGATCGAAGAGATTGAGTCTGCGCCGCTCTTATCCAGTCCAGGCCCATAGGCGACCAGGTCAACGCTGTATCGCATATCCAATGCATGGTTCAGGGTCTGCTTTACTCCAGCCGCACCGGTTGCCATGGTGGATACCAAGGTAACGCCGATAAGGAGGGCTGCTCCGGTAGCTGCCACTCGGCGGGGATTCTTTTGCACATTCGCATGAGCGATGGCAGATGACGGTCCGATTTTGGCGACCAATGCTCCCACGCCACGCATTAAGGCAGGCATCCAGAATGTCGCGGTCAACACCAATCCAAGGAAGACCAGGCCGCATCCTGCCACTGCTCCGAACAAGAGCATTCCGAATACCTGTTCCGATGACGAATCCGTATCGCCATTGACCAAAACCGTGGTTTGCCAAATGCTTACAGCGACAAGAGCGATGCCTAGGATTACAGCGAACCAACCAAGTACAGCACGCACTTTTCCTGATCTGCGTGAATCCACCAATTCCAAGGGGCGCAAAGCCTCCAAAGGAGTGACGCTGGTTGCAGCTCGGGCAGAACCGATCGATGCCAGCACTGTGACGAGGATGCCGAATACCAGCGGCACCACGAATACCTGCCAGCTCAATACCAGGCCACCGGAAACAAGCATCGAACCGCCAGCCGCATCGAACAAACCGGAATGGATAAGCGCGGCCATCAAGCCGATGCCGACCGCAATTCCCAATATTGAGGCAATCGCTCCCAGAACTCCCGCTTCCAGCAGCACGGAACGATATAATTGCCCACGCTTCGCACCAATCGTACGCAGCAAAGCCAGTGTGCGTCTGCGCTGTGCAACCAATACCTGGAATGTATTGGCGATAACCAATGAGGCGACCAACATGGCAAGCACACCGAAGGACAGAAGGAACATGGTGGTGAAGCCCAATCCGTTCGCGCTCATATTCTTGCTGGCATCATCGGCGACCTGCTTTACGGATTTCAACGCGAAGCCCTGCGGCAATAATGCATCGATTTCCTTCTGCGCAGCAGTTGCTTTGCCGGGATCGATATTGAGCAAAACCTTGCCTGTTTCGACTTTGGAAAAGTCGTTATCCGTCAATCCGTAAAGTCGGGTCATAATGTCATCAGAGACAACGGCTGCGCCATTGTAGAAGGTATACGCGCCGTTGGGATCTGTTGTCAATCCCACCACTTTGGCCGGGTCCGCACCGACTTCGACAGCCCCTTGCACATCCACTGCGGCGTTCATGCCGATGGAGACCGTATCGCCGATTCGAACTCCTAATCGTTCTGCGATAACCGATGGCAATGCAACCTCGTTTTCCCCCTGCGGCTGCCTTCCTTCTGTGAAGAAAACGGCGAGCAACTTGGCATCAGACGATGTATTGACCACCATCACACCCGTGCTGGAACCTGTCTTCGAACCATCGCCCTTGACAGCGCTCTTGCTGCCATGCGCCGATACATTCGCCACAGTGGTGATCAATGGATTCGCAGACCGTACTCCATCAATTGCACGGATACGATCTAGCTTGAATGCCGATATAGGCTGCATCAGATATCCGCCGCTCGCATCCTTGACACCGATGGCATAATTTGCCTGGCCCAGTGTCGCCGTGGTCACTTTTCGCAGAGACTCATCCAGACTGTTGGAAAACAGGAAGGTCGATGCGATAAATGCAGTGCCAATAAGAACGGCAATGCCAGCGGATACCAGCATTTTGGCACTTTTCTTCATAATATTCAGTGTTATTGCCCACATAAGAATTCCTTCATTCAAAACTTTAAGATACGACCGGCAGCTCATTGGCATGCAAGCACGGGAGCACAGTCATTCCACTGAGACCGGTTGCGCCGTCATTGCTGAGCCGGCATAGCCGCATGCATCCCGACTGCTCGCATCGGCGAAGGTGAAGCCATTCGAGTCGCACGCTCTCGTTCCTGCATAAGCAGATCGTTCATTTGCTCTGCCTTTGGCGCTTCAACATCAGCCACGATGCGTCCATCCGCGAAAACGATGGCACGGTCTGCATACGAAGCGGCAACGGAATCATGGGTGACCATGACAATGGTCTGTCCGAGTTCGCGCACCGATTGCTTGAGGAAGCTCAACACCTCGGCGCTGGAAACGGAATCGAGATTACCCGTTGGCTCATCGGCAAATACAACCGAGGGCTTGGAAATCAAAGCACGGGCAATGGCTACTCGTTGCTGCTGGCCACCGGAGAGTTCGTTCGGACGATGCCCCAACCGCTCGCGCAAACCCAAGGTGTTGACCAACATATCGAACCATGCCCTGTCCGGCTTTGCACCCGCAAGGGTCAGAGGCATAAGAATATTCTGTTCCGCACTGAACATGGGTAGTAGGTTGAAACTCTGGAAAATGAATCCTACCTCATGCCGACGCAGCATGGTCAGCTGCTTGTCATTGAGCTTCGTGATGTTACTGCCCGCGAAATAAATATTGCCTGCTGTGGCGGAGTCCAGTCCTGCCAGCACATGCATAAGAGTTGATTTTCCCGATCCGGAAGGTCCCATTATGGCAGTGAACTTCCCTTGCTCAAACCGCACATTGACATGCCGCAAAGCGTGCACGATACCTTCGCCACGGCCATAGTCCTTGACTAAATCAATGGCTTCAATGGCCACTGGATTCAGTCCCTGCGATCGATTGGTATTGACGGTATCCGGCGTGCCGATGAATTGGGTTGCATTCCCCATAGTCATTCTCCTTGATGCGCTCTGTTGCGAGTCTTTGCTCCTTACATTTCGAGCATATGAGAATGCAGCCGTTGCTCCCATCATGCTTGGGACGGAATTCGCGAGGCCAATCCGCCAGCACATCATCCTGAAGTATGAGGAACTCCCTGAAAAAACACGGGAATGCATATCCGCAGTCGCCGCAACCGGGACGATATGGGAACCTCCCGGAGGGATAACCACCAGAAATGGCTCTGCGAGAATGAGAGCTAATGACATATTGCGCAAACAACGTTGGCAGCGCATGCGTCTGAACATCACGAATTCGACGAGTAGGAACGTACCCCTTGACCAGAAAGACAACGATGCGCCGAGAACTTCACATCCTCGGCGCATCAATTACTGCTGCAATGACGAGAGCGGCAGCCTGTGATCACAACTCCCCTTCCTGATCACAGCCCTGTACTCATAGCGTCCCCCACATCCTGTCCTGTCTTCTTCTCATTATTCGATTCACTCTGTGTTCGGGGCCACCTTTGAGCGAGACGGCCCCTGCAAAGCAGGGAACTACTTGGCCAGTCCGGATTCACGAACCGCCGTAAAAGCCCCCTTCAGATCGTCGAGAATATCCTCGATATTTTCGGTACCGATAGAAAGCCTGATCGTGCCCTGATGGATGCCCTGATCTTCCAACTCTTCAGGTGTTTCCTGAGAATGTGTGGTCGATGCCGGATGAATGGCCAAGGACTTAACATCAGCAACATTGGCAAGCAGCGAGAACAAGTGCAGATTGTCGATGAACACTCTTGCCGCATCCTTGCCGCCCTTGATATCGAAGGTGAAAATAGAGCCGGCTCCGTTCGGGAAGTACTTCTTGTACAGCTCATGATCGTGGCGTCCCTCAATGGCCGGATGGGAAACCGACTCGACCTCAGGCACGGTTTGCAGATATTCCACAACCTTCAAAGCATTCTCAACATGACGTTCCACGCGGAGAGACAGCGTCTCAGTGCCCTGCAACAACAGGAATGCGGCGAACGGAGAGATTGTTGCGCCGGTATCGCGCAGCAGAATGGCACGGATACGAGTGACAAAGGCGACGGACCCAAGGGCTTCAAAGAAGTTCAGGCCGTGATACGAAGGATCTGGCTCGGTAAGCGTCGGGAACTTCCCCGGCACTGCGTTCCAATCAAATGAACCTCCTTCGACGACCACACCGCCCAGAGTGGTGCCATGGCCACCAATGAATTTGGTTGCGGATTCCACCACCACATCGGCTCCGTGCTCCAAAGGACGGAACAGGTATGGAGTGGCGAAGGTATTGTCCACGATAACCGGCAGATGATGCTTGTGGGCGATGTCGGCAATCGCTTCGAAATCAGGCAGATCAGCATTGGGGTTGCCGAAAGTTTCAAAATACACCAGCTTGGTGTTCTCCTGAATGGCGTCCTCGAAATTCTTCGGCTCTTGGGGATCCACGAATGTGGTATTCACTCCATCGCGTGGCAGTGTGTGGCGAAGCAGGTTATAGGTTCCACCATAGATGTTCTTTGAAGCGACGATATGATCGCCGCTCTGCGTGATATTACGGACCGCATATTCCACAGCGGCCGCACCGGATGCAACTGCCAGACCGGCAGTGCCACCTTCCAGAGCAGCGATACGACTCTCAAAAACGCCCTGCGTGCTGTTGGTCAGACGTCCGTAGATATTGCCGGCGTCCTGCAGTCCGAAGCGTGCTTCGGCATGATCGAAATTATGGAAGACATAGCTGGTCGTGGCGTAAATCGGGACTGCACGCGCATCGGTTGCAGGATCCGCTTCCTCCTGTCCGACATGCAGCTGCAGGGTTTCAAAACGATAGTTGCGGGTGGGCTCGCTCATGAATGGCTCCTTATCAGGTGTTCTGCACTAACCGTCGCCTCAGCGGCGTTGGTTGAGACGATATGCCGCCGCCGTGAGACTTCGCAACTTCACAGCTATCGAGGTTTTCTATAGCCCCTTACCAAGGCGCGGTCCGCCGCGGTTTGCGGCATGTTTCGAGTCTCGGATTTTCCGCTTGGGTCAAATTCGACACGCTGTTGACGCTCCACTACGCGGACATACACAGGCTGGTTGTCTAACATGTCGCTAAAGTCATACTTCAGGTGACGGATTCGCAATGTGGCTGCCGCTCCATCGCATTGCTCAGCGATCCGTGGACGGCAATCATACCCGTCAGCTAACGGTATGAAAGGTTTACCATGACAAATGATGTGACACTGTTCGATCGCGATCCCCTTTACATCCCACGAGTCGCTGCCGTTCACGATATGTGCGGTTATGGCAAGTGCTCGCTCACCGCAGCGATTCCGATTCTGTCCGCAGCCGGTTGCGATGTGTGCCCAGTGCCGACCGCACTGTTCTCCGCACACACGATGTACAAGGATTTCACCTTCCATGACACCACCGATATCCTCAACGACTATCTGGATGCATGGCAAAAAGAGGGCGTGGAACTCGACGGCGTCTATTCCGGATTCCTGGGCAGCGCAGAACAGGTTGCATTGATTCAGCGTCTGTATCGCGAATATCCTACTGCGTTGCGTCTGGTGGACCCAGTAATGGGCGATGCAGGCAAGATGTACCCGACCTACACCCAGGAACTCTGCGATGCCATGGGAGCTTTGGCTGATGGCGCAGACGTGCTTATGCCGAATCTGACTGAGGCCAGCATTTTGACAGGCCGTGAATACCCTGGCCAAAACCTCGACGACGAGCAGGTTGCTGACTGGCTCGATGCTCTGCTGAAGCTGGGAGCCAAGAATGTGGTGCTCAAGGGCATCGATCGCAATGATGGCAAGTTACGCAATTATGTGGCCAATGCTGAAGGCCATCAGGAACTGGTTCACGAGAAGCTGCCGTATATGATCCACGGCACCGGTGACGCATTTGCTTCGGCACTGTGCGGAGCCGTTATGGCAGGACGCGGCATTGCCGATGCTGCGCATATCGCAGGCGAATTCGTGCGTCACGCCATGGAAAGCACACGCAATCAGCCTCATTTCGAGGAGCGAGGCGTCAGCTTCGAGCTCAATCTGGGTGAATTGACCACTCTGGTTCGCTAAGATTCACAATCTTTCGCAAGTTGCTTGCATATGGCGGTGTCGGTTGCATAATCCTACCGACACCGCCATTTAAAAACCTCCGACCACATTCCTCGAAAACCCTCTTAGAGACACAACTCTTATGATGCACTGGTGGCATGAATATGCACACCACAACCACAGCCACCAAGATCCCCTCTGCGCACAGATGCCAACTGGATCAAGCACGGCTACGCTATGACAACGAACGTCCGCTCCCGCAGAGTGCTCGCGAAGAAAAACTCCGACTGATTGCTCAACAATTGTGCATGGCCGAAAACCCCAAACAACTTGGCGCATACGGAGAACGATACGCAGCCGCTTGGCTTGAACTGCAAGGCTGGTATGTGCTGGAACGCAACTGGAGAACACGTTTCGGCGAATTAGACATCATTATGCTCGATCCCAAACACACCGTGGTGTTTGTCGAAGTCAAAACTCGCCGCAGCACTCGGCAGGGACTTCCGCAAGAAGCCGTGACATCCAATAAACAAGCCAATCTTCGGCATGCCGCACTAGCATGGCTCCATGAGGTGGATCATCGTATCTCCAACAATGGACTTCGTTTCGATGTGATCACCAATATCGTCGGTCGCAAGGAGGTCAGCACTCGTCATATCAAGGAGGCGTTCTGATGCCGATCGGAGAAACGCTTTCCATCGGATTAATCGGATTGAGGGCACATATCATCCAAATACAAGCCTTCGTCTCCCCCGGACTGCCCTATTTTTCCATAATCGGGCTGCCGGACGCTTCCCTGAGCGAGGCGCGGGAACGCGTGAAATCCGCATGCCAGGCAAGTGGGTTCAAGTGGCCGGATACTCGTGTCACGGTGAATATGTCTCCGGCATCACTGCCCAAACGAGGTTCCTCACATGATCTCGCCATAGCCGCCAGTGTGTTGAGTGCGGCCAATGCGATTGCACCCGATTGTTTGGCCAATACCTTAGTGCTAGGAGAGCTGAATCTTGACGGCAGCGTACTGCCCATCCACGGGCTGCTTCCCATACTGCTCCATGCCAGAGATCGAGGAATCCGATCGGTTATCATTCCACAGGCCAATAGCGATGAAGCCTCATTGGTTCCTGATATCGAGCCAATTATGGTTCGTCATGTCGGCGAACTCATTGAACTCATGGGAGGTACGGCGCGATACCGCATCAACACAAGCGCTCCTCAAACAGCAGACAACGTCTTGGACGACATGGAGACCATTCATCCCGCTGATATGGCGGAGGTGGTCGGACAGGAGCATACCAAATGGGCATTGCAGGTCGCTGCGGCCGGTGGACATCACATCCTGATGGTAGGACCGCCAGGCTCAGGCAAGACAATGCTGGCATCTCGCATACCGGGAATAATGTGTCCTCTCACCGAGCGGGAGCAATTGGAAGTGGCTTCGATTCGATCGTTATGCGGCACGCTTCCCCAATACGGCATATCCGACATTCCTCCATTCGAGGCACCCCATCACACCGCCTCCAATGCGGCCATGGTTGGCGGAGGCAGCGGCATCGCCATGCCGGGAGCCATAACCCGTGCGCACCGAGGAGTGCTGTTCATGGACGAAGCTCCTGAATTTTCCCCTCGCACATTGCAGACACTGCGAGAGCCGTTGGAGTCAGGCATCATCGCCTTGTCACGGGCAAAAGGAACTGTATGGTATCCCGCGAGGTTCCAGCTCGTTATGGCTGCCAATCCTTGCCTTTGCGGCATGGCATATGGCACAGGGGAACGTTGCACCTGTAAGGAAAAAGAACGGATCCGGTATTTTGGACGGCTTTCCGGACCAATACTGGATCGAATCGATATTCAGGTCGATGTGCTTCCTGTGCAACATATCGCTTCGCAGCAATCCCAAAGTTCATTGTCAACCAAAACGATGCGTAGCGCAGTAATATCCGCTCGTGAAGTGGCACATGATCGATACGCGGCCCAAGGATGGTCATGCAATGCCCAAGCCAGCGGTGAGTGGCTGAGAACGAACACATCAAGAAAGGCCGTGGCACTGCTCAATCAGGCATTATCTGCAGGCAATCTTTCCCTCCGTGGAGCAGACCGCGCCATGCGATTGGCATGGACTCTTGCAGACCTGCGTGGAGCAAACTCTCCTGAAGAAGACGATGTCGCCCAAGGCATCATGATGAGAACGAGAGTGACATGAGTAACCCTGATGCGTATGGATTGGATGCTGTGGGGATACCCGACGATGAGACACTGGCACGCGCGGCACTGACCTATTGTCTGGACGGTGCGGATGCCATTATGCATGCCACCTTGCTTGGTGCCGGTTCGGCCATTTCAGTATTGCAGCACATCTGCGACATCCCGCATGCATGGTCTTCAAACGACAACGACTTGCAATCGGCACCTGATTCGGTAAAACGACTCGAACAGGCGTTTTATGCAGGGCTGACCACTTGGGGCAAACGCATAACCAAGCAGGCCTCGCAAGCGTTTATGCGTTCATTGCGGAACTGGCATAGAAGAAGCCTCACAGCGGTTCGTTTGCAGGACAACACCTTCCTCAATTGGATCAGCGCAGAAGGCGCACAGTGGATCATCGGCCCTCACAGCGCTCTGTGGCCAGCCTCGCTTCAGGATCTATCCTTACGCGGCGACTGGGCTCCACCGTTATGTCTATGGGGACGAGGCTATCCCAGAGCACTCAACGCATGTTCCTCGCCATTGGCAATTGTGGGATCCCGCGGAGTCAACACTTACGGGCATACCACCGCAAGAGCACTGGCCTTTGAAGCTTCGAAGAACGGTCATACCATTATTTCCGGAGGGGCCCTTGGTTCGGATGCCGCAGCGCATTGGGGAACGATAGCGGCACAAGAGGATTATGGCTCCCAGGCAGGAGCGACGATTGCGGTGTTTGCCGGTGGATTGAACCATATTGGTCCGAAGAGCAATCTGCGATTATTCGATGCAATAGTGGAACACGGCGGTGCTTTGCTCAGCGAAATGTGTCCTGGCACTATTCCACAGGCACGCCGTTTCCTCCTCCGCAATCGCATAATCGCTTCCATGGCGAGCGCTGTCGTGGTCTCACAAGCACGTTTGCGTTCTGGCGCCATCAATACCGCAGGCTGGGCGAATGAGCTCAATCGCAAGGTCTACGCAATTCCCGGCAATATTGATATGCCCCACAATGCGGGATGCAATCGACTCGTTCATGATGGCAAAGCCATATTGCTGGATCGCATCGAAAACATCAATGATGCGCTCGACGACGATCATGCTGAAAGCAATTCGACCTCACCGATTGACGCCCCTGCACTCGATCAAAGGGCGCAACTTCCCAGATGCATCACGAAAAATGCCACCTTTCCCGCTTCAGAACATGCATCACACCAAAGCGCATCAACAAGTTCAATCGAGCAGCATCACAAGAGTCATGCAAAGCGAACCATTGCTGACAGGGGTGATACCGAAAGCGGCGATTCCGGTCCCGAAGGCAATGCTCAGAACCATATGCCCGATAATTCCCATGCACCCGATATGGAAGCGCTTATCCTGCAAGCCATCAGATCATGCAACAATCAACACATCCCAGCCAGTATCGATGCAGTGCTTATGATGCTGGGCTCGATGTCCAATACGAAGTCCCTCGCCGAAACTCCACCACATGACACGATCGCGAGCGCCGCGCGTCACACCATCGCCTTGATGGAACTGGATGGCACTCTCTTGCTGAATAATGGACAATTGCAAAGAGTCCATACACCAAATCGCGAGGTTACGCGATGAGAAATGTTGCGCGATGCGTAACGGCTTGATGAGCTGTGTGCGTAGCGCGATGTGGGATATTGTGTGATGCCCAGTATTGCCGATGAGCAAAGTTCAGGATAAGCAGTACGGCGTGAAAGCAGGACAGCACAATGAGCAGTACAGCACGATGCGCGGTGTGAGAAGACACCATACCGCATATCATGCCGAAATCGAAGCGTCGCATTCAATCCAGTTCAACGATGCAGCCATATGAATGAACGCCAAACGGCATCGCAGGAACCACACTTCACTCAACCACACTTTGCTCAACCCCATACAAGGGTCACTGCTGCCACTGGCAATGGTCCAGATCGACCCTCCACCCCTCATCGCCGGATTGCCCAGCTTGTGGAGGGAGGAAACGCACGCCTTCCTCCTCAAGTAGTTGCCGCTGCCGATCAGGACCGCCGAAGGCGAAACCCGGCGCCAGCGAACCGTCACGGAATACGACCCGATGGCAAGGAATGACCCCTGGTTTGGGATTGGCATGCAAGGCAAATCCAACAAAACGCGCATTTCGAGGATTTCCTGCCAACGCCGCGACTTGGCCATACGTAGCCACTTGGCCTTTGGGGATGGATTTCACCACTTCATAAACTCTCGCATTGAATGCACCGGTCATGCATCCATTATGCCGCCTCAAAACAAAGGACGGAATATGATTCACCTCACCACGTCGCATCACGACATCGTGCCGACGATAAGCTGCAGCACTTGCGAAAGCTACCGCAACCAAGTGCATCACAGACAATCCTGGAGCACACATTCGTCCTACCCTGTGCGAAAATCGAGGGTATGAATCCGAAGCGTGTAGAAGAGATGTACGACGCGGTTATTGTCGGCGCTGGAGCAGCCGGATTGTCGGCAGCCTTGGGAATGCTGAGATCTGAAGAATTCGCATCAATGCAAGCACAGGGAAATAAGCCTAAGCTATTGGTTATTTCCAAGCTGCAGTCACTGCGATCTCATACCGGTTCCGCAGAAGGTGGCATTGCAGCCAGCCTGGGCAATATGGAACACGACGATTGGCACTGGCATTATTTCGACACAATCAAAGGTGGCGATTGGCTGGTCGATCAGGATGCCGCCCGGATTCTCGCACAATATGCGCCACAGACGGTCATCAATCTGGAACGCTCCGGCGTAGCCTTCTCCCGTACCGAGGATGGTCATATCGCCCAGCGTCGATTCGGCGGACACACCGCTGAATATGGCAAAAATCCAGTAAAACGAGCCGCGTATTCAGCCGACAGGATCGGCCACCAAATACTGCACACCCTCTGGCAGCAATGCGCATCACAAGGTGTGGAATTCGCAGAAGAATGGTATGTCACCGATCTTGTATTGGACGATACCAGATCCGCTGTCTGCGGTGTCGTGGCATTCGACACCCACAGCGGCAACGTTCACGCAATTCATGCTCATAATGTGCTCCTCGCCACAGGAGGTGCAGGCCGTCTGTTCCATACCACTTCGAATTCATGGGATCTGACCGGAGACGGCATGGCATTGGCTTTGGCTGCTGGGTTGCAACTCGAAGACATCGAATTCATGCAATTCCATCCCACTGGTTTGGCGCACACCGGCATTCTGCTCTCCGAGGCTTCTCGCGCTGAAGGCGGCATTCTGCGCAATAGCGAAGGCGAGGCGTTCATGCAGCGCTACGCACCGGAACACCGCGATCTTGCGGCACGAGACATTGTCAGCAGATCGATTATGGCTGAGATCGACGCAGGACGAGGTGTGGCGGACCCCAAGGATCCCGAAGGCCCGAAGGACTGCGTATGGCTTGATATGACCGGCATCGCTGCGGATCATATGGAAAAAGCACTGCCCCAGGTATGCGAAACGATACGCATGTATGCCAATATCGACCCCAGCAAGAATTGGGTGCCGGTCAAACCGACCGCGCATTACACCATGGGGGGCATCCCAATCTCATTGAATGGCGAGGTATATCGATGGATCGGCGATGAGCGTCAGCGTGTCCAAGGCCTGTTTGCAGCCGGCGAATGCTCTTGCGTAAGCGTGCATGGAGCCAATCGACTCGGCGGCAATTCTCTGCTTGATGCGTGTCTGTTCGGCGAACGCGCGGGGCGCACACTCGCCGAAAGAATCGCTGAAACCTTCAACGAAGATTCCATAGGCGAGAATGACGCCTCTCGCGACAAGACACAGGCATCCGATAGTGAATACCGCGATGCCGTGGCAGAAGCAGCAGCTCAACGCAAAGTTGATCTGAACACCCTGCTTAATGCGACGGAATCCACCGTCGCCGGCAATGAAGACGGCACCGATTCCAGCGCATCGGATGACACGACCGCATCCGATATCAATGCATACGGGTTATTGGCTCAACTCGGATCAATTATGGAACGTGCAGCCGCTGTCCGCTGCTCTCATGCATCGCTTGAACAGGCATTATCCACTCTTGAGCAGGATTTCTCGACCGCCGCTCAACAGTTGCACGCCCACAGCAACACCGCTCAATACAATCAGGAAATCACTGCAATCTGGGAGGTTCGCAATCTCGCCGCATTGGCAACGGCTATGCTGCACGCCACCGATGCACGGCAAGAATCCCGAGGCTCGCTGCAACGTCTGGATTTCCCACAGAGAAACGATGCCTCATTCCTTGCACACTCCATGATCGACGCGACACACAATATCAGTTGGCAGCCAGTGCATATCGTCGACATGCCTCCACAGGCTCGCATATACTAATTCATTTGAACGGCTTGCCGCATTGCATAGGCGACAGCCCGGAAAGGCACTCTTATGGCATCTGGTATTGGGACTGCAACAGTGACAATCAGGGTTTCACGATTCACTCCTCGCCCAGAACGCGAGCGTGGTCGCTCATCCAGCCCATTCACGAAAACTCGTTCTCCGTTTGGCGGTTCATCCTCATCGAGCAGGAGAAAACCTCGAGGCAAGCAGTGGACCCAGGATTATGTCGTGCAGGCCAGCGGTCAGGACACCATTCTCGACTGCTTGCTGAATATCAAGCGCACCATGGATCCCACTTTGGCATTCCGCTACTCCTGCGGACACGGCATGTGCGGATCTGACGCGGTTTCAATCAACGGCACACCTGCTTTGCTATGCACCGCAACCGTTGAACAATGGGCCATACAACCTCAAAAGCCCCAAGAGAATGCGTTCCGGCGCACAGGAGTCAGAACCGACGATATCGAAGCGGCTCTCGAATCCGCATCGTCTCCCTCGGATCCCTCGAAAACCCCGGTATCGCAATCAGGAGACTCTTCAGCATCCTCCGCTCCCTCTTCTGACCAAGGAGACTGGGGCGTTATATCCTTGTCCGCTTTGCCTGGTTTCCCAGTGCAAAGGGATTTGATTGCCGACATTGATTCCATGTTGGAACAGATCATCAAACTCAAGCCCTATCTCCAAGCAGACGGAGTGCTGGCAACCACCGATGAAGGCAAGGTCGACGTGTTCGAATATTTGCAACGTCCGGACCAGCTTGCCAAATATGAGGTTCTGAGCAATTGCATTGCCTGCGGCGTTTGCGAAGGCAGCTGCCCTGTATTCGCAGGAGGAGATGCGTTCATTGGCCCCGCCGCGCTGGTGAATGCCTCACGGTTCATCAATGACTCCCGCGATCGGGCCACAGATGCCCGTATGGACGCCATAGACACCGCCGACGGCATAGCAGCATGCCAGTCAGTACGTGCGTGCTCGCGACAATGCCCCAAGGGTATCGATGTGGGCGAAGAGATCTGGCAGCTGATCGCACAAGTAAGAGAGCGATAGCAACATCACTGCGCCATCACGCCATCGTTGGATTGCGTTACTTACCCAGCGTTGCCACTAAAGTAGGAAATATGGATAAATCGTCGTATATGAATGTTGCCAAGGCATGGGAATTCATTGAAGATCATGCCTTTTCGCGCCAAACAATGCAGTCGGCTCGAGTAAGGCAAGAAGCAGAAGAAGCTGCAATGCCCCAAGGATCGGCAGCTCAAGCCGAATTCCTAGGTCTATTGCTGCGTATGCTTGGGGCTTCCTCGGTTATTGCAGTGGGCACAGGCTCCATTGTGGAAACGTTGCAACTGATTGATGCTTTGGACGGCAAAGGGCAGGTGACTGCAGTTGATTCATCTTCTCAAGGCATTGCATTGATCAGGAAAACATTCAACAATCTATCGGATCGCACCCAAACCACGTTACGCGCGGTGAATGCAGAGGCAGGAGTGTTCCTCCCCCGTTTGAATGCGGAAATGTATGATCTCATTGTGGTGTGCGGCGATGCTGCGAACTATGCCAGCACATTTGAACAGGCCCCAAGACTGCTCAATGACCATGGCGTAATCGTATTTACCGATGTCTTGGCCATGGACGCTCCCGACTCGAATGGCGGCATTCTCAATCCCGCTGATCGCAGTAACAAGGCCCAAGCAATGCGCAATCTTCTCGATGAAGTGCAATCCGATGAACGGTTCCGCACAGCGCTGATTCCTGTGGGGACAGGCTTGTTGCTCGCAGCAAAACAATAATTCAACAATCCCGTGGGGCCTTGGATGTGTATTAATCACGTAACCAAGGCCCATGGTTTATCTGAACCGCAATACCAGCAATCACCATAATGCAATGCGGTTATTCCTTACCTGATTCATGCGCTCGATCGCGCTCACTCTTGCGGACGCATCGCCTTGCGAACGTTGCGCATCGAAACCACGTATAGTCTGCGACTATCTTTTATGCATCCGCGTTGTGTTGCCAATCAATCCCACTGCATGCAACCCGCACCGCCTCCTCCGGATCATCGGTAACGGTTACCAGATCGGGATCGAGCGGGGAAATCATCCCCTTGGCCTGAGCAGTGCCAGTCAACCAATCCAGCAACCCCTGCCAATAATCCCTGCCGAAGAGCACCACAGGCATGACGGTAACCTTGTGTGTCTGCACGAGTGTCAACAATTCGAACATTTCATCCAAAGTCCCGAAGCCGCCAGGACATATGATCACTCCGGATGAATACTTGACAAACATCGTTTTGCGCACAAAGAAGTATCTGAAACTGATGCCGAGATTCACCCACTGATTCAATCCCTGCTCATGCGGCAGCTCGATTCCCAGACCAACTGATTTGCCGCCTGCCAGTGCCGCTCCCCTGTTTGCCGCTTCCATAATTCCCGGACCGCCACCGGTAATCACCGCAATCCCACGCTGCGCTATGCTCTCACCCATACGCGTTGCCGCTTGGTATTCCGCCGTTCTTTCATGGCTACGCGCCGAGCCGAACACACTTACGGCAGGACCAAGTTCTGCCAATGCGCCGAATCCATCAACGAATTCAGACTGGATGCGCAAAACACGCCACGGATCCATATGCAGCCAATCAGCTTCCTGTCCGGATTTGAGCAGATTAGCGGTCGAATTATCCTTGGGGATCATGGATCCGCGCATAATGATGGGACCCTGCTGATATGCCTTGCCCAAAGGAGAAGAATCGCTGCCATTCGCATCAAAGCCGCTCGTCATGAATTGTGCATCAGATGCAACACCGCTATCTTGTTCGTCTGCACGCTGAGAGCCAACCGTAGCCGATTCGTCTGAACCGCCATTTTCCATACTGTACTTGTCTGCCTCTTCTTTGGCCATATTGCGCTCCCTCCTGACGATCGATAACCTGCCCACCCCAGCCTAGCGCATCGGAATATGGGAAATCGACAATAGGCAGTCACATATTCCGGATTTCATCCTGTACGAATGCATTGAAAGCCACACCGATTGAGCGTCATTCGTTTTCCGCTTGGATTCGTTTGCTCTGCACAGAAAGCAAAATCCCAGAAAGCACCGCTGCGATAAGCGATGCCGTCAATACGCCGATACGGCTTTCAGCCGATAATTCGGGGTTATGGAATGCCAGAGAAGCGATGAGGAAGGAAACTGTAAATCCAATACCGCAGGCGAATGCTGTGGGGATGATATCACGCACGCGCACACCGCGAGGCATCGCAAGTCTGCCTACATGAGTGCTGATCCATGCGGTGATCAGAATTCCCAGAGGCTTGCCTATCACCAAAGCAACAATGAGGGCGATAACAATGGGAGAACCGAATAGTTGCAAGCTGAATGTCTCGATCCGAACGCCTGTGGCGAAAAACGCAAATACCGGCAAAGCCACCAATGCGGACCACGGCTGAACACCGTTGAGATATCGTTGCGCACGAGGCTTGGTTTCGCCGTGAATCAATTGCGCAGGCGTCAACAGCCCCAGAACCACACCGGACAGCGTCGGATGCACGCCGAATTCCAGCATGCACACCCAAGCCAGAACTCCCACGAGCACGGCAATAGGCCAGGGAACGCGCGGCATACGAATAACGAATGCCCATATTACGGCGCATACCACCAAACCCACGAACCACCATACGCTGTTCAATGCCGAGAAGAATACCGCGATGACAATAATTGCCAGCAGATCATCCACAGTCGCCAAGGTCATAAGGAATGCACGGATGGAAATAGGCAACGCTTTGGCAAATAATGCCAGCACGGCCAAAGAAAAAGCAATATCGGTGGCAGTGGGCACGGCCCATCCGGAAATTGCCTCGGAAAGCGGCACATCAGCTCCTGACGCCAAATGCACCATGCCCGCCTGCGAGCCGGGCGCAAACGCGAATATGGTCATCACACTGACGAAAAGCACCGGGGGCACCATCATCCCTCCGACGGCGCATAGCATCGGTACGGCAGCTGCTTTGGGATTGGCCAGGGAACCACCGGTCAGTTCCAGTTTCAGATCCAACCCAACTGCCAGGAAGAATACGGTAAGCAGGCCATCCTGAGCCCAATGCCCGACCGGCAGCTGGATATTGGTGCCTGGGATTCCCAAAACCCACTGTTCCAACACTTCAAATCCATGGGAAGTTGCAGGCATATTGGCCAGCACCAAACCCAAAATGGCGCACCCCAGCATGATCAATCCTGCAGCTCGTTCAGATGCAGCCACGTGCTTGATTACTGTGCCGGTTTTACGCGCGATTACCATCGATTGATTCCCAAATCCTTATCCTGCGGAACGTCTCTCGCACCGCAACAAATTGCAATTGTACAAAGCGGCATCGAGACTGGGACTTCGTATATGAAATGCCGTATTCCTCGAACAAGAATCCTGCCAAATGCACCACCTCATGACCGACATCCGACGAATACGACACGCCGATTCTTGCGCTTGGGAGGAGCTTGAGGTAGTTTATACGAGTTGCCGGAAACGAGCTCCTCACTGAGAAGCGAGATGACGGAAAACATG
The DNA here is from genome assembly GCF_000741765.1 of Bifidobacterium tsurumiense. Taxonomy (GTDB): domain Bacteria; phylum Actinomycetota; class Actinomycetes; order Actinomycetales; family Bifidobacteriaceae; genus Bifidobacterium; species Bifidobacterium tsurumiense. Next base: position 45,413 of record NZ_JGZU01000008.1, read on the forward strand.
CGCCAGTAGCCCAATGGATTAGAGCAGCTGACTACGGATCAGCAGGTTGCAGGTTCGAATCCTGTCTGGCGCACAGAGATCCCCTGAAGACATTGCCTTCAGGGTTTTTTAATGCTCAGTTGAGTGCCCTACAAACGCCACCGCACGGCTTGTGCAACTTCGACCGATCTCTGCCGGAGCCGCACAACTCCCATAAGACGCGGCAGACCGCACGACCTTAATACACAGGTCGATCGCTGCCCTCAGTCGCGGCATTGGCGATGCCGACGCTGTCCTTCACAAGGAAGCTCGGGTCATCGACAATGCGAATAACCACATCGGCGATGCTTTTGCGAGATCCCGAGACTCCGATGTATTTCTCGCCTTTATACGTTATGACATAATCAACCTCATCGCAGTCGTTGAGCCACGGAATGCGAAGAATGGTGTAATCCAATCCCGATTGCTCATACAGTTGAGCAGATCCAAGGCAATTATCTATTGCAGCCTGCGTCACGGTTTCTTTATTCCATCGACCGAATTCGCCATCAACCTCGTCATAGATTCCACCGATATTCGCGCTGACGACTCGGCTCAACCCAGCTTTGTTCATCGCAGAAATGACAACACGCGTCTGTCGGTTGGTCACATCGTGATCCACAGGAGATACGAACACAATATCCTGACCTTGCATAGCCTTTTCAAGTGTCGCCTCGTCATGGATATCGCCGTCCACGACGCGTACACGCGGGTCCTTGGCCAGGTCTGAAACACGAGAACTATTTCTCAGATACAAGGTGAGGTTAATATCCTCATTCTCCTTCAGCAATCGTTGTGCAACCAATCGTGCGATCTGTCCGTTCGCACCCAGTATGAGTAGATTCGTCACAATTGACCTTTCTGATATTTATTGATTCCTTGAAATTCGAAATCTTGAAGTTGTTATGTCTCACGAGCACTGCCACCGGCATGCCGAACACCGTAAATGAATGTCATGACCAAGCACAATGCAGGTTCTGAACAATCGACATAATCCAAACCGAAGCACAGGCCAGTCACAGTATGCTGCAACTATTTCACCGCGTCAAGCCACTGCTTAAGGCTGCTATCAGCTTCATTCACTCTATTGCCTTGAATGGTGTAGGCCTCGGTGATATCTGCCTGAACACCTTGGTCGCCAAGGATACGCTGGATGCGTTGAACACTTGCCCCGATTCCATAGCTACCATTGGTGGAGAACGGCGAAATGGTTTTGCCACTCAGCAGTCTTCCATATTCTTCCAGAAAGCTGGCCATCGGTTCCGCCAAGGTCATTCCCCAGATCGGATATCCCAGATATACGTGCTGATAGGCCGATAAATCCGGAACATCCATATTGAGTTCAGGATCGTCTTCCTCTTCACGTTCACCATTGGCTCGCTCCACAGTGTCGTAATAGTTCGAGCTATATGGATCCTTCACCACTATTTCCAACGCATCGGCACGAAGTTGATTTTGAATCTTGCTTGCCAGTAATTCTGTCGAGCCTGAGCGAGAGAAATAAATTATGATATCTGAGCTTTTACCTGTCAGGATGAGAGTCGGATCATTGTCAGCATTGGTATCATTGCCATCCGAAACGGTCCCTCTGCTCTGATTCCACTGCGCATCTGGTATTCCAACTTGAGGTGCGTTGATACGCGAAGGATTCATGAGTTCTTCGGATTGAGACTGTGTATTCGTATTGTCCTCCTGAGATTGTGCAGTCTGTGATGTCTGAGGTGCAGAGCAGGCAACAAATAGCGATGAGACCAGCAATGCGGCAAGATATGAAAGCCTTGTACGATTACGCATTTGAAGTCCTTAATTGTTGCCTGCCATCGATGAATAGAAAGATGTGTTACAACGCCTTCTAGAATTTCTTGAAGACGAATCCAGCGAGCAATTCCACAGTTGAAGCTTCATGATGATCCGCAAAGACCGAAGTCTTGGTATCCAATGTCTTGATGTGGTTCATATCGTCTTCGCTGAGCTCAAAGTCGAAGATGTCGAAGTTCTGACGTACTCGCTCCGGATTTGCAGACTTCGAAAGGGACACAACCCCGCGCTGAAGCTGCCAGCGGAGCATGACCTGCGCCACGGTCTTGCCGTGCTTTTGGGCGATATCAACCAGAACTGGATTGCTGAAGACATTGTTGTGGCCCTCTGCAAAGGCTCCCCAGCTCTCGGTCACGATTCCCTTGGATGTCTGGTATGCCTGCTGTTCCTCTTTCTGATGGAACACGTGGAGCTCGATTTGGTTCACCGCAGGGACGACATCATTGAAAATCGAAAGGTTTGCGATCTGATCTTCTTTGAAATTGGAGACACCAATCGCGCGGATCTTCCCTGCCTTGTACAGCTCTTCCAAGGCTCGCCATGCCCCGAAGGTATCCCCTACCGGCTGGTGAAGCAGATACAGATCGATGTAATCCAGACCGAGCTTTCTCAATGATTCGTTGAAGGCTTCCTTTGCGCCCTCGTAGCTCATATGGTTGATGAAGACCTTGGTGGTGACGAAGATCTCTTCACGAGGTATCCCCGAATTTCGTATTGCCTTGCCCACGGCTTCTTCATTGCCATACGCCTCCGCGGTATCGATAAGACGGTATCCTGTGCGCAATGCCTCTGCAACTGCCTTTTCGGTGGTATCGGCATCCTGAATTTGGAATACACCGAATCCGACCATTGGCATCTTGACACCGTTATTAAGTGTTACGAATTCCATTGTTGTTCCTTTCGTTATTTGGTGATTTCGAGATTAGATCCGCAACGCTGCCCTGTACATTACCCACAACGAAAGGTAGTATTCATATTGCGTATGCTATTGATTGCGCTTGCAAAATCAACCATTTTCAAGGATGAATAGAGATGTATTTCGATAATCGTCTGCTCGAAACACTCGTGGCTTATGCCGACAACGAAACAGTGCAAGGCGCTGCAGATGAGCTCATGATTTCTCAACCGACCGTTACGCGAAATCTGCAGAAACTTGAAGACGATATAGGTGTCAAACTCTTCAATCGGTCGGCCAATAAAATCGAACTAAACACGACAGGAAGGCTCGCAGCACAGCGTGCGAGAGAACTGCTCGATGCCCAGCATCAATGCATACAGGAGATCCAGCAATACAATTTCGGCCAGCATCATATCCTGCTGGCGGCGACCGCTCCCGGACCGGCGCTCTTCTTCACTGCACACAATCCGGAACTTCCTCATATCGACAACGATTTACTCGAACACAATGAAGTGGGACAAGCCTTGATGACATATCGGTATTCTGCAGTATTCACCACAGAAGAGATTTTTACCGACACAATCGAATCCTTTTATATCGGAGAGGAATATCTCTGCGCTCATGTGGATGCAAAACTCCTCCCGGCAGACAAGGGCACAGTAACCTTCGAAGAGCTCAACCATCTGCGATTTCTTGTGCTCACCGGTCTTGGTCAGTGGCAGACCGTGATCGAGCGCAACATTCCTCACGCAAAATTCATCAGTCAAAACGACAGGGATGATTTCCTGGAGATAATCGACAACTCAACACTCGCCCACTTCTCCACAAACCTATCGACTGGCATTGTTCGCAATACTTCACGCCGGCGGCTAAGAATCACAGATGCAGAGGCGATTCTCCCCTTGTATCTCACATATCTGATATCGGAAAAGCAGCGATTGCAGCCTGTTATCGATGCCTATATTTCGGCGTGGCCCAATGACGACGCACTCACCATGCACTGAGCGGCTACATCAATCCAAGAAAACCGTCTCATGGGAAGCGCTCAGCGGTTTTATCGAAAACCATAATGGCAAGAAGTGCATGCTATCGGTGCGTGTCAATCCGCATGAATCGCCATCTATACGCTATTTGTCTTGAATACTGATGGAATCTTTGCCACCACGCACATTCAGCCACAGTCGGAATCGTCCGGCATCCTCATGCGCGTTAGGCGACCCGCCTTGGCCATTCATTGGAGACCAGCTTTGGCGTTCCCTCCCCACGCACCGATGAAGCATCGACAATAACCTCGTCAACATCTTCCATTTGCGGCAGGTGGAACATGGTTTCCTCCAATGTTCGTTCAATAATCGAACGAAGACCACGAGCGCCGGTTCCCTGTTCTATTGCCGTGTGGGCGATGGCATCCACGGCTTCCTGCGTAAACGAGAGCTTGACGCCATCGACTGCAAACAGTTTCATATATTGCCTGACCAATGAATTCGCTGGCCGGGTGAGCACTTCTGCCAAATCGCGCTCATCGAGCTCCTCGAGAACGCTGAAAACAGGTAATCTGCCGATGAATTCGGGCAATAATCCAAACTGAGCCAGATCATCTGGGGTGGTCTGTGCAAGCAACTCCTTCGGATCGACATCCTGTGTGCGCCATGCCGCACCGAATCCGCTTTCATGGCGGCCTAATCGTTGCGCAACGATATCAGCCAATCCGACAAAAGCCCCTCCGCATATGAACAGGATGCCTCGGGTATCGATATTCACCGATTCCTGATCCCTGTGTTTTCGTGTGCCATCCAATGGCACCGATGCCACGGTTCCCTCGAGTATTTTCAGCAAGGCCTGTTGCACGCCCTCACCGCTGACATCTCTGGTTATGGATGTGTTCTCACCGCTTTTGCGAGCGATCTTGTCAATCTCGTCAATGTATACAATCCCCTGCTGCGCTCGGCTCACATCGCCGTCTGCGGCCTTGAGCAACCTCTGCAGCACGGTTTCCACATCGTCTCCCACATATCCCGCTTCGGTAAGCGTGGTGGCATCGGTGATCACAAAAGGCACATTCATGACTGAGGCCAAAGTCTGTGCAAGATAGGTCTTGCCGACGCCTGTGGGCCCCATGAGCAGAATATTGGATTTGGCTACCTGGACCTGACTGAGGTCTTCATTGAGCATCAAATCGCTTCTGTCAAGCTGATCGCTCATGTCTTCATGCATATCCCGGACTTGTGTGCTGTCTTGAGAGCGAGCTGCCTCCAACTGTTCCATATTGACGCGCTTGTAATGGTTGTACACGGCAACGGACAGCGTTCTCTTCGCCGACTGCTGGCCTACCACATACCGATCCAAATAATCGTAGATATCGGCAGGGCTCGGCAGAGACAAGACATTGTTCTCGGCATCCCGTCCCTGCTCTTCGGAAATGATCTCCACACATAACGCGATGCACTCATCGCATATTGCAGCAGTGGGGCCTGTGACTAATTTACGAACCTGTCGTTCGGTCTTTCCGCAGAAGGCACACCGGGGCGGTTCTTCACCATAGCTGACCACATTACTCATGGTCTTCCTTTCCGGTCGGTTCATCACTGTCTGCAACTTCGCAGGATTATCCAGTCGATCTCAGCGCACCATCATCTGGTCTCGCGCTTTACAACGGTTCCACGATACGACAATACCCCCGATGTCTGAAACATCAGGGGTATCTTCAACAGTTTCTACTTATCTGAAACTACTGGCGGTGCTCCAAGACGGCGTCCACCATGCCGTATTCCTTGGCCTGATCGGCGGTCAGAATGGTGTCAACCTCGATGTCCTTGCGGATTCGCTCAATATCCTGCCCAGTATGCTGGGCCAGAGTCGTCTCCAACCATTCACGCAAACGCAGCATCTCCTTGGCCTGGATCTCGATTTCGGTAGCCTTGCCGAAATCCTGTCCCATAGCCGGCTGATGAATCAGAACACGCGCATTCGGCAGAATCAGACGCTTGCCTGCCTTACCTGCTGCCAGCAAAATCGCCGCGGCAGAGGCAGCCTGGCCTAGGCACACCGTCTGCACATCAGGCTTGATGTATTGCATCGTGTCGTAAATGGCCGTCATAGCAGTCATGGAACCACCTGGCGAATTGATATACATCATGACGTCACGGTCAGGATCCTGGCTTTCCAAAACCAACAGCTGCGCCATAATGTCATCGGCGGAGGTGTCATCCACCTGCACACCCATGAAGATGATACGGTCCTCAAACAACTTGGTGTACGGGTCCTGGGTCTTCATGCCATACGGGGTACGCTCGCTGAATTGCGGCAACACATAACGGTTCTGTGCCTGCATGCCGCTTATTCCACGAGGTCCCGCCAAACGTTCGGCACGGGCGACAAAACGTGCTTCTTCACTTGCCATTGCTACCCTCCTTACGCCTGTTCCTTGGTGTTCATCGTTCCTGGCGTGGTGACGATCTTGTCGACGAAGCCGTATTCCAATGCCTGCTGTGCGGTGAACCAGTGGTCATATTCGTTGTCACGATAGATCTCTTCGATAGTGTGGCCGGTCTGCTGAGCGGTCAACTCCGAGAGGGTCTTCTTCATATCCATGATGAGCTCTGCATTGATGCGCACATCCGTGGCCGTTCCGCCGACGCCACCAGAAGGCTGATGCATCAGGACACGGGCATGAGAGGTAATGAACCTCTTGCCAGGCGTTCCCGAACTCAGCAAGAACTGACCCATCGAAGCCGCCATGCCAACGGCAACAGTTGCCACATCAGGTTCGATCAACTGCATCGTGTCATAAATGGCCATACCTGCGGTGATGGAACCGCCCGGTGAATTAATGTACAGCCAGATATCCTTTTTGGGGTCTTCTGCGGCCAGCATCAGCATCTGCGCGCAAATGCGGTTGGCCATATCGTCCTTAACCTCTTCGCCCATCCAAATGATACGGTCCTTGAGCAGCCGGTTAAAAATGGGATCGCCCATCGAAGGCATTTCGCCATCGGCCATCTTCGGCGAGGATGTCAGAAAATCTGCCACCATATCTCCTTACAAACAATCGGTACACGATGAACAATACCGCTTTGAAGCGACTCATTCCATCTTTGCGCTAACTGCGAGAATATGTTTTGAGTACGAGGCCTGAAACCATGACGGACATCATAACCGCCACACCGGCTGGAACTGCCAAGGCAATAGGCGACTCCGTCAATTCCATGACCAAGAACAATGCCATCAGCGGGGCTTGCTGAGATGCCGATAACAATGCGGCTGCGCCAATAAACACGAATATGGACAAACTCGTTCCTGGAAAAACGAGCATCCAAACCAAGCCGAGCAAAGCTCCTGCACACGCACCCACGGCAATCCCGGGCTGCAATACGCCGCCGGAAGCACCGGATCTGATCGTCGCTATCGTCAGCACAGCCTTGGCCAGCATAAGGATCAGTACCACGAATGGCACTGAAATTCCGCCCAGTTGCGGCAATAGCGAGGTGTTAAATATGGACTGCGCCACTTTCTGGCCATTACCCATGACCTGCGGCATCCAGATAGCCACCAGGCCGGTGCACAGCGCCGCAAGCGGCATTGCCCATACAATACCAACGCCTTGTGGCTTATGCTTGCCGGCCCATGATGACAGGATGCGGAACCATGCACCCAAAAAACCGCAGACAATGCCACATATCACTGCGAAAGCGGTGACATTGGCTGGTACGGGGAATTGTCCGCCTAATGCGTTCTGCCAAGCCGCGACATCATAATATGCGTGACGTCCGGTTATGCTGTCAGCAACGAATGCCGCGGTCGCCGAAGCTCCGAGAGCCACCCCTACTGTGCGAATGCGAATATCGGCAAGGAGGATTTCCACCGCGAACATCGTTCCTGCCAAAGGCGCATCGTAGACACCAGCCAAACCAGCTGCCGCCGTAACCGCAACCAGCATTTTGGTCGTTGCGGCATCAAGCTTGAGCAGAGCACAGTAGCGTTGTGCGAGCAAGGCGCCCAATTCTCGAGGCGCCACTTCCCTGCCGATGGACGAACCGGTACCGACAATGAGAATCTGCAATAACACATGGGTTATGCTCTGCCATACTGGCATAATGGCGCCTTGCACGGCTTGAGCAACCGATGGGACTCGTTTCGTGCGCGTTCGCAATTTCCACCACACGCATCCAGCAATCAAGGCTGCGGCGACCACAAACACCAATCGCCAGAGTGAAACCGTGCCAAAACCGTTTTCGACTGCGAGGTTTGACAACCACTGAGCCCCGTCACCAATACCTTCGAGAATCAGCATCAACGCAGCAGCACCCAGGCCGGCCAGTGCCCCGAGGATGAAAACGGAAATAACGAGCGCAATTGGCTCGCTGCCAGCCGTACGTTCGTGTGAGATCTCGTTTTCTGCCATCTTCACCGCTCTCCCACTGGTATCGATTCACGAATATTTCGCCATATATTTCGATGCTATCGAATTGGCAGACTTCAGGGTTATTGGCCAGAATGTGTGTCTGAAATCGCCTCTCATGCCTTGTGCTGCAAGGTCTGAGAGGTGTTTGAATGTGGCGGTGGGGACTTTCGAGGTCGGCCAGAATGTGTGTCCGGAACGGGACGTGGCGCGTTGCGGGGCAAGGCCTGGGAGCCGTTTGAATGTGGTTGTCTGAATGGTATGAGAACCCACTTTGCCCCGAATGCCAC